>JAEWFA010000016.1 GCA_023389055.1 Pseudomonadota bacterium | reverse complement strand
GGCCAGGGCGGACCGGGCGGGCCGCAGGCGTCCGGCGGACCGAAGCCGCCCGGCCGCACCGGGCGTCGCGGCGGACGTTCTCGCGGCCGCGGTCCCGGTGGCGGCAGGGGCGGCGCCGGCGGTGGCGCTTCCGGGGGCTGACGGACGCGTCTTTTTGACGATATAATTGCCGGCTGGTGAAATCGCTGCCCGGGAGGGCGCTTCCCCGCAGTCCGGTTGACGTCACCGGGTTGCACGAAGCGCGGAACACCGGTGGCGTGCTCGAAGAAATGGGCTCTCGCAGGCCCATTTTTTTTTCTCGTCGGGTTTACCGCAGGTTGGCAGGGGGTGGCAATTGACCGAGATGACGTCCACGCAGGCGATCATCGAGCACACCCTGGCCGCGATGGGTTACGAAGTGGTCGACGTCGAACGCGGGCAGCAGGGCGTGCTTCGCGTGTTCATCGACTCCCCGTCCGGAATCACACTCGACGACTGCGAGAAGGTCAGTCGGCAGTTGTCGTACGTTCTCGAGGTCGAGAACGTCGATTACGCGCGGCTGGAGATTTCATCGCCGGGGCTCGACCGGCCGCTGAGGAAGGCGTCCGACTTCGAGCGCTTCGCCGGCTCGGAGGTGGCGATCCGGTTGCGCGAACCGCTGCAGGGGCGGCGCAACTTCGATGGCCTGCTCACCGTAGAGGACGACGGGCGCTACGGGCTCGAGTTGATCGAGCGAGCTGCCGAGGAGCCGCGCGCCAAGGGCGCGCGCGGCGCCGGCAAGTCGCGGCCGCGTCGCGCGAAGGCGTCGGCCGCCGAGCCGTCGGCGGTCGAGGCGCAGGCGGCTCGCAAGCTCGTTTTTTCGCTCGACGAGATCGAGCGGGCTCGGCTGGTGCCGAAGCTGAAGTTCCAGGAGAGGCGTAAATGAGCCGGGAAGTTCTGTTGCTGGTCGACGCGCTCGCGCGCGAGAAGAACGTTGCGCGCGACGTCGTGTTCGGCGCGCTCGAGAGCGCGCTGGCCTCCGCCATGAAGAAACGCTTCAAGGAGGAAGTCGACATCCGCGTCTCGGTCGATCGCATGACCGGCGAATCGGAGTCGTTCCGGCGCTGGCAGGTCGTGCCCGACGGCGAGCTCGAGGACCACGACATCCAGGTCATCCTGTCGGAAGCGCAGAAGCAGATCGGCGACATCCAGGTCGGCGACTACATCGAGGAAGATCTCGAGCCGGTCGACCTCGGGCGCATCGGCGCCCAGGCGGCCAAGCAGGTCATCCTGCAGAAGATCCGCGACGCCGAGCGCGAGCAGATCATCAACGACTTCCTCGCGCGCGGCGAGTCGGTGCTCTCCGGAACGATCAAGCGCATGGACCGCGAAGGCGCGATCGTCGAATCGGGCAAGGTCGAGGCGCGGCTGCCGCGCGACCAGATGATCCCGAAGGAGAACCTGCGCGTGGGCGACCGCGTGCGGGCCTACGTCGCGAAGATCAATCGCGAGGGCCGCGGCCCGCAGTTGTTCCTTTCGCGAACCGCGCCCGATTTCATCCGCCACCTGTTCGCCAACGAGGTTCCCGAGATCGAGCAGGGTCTGCTCGAGATCAAGGCCGCGGCGCGCGACCCGGGCGTGCGCGCGAAGATCGCCGTGCACTCGAACGACCGGCGCGTCGATCCGATCGGCACCTGCGTGGGCGTGCGCGGCTCGCGCGTGCAGGCCGTCACCGGCGAGCTTGCGGGCGAGCGCGTCGACATCGTGCTGTGGTCCGACGACCCGGCGCAGTTCGTCATTGGCGCGCTCGCGCCGGCGAACGTCTCGTCGATCGTCGTCGACGAGGACAAGCACAGCATGGACGTCGTCGTCGACGAGGACAACCTGGCTCTTGCAATCGGTACCGGCGGGCGCAACGTGCGCCTGGCGTCCGAGCTCACCGGTTGGCAGATCAACATCATGACCGCCGAGGAGTCGCAGGCGAAGAGCGAGGGCGAGCGCGAGTCTCTGCGCCAGGTCTTCATCGCGAAGCTCGACGTCGACGAGGATCTCGCCGACGTGCTGATCGACGAAGGATTCACCACCGTCGAGGAAGTCGCCTACGTCCCGATCAACGAGATGCTCGACATCGAGGGCTTCGACGAGGACACGGTCAACGAGCTGCGCAATCGCGCACGCAACGCGCTGCTCACCGAGGCGATCGCCACCGAGGAGAAGCTCGGCACCACTGCCGAGGACCTGCTCGAGCTGGAGGGCATGGACCGCGACCTGGCGGCGAAGCTGGCCGACTCGCGTGTCTACACGCGAGACGACCTCGCCGAGCTGGCGGTCGACGAGCTGGTCGAGGCTACGGGCATCGACGAGGAGCGCGCGCGCGACCTGATCGTCAAGGCGCGTGCGCACTGGTTCGAGGAGCCGGCTGCGGCGGCCGGCGACGGCCAGGAGGGCGCGCGCGCGTAGGGGTGTACAGGTCGCGCGGCAGGGTGCCGCGCGCCGGCCCGTGCAGGGAGCCGTATCCGGGCGGGCATCATCGATCAGGTATCGGGAAGGAAATACATGGCGAGTACGAACGTGGCGAAGTTTGCGGCGGAGCTGAAGATGCCGGCCGATGCGTTGCTCGAGCAACTGCGGGCTGCCGGCCTCGGCAAGCAGTCGCCGGACGACGAGTTGACCGAGGTCGACAAGGAGCAGCTCCTGTCCGCGCTGCGCCGCGCGCACGGCTCGGAAGACGGATCGCGGCGCAAGATCACGCTTACGCGCAAACAGACCTCCGAGATCAAGCAGGCCGATGCTACCGGCAAGGCGCGCACGATCCAGGTCGAGGTGCGCAAGAAGCGCGTGTTCGTCAAGCGCGGCCCCGGCGACGGCGCTCCCGTCGAGGTGCCAGCGGCCGAACCGGTCGAGACGCCGCCGCCGATGTCGGTCGTCGACGAGGAGCAGCAGCGGCTGCGCGAGGCCGAGGAGCAGCGACAGCGCGAGCTGCTGGAGCGGCAGGCCGCGGAGCTGCGCGAGAAGCAGCTGCGTCTCGAGCAGGAGCGCGAGCGCGCGGCGCAGGCAGCCGTAGAGGCGCAGCGTCGCGAGGAGGAAGCGCGCCGGGAGGCCGAGCGTGCCGCCGGTGCGCAGGCCGAGGAGCAGTCGGCCGAAGCGCGCGTTCGCGCCGAACAGGAAGCGCGTGCCGCCGAGGAGCAGGCGCGCGTCGCCCAGGAAGCCGTCCGCAAGGCGGCCGAGGAAGCCGAGCAGCAGGCGCAGGCGCGTCGTGCCGTGGAGGCGGAGGTCGCCGAGATCAACCGGCTGATGAGCCTGCAGCGTCGTCCGCAACCCAAGCCGGCGGAGGCGCCGCCGGCGCCTGCCGTCGCGCCGCCGCCCGCGAAAGGGCCCCAGCCCGCGCAAGCGGCTGCGCAACCCGGCGCGAAGGCAGGCGTGCGCGGCACGCTGCATCGACCGGCCGGTGGTCGTCCTGCCGGCGCGCCGAGCGGCGACGCTGCGAAGAAGCACGTCAAGAGCGAGAAGCTCTCGTCGACCTGGTCGGACGAGGCCGGCAAGAAGCGCGGCATCAAGACGCGCGGGGACTCCTCCGACGGCGGCTGGCGCGGCGGGCCGCGCGGCGGCCGGCATCGCGGCGGCGAACGTCACGACGCCGGCGCGGGCGCGTCGTTCTCGAGCGAGCCGATCGTCCGCGAGGTGCACGTACCGGAGACGATCACCGTCGCCGACCTCGCGCACAAGATGTCGGTGAAAGCCGCCGAAGTCATCAAGACGATGATGAAGCTCGGGCAGATGGTCACGATCAACCAGATGCTCGACCAGGATACGGCGATGATCGTCGTCGAGGAGATGGGCCACAAGGCGTTGGCCGCCAAGCTCGACGATCCCGAGGCGTTCCTCGTCGAGGATGCCGCGCAGGCCGATGCGGCGACCGAGCCGCGGCCGCCGGTCGTCACCGTCATGGGCCACGTCGACCACGGGAAGACTTCGCTGCTCGATTACATCCGGCGCGCGAAGGTCGCCGCCGGCGAGGCGGGCGGGATCACCCAGCACATCGGCGCCTATCACGTCGATACGGCGCGCGGCGTCGTCACTTTCCTCGACACCCCGGGTCACGAGGCGTTCACGGCGATGCGCGCGCGCGGCACGAAGGCCACCGACATCGTCATCCTGGTGGTCGCTGCCGACGACGGCGTGATGCCGCAGACGATCGAGGCGATCAACCACGCGAAGGCGGCCGGCGTGCCGATCGTCGTCGCGGTCAACAAGATGGACAAGCCCGAGGCGAACCCCGAGCGCGTCAAGCAGGAGCTGGTCGCGCAGCAGGTCGTGCCCGAGGAGTACGGCGGCGACGTACCGGTGGTTCCGGTGTCGGCGAAGACGGGTGCCGGCATCGACGCGCTGCTCGAGAACGTGCTGCTGCAGGCCGAGGTGCTCGAGCTGCGCGCGGTGCACGAGGGCGCGGCCAAGGGGTTGGTGATCGAGGCGCGGCTCGACAAGGGGCGCGGCGCGGTGGCCACCGTGCTCGTGCAGTCGGGCACGCTCAAGCGCGGCGACATCGTGCTCGCCGGATCGTCGTTCGGGCGCGTGCGCGCGATGCTCGACGAGAACGGCAAGCCCGTGGCCGAGGCCGGTCCGTCGATTCCGGTCGAGATCCAGGGCCTGCAGGAGGTGCCGGCCGCCGGGGAGGAAGTGATCGTGCTGGGCGACGAGCGCAAGGCGCGCGAAATCGCGCTGTTCCGCCAGGGCAAGTTCCGCGACGTCAAGCTGGCCAAGCAGCAGGCGGCCAAGCTCGAGAACATCTTCGAGCAGATGTCCGGCGGCGAGGTCAAGACGCTGCCGCTCATCGTCAAGGCCGACGTGCAGGGCTCGCAGGAGGCGCTGGCGCATGCGCTGCTCAAGCTGTCCACCGACGAAGTGCGCGTGCAGATCGTGCACCAGGGGGTGGGCGGGATCAGCGAGAACGACGTCAACCTGGCCACCGCGTCGAAGGCGGTGATCATCGGCTTCGACGTGCGCGCCGATCAGCAGGCCAAGCGGCTGGCCGAGGCGAACGGCATCGACATCCGCTACTACACGATCATCTACGACGCCGTCGACGACGTGAAGAAGGCGATGTCGGGGCTGCTCTCCCCCGAGCAGAAGGAGGAGGCGCTCGGTCTCGTCGAGATCCGGCAGATCTTCCGCGTGCCGAAGGTGGGCAACATCGCCGGCTGCATGGTGCTCGAGGGAATCGTTCGCCGCGGCGCGAAGGTGCGCCTTCTGCGCGAGCACACCGTCGTCTGGACGGGCGAGCTCGACTCGCTCAAGCGCTTCAAGGACGACGTGCGCGAGGTGCGCGAGGGCTTCGAGTGCGGACTGTCGCTGAAGGGCTACGACGACATTCGGGAGGGCGACCAGCTCGAGGTCTTCGAAATCAAGGAGGTCGCGCGCACGCTGTGAGCGCGCGCGGCAGCACGATGGCGAGGCAGCGTCCGGGCGGCAGCAGTCGAGGCGTGCGGGTGAGCGAGCAGGTGCACCATGAACTCGCCGATCTCGTGCGCGGCGAGCTGAAGGATCCGCGCGTCGGCATGGTCACGATCACCGGCGTCGAGCTCACGCCCGACTACGCCTACGCGACGGTGTATTTCAGCGTGCTGCCGGACGACGAAGCCGGCGTCGCCGCGACGCTCGCCGGGTTGCGGCGCGCAGCGGGTTTCCTGCGCTCGCAGCTCGGCCGACGCGTGCGCATTCACACGACGCCCGAACTGCGCTTCGTGCACGACCGATCCACCGAGCGCGGGATTGCGATGTCGAAGCTGATCGACGAGGCGAACCGCCTGCACGCCGACGAGTCCCCGGCGCCCGACGCCGGGCGTGACGGCGACGACGTCCGCCGGAACCCCCCCGACGCCCACTGAGCGCGCGGCGGCGAGTGCCGCCGAGTCCGGCATGACGAAACACATCGCGACGAAGCGCGATCCCGTCGACGGGATCCTGTTGCTGGACAAGCCGGTCGGCTTGAGCTCCAACGACGCGCTCGTGCGCGCACGCAGGCTGCTGAACGCGCGCAAGGCGGGTCACGGCGGCACGCTCGATCCGCTCGCCAGCGGGCTGCTGCCGCTGCTCTTCGGCGAGGCGACCAAGTTCGCACTCGATTCTCTCGATGCCGACAAGACCTATTTGGCCGAGTTGCGTCTCGGCGTGGCCACCGAAACGGGCGACGCCGAAGGCCGCGTACTCGACGAGCGCGAACCGGAGCGCGACGCCTCGGTCTTCTCGCGCGCAGCGGCGGGCTTCGTCGGCGCGATCAACCAGGTGCCGCCGATGCACTCGGCGCTCAAGCGCGACGGACGCCCTTTGTACGAACTCGCCCGCGAGGGGATCGTCGTCGAGCGCAGCCCGCGACGCGTGACGATCCATGCGATCGACGTGCTGCGCTTCGCGCCCCCGTACGCCGAGCTTCGCGTGCGCTGCAGCAAGGGGACGTACATCCGCTCGCTTGCCGTCGATCTCGGCGAGCGGCTCGGCTGCGGCGCCCACCTGAGCGCGCTGCGGCGCGAGCGGGTCGGCGCGCTCGACGTCGTCGATGCCGTGACCCTCGAAGCGCTCGAGGCGATCGAGCTGCCGCAGCGTCGCGCCCGGCTGCTGCCTGCGGATGCGCTGCTGCTCGGCCTGCGACGCGTCGATCTCGATGCCTCGCAAACGGCGCGTTTCCGCCAGGGACAGAAGCTCCACCTGGAAATCTCCGATGCGGACGCGCCGGCCCCGGCGCAGCGTGTTCGCGTCTACGGCGCCGGCAGCGAACTGCTCGGCGTAGCCCTGCAACAGGTCGGCGAGCTGCAACCGCAGCGGCTCGTCGCCGCCCAACCGCCGGCGCCCCAGTCCCGGCCAGGAACCGAACGATGACTCTCGCCATTCGCAACATCGCGATCATCGCGCACGTCGACCACGGCAAGACGACGCTCGTGGACCAGCTGCTGCGCCAGTCCGGCACCTTCCGCAGCAATCAGCAGGTGGCCGAACGCGTCATGGACAGTGGCGACATCGAGCGCGAGCGCGGCATCACGATCCTCGCGAAGAACTGCGCCGTCGAGTACGAGGGCACGCGCATCAACATCGTCGACACGCCGGGGCACGCCGACTTCGGTGGCGAAGTCGAGCGCGCGCTGTCGATGGTCGACGGCGTGCTGCTGCTCGTCGACGCGGTGGAGGGGCCGATGCCGCAGACGCGCTTCGTCACGCGCAAGGCGCTCGCGCTCGGCCTGGAGCCGATCGTCGTCGTCAACAAGGTCGACCGCCCCGGCGCGCGTGCCCACCGGGTCGTCGACGAGACCTTCGATCTGTTCGACCAGCTCGGCGCCAGCGAGAAGCAACTCGACTTCCCCGTCGTCTACGCGTCGGCGATCAACGGCTTCGCGCTCGAGCGGCTCGAGGACCTGCCGTCCGAAGGCGTGCGCTCGCCCGCCGAGGCCACCGCAGCCGGGCTGTCGATGAAGCCGCTGTTCGAGGCGATCCTGCGCCAGGTGCCGCCGCGCAATGATGATCCCGACGGCGCGCTGCAGTTCCAGATCTCCGCGCTCGACTGGTCGAGCTACGTCGGCAAGATCGGCATCGGCCGCATCGGGCGCGGGCGCGTCCGCGCCGGGCAGAACGTGCTGGTGCTGCACGGAGATCCGCAGAGGGGCGGCGCCGAGCCGGTGCCCGCGCGCATCGGACAGGTGCTTCGCTTCCACGGCCTGGAGCGGATTGCGGTTGCGCAAGCCGAGGCGGGCGACATCGTCGCGATCACCGGCGTCGACGCGATCGATATCGGTTCCACGGTGGCCGACCCGGAAGCGCCCGAGGCGCTGCCGACGCTGCAGGTCGACGAACCGACGATGTCGATGGAGTTCCTCGTCAACGACTCGCCGCTCGCCGGGCGCGAGGGCCGGTTCGTCACGAGCCGGCAGATCCGCGAGCGACTCGAGCGCGAGCTGAAGAGCAATGTCGCGCTGCGCGTGGACTTCGGCGACGATACCGACGCTTTCGTCGTCTCGGGTCGCGGCGAGCTGCACCTGACCATCCTGCTCGAGAGCATGCGGCGCGAAGGCTACGAGCTGGCCGTCTCGCGCCCGAAGCCGAAACTGCGTGTCGTCGACGGCGAACGCGAGGAGCCGTACGAGCGGCTCACGGCCGACGTCGAGGAGGCGCACCAGGGCGCCGTCATGGAGCTGCTCGGGCGGCGCCGCGGCGAGTTGCAGGCGATGCATCCGGATGGCGCGGGGCGCGCGCGGCTCGAATATCGGGTTCCGGCGCGCGGCCTGATCGGCTTCCAGAACGAGTTCATGAACCTCACGCGAGGCACCGGCATTGCCGCGCACGTCTTCGACGCCTACGGCGCCTGGGCCGGCGACATCGAGGATCGCCGCAACGGTGTGCTCGTCTCGCAGGACGACGGCGAAGCGGTGGCCTACGCGCTGTGGAAGCTGCAGGATCGGGGCCGGATGTTCGTCGCGCCCGGCGAGCGGCTGTACGAGGGAATGATCATCGGGATCCACTCGCGCGACAACGACCTGGTCGTCAATCCGGTGCGCGAGAAGAAGCTCACGAACGTCCGCGCCTCGGGCAAGGACGAGCACATCGTGCTGGTGCCGCCGATCCGGCTCACGCTCGAGAAGGCGGTGGAATTCATCGCCGAGGACGAACTGGTGGAGCTCACGCCGAAGAGCATCCGGCTGCGCAAACGGCACCTGAAGGAGCACGAACGGCGCCGCGCCGCGCGCGAGTCCGAGCTCGCCTGAGCACAGGTGCGTCGCCGATACAACACTGACGGTGCGCCGCAGTCGATCGACGCTTGTTTTTGTTGGCGACCCGTGCAAGACAAGTCATGCTTCGCTCCTGTGGAGATGATGCGTTTTCCCTCTGAAAACGCATCGTTCGAAACGAAGACGGCACTCACGGATCCAGGAGAACCGAGCATGGCCACTGCCAAGAAGGCTGCGAAGAAACCTGCTGCGAAGAAGGCGACGGCCAAGAAGCCGGCCGCCACCAGGGCTGCGGCGAAGAAGGCCGCCCCGAAGAAGGCGGCGCCGAAGAAGGCCGCCGTGAAGAAGACGGCGGCCAAGGCGCCGGCGAAGAAGGCCGCGGTGAAGAAGGCGGCGCCGAAGAAAGCCGCTGCGAAAAAGCCCGCCGCGAAGAAGCGCACGCCGAACGCCTCGTTCATGAAGGCGCTCACCCCCAGCGCTGCGCTCGCCTCGATCGTCGGCGACAAGCCGCTTCCGCGTACCGAGGTCGTCAAGCGGATGTGGGACTACATCAAGAAGGGCAACCTGCAGGACAGCGTCAACAAGCGGCTGATCAACGCCGATGCGAAGTTGCGCGAAGTGTTCGGCAAGGCGCAGGTCAACATGTTCGAGATGACCGCGCTGGTCGGCAAGCACCTGCGCGATACGGGATCGTCGGCGCAGTCGCGCTGAACCGGAGCCTCCCGGCTCCTTCGAAGGGCGGCTCCCGGGCCGCCCTTCGTGTTTCAGCGGCCGCCTCGATCCCGCCAGTAGGCGGGATTCCCGTACGTATTCTTCAATTGGTCGATGAAGGTGCGCACGCGCAACGGCAGGTGCCGGCGCTGCGGAAACACCGCGTGGATCGCGTTGGGCGGTGCGGCGAAGTCGTCGAGCACGCTGCGCAGCCGCCCGCTGTGCAGGTCTTCGCCCACCTCCCACAATGAGCGCCAGGCGAGTCCCCGACCGGCGAGCGCCCAGTCGTGCAGTACCGCGCCGTCGTTGCACTCGATGCTCGCCGGCACGCGCAGCGAGACGACACGCCCGTCGACGGTGAACTGCCAGCCGCGCGCCTGGTTGCCGTAGCTGCCGAAGCTCAGGCATTCGTGGTGCGCGAGGTCGTCGGGCGTGCCCGGCACGCCGCGTCGTGCCAGGTAGTCCGGGCTGGCCACGACGACGCGTCGGTTCTCGGCGAGATGCACGCCGACCAGGCTCGAGTCGTCGAGGGTGCCGATCCGCACGGCGACGTCGATGTTCTCGTTGACGATGTCGGTGATGCGGTCCGTGAGTTCGAGCGAGATCGACACCTCCGGGTGTGTCTCGAGGAAGGCGGGAACGAGCGGGGCGACATGCACGCGGCCGAAGCCTGCGGGCGCCGTGACACGAAGGTGCCCGCTCGCCTTGACCCCGCCGAGCGATACCGATGCCTCGGCGTTGTGCAGGTCGCGCAGCAGGCGCTGGCAATCCTCGAAGAACGCGCTGCCCTCGAAGGTGAGCGAGATCCGCCGGGTCGTCCGCACGAGCAGGCGCACGCCGAGGCGCTCCTCGAGCGCGTCGATGCGCCGACCGATGACCGCTGGCGCGACGCCCTCCGCGCGCGCAGCGGCGCTCAAGCTGCCGCGGGTGGCCACCGACACGAAGGTTTCGATCTGGCGAAATCGCGCCATCGCATCCTCGTACCAAACGCATGGATTATTGCAAAAAAGTAAAAGGTGAACCGCTCCGCTTCGTCTTTTATCGACGCATGGCCGCGTCTATCCTTGCCATATGCCCATGCCGCTTCGCGCCGTCGCCTTCGACGCCTATGGCACTTTGTTCGACGTGCACTCGGTCGCTGCGCTTGCCGAGCAGTGCTTTCCGGGGCACGGCGCGCGCCTGTCGGGCCTGTGGCGCAGCAAGCAGCTCGAATACACGTGGCTGCGAACGATGTCCGATCGTTACACGCCTTTCGATGCGGTGACGCGCGACGCGCTGCGCTACTCGGCTCGCGCGCTGGGCCTGGTGCTCGCTGCAAACGACGAGGAGCGGCTGATGGCGCAGTACGCGAGCCTGTCGGCGTTTCCGGAGAACGTCGCTGCCTTGCGCGCGCTGCGCGAGCTGGGCGTGCCGCTGGCGATCCTGAGCAATGGCACGCAGGCGATGCTCGAGATCTCGTCCCGCAGCGCCGGCATGCGCGAACTGTTCGATCGAATCCTCTCGGCCGATTCGGTGCGTCGCTACAAGACGCATCCCGACGTCTACGCGCTGGCCACCGCCGCTTTTCAATGTGAACCGGCATCGATCGTGTTCGTCTCTTCCAACGGCTGGGATGTCGCCGCCGGTGCGTGGTTCGGCTTCGACGCGTTCCGCGTCGATCGTTCCGGCACTCCGCCCGAAGAACTCGATGCCGGCGTCAGCGCCACCGGCCACTCGCTCACCGATGTCGTCGAGCACGTTCGCGCGCGCCTCGAGCGCGAACGAAACGGTCGACGCCGCCGATCCTCATCCGCAACCGGAGCCTCGAAATGAACGCAAAAGCCTCGCTGAATCTTCCCAAGGGCGTCACCGTCGACGCGCCCGTCATCACGCCGGAGTTCGCCGAAATCCTCTCGCACGATGCGCTCGCGCTCGTCGCGCAACTGCATCGCCAGTACGAGCCGCGTCGCCGGCAGCTGCTCGCCGAGCGCGTCGCGCGCGCGAAGCGCCTCGACGAGGGCGAGCGTCCGCATTTCCTGCCGCAGACGAAGCAGGTGCGCGAAGGCGACTGGACGATCGCGCCGATCCCGAAGGCGCTCGAGTGCCGACGGGTCGAGATTACCGGCCCGGTGGAGGCGAAGATGGTCATCAACGCGTTCAACTCGGGGGCGGACAGCTACATGACCGACTTCGAGGACTCGAACGCGCCGAACTGGACGAACCAGATCCAGGGCCAGGTCAACCTGCGCAAGGCGATCCGCCGCGAGCTCGTGCTCGAGCAGGGCGGAAAGACCTACCGGTTGAACGACAGGATCGCCACGCTGCAGGTGCGCCCGCGCGGCTGGCACCTCGACGAGAAGCACGTGACGGTCGACGGCGAGCGCGTCGCGGGCGGGA
The DNA here is from genome assembly GCA_023389055.1 of Pseudomonadota bacterium. Lineage (GTDB taxonomy): Bacteria > Pseudomonadota > Gammaproteobacteria > Burkholderiales > Burkholderiaceae_E > Zeimonas. Next base: position 123,000 of record JAEWFA010000016.1, on the reverse strand, counting down.
TCTTCGACTTCGCGCTGTTCATGTTCCACAACGCGAAGGAGCAGGTTGCGCGGGGCGCAGGGCCCTTCTTCTACCTGCCGAAGCTCGAGAGCCACCTCGAGGCGCGGCTGTGGAACGACGTCTTCGTCGCCACGCAGAAGGCGCTCGGAATCCCGCAGGGCACGATCAAGGCCACCGTGCTCATCGAGACGATCCTCGCCGCCTTCGAGATGGACGAGATCCTCTACGAACTGCGCGAGCACAGCGCCGGCCTGAACGCCGGTCGCTGGGACTACATTTTCTCGTGCATCAAGAAGTTCAAGGTCGACCGCGACTTCTGCCTCGCAGACCGCGCGAAGGTCACGATGACGTCGCCGTTCATGCGCGCCTACGCGTTGCTGCTGCTCAAGACCTGCCACAAGCGCAACGCGCCGGCGATAGGCGGCATGAGCGCGCTGATCCCGATCAAGAGCGACCCCGAGAAGAACGAGATTGCGATGGCCGGCATCCGTGCGGACAAGGCGCGCGATGCCACCGACGGCTACGACGGCGGCTGGGTCGCGCATCCGGGGCTGGTCGACGTGGCGATGGAGGAATTCGTCAAGGTGCTCGGCGATCGGCCGAACCAGATCGACCGCAGGCGCGACGACGTCCAGGTCAGCGCGTCGGACCTGCTGGACTTCCAGCCCGAGCAGCCGATCACCGAGAACGGCTTGCGGATGAACATCAACGTCGGCATCCACTACCTCGGCGCCTGGCTGGCCGGCAACGGCTGCGTGCCGATCCACAACCTGATGGAGGATGCAGCCACTGCCGAGATCAGCCGGTCGCAGGTCTGGCAGTGGATTCGCTCGCCGAAGGGCAAGCTCGACGACGGCCGCAAGGTCACGCCCGAAATGGTGCGCGAGCTGATTCCCCAGGAACTGGCGAAGGTGAAGCAGACGGTCGGCGGCGACACGAGCACCTACGAGCGAGCCGCGCAGATCTTCGAGCAGATGAGCACGCAGGAGTCGTTCGCCGAGTTCCTGACGCTTGCGCTGTACGAGGAGATCGAATAGATCGCGCGGAGGAAACTGCTGCGCGGGGCGCACGGGCAGGCGCGCCTCGTGCAGAGGCAGGGCGGGTCATTGAAGAGGCGATAACAGAATGGAACCGAACCTTCCCGAGCGCGTGAGCATCGTCGACATCCGAATGCCGTTCTGGTCGATGGTCGTGTTCCTCGTCAAGTTGTCGATCGCGTCGATCCCTGCGTTCGTCATCCTGACGGTGCTCGGTGCGGCGGTCTTCGCGCTGCTGGGCTGGCTCGGCGCGCTCACCCGTACCTGGGTCTGACTCCGCTTCTCAGACCGCCACGTAGCGTCCGGGGCGGTGGTTCACGGCGAGGGTCAGGTTCAGTGCGGTGACGCCGACCAGCGAAAGAACGACGGTCCACGCGCCGACCATGCCGAGCGACAGCAGCAGGATCGCCGCGTCGAGGCAGAGTTGTACCCAGCCGGCGCGCCACCCGCGGTGCTCCTGCAGCCACAACGCGAGCACGTTGAATCCGCCCAGGCTGCAGCGGTGCCGGAAGAGGATCAGCAGCCCCACGCCGACGAGCAGCCCGCCGGTAACCGCTGCCCAGCCGGGCTGCACCGCATCGAAGGCGAGCCATCGGCGCTGCAGCGCGCTCACCGCTGCGACGAGCACGACGGCGAACCCGGTACGCAGCGCGAAAGACGCACCGAGCTTGACCCAACCGAGCGCGAAGAACGGCAGGTTGATCAGCACGAATGCCGCGCCGAAGGGCACTCCGAAGCCGTAAGAGACGAGCAGCGCGAGGCCCGCCGTGCCCCCGGTGACCAGGCGTGCGTGCTCGAAGAAGGCAATGCCGAGCGCGATCAGGATCGCAGCCGACGCGAAGGCGACGATGTCGTCCACCAGCGAGTGCCGGGTCGCGGAAGCGGCGGCGGAATCGGGCGAAAGAGGAGGGGCGGCGCGCATCGCACGCGATTCTGCACCGGTGCTCGGCGCGGACCGTGGCCCGATCGAGCAGCGCGGCGTGGATATTCCCCCCGCGGAGGCCCCGGCGACCTACCGTACGGGCTTTGCTCACGAAGAGGGAGAGACACAATGGCCGATGCCTGGTTGCAGTCGCTGCAGACGAACAACGCCCAGGAAGGGTTCGAACTGGCGATCAAGCTGTCGCGGATGGGCGTGAAATACACGCAGCCGTCGGACGAGGTGCGGTCGCGGCTTCGACCCGAATACGAGCAGAACGCCGACAGCCTGATCGCTTCATCGCAGGTCATCGCGATCCATTTCCAGACGATCGCGGCCGCCAACGGCTACTGGAAGCACTGAGGAGCAGGCCGAAGTGGCGACGCTTGCGCGCCGATCGCCTCGAGTGGATCCGGCCGAGCTCGAGTTCACGGCGATCCGCGCACAGGGCGCCGGCGGGCAGAACGTCAACAAGGTCTCGAACGCGGTTCAGTTGCGCTTCGACGTGGCGCGCTCCTCGCTGCCTGTCGAGGTCAAGGAGCGCCTGCTCGCGCTGGACGATCGGCGCATCAGCTCGGAAGGCGTCGTCGTCGTCAAGGCGCAGCGCTTTCGCAGCCTCGAAAAGAACCGGGACGACGCGATCGCGCGCCTGCAGGCGATTGTCGATGCTGCAGCGCAGGTGCCCAAGGCACGCGTCGCTACACGCCCGACCGCTTCGTCGCGGGTACGGCGCCTCGACGAGAAAACGCATCGGGGCCGGATCAAATCGCTGCGACGCACGCCGGAGTCGTCCTGATCGGGATCACGGCGGAACGCCGCGTATTTGTTACCCTGTCCGGTCAACCGGAGGTATGCCGTTGGCCAAGCCGAATTACGCGTTTCAGAAGAGGCAGCGCGAGCTCGCGAAGAAGCAGAAGAAGGAGGAGAAGCGACAGCGCAAGGCGGAACCGGAGCCGGGCGAGGACGGCACCGGCGCTGCTGCCGACGAGAGCCATCCGGGCGCGCTGCCGACGCCCCCCGCCCAGTCGGAAGCCGCCGGCGACGGCTCGAAGGCCTGAGAACCGACGAACGCGACCGCTGCGCGATGCGCTCGCGTCAGCGCGGCGCCGGCGCGCGCAGCAGTTCTTCGAGTTCGCGCAGCGCCTCGAGGTCGCCACGCCGGTCGAAGCGAAGCGGAAAGCCGCTCCACCCCCACGTCGCCGATCCGACGAGTCGATAGCTCCATTGCGCAGGCTCCGCACTGCGCAGCGTCCGCAGCAGCTTGAGCAGGCGCGAGGTCGGCACGGTGAACTGCACCGGGATCGTGCGCGCACCGAGCGCCGGCAGCGTCACTTCGCGATCGAGCACGCTGCCGTCGGCGAACGGCTGGCCGAGCAACTCGAGCCCGAAGTCGATGTTGCGCAACGGAATGGCCGTCTCGTTGGGGTTCTCGGTGGCCACGGCGAGCACGAAGCGGATCTCGCTCAGACCGAGCTCCTCGATCCGGAAATCGGAGAAATCCAGTCGCGGCGGCTTCAGGTCGGCCGGCGGAAGGGCATTGCAGCCGGCCAGCAGCGCGGCGACGCCGGCTGCGGCGACCCAGGCACGTCGACCTGGTGTCACAGCGTGGACAGCCTCGCCAGCGCTCGCTCGAGCGTGGCATCGGTCTTCGCAAAGCAGAAGCGTACGACGCGGTTCTCGATGCCGCGTTCGTAGAACGCCGACAGCGGGATCGCGGCGACGCCGACTTCGGTGGTCAGCCACTTCGCGAAATCGGCTTCGCCGAGGTCCGAGACGGCGCTGTAGTCGACCAGCTGGAAGAAGGTTCCTTCGCAGTCGAGCAACCGGAAGCGCGTGCGCGCGAGTCCCGCGCGAAAGAGGTCGCGCTTGCGCTGGTAGAACGCGGCGACGTCGCGCCAGGCTTGTCTCTCGCCCATGTAGCGGGCGATTCCGTGCTGCGTGGGCGCGTGCGCGGTGAACACATTGAACTGGTGCACCTTGCGGAACTCGGCCGACAGCGGCGCAGGCGCCGCGCAGTAGCCGAGCTTCCAGCCGGTGACGTGGAAGGTCTTGCCGAAAGACGAGACGACGAAGCTGCGCGCCGCCAGTTCGGGATAGCGGCTCGCCGACTCGTGCGGCTGCCCGTCGAAGACCATGTGTTCGTAGACCTCGTCGGAGATGACGATCAGGTCGTGCGCGCAGGCGATCGACGCGAGCTCGCGCAGGTCGGCTTCGCGCAGGATCGTTCCGGTGGGGTTGTGCGGCGAGTTCACCAGGATCGCCCGGGTGCGCGGCGTGCAGGCCGCGCGCACGGCGCGCCAGTCGACGCGGAAATCGGCGCGCATCGGAACGGCGACCGCGGTGCCGCCGGCGAGTTCGATCGACGGGATGTAGCTGTCGTAGACCGGCTCGATGACGAGGACCTCGTCGCCGGGGCGCACGACGGCGAGCACCGCGGTGAAGATCGCCTGCGTGGCGCCGGCCGTGACGGTGATCTCGTCGCGCGGATCGTAGCGATGCGCGTGCACTTCCTCGATCTTCCCGGAGATGCGCTCGCGCAGCGCGGCCACGCCGGCCATCGGCGGATACTGGTTGTGTCCGGCGCGCATCGCGTCGGCCACCGCGTCCACGAGCGCAGGGTCGCAGTCGAAGTCCGGAAACCCCTGGCCGAGGTTCACGGCGTCGTGCTCGACGGCGAGCGACGACATCACGGTGAATATCGTCGTGCCTACCGTGGGCAGCTTCGTGGCGAGGCGAGGGCCTGCCGGTGCGGCGGGTGCGTTCATTTCGAATCGATGGCGCGTCGGCGACGATTATAGAGAGCCGCCTGCGCGGTTGTCCGGTTGCCGTGCTGCGAGGGCGCGCGGCGCGGGTGGAGGCCGTGCGCTTTCGTGCCATCATCGCGTGCCATGCTGATCGTCCTGTCTCCGGCCAAGCGGCTCGATTTCGAGTCGGCTCCGCACGTCACGCGCCACACGCAGCCGCGCTTTCTTTCGCAGTCACGCCCGCTCGTCGAACTGTTGAAGAAGCTGGACACGCGCGAGCTCGCGTCGCTGATGTCGATCAGCGATCCGCTGGCGGCATTGAATGCCGCTCGCTTCGGTCAGTGGAAGCCGCCGTTCACCCCGCGCAACGCGCGCCAGGCGGTGCTCGCCTTCGCCGGCGACGTCTACGAGGGGCTCGGCGCATCCACGCTGGACGAGTCCGACCTCGACTGGGCGCAGGATCGCGTGCGCATCCTCTCGGGCCTGTACGGCGTGTTGCGCCCGCTCGACCTCATCCAGCCGTACCGGCTCGAGATGGGAACCCGCTTGCGCAATTCGAAGGGCGCGGATCTCTATGCGTACTGGGGCGAGCGGCTCTCGAAGGCGATCGACGAGGAACTGGCGTCGCATCGCAGGCCGGTGCTCGTGAACCTTGCGTCGGCCGAGTACTTCAAGGCGTTGTCCGGCCTGCGCGCACCGGTCGTGCAGCCGGTGTTCCAGCAGCGACGCCCCGACGGCTGGAAGGTGGTGGCGTTTCCCGCCAAGCGCGCGCGCGGCGCGATGACGCGCTACGCGATCGAGCGGCGCATCGATGATCCGGTGCAGTTGCAGGGCTTCGATGCCGACGGCTATCGGTTCGACCCGCGCGCTTCCAGCGAGTCGACCTGGATGTTCTGGCGCGCCTGAATGCGACGAGCGCCCCAGCGGCGCTGCGTCAGACGATCGTCGGCTCGGGCTCGAGCACGATGCCGAAACGGCTGCGCACCGATTCGGCAATGCGGTCGGCCAGCGCGGCGATCTGCGCGCCGGTGGCCAGGCCGTGGTTCACCAGCACCAGCGCGTGCCTCTCGTGCACGCCGGCATCTCCTTCGCGGTGGCCCTTCCAGCCGCAGCGTTCGATCAGCCAGGCGGCGGAGAGCTTGACCCGTTGCGCGTTGCGTTCGACGTTCGTCGACGCATTCGGGCCGGGCTCGGCACTCGACGCAGCGAAGCGGGGCATCTCCGGTTCTCGCGCCGACAGCGCGTCGGCCACGGAGACGTCGACGATCGGATTGCGAAAGAAGCTGCCTGCGTTGCCGAGCACGGCCGGGTCGGGCAGCTTGCGCCGGCGGATCGAGCACACGGCCTGCGCGACGTCGCGTGCGCCGGGCCGCTGCAAGCCCCGTGCGCGCAGTTCGTCGCGAATCTCGCCGTAGTCGAGATGCAGCGGCGCTTCGCGCGCAAGCCGGAAGCGCACCCCGACGATCACCCAGCCGCGGCCCTCGTCGTGACGGAACACGCTGTCGCGATAGCCGAAGCGGCATTCGGCGGCGTCGAAGCGCCTGCGCGTGCCGTCGTCCAGCGAGACCGCGTCGAGCGAGTCGAACCGCTCGCGCATCTCCACGCCGTAGGCGCCGATGTTCTGGATCGGGCTCGCGCCGACGGTGCCGGGGATCAGCGACAGGTTCTCCAGACCGACGAGGCCGTGCGCGAGAGTCCAGTCGACGAAGTCGTTCCAGCGCTCGCCGGCGCCGGCCTCGACGAGGACCCCGCGGGCGTCGTCGGCGAGAATCGTTCGCCCGCGTACGACGATGCGCAGCACCGGCATCGGCGGGTCTCGCGTGAATAGCACGTTGCTGCCGCCGCCGAGCACGAACGCTCGCGGCGCATCGCGCAGGCGGACGACGAGATCGGGCAGGTCGGCTACGTCGCGCAGCTCGATCAGGCGCGCAGCGTGCGCCTGGACGCCGAAGCTGTTCAGCGCACGCAACGACGCGTTGGCGCGCTCGGTCGCGCCCATTGCGTTCAGCTCGGCTGGTAGGCGAGCCGCACGTAGATCGGCGCGAAAGCTTCGGCCTGCGTGATCTCGATCAGCGACTCGCGTGCGAGTTCGAGCAGCGCGATGAAGGTGACGACGACGACCGGAACGCCGCGCGAGGTCTCGAACAGCTCGTCGAACTCGGCGAAGCGCCTGTCCTGCAGCCTGCGAAGCACGATCGTCATGTACTCGCGCACCGACAGCTCCTCGCGCGTGATGCGATGGTGCTGCACGAGGCGGGCGCGCCGCAGGATGTCGGCCCAGGCGCTGCGCAGGTCGTTCGCGTCGACGCTGGGAAGGCGCGTCGGCGCGGCCTGCTCGATCCAGACGTTCGCGGCGAGGAAGTCGCGACCGAGCTGCGGCAGCTCGTCGATGCGCTCAGCGCCGAACTTGATCCGCTCGTATTCGATCAGCCGGCGCGCGAGCTCGGCGCGCGGATCTTCCACTTCCTCGCCGCTGTCGGCCTTCTTCACCGGCAGCAGCATCCGCGACTTGATCGAGATCAGCAGCGCGGCCATCAGCAGGTATTCGGCAGCGAGTTCGAGATTGTGGCTGCGGATCTCGTCGATGTAGGCGAGGTACTGGCGCGTGACCTCGGCCATCGGAATGTCGAAGATGTCGAAGTTCTGCCGACGGATCAGGTACAGCAGCACGTCCAGCGGGCCCTCGAAGGCGTCGAGGAAAACCTCCAGGGCGTCGGGCGGAATGTACAGATCCTGCGGCAGCCGCAGCATCGGCTCGCCGTACAGGCGCGCGAAGACCTTCAACTCCAGCTGCTCGGGAGTGTCGGGAGCCGATCCGGTTTCAGCCGCATCGGGCGCATCGACCTGCGCCCCGGTGGGCAGGGCGCTCAAGTGTAGTCTTTGGGGTAGTAGACGTACGACGACGTCGGTACGCGCGACTGCCGATGACGCTGCATCGTTTCGAGGTCCTGCGGGCGATCCCACAGCAGCGCACGGCCCTCGCGCTGACGTTGCTCGAGCAGCGGGCGCTCCTGCTTGAGCTGCTGCAGGAATTGTGTGATTTCGGACTTGTACATGGCGGCTTCGCTCCAGGCGGAAGTGTAAGCGATCGACGCTCGCTGGCGACGGGGCTGCGACGGGATTCGGCGATACTCGCCGTTCCCCGGGGGAGGATGCGGATGAGACGAACGTTCTGGACCGGCTGGTTGTGCGCGTTGCTCGCCTTCGTCGGCGGCTGCGACTACTTCGCGCAGCGCGACTTGCAGCCCGGAGTGTCCACGGTCGACGATGTGAGGCGGTTGATGGGTACGCCGGTGATGATCTGGGAGGAGAACGACGGCAGCCAGGTGTTCGAGTACTCCCGCGGCCCCGAGGGCAGCGAGACGTGGATGGTCGAGATCGGCTCCGACGGCCGCTACCGCGGCATGACCGACGCGCGGTCGGCCGCGCAACTCGAGCGCGTTCGTGCGGGGATGAGCCGCGACGACCTGCGCCGCCTGCTCGGCAAGCCCGACGAGGAGGAGCGCTTCCCGGCGCGCAACGAGACGGTTTGGACCTGGCGGGTGAAGACGGCCACGGGCCACGACACCGAGATGTTCAACGTGCACCTGTCGCCCGAGGGGCGCGTGCTGCGCACGAGCCGCACGCCCGACCCGAAGCGGATCAATGCGGGCGGCTGAGGCGCTCGTTCAACTGATCTTCATTCCCGGCTCGGCGCCTTCATCCGCGTCGAGCAGGTAGAGCCCCGCCGGTCCTTCCGCATCGTTCGACGAGGCGGACAAGACCATCCCCTCGGAGACGCCGAACTTCATCTTGCGCGGCGCGAGGTTGGCGACGACGACGGCCAGCCGGCCGACCAGCGCCTGCGGCTCGTAGGCGGCGCGGATTCCCGAGAACACGGTGCGCGTGCGCGCTTCGCCGAGGTCGAGCTCGAGGCGCAACAGCTTCCTGGAGTCTTGCACCGACTGCGCGTCGACGATACGCGCGATGCGCAGATCGACGCGCGCGAACTCGTCGATCGAGATCGTCTCGGGCGTGTGCGCCTCGGCGCCCGCCGGCGCACCGGCCGCGCCCGCGTGGGACGCATGAGCCGGCCCGGCGCTCGCGCTCGCAACCCGCGTCTTCGTCGCCTGCTCGACCGGCTTGGGCGCCTCGACGGCAGGCTCGAACAGCGCATCGAGCTGCTTCGCCTCGACCCGCGTCATCAGGTGACGATAGCGACCGATCGAGCGCACCGGCGACGCGGTTCCCGCGGCGATGCCGAGATCCTCCCAGCGCAACGGCGGCGTGCCGAACAGTTCGGCGACGCGCGCGGCCGTTGCGGGCAGCATCGGCGCGAGCAGCACGGTGAGCCGGTGGAACGCGACCAGGCAGCGCGAGCAGACGCGATGCAGCGCATCGCGCTGCGCCGGGTCCTTCGCCATCTCCCACGGCTTGTGCGCGTCGAAATACTGGTTGATCTCGTCGGCGTAGCCCATGGCGAGCCGCGCGACCGAGCCGAACTCGCGCGCCTCGTAGGCGTCGGCTACCTGTGCGGCGAGCCGCGCCACCCGCTCGCGCTGCCCGGCGTCCTCGACCTCGTCGGCGGTCAGCACGCGGCCTTCGAACTGCCGCGCGACGAAGCCCGCCGCGCGACTGGCGATGTTGACGTACTTGCCGATCAGGTCGGCGTTCACGCGGGCGAGGAAGTCGTCCGGATCGAAGTCGACGTCCTGCACATGAGCGTTCAGCTTCGCCGCGATGTAGTAGCGCAGCCACTCCGGATCCATGCCGACCTCGAGGTAGCGCAGCGGTGAGATCCCGGTCCCGCGGCTCTTGCTCATCTTCGCGCCGCTTACGGTGATGAAGCCGTGCACGTTCACGCGATCGGGCGTCTTGCGCCCTGCGAAATGCAGCATCGCCGGCCAGAACAGCACGTGGAAATAGATGATGTCCTTGCCGATGAAGTGCACCTGCTCGGTGGCGGGGTCGGCGAGCAGCGCGTCGAAATCGATTCCGCGTTGCGCGCACAGCGCCTTCAGCGACGCGAGATAGCCGATCGGCGCATCGAGCCAGACATAGAAGTACTTGCCCGGTGCGTCGGGAATCTCGATGCCGAAGTAGGGCGCGTCGCGCGAGATGTCCCAGTCGGCAAGGCGGCCGCCCTCGTCGCTTTCCGCGCTTTCACTGCCCAGCCACTCGCGCGCCTTGGCGAGCACCTCGGGTTGCAGCCGCGGTTCGCCCCAGCGATCGTCGCCGCGCGTCCACTCGCGCAGAAATGTTACACAGCGAGGATCGGATAGACGAAAGAAGTAATGTTCTGAAATCCGCAACTCGGGCGTCGCACCGGTGAGCGCGGAGAACGGGTTCTTCAATTCGGTGGCCGCGTAGACGGCGCCGCAGTTCTCGCAGGCGTCGCCGTACTGATCGGGCGTGCCGCAGCTCGGGCATTCGCCCTTGATGTAGCGATCGGGCAGGAACATGCCCTTGACCGGATCGAAGAACTGCTCGACCGGGCGCACGTCGATGAGCCCTGCGTTGCGCAGCCCGCGGTAGATCGACTGCGACAGCTCGACGTTCTCCGGCGAGTCGGTGCTGTGCCAGTGATCGAAGCCGATGTGAAAGCCGTCCAGGTACTGCCTGCGTCCGGCGGCGATGCGCTCGACGAAGGCCTGCGGCGTGACGCCCTCCTTCTCGGCGGCGATCATGATCGGTGCGCCGTGCGCGTCGTCGGCGCCGACGAAGTGCACCGTGTGGCCGCGCATGCGCTGGAAACGCACCCAGATGTCGGCCTGGATGTACTCCATGATGTGGCCGATGTGGAAGGGGCCGTTCGCGTACGGCAGCGCCGTCGTGACGAAAAGGGTGCGCGCGCTCATCGGCGGATCTTAGCAAAGGGGTCTGTCGCCTCCGGTGCCTGCTAGACTTGCTCGATCCACCCCGCTTTCCGGAATCACAGATGAGCGTGACCCTCCAACAGGTCGAGCTTGCGCTGTCGCGCGTCGTCGATCCCAACACGCAGAAGAGCCTCGTCGAATCGGGTGCTGCACGCAACCTGCGCGTCGACGGCGGCGAGGTGTCGGTCGACGTCGTGCTGGGCTACCCGGCGCGCTCGCAGATCGAGCCGATCCGGCGCGAGACGGTCGCGGCGCTGCGCGCGCTGCCCGGCGTCTCGAACGTCTCGGCCAACGTCTATCAGAAGATCGACGCGCACGTCGTCCAGAAGGGCGTCAAGACGCTGCCCGGCGTGAAGAACATCGTCGCGATCGCCTCGGGCAAGGGCGGCGTCGGCAAGAGCACCACGGCGGTGAACCTCGCGCTGGCGCTGTCGGCCGAAGGCGCGAGCGTCGGCATGCTCGACGCCGACATCTACGGCCCGTCGCAGCCGACGATGCTCGGCATCAGCGGGCGGCCCGAATCGCGCGACGGCAAGTCGCTCGAGCCGATGGAAGGCCACGGCATCCAGGCCAGCTCCATCGGCTTCATGATCGACCTCGACACGCCGATGGTGTGGCGCGGCCCGATGGTCACGCAGGCGCTCGAGCAGTTGCTGCGCGAGACGAACTGGCGCGAACTCGACTACCTCGTCATCGACCTGCCTCCCGGCACCGGCGACATCCACCTCACGCTCGCGCAGAAGATCCCGGTCACCGGCGCCGTCATCGTCACGACGCCGCAGGACATCGCGCTGATCGACGCGAAGAAGGGGCTGAAGATGTTCGAGAAGGTCGGCATTCCGATCCTCGGCATCATCGAGAACATGGCGATGCACCGCTGCTCGAATTGCGGCCACGTCGAGCACATCTTCGGCGAGGGCGGTGGCGAGCGCATGTCGAAGGAATACGACGTCGAGTACCTGGGCGGTCTGCCGCTGGACATCCGCATCCGCGAGCAGGCCGACTCGGGCAAGCCGACCGTCGTCGCCGATCCCAACGGCGCCACGGCGCAGATCTACCGGCAGATCGCCCGGCGCATCGCGGTGAAGATCGCCGAGAAGGCGCAGGACACCAGCAGCAAGGTGCCGGAGATCGTCTTCCAGGACACCTGAGGCGCGCGAGTCGCTGCGGTCGGCGTCTGCGCGGCGGCAAGCGATGATCGCAACGCCTGCTCCTGCGTCCGTGCGCGCCGGGCGGTTCACCTGGGTAGCGGTGCTCGTGTCGCTGTCGGTCGTCGTCGTCGCAACGACGCTGTATGCGCTGGGCAGCGGCCGCTTCGATCTGCCCTTCGGCGAAGTGCTGCGCATCGTCGTCGGTGGTGCCGCAACGGGCGACCCCGCCTCCGCGGCACTTGCCGAGACGGTGCTATGGCAGGTTCGCGGCCCGCGCGTCCTCGCGTCGTTGACGGTCGGTGCCGCGCTCGCCGCTTCGGGGGTCGCGTTGCAGTCGGTCTTTCGCAACCCGCTCGCCGCCCCCGATCTGCTCGGCGTCTCCGCGGGCGCCGCACTCGGTGCGGTGGCCGGCATCTTCCTCGGCTGGACCGTCGTCGCGATCCAGGGCGCAGCTTTCGTCGGCGGCCTGCTCGCCGTTGCAATCGTCTACCTGGTGGGCACGCTGTTGCCGCTGCGCGATCGAACGCTCAGCCTCGTGCTCGCCGGGATCGCGATCGGCAGCGTGCTCGGCGCATTGATCGCGCTGGTGAAGACGCTCGCCGATCCGTACACGCAGTTGCCGGCGATCGTCTTCTGGATGCTCGGCAGCTTCGCGTCGATCACCCGCGCGGACCTCTCCCTGCTGGCGATCTTCGCGCTGACCGGCGTCGCCCCGCTCGTCGCGATGCGCTGGCGCGCCGACACGCTCGCGTTGTCCGACGACGAGATCCACGCGCTCGGCGTGCGGCTGCCCGTGCTCAGGCTTGCGCTCGTCGTCGGCGCGACGCTGGCGACGAGTGCGACGGTCGCGGCCGCCGGCGTGATCGGATGGATCGGTCTCGTGGTGCCGCATGCAGCGCGCCTGCTGGTCGGCGCATCGTTCGCGCGGGTGCTGCCGGTGTCGATGCTGCTCGGTGCGTGGTTGATGCTCGTGATCGACACGATCGGGCGCAGCCTCGGCGCTTCCGAGGTGCCGCCCGGCGTGCTCACGGCGCTGGTCGGCGCGCCGGTGCTGTTCGCGTTGATGCTCGCGCGCGCTCGCGATGCCTGAGCTGCTGCGCACGGAGGCGCTGTCCTTCGGCTATCAGCGCCGCGCGCTCACCGCGCCGATCGACCTGGCGCTGCACGGCGGAGAGATCGTCGTCGTGCTCGGCCCGAACGGCTCGGGCAAGAGCACCTTGTTCCGCACACTGCTCGGCATCGTCTCGCCGATTGCCGGCGAAGTGCACTGGGGCGGCCGGCCGCTCGCGCAGCACACGCCGCGCGAACTCGCCGAGCGCGTCGCCTGGGTGCCGCAGAATGCGGGGGCGGCCTTCGAGTTCACGGTCGAGGAGTACGTGATGCTCGGCCGGATGGGGCGGCTTGCCGCGGGGGCCGCGCCCGGGCGTGTCGATCGTGCTGCAGTGGCCCGCGCCATCGAGCGGCTCGCGCTGGAGGACTTCCGTTCGCGCCCGCTGTCGCGCATGTCCGGCGGCGAGCGGCAACTGGCGGCCGTCGCTCGCGCGCTCGCGCAGGAAGCATCGACGATGGTGCTCGACGAGCCGACGACGAGCCTGGATTTCGGCAACCAGGGCAGGGTGCTCGACGTGATTGCGTCGCTCGCCGACGACGGCCTGGGGATCGTCTATTCGACGCACGACCCGAATCATGCGAGACGAGCCGGAACGCGAGCGCTCGTCTACCTGCCGGGTGGGCAGGTCGCCTTCGGCACTGTCGAGGCGCTCGTCGAACCCGTCACGTTGTCGCGCGTCTACGGCGTGCCCGTGGAGGGCGCCCACACCTCCGACGGCCGTCTCGTCCTGTCGATCGCCGCACGGCGCGCATGAGGCAGGCCGCGCCCGGTTTTCCCCTTCCCCCTTCCCTTCCTCAGAACCCGGCCGCGCAAGCCTCCTCCTCCTGCGGCGCCTTCTTCTGCGTCGGCGCCACGCCGTTCTTCACCGAGACGATCTCGGCGAGGATCGCCACCGCGATCTCCGGCGGCGTGCGGCTGCCGATGTGCAGCCCGATCGGACCGTGCATCCTCGCGATCTCTTCGGCCGACAGGCCGAACATCGCCAGCCGCTCGCGACGACGCGCCGTGTTGCTGCGCGAGCCGAGCGCGCCGATGTAGAACGCCGGCGACTTCAGCGCCTCGAGCAGCGCCAGGTCGTCCAGCTTCGGGTCGTGCGTGAGCGCGACGATCGCGGTGTTCGCGTCCGGCTTGAATTCCATGACCACGTCGTCGGGCATGCCGGGCAGCAGCGTTACCTGCGGCAGCTCGAGCGTGCTGTAGTACTCCTCGCGCGGGTCGCAGACGAAGACCTGGAAATCCAGCGCCTTGGCCATCTCCGCGAGCACGCGCGAGAGCTGTCCGGCGCCGATCATCAGCATCCGGTAGCGCGGGCCGAACACCGCCCGCGCGGTGTTGCCGTCGAAGGCGAAGGCATCGCCCAGCTGCGCGGCTTCGATCTCCGCGGCGCCGCTCGACAGGTCGAGCGTGCGCGCGACGAGCTCGTGGCGCGCGGTGCGCTCCAGCACCTCGTCGATCCAGCCGGCGTCGACGATGGGCTCCTGCAGCAGTCGCAACGTTCCGCCGCAGGGCAGGCCGAAGCGGGCCGCTTCCTCCTTGTCGACGCCGTACAGGATCATCGACGGCTTGCCTACGCGCTCGCCGGTGCGTACCCGCTCGATGAGGTCGTCCTCGACGCACCCGCCCGAAACTGAGCCGACGACCAGGCCGTCGTCGCGCAGCGCGAGCAGTGCGCCGACCGGGCGTGGCGCCGAGCCCCAGGTCTCCACGACGGTGATCAGCCAGGCGTTGCGGCCTTCGGCGACCCAGTCGCGTGCGTGCTCGAGCACTTCGCGATCGATGCTGTCCATCCGGTTCCTCTCGAAGCAGTGGGCTCTTGCCCGATTCCCTTCAGCGTCGCCAGTACGCGATGAGCGCCGCGATGACGACGATCGCGACGATCCATGCGAGCCAGCGCAGGGACGATCCGCTCGGTGAAGCCGTGGGAGCCGGCGACCCGCGCCGTGCTTCGACCGCCGCACCGCCGATTCCCGCTCCTTCACGGCTGGCTGCAGCGGCGGGCGCGCCGCCTTCGCCGACGATCGTCTCGTCGACGGCGCGGGCCTCGGCGCTCAGGCGCGACGCGAAGGCCGCGAAGAAGTCATCCGCGATTTTCGCAGCAGCGCCGTCGATCAGCCGCGATCCCACTTGTGCCAGCTTGCCTCCGATCTGCGCCTTCGCGCTGTAGCCGAGCCGCGTTCCGTCCGCGTCGGGCGACAGTTGCACGTCGGCGGACCCCTTGCCGAAGCCCGCAGCGCCGCCCTGGCCGTCGAAGTTGAGCGTGTACGACGACGGCGGGACCACGTTCAGCATCTTCAGGCGCCCCTTGAAGCGCGCATTGACCGGCCCCACGCGCAGCGCGATCGTCGCCAGGTATTCGTCGTCGCCGACGCGCTCGAGCGATTCGCAGCCGTTGATGCACGCCTTGAGCGTTTCGGGGTCGTTCAGCGCCGCCCACGTCGCCTCCGGCGTTGCCGGGATCAGTCGTTCGCCCTGCAGGTTCATGTTCCGGACTCCCTGGGTGATCGCAGCTTGGATCGAGTGCGCGCGTTCCGGGTGCGATCCGGCGCGCGCAGTGCCTGTGCCAGTTCCGCAAGGCTCGACAGATTGTGCACGGGAAGCATGCGATCGACGTGGGGCAGCAGCGCTCGCACGCCGCTGGCGCGCGGCTCGAAGCCCTCGTAGCGCAGCAGCGGGTTCAACCAGATGAGCTCGTGCGCGTAGCGCGACAGTCGTGCCGCTTCCGCGGACAGCGAACCGTGCTCGTCGCGGTCGAGCCCGTCGGTGACGAGCAGCAGCGCGGCGTTGCCGGTGAGCAGTCGCCGCGCCCAGCGGCGGTTGAAGAGCGCCAGGTTCGATGCGATGCGCGTGCCGCCTTTCCAGTCCTGCACCAGCGCGTCGGCGCTTTCGATCGCGACGTCGGGATCCCGATGGCGAAGGCAGCGCGTGATGTCGGTCAGGCGCGTACCGAACACCAGCGTGTGCACCCGATGGTGGTGCTGCGTGAGCCCGTACGCGTAGTGCAGGAAAGCGCGCGCATAGCGGTCCATCGAACCGGAGATGTCGATCAGCACGACCAGCGGCGGAATGCGCAGCCGCGGCGACGAGCGGGGCAGGTCGATCGTGTCGGGCGCCCGGGAAAGCCGGCGCAGCGCGCGGCGCAGGTCGATGCGCCCGCGCGGCGACGGAGCGAGGCGTCGCGTGCGCAACGGCCGTACGGGAAGCGATACGCTCTCGGCCAGGCGTCGGGCAAGCGCGAACTCGCTTGCCGACATGCTCTCGAAGTCGGCGTGCTGCAGCCGCTCGCGCTCGGAAAAGCCGAGGATCGCCTCGATGCGGTGCTCGTCTGCCTCGCGCGGCGCGGACGGCGTCCGCGGCGGGGGCGGGGGCGACAAAGCCTCTTCGACGCGCCGCGGGCGTTGCGCGGGGGGCGTCGCGCCGGGGCGCCCTTCGACGCGCGGCAGCATCAGGTACATCAGTCGTTCGAGCAGTTTGGGGTCGCGCCAGAACGCGGCGAATGCGGCGTCGAACACCGGCTGCTGCTCGTGACGGTCGATCATCACGGCCGACAGCGCGGCGTGTACGTCTTCGCGGCGCTCGAGTCCCACCGTCTCGACCGCGGCGATGCCGGCGAGCACCCGATCGGGACCCACCGGAAGACCGGCCGCGCGCAGGACGCGTGCGAAATGCGCGATGTTCTCGGCGATGCGCCCGGGCATCGCTATCCCTGGGCGCGCTCCGGGTGGCGCTCGAGGATCCCCTCGGCGCGCAGTTCCTCGAGAATCGCGGCGCCGGCGCCCGCGTCGATGCGCGCGATGTCGTCCTGGTACTTCAGCAGCACCCCGAGCGTATCGGACACCGACTGCGGGTCGAGCGACAGCGTGTCCAGCGCCACCAGCGCGTTGGCCCAGTCGATCGTCTCGGCCACGCCCGGCGCCTTGAACAGGTCGAGTGTTCTCGCGCGTTGCACGAAGCCGACCACCTGCTGCGCGAGCCGCTCGCCGGCGTCGCCCGCCTTGCGCCGGATGATGTCGAGTTCGCGCGCCGCGTCGGGGTAGTCGACCCATGCGTACAGGCAGCGACGCTTGAGCGCGTCATGGCTCTCGCGCGTGCGGTTCGACGTGATCACGACGATCGGCGGATGCTCCGCGCGGATCGTCCCGAACTCGGGTATCGACAATTGCGACTCGGCGAGCACCTCGAGCAGGAACGCTTCGAACGGTTCGTCGGCGCGGTCGAGCTCGTCGATCAGCAGCACTGGCGAGACCGGCTGGGTGAGCGCCTGCAGCAGCGGGCGCTCGATCAGCATGTCGCGCGAATAGAGGTTGCGCAGCAACCGATCGCGGTTCGCCTCGTGACCTGCCTCGGCGACGCGGATCTCGAGCATCTGGCGCGCGACGTTCCACTCGTAGGCGGCCGATGCGACGTCCAGGCCCTCGTAGCACTGCAGGCGGATGAGCGGCGCTTGCAGCGCCCGCGCGAGCACCTTGGCGAGTTCGGTCTTGCCCACGCCCGCTTCGCCCTCGAGCAGCAGCGGGCGACCCAGGCGCAGGGCGAGAAAGACCGCGGTGGCGAGCGAACGGCCGGCGAGGTAGTCCTCGCCGGCCAACAGCTGCAGCGTCGCGTCGACGTCGGCCGGCCGCGTCATCCGGGTGTCCTACTGCTCGCGTGCCTTGGCGACCGCGCGCTGCGCGAGCACGCCGATCATCGCCGCGCGGTACTCGGCCGAGCCGTGCAGGTCGCTGTTGCAGCCGGCGGCGTCGACCTTCACGCCCTGGATCGACTCGGGCGAGAAGTCGCGTTCGAGCGCCTGCTCCATTTCGCGCACGCGAAACGCGTGCGAGCGCGCGCCGGTGACGGCGACGCGCACCCCCTGGTCACCCTGGCCGACGAACACACCGACCAGCGCGAAGCGCGAGGCCGGTTGGCGCAGCTTCAAGTAAGCCGCGCGCTTCACCATGGGAAAGCGCACCGCGACGATCAGCTCGCCCGGCTGCAGTGCGGTGGTGAACAGGTCGACGAAGAAATCGTCCGCGGCAATCGTGCGGCGATCGGTCTCGATGCTCGCCCCCAGCCCGAGCACTGCCGCGGGGTAGTCGGCAGCCGGGTCGGCGTTGGCCAGCGAGCCGCCGATCGTGCCCTGGTTGCGCACCATCGGATCGCCGATGCCCTCGGCCAGCTGCGCCAGCGCGGGAATCGCACCGCGTACCTCCGGCGAACGCGCGACTTCGGAGTGTCGCGTCATTGCGCCGATCTTCAGCACCGAGCCTTCGCGTGCAATGCCCCGCAGGCCGGCGATCGACGAGAGGTCCACGAGCGCGCTTGCCGAGGCGAGCCGCAGCTTCATCGACTGCACGAGGCTCTGCCCGCCGGCGAGGTAGCGCGCGTCGGCGCTGTTCGCGCGTACCGCGTCTGCCACGCTGGAAGGACGCTGGTATTCAAATCCGTACATTTCGGTCTCCTCCTCAGGCGATGCCGTTGGCGATGCGCCAGACGCGTTCGGCCGTGGCCGGCATCGGCACGTCGCGCACACCGAGCGCGTCGGTGAGCGCGTTGATGAACGCCGAAGGCGCGCCGATCGCGCCCGCCTCGCCGCATCCCTTCACGCCCAGCGGATTGTGCGTGCACGGCGTCACCGTCGTATCGACGACGAAGCGGGGCAGGTCGTCGGCGCGCGGCAGCGTGTAGTCCATCATCGAGCCGGTGAGCAGCTGGCCCGATTCGGCGTCGTAGCGGCAGCCTTCCAGCATCGCCTGGCCGATTCCCTGCGCCAGGCCTCCATGCACCTGCCCCTCGACGATCATCGGGTTGACGATGTTGCCGAAGTCGTCTACTGCCACGAACTGCACGATGCGCGTGCGCCCGGTCTGCGGGTCGACTTCGACCTCGCAGACGTAGGAGCCGGCCGGGAACGTGAAGTTGCTCGGATCGTAGAACGCGTTCTCGTTCAGCCCGGGTTCGAGCTTGTCGTGCGGATAGTTGTGCGGCACGTAGGCGGTGAGCGAAACCTGCGCGAAGGGAACCTTGCGGTCGGTACCCGCCACGCGGAACTCGCCGTTCTCGAACTCTATGTCGGAGTCGGCCGCTTCGAGCAGGTGCGCCGCGATCTTCTTGCCCTTGGCGATGACCTTGTCGATCGCCATCACGATCGCGGTGCCGCCGACGGCAAGCGAGCGGCTGCCGTAGGTGCCCATGCCGAACGGGATGCGCCCGGTGTCGCCATGGACGATCTCGACGTTCTCCACCGGAATGCCGAGCTTGCCTGCCACCACCTGCGCAAACGTGGTCTCGTGGCCCTGTCCGTGGCTGTGCGCACCGGTGAACACGGTGACGGTTCCGGTCGGATGCACTCGCACTTCGCCCGCTTCGAAGAGCCCCGCGCGCGCGCCCAGCGCGCCGGCGATGCTCGACGGCGCGATGCCGCAGGCCTCGATGTAGCACGAGTAACCCATGCCGCGCAGCATCCCGCGCTGGGCCGCTTCCGCCTTGCGCGCCGGGAAGGCCGCGACGTCGGCGAGCTGTTGTGCGCGATCGAGCGAGGCGGCATAGCCGCCGCTGTCGTAGGTGAGTCCCACCGCGGTGCTGTACGGGAAGTCCGTGATGAAGTTGCGCCGCCGGATCTCGGCCGGATCGATGCCCAGGTCGCGGCCGCACTGCTCGGCGAGCCGCTCGACGACGAACGACGCTTCCGGCCGGCCGGCACCGCGATATGCGTCCACCGGGGCGGTGTTGGTGAACACGCCCTTCACCTCTACGTGGATGGCGGGCGTGCGGTATTGGCCGGCGAGCAGCGTGCCGTACAGGATCGTCGGCACTGCCGACGCGAAGGTCGACAGGTAGGCGCCCAGGTTCGCCGTCGTCTTCACGCGCATCGCGAGGAAATGGCCCTGCGCATCCATCGCCATTTCGGCGGTGGTGACGTGGTCGCGCCCGTGCGCGTCGGCGAGGAACGATTCGCTGCGTTCGGCAGTCCACTTGATCGGCCGCCCGACTCGCTTGCTCGCCCAGACGAGCGCCGTTTCCTCCGGATAGAGGAAGATCTTCGAGCCGAAACCGCCGCCGACGTCCGGGGCGATCACGCGGACTTTCGACTCGGGTAGTCCGAGCACGAACGCGCACATCAGCAGCCGCTCGACGTGCGGGTTCTGGTTCGCCACGTACAGCGTGTAGCTGTCGTCGTGTTTCGAGTACGACGCGTTGGCCGCGCGCGGCTCCATCGCATTGGGGATCAGGCGGTTGTTCACGAAGTCCAGCCGCGTGACCTTCGCGGCGTTCGCGAAGGCGGCATTCACTGCCGCCTCGTCGCCATGGCTCCAGTGGTAGCAGAGGTTGTTCGGAACGTCGTCGTGCACGAGCGCCTGCGCGGAGTCGGCAGTTGCGGTATCGACGACGGCCGGCAGCACGTCGTACTCGACCTCGACGAGTTCGGCGGCGTCCTTGGCCTGCACCAGTGTTTCGGCGACGACGAGCGCAACCGGATCCCCGACATAGCGCACCTTGCCCTGCGCGAGCACCGGGTGGGGCGGCTCCTTCATCGGCGAGCCGTCCTTGCTGTGGATCAGCCATCCGCAGGGCAGGCCGCCGACCTTGGCTTCGGCCAGGTCGGCGCCGGTGATGACGTCGACGACGCCCGGCGCTTCCTTCGCGCGTGCGATGTCGATCGAAACGATGCGCGCATGCGCGTGCGGCGACCGCGCGAACACACCATAGGTCTGGCGGTGCAGCACCACGTCGTCGGTGTACTGCCCGGCGCCGGTGAGGAAGCGGCGGTCTTCGCGCCGCAGCATCGACTGGCCGATGGGCGAGGCCGGCGCATTGGAGAGGTCTGTCATGTCGTCCTCCGCTTCAGTTGCCGCCGGCGGCGACCTGCTCGATCGCGCGCACGATGTTCTGGTACCCGGTGCAGCGGCACAGGTTGCCCTCGAGCCCCTCGCGGATCTCGGCTTCCGTCGGGTGCGGGTTGTCCTTCAGCAACTGCACGGCCGACATCACCATGCCGGGCGTGCAGAAGCCGCACTGCAGCGCGTGGCACTCGTTGAACGCCTTCTGCATCGGGTGCAGCTCGCCGTTGGACAGCCCCTCGATCGTCGTGATCGAGGCGCCCTCGGCCTGCACCGCGAGGATCGAGCACGACTTGATCGCGCGCCCGTCCAGGTGCACGGTGCACGCGCCGCACTGTGCGGTGTCGCACCCGACGTGCGTTCCGGTGAGTTCCAACTGCTCGCGGATGAACTGGACGAGCAGCATTCGGCGATCGATTCGGGCGGAAACGGGCTTGCCGTTCACCGTCATCGTCACGGTCTGTTCCATGGAGCCTCCTCGAAGGGATCGCCCGCCCCGCGGCGGGGTCGAATGATTCCGGACCTGCTTCTTCGGCAGATTCGTCGCGCGCCGCAACCGGCGCGTGTGATCGGCATCATGCACCAATCGACGCGGCTTCGCCGATTGCTAGAATCCGGATTGCGGAAATGCGCGGCGAACCCCGAAGCGAAGAATGAGCGTCAAGTCCGACCGTTGGATCCGCCGGATGGCGGCACAGGGAATGATCGAGCCGTTCGAGGCCGGGCAGGCGAGGGAGGTCGGCGGCAAGCGGATCGTCTCGTATGGCACCTCGAGCTACGGCTACGACGTGCGCGTCGCGCGCGAGTTCAAGATCTTCACGAACATCAATTCCACGATCGTCGATCCGAAGAACTTCGACGCGGACTCGTTCGTCGACTTCACCGGTGACGTCTGCATCATTCCGCCGAACTCGTTCGCGCTGGGGCGCACGGTCGAGTACTTCCGGATCCCGAGGAACGTCTTGACGATCTGCCTGGGCAAGTGCCTGACGGCGGACACCAGGGTCGTCGATGCCGAGTCGGGCGCATACCTGCCGATCACGGAGTTCGGATGGGGACGGAAGACGATCGCATTGAACGGCTGGCGGCAGGAAGCGGCGCGGATCGCGGAAATGATCCCTCAAGGCCGAAAGCCGGTTTTCGAACTCCGCACCAAAGCCGGTCTGCGCATCCGGGCCACCGAGAATCATCCGTTCCGGCAGTTGCACGGTTGGACCGCGCTCGGTTCATTGCGGCCGGGAGATCGGATCGCCGTAGCTCGCGAGGTCCCGGTCTTCGGTAGAACGCCTCTGCCCGATTGGGAAGCCGCGTTGCTGGGCTTGATGATCTCCGAGGGGCAGTGCAGCACGCCGGGTCACAGCCCGACCTTCACGAGCGAAGACCCGGTTCTCGTGCGCCTGCTCGAGGACTGCGTGGCAAAGGGCGAACTGGGTTGCGTTTCGCCGCGCGGACGATTCGGCTACCGGATCGTGAATCAACGAGGACGCGGCGGCATCGTCAAACGAAACAGGGCGACGCAATGGCTCTGCGGGTACCGCCTCGACGTCGGCGCTCTCGAGAAGTTCGTGCCGCAGGCTGTATTCATGGCTCCGAAGGAGTCCGTCCGGATTTTTCTGCAGGCGCTTTTTTCCGGTGACGGCAGCGTCTTTCGGCACGACGAGAGTTTCTTCCTCGAGTATTACTCGGGCTCACGGCGCCTTATCGAGGACGTGCACCATCTGCTGCTGCGCTTCGGAATTTTCTCGTTGATCCGCGAGAAGAAAACCGCGATCGGATCCGATGCTTACCGAATCCAGATTACCGACCGTTCTGCGATTGCTCGTTTTGCCGCCGAAATCGGTTTCTGGCCCGATTCGATCAAGCAAAAGCGGCTCGACGTAGAGATTCTTCCGGTACTTGGTGGCGAGCGCATCCGCAGCAACTTCGATACGCTTCCTCGGGAGGCGTGGCCGATGCTTCGTGCTGCCAAGGCGAACGCCGGAATCACGTTCGCTGCTACAGGGTTCCAGCGAACCCAACCTGGGCAGTCGGTACCGTTGAGAATGGCGACCGCGCTCGCGCATGCAACGGCAGATTCCGAATTGGCGAGTCTTGCTGATGGTCCGCTATGGGACGTAGTTAAGTCGATCGAACCCGCGGGAGAGGAAGAGGTATATGATCTTCATATACCAAGATTGCAGAATTTCGTCGCGAACGGACTTATTGTTCATAACTCGACGTACGCCCGCTGCGGTATTATAGTAAATGTAACGCCTTTGGAACCCGAGTGGGAAGGCCACGTCACGCTGGAATTCTCGAATACCACGCCTTTGCCCGCGAAGATCTTCGCCAACGAAGGCTGCGCGCAGGTGATCTTCCTCGAGTCCGACGAGGTCTGCGAAACTTCCTACCGCGACCGCGGCGGCAAGTACCAGGGCCAGACCGGCGTCACGTTGCCGAAGACCTGAAGCGCGCACGGCCTGTCGACTGGGGCGGCGTGGCGGCAGCGCCGCCCGCGCGGTTGCCGCCATCGGCCAAAGCCGCTATATTTTCCCGATGAACCCTGCTTGCGGCCGCGGCCGCGCATCCGGCGTTTCCCGCGCCGCCCTGCCTCTCCCGGCGTCCGGCAACCGGACGCTCGGCGGACTGCACCTTCTTTCGGTGCTGGGTCCGCTACTGCGCCCCGCGCGCTGACACCTCCTCCCCTCCTTTCCGTTTGCAGTCTTTCGTAGCCTCCCGCGCTGGCGGGCCAGGCGCAACAGGAGCATTCCGATGGCCGACAAGCTGATCATCTTCGACACCACGTTGCGCGACGGCGAGCAGAGTCCGGGCGCGTCGATGACGCGCGAGGAGAAGCTGCGCCTGGCCAAGCAACTGGAGAAACTGCGCGTCGACGTCATCGAGGCCGGTTTCGCCGCCTCGTCCAACGGCGACTTCGAAGCCGTGCGCGCGATC
This sequence comes from Pseudomonadota bacterium, assembly GCA_023389055.1. GTDB lineage: Bacteria > Pseudomonadota > Gammaproteobacteria > Burkholderiales > Burkholderiaceae_E > Zeimonas. The sequence continues at coordinate 99,432 of JAEWFA010000016.1, read as the reverse complement.
GCCGACGCGATCAAGGACTCCACCGTGTGCTCGCTGGCGCGCGCCAACGACCGCGACATCTCGCGCGCCGCCGAAGCGTTGAAGGGCGCGGCGTCGATGCGCATCCACACGTTCATGGCGACTTCGGCCCTGCACATGGAGAAGAAGCTGCGCATGACGCCCGAACAGGTGCACGAGCAGATCCGCCTGGCGGTGCGCTTCGCGCGCAAGTTCACCGGCGACGTCGAGTTCTCGCCCGAGGACGCGAGCCGTTCCGACTTCGATTTCCTGTGCCGCGTGCTCGAGGGCGCGATCGCCGAGGGCGCGACGACGATCAACATCCCCGATACGGTCGGCTACGCGGTTCCCGAGGGCTTCGCCGAGCGGATCCGCTCGCTGCGCGAACGCGTGCCGAATTCGGACAAGGCGATCTGGTCGGTGCACTGCCACAACGATCTCGGCATGGCGGTGGCCAATTCGCTGGCCGGCGTGATGGCCGGCGCGCGACAGGTCGAGTGCACGATCAACGGGCTGGGCGAGCGTGCGGGCAACACGTCGCTCGAGGAAGTCGTGATGGCCGTGAAGACGCGCCGCGACTACTTCGGCCTGGACGTCGGGGTCGACACGACGCAGATCGTTCCCACCTCGAAGCTGGTCTCGAGCATCACCGGATTTCCGGTGCAGCCCAACAAGGCCGTGGTCGGCGCCAACGCCTTCGCGCATGCCTCGGGTATCCACCAGGACGGCGTGCTCAAGCAGCGCGACACCTACGAGATCATGCGCGCCGAGGACGTCGGCTGGACGGCGAACAAGATCGTTCTGGGCAAGCTCTCCGGGCGCAACGCGTTCAAGCAGCGGTTGCAGGAGCTGGGCATAGAGCTCGAATCCGAGCAGGAAATGCAGGCCGCGTTCCAGCGCTTCAAGGACCTGGCTGACCGCAAGGCCGAGATCTTCGACGAGGACATCCATGCGCTCGTCTCCGACCAGGCCGTGCATCACGAGGCCGACGAGCACTACCGGCTCGTGTCGATGGCGCAGGCTTCGCGGACGGGCGGACGCCCGAATGCGCGCGTGACGATCGGCATCGACGGCGCGGAAATCACGAGCGAAGCCACGGGCAACGGCCCGGTCGATGCGACTTTCAAGGCGATCGAAGGCCGCGTCGCCAGCGGAGCCGAACTCGTGCTGTATTCGGTGAACGCGATCACCACCGGCACCGAGTCGCAGGGCGAAGTCACGGTTCGCCTGTCGCGTTCGGGACGCATCGTCAACGGCGTCGGCGCCGATCCGGACATCGTCGTCGCGTCGGCGAAGGCCTACCTGAACGCGCTGAACAAGCTGCATTCGAGGGCCGAACGGATCGACCCGCAGCCCGGGGTCTGACTGCGCTAGAATTGCGGGTTTCCCGGCCTCGGCGGCCGGGTCGGCACGGCATCGCAACCCGGCGATGCCGCAAGTGAAAGCAACGTCCAGGGAAAAGCAATGGCCATCGGCAATACCGAGAAGGCGAAGATCGTCGCCGACTTCCAGCGCGCGGGCAACGACACGGGTTCGCCCGAAGTCCAGGTCGCGCTGCTCACCGCTCGCATCGTCGACCTCACCGAGCATTTCAAGGCGCACGCGAAGGATCATCACTCGCGCCGCGGCCTGCTCAAGATGGTGAGCCGGCGCCGCAAGCTGCTCGACTACCTGAAAGGGAAGAATCCCGCCAGCTACCGCGCGCTCGTCGACAAACTGGGTCTGCGCGGCTGAAACGAACGAGCCGAAACCCGCAAGCGAACCTTGCGGGTTTCTTGTTTTTGCATTGCTCGAAAGGAAATCAAGTGTTTGAAATCGCAAAAAGAACGTTTCAGTGGGGCGCCAACACCGTCACCATCGAGACGGGTGAAGTCGCACGCCAGGCGTCGGGATCGGCCCTCGTCACGATGGACGATACGGTCATCCTCGCTACCGTCGTCGGCGCACGCAACGCCAAGCCCGGGCAGGATTTCTTCCCGCTCACGGTCGATTACACCGAGAAGTTCTACGCGGCTGGGCGCATTCCCGGCGGCTTCTTCAAGCGGGAAGGGCGTCCCACCGAACGCGAGATCCTCACCTGCCGCCTGATCGACCGTCCGATCCGACCGCTGTTCCCGGAGGGCTTCTACAACGAGGTCCAGGTGATCGTGCACGTGATGTCGAGCAATCCCGAAGTCGACAGCGCGATTCCCGCGATGATCGGCTCGTCGGCGGCACTCGCGCTGTCGGGCATCCCGTTCGACGGCCCGATCGGCGCGGTGCGCGTGGGCTACATCGACGGCCAGTACGTGCTCAACCCGAGTACCACGCAGATGCAGTCGTCGAAGCTCGACCTCGTCATCGCCGGCACCGATGCCGCCGTGCTGATGGTCGAGTCCGAGGCGCAGGAGTTGCCTGAAGACGTGATGCTCGGCGCGGTCGTGTTCGGCCATGAGCAGATGCAGACCGCCATTCGCGCCATCGACGAGCTGGTCGAGGAAGCGGGCAAGCCGGCCTGGGACTGGCAGCCTGCGCCGAAGGACACCGCACGCGTCCTGCGAGTCGAAGAGCTGGCCGGCGAGGAAATGCGCGCCGCCTACGGAATTCACAACAAGCAGCAGCGCGTCTCGCGCATCCGTGAAATCGAGAAGGCGACGATCGAGCGCGTCACGGCCGAGGCAGTCGACGCCGGCCAGCCGGCGCCCGACGTCAACGCGGTCTCGAACATGCTGTTCGACCTGCAGGCGCGCATCGTGCGACAGCAGATCCTGTCGGGCGAGCCTCGCATCGACGGTCGCGATACGCGCACCGTGCGTCCGATCTCGATCCGCACCAGCGTGCTGCCGCGTGCGCACGGCTCGGCGCTGTTCACGCGCGGCGAGACGCAGGCGATGGTCGTCGCCACTCTGGGTACTTCGCGCGACGAGCAGATCATCGACGCGATCAACGGCGAATACCGCGAGCGGTTCATGTTCAACTACAACATGCCGCCTTTCGCCACGGGCGAGACGGGCCGGTTCGGCGCACCCAAGCGCCGCGAGGTAGGCCACGGCAATCTGGCAAAGCGTGCGTTGCGTCCGTTGCTGCCGCCCGCCGAAGAGTTCGCGTACTCGCTGCGCGTCGTTTCGGAGATCACCGAGTCCAACGGCTCGTCGTCGATGGCGTCGGTTTGCGGAGGGTGTCTGGCGCTGATGGACGCCGGCGTTCCGATCCGCTCGCACGTCGCAGGCGTGGCGATGGGCCTGATCAAGGAAGGCAACCGTTTCGCCGTGCTCACCGACATTCTCGGCGACGAGGACCACCTCGGTGACATGGACTTCAAGGTGGCCGGAACGACCGCCGGCATCACCGCGCTGCAGATGGACATCAAGATCCAGGGCATCACGAAGGAGATCATGCAGGTCGCGCTCGCGCAGGCGCGCGAAGGCCGCATGCACATCCTGGGGCTCATGCAGCAGGCAATCGGCGGCGCGCGCGAGGATCTCTCCGATTTCGCGCCGCGCATGTACACGATGAAGATCAACCCCGAGCGCATCCGCGACGTCATCGGCAAGGGCGGCGCGACGATCCGGCAGATCACCGAGAGCACCGGCACGCAGATCGACATCCAGGACGACGGCTCGATCACGATCGCCGCGGTAGACGGCAACGCGGCCAAGCGCGCGCAGAAGATCATCGAAGACCTTACCGCGGAAGTCGAGATCGGCCGCATCTACGACGGCACCGTGCTGAAGATCCTCGACTTCGGCGCGATCGTCCAGGTGATGCCCGGACGTGACGGCCTGCTGCACGTCTCGCAGATCGCCAACGAGCGCGTGAACCAGGTGTCCGACTACCTGAAGGAAGGGCAGGCGGTTCGCGTGAAGGTCATCGAGGCCGACGACAAGGGCCGGCTGCGCCTGTCGATGAAGGCCGCCGCAGCCGACGACGCGGCGTCTGCCGCGGCGGGCCAGGCGAGCGCCTGAGCGCGCGGCGCCTGAGCGGGCGCGCGAGGAGCGGGCGACCGCCCCTTGCGACCCGCCCGCGCCACTCGACGTCGGTCCGCGGGCTCGGTTCACGACCGGCTTGATTCGCGGCGGCGCGACTCGCCGCCGTTCTCAAGAAGACTGCCAGCGTCCGCCGGCGTCCTCTGCGGCGCGCTGCTCGTCGCGCAGCTTCAGAAGGTGAGCCGTGAGCGAGCGTTTCGCCACCGGATACAGGATCGGGTCGACGTCGTCGTAGGCAAAGGGCACCAGTTCGTCCAGCGTGCCGCCGCCGGTGCGCTGCAATGCGTCGACGACCTTCGCCTCGCGCGCCATGCGATGCGCGATCAATCGAGCCACTTCGGTCTTGCCGCGCGCAATGACGTGGCCGTGCGCGGGCAGGATGAACTCGAAGGGTTCGCGTGCGAGCCGACCGAGCGAGTCGACGTAGGCGCGCATGTCCCCATCCGGCGGATCGATCACGGTGGTCGAGCCGTTCAGGATGTGATCGCCCGAGAACAGCAGTCCGTCCTCCTCGAGCAGCAGGCAGACGTGGTGCTCCGCATGCCCGGGGGTGTGCAGCACGCGCAGCGTCGAATCACCTACGCGCAGCCGCTCGCCGTCCTCGAGTTCCCGGTCGGGCCGGAATGCCCACTCGGGCGCGAAGGCGTCGCCGCTGGCGCGTCCCAGGACCGGCGCTCCGGTGCGTTGCTGCAGCGGCCTTGCGCCGGGCAGGTGATCCGGGTGACCGTGCGTGCAGACGATCGTCTTCAGCCCGTCGCCGACGAAGTCGAGGATGCGCTGCACGTGGCCTTCGTCATCGGGCCCGGGATCGACGACCAGCCAGTCGCCCGGCTCGCCGATCAGGTACGTGTTCGTGCCGGGACCGGTCATGCGGCCGGGATTCGGTGCGGTGAGCCGGTGCACGTGCCGCAGCAGCGGCACGACTCGCTCCGACTGCCAGTCGAGGCTGTGCTCGGCGCGGCCGTCCGGTGTGACGAGCTCGAGCTCGCCGTACGGCAGCTCGTCCTCGCTGAAGCGCTCGAGCTGCCCACGCAACCAGCCGGCGCGCGGGCACGAGATCCAGACCCGCTTCTGCTTGCGCGTCCGCTCGAGGATCTCATCGGTGCTGCCGAATGCGGAGAGCTGGCGCAGCGTGCGGATCGTCGGAAAAATGATGTTGAACTCGCCGCGCTCGTGTCGCTCGAGCCCGGCGGCGGGATTCACCCAGATCGGCTCGAACTGCTCGCCTTCGTCGGCGATGGGCTGCTGATGGGCAGGCATGCGGGCGACGAAGAAGCGCGCGTCGAAACGCTTGGGCAGGTCGCGATCGGTGATCCAGTGGCTGAACCAGTGCACCTCGTCGAGCGCCAGTCGAAGGCCGTGCGCTGCAAGCTGGTCGAAGAGGTTCTCGCCGCGGTGCTGGCCGAGTTGCGCGGCGACGCGCGCCAAATCGCGATCGTCGCCGGCGCCGCGAGCGAGCAGTATGCCGAGCTCCTCGAACGCCTCGCGCAGGGCCGCCGTCGCGTAAGAGACGATCTCCGGCGCCTGGTCTTCGCGCACATGGGCAAGCCCGCGATCGAGCGCAGCCGAGTCCGCGGCATCGACCACGCCGCCGGGAAAGACGTAGGCGCCGGGCGCGAAGCTCGCCTTCATCGAGCGGCGCGTCATCAGCACCTCCGGCCCCTGTTCGGCGTCGCGCAGGAGCAGGATCGTCGCCGCCGGCCGCGGCGCGACGGGTTCGTGCCAGTCGTACAGGCGTTTGTGCGCGCGCACCGTCATGATGTCGCAGCGTTTGCTTCGGAAGCGGGTGCGGTGCCGAGGGGCTCGCCGTTCTCGGCGCGATCCACGAGCAGCGCCGGAGGTTCGAAGCGTTCGCCGTAGTTTCGGGCGAGCTCGCGCGCGCGCTCGACGAAACGTTGCGCACCGACGTGATCCACGAATCTCAGCGTGCCGCCGGTCCACGCCGGAAAGCCCCATCCGAAGATGGAGCCGATGTTCGCGTCACGGGCCGTTTCGACGATGCCTTGCTCGAGGCAGCGGATCGTCTCGAGCGCCTGCACGTACAGCAGCCGGTCGCGAACATCCTGCACTGGAACGGCACTCCTCGCGCGTTCGAACGCCTGCAAGCCGGCCCACAGGAACTTCTCGCCCTCGGCCGGGTATTCGTAGAAGCCGCCTCCGTGCGCGCGACCCATGCGTCGATATCCGTGCGCCATCTTCTCGAGTACGTAGACGGCGGTTTCGGGAATCCGTCGGCTCTTCGCCTGCGTGCCCGGACCGGGGGCATGCGCATGTCGATGGTCGCCATCGTGCTCATGATCGTGCTCGTGATCGTGCCCATGCGCAGACTCGTCCCCATGCGCAGACTCGTGCACTTCGCCGCGACGGGCGTCCGCCTGCTCCTGATGCAGTACGTCGTCGGCAAGCTTCAAGGAAACCTCGTCGAGAACGGCAAGCGGTCCGACCGGCATGCCGAGCTGCATCGCGACGTTTTCGATCAGCGCGGCCGGCACTCCTTCTCCGATCAGCGCCATGCCTTCGTTCACATAAGTGCCGAAGACGCGGCTCGTATAGAAGCCGCGCCCGTCGTTGACGACGATCGGCGTCTTGCCGAGTTGCACGGCGAAGTCCCATGCGGCCGCGGCGGTATCGGTGGACGAATGGTTCCCGCGAATGATCTCCACGAGCGGCATCCGTTCCACCGGCGAGAAGAAATGCAGGCCGATGAATCGCTGCGGCTGCGAGCAGGCGCCGGCGAGGCCGCTGATGGGCAGCGTCGACGTGTTCGACGCGATGATCGCGGACTCTGCGACGATCTTCTCGATCGCCTGCGTCACTTCGGCTTTCAGCTCCCGATTCTCGAACACCGCTTCGACGACCAGGTCGCAGCCGGCGAGATCGGCGATCGAGTCGGTGGGATGGATACGGGCCAGGATTCGCTGCGCATCCTCGGCAGAGATCCGTCCCTTTCCGACGCGCTCGGCGAGGATCCTTCCGGAGTACGCCTTGCCGGCCTGCGCCTTCGCCGCATCGACATCCACCAGTACGCATTCGATGCCCTTGCTCGCACAAGCCCATGCGATGCCTGCGCCCATCATTCCCGCACCGACGATGCCCGCACGCGCGATTCGCCGTTTTTCACTCGATTGCGGACGGCTGCGTCCGTTGCGGATCTCGTTTGCCTGGAAGAACAGGGCTTCGATCATGTTCTTCGCCACCGGCCCGACGACCAGCCGGGTCATGTAGCGCGACTCGATCCGCATGGCGGTGTCGAAGTCCACCTGGGCGCCTTCGACGCTCGCCGCGAGGATCGCCTCCGGCGCCGGGTAGTTGCCGCGGGTCTTGTGCTGCAACATCGCAGGAGCGACGGCGAGCATCGCGGCAACCGCAGGGCTCGACGGCGTCCCGCCTGGAATCCGGTGTTTCGGATCGTCCCAGGGCTGCCTTGCGTCGGGGTGCGCATCGATCCAGGCCAGCGCGAGCTCCATCAGCTGCTCGGCGTCGCGCGCAATCGCGTCGACGAGCCCGAGTTCCAGCGCGCGTGAGGGGCCGATGCGCCGGCCTTCGGTGAGCAGCGGCAACGCCTGCTGCAGCCCGAGCAGCCGCACCAGCTTCACGGTGCCGCCGGCGCCCGGCATCAAACCGAGCGTGACTTCCGGAAAACCGAGCTCGATCGCCGCATCCGCGAGGCAGACGCGCGCGTGGCAGGCGAGGGCGAGCTCGAGCCCGCCGCCGAGCGCGCTTCCGTTGATCGCCGCCACCACGGGCCTGCCCAGTCGCTCCAGGCGGCGCAGGCACGCTTTCAGCGCCTGGACCTCCTCGAAGAAGGAGGCAGCTGCCTCCGGTCGCACGGCAACGAGGGAACGCAGGTCCCCGCCCGCGAAGAACGTTCGTTTCGCCGACGTCAGGACGACGCCGCGCAGGCCTTCGCTTTCCGCTTCGAGGCGGCCGACGATCGCGGCGAGGTCCTCGCGAAACGCCGCGTCCATCGTGTTCACCGACTGATCCGGTGCGTCGAGAACAAGCGTGACGATGCCTTGGTCGTCCCTCTGGTATCGAATGCTCGACATGCGCTCTCCGGCCCGGAACATCGGGCTGCAGCGCTGAATCATAAACGCTCGTTGCGGCGCTCCTGCGCTTGAGGCAGGCGCTCGAGAGCGCGCAGATCAGATCGGCAGTGCCGCGCCCCAAACCGATTCGACCGCTGTCGCGCCTCGTCCGAAGACCAGGTCGGCCGTGGCGATGTCGCCGATCAGCGCGGCGCTGTTCGAAACCGTGAGGAGGCGCTCGCGCTCGATCGGTCGACACAGTCCGTAGCCCTGCGCGTAGTCGATGCGGAGCTGGATGAGCGAGCGAACGATCTCGGCGTTCTCCGCCCACTCGGCAACGCATCCCATGCCCAGTTCGTGCGCGAGCTCGACGACGGCGCGGGTGATCGCGAAGTTGGCCGGGTTGGAGTTCACGTCGCGGATGAAGTTTCCGTCGATCTTCACCAGGTCGGCGGGCAGTTCCTTGAGATAGCTGAACGACGTGTAGCCGGCACCGAAATCGTCGAGCGCGACCATCGCGCCGAAGGATTTCACCGTGTCGACGAATCGCCGCGTCGTGTTCAGGTCGTACAGCGCAACGCTCTCCGTGATCTCGAAGCAGATCTTGCGTGTGGAGTGCGAGTGGTCACGGATCAGCGCGATCGTGTCCTGCAGGAACTTCTCGTCGTTCAACGAGGCGCCGCTCAGGTTGATGGTGCAGAAGTCGACATCGTTGCGATGCGCCGGTTGTGCGTCCAGCCATTCGAGGGTGCTGCGCAGCACCCAGCGGTCGATCTGCGTCATCAACCCGTTCCGCTCCGCCGCGGGAATGAATCGGGACGGCGGCATCACGGCCCCGGATGCGTCCCGCATGCGAATGAGGACCTCGTAGCACAGGCTTGAGCGCGGGTTGCGCAGCGATACGATCGGCTGCAATTGCGTGAAGAAGTTCTCGACGGGCAGCCGCTCCTTCATTCCGGCGACGAGCTTGATCTCCTCCAGATAGTCCATCAGCTCGCTGCTGCTGGAATCGAAGGAAATGACCGAACTGCCGCCCAGGCGCTTCGCTTCCGCACAGGCCCGATCGCTCGCGGTGAGCGCATCGGCGGGCCGCATGCCCTCCAGCACGCGAATGAGGCCGATGCTCGCCGTGACGCTGAACGCCTTGTCCTGGTAGTGGTAGGCGCGATCGCTCAGCGCGACTCGAAGCTTCTCGCACAACGCACGCGCCTCCTCCAGCGGCAGCGAGTCGATGACGACGACGAACTCGTCACCGCCCACACGCGCCGGAACATTGGGCGGCGCGATGACCTCGCGCATGCGGGCCGACATCTGACGCAGGATCTGGTCGCCGGCTGCATGCCCGAACAGATCGTTCACGAGCTTGAACCGATCGAGGTCCACGTATGCCAGGCAGATCACGCGCGTCCCAGCCGCGCGCGTCGCCCTCAGCAACTCGGCCTCGAAGCCTCGACGATTCAGCAAGCCGGTGAGCGAATCGTGATGCACGAGAAACTTCAGCTGATCCTCGGCTTCCTTGCGCGCCGATATGTCTTCGATCCAGCCCTCGTAACGGTCCGCCTTGCGCACGGCCCGGATATGGAACCAGCGCTTCTTGTCGCCGATCCTTCGAACCGCCATCTCCTCGTCCATCATCTGGCTGCCGTTCGCCTGCTCGCAGACTCGCTGGAAGGCATCGCGGCTGAGGAGCATCGACCAGTTCGTTCCCACTTTCGATCCGCGCCTGCCATCCACGACGAACATCGACCCGAACGTCGGGTTGTGCTCCAACAGCGTTCCGTCGAGCTTCATCGAAAATATGCCGGCGGGCGTCGAGTTGTAGTTCTGCCGGAAGCGTTGAAGGGCCGTGATCGCGCTATTCTGCGCGGCGATTCGGGCTTGCCTCTCGGTGTTCATCCGCTGCGCGAGAGTCACGCCGAGCATTAAGGCGGAGCCCACTGCGGTGGTTTGGCTATTCGCCACATCCAGGATGCTCTGGTCGAATCCGAAGGAAAAGGCAATTTGGGCGATAGAGCCCAGAAGGGTCACGGTCCAAGAGCCGATATACCAAAGCAGTTCCTTGGACGGGGCCTTTATCGCGAGTTTGATCAAAACATAGAAGCCCGCAACAATCGTTACTGCGCTCAGCGCCCACAAACTTTTGAGAGATCCGGTGGCATCGAGAAGCAGCGTTGGCAAACACATCGCCGCTGTCAAGATTTGAAGAAGAACTATCAGATTCTGGAGATTGTTCGCGCGAAGTTCTTTGACAAAAAGTGCCTGGAATAACGCGAGGGAAATAAGACTATGAATAATGTAAGAGAGTCTAAGAAACAGTTGCAGTGATTGACCGGCAATAGGAATCGACAACCAATATGGATCCCAATCTCCATTATAGGCAGCAACGCGTAGCGTCGTAAGCAGCCAAGCAGCATACAGGAAGAATATTGCGTCGCGGTTGAAGATCGCGACGACAATACTGAAGAAAGCGACCATCAACAGCGCGCCGAGAAGCAAACCTCCTGTTCGCTCGAATTTGAAGTTCTGATCGGTTACGTCACTCTTGGATCCAACAGACAATTGGATTCTGTTGATAGAATCGGGTTCTACTCGGGCGAAGATTTCGAAGCTGCTCGAACCTGCTCGGGGCAAAGCGATGGATATGCCGCTCCTGGTGGCTTCCCAGTCGAGCGCTTCCGCCACAGGGCGGCCTCCCTCACTTGTAACCGACCAGAAGTCGGCTTGCTTGGCACGGATCGATTTCAGAGCAAGGACTTCGTTGTTGAGTGCGATCCTCTGGTCCTTGAGGGCGATGCGTATCCAGATTGTTCGAAAGGGGAGGCTTCCTCCTTTCTCTAAGGGAATGAATTCGTCCTGCCTAAAGTGATCAATCGCGTCTGGAAGCGTCCATTCGTTTCTCGGATCAGGGAGAAGCGACCCGATCTCGTCGGGCAGCGTGACGCTGCGCTCGCTATTAGCGACGACGTAGCCGACGGCGATCGTCGCGATGACGATCACGAGAATAGCCGCGAGAATGTTGAGATGAGAAAGTGCTCGCTCCGCTCGGCGATAGAGCGGCGACGGAATGAGCATCGTCCTTCCCATAGTTGAGGCCCTGAGCTTCTATAGGCCTCACAAAGGACCGAGAGGCATGTTCAGAAAGTACTCACTGTATGTCAGTCAAGCGTCCTAGTCAGACGGATGGCGCGGCAGAGCAGGCGAGCGGCGTTGCAAATGCGCGACGAAGGCTAGTTGACTGACGACCCTTTCAAACTGCCAATATTTGAGCAGCAGCGAGTCCCAGATCACTCTGACGCCGACCTCGTCGAGCTCGACGTGGTGTCGCCCAAGCGCTGCTCACGGAGGTGAAAACCTCGATGTCCGGATGAGTTTTTAATGCCATGAAGTCATAGAGAGGGTGTTTCGCAATGCGCCAATTATGTTCAGCTTGGAGAACGCTGAAGTACAACGGTCGCACGTCCACCTCACCAAAATCCTCAGGTCGCCGAAGTTTTTCTCCGGGTCCAAGAATGTCTTTGAATCCTAGACGGGTGAGATCCCTATCCACCGGCACCCGCGCTACAGCAAGGATCCAAGAAATTTGCGTTGCAAAACAGTAGCGGTGTAAAGCTTTGAACATCGCGAGTTTCACAAACGTGCCGTTTGTCCCACTTGCGACCGCCAAACGGGTTACGTACGCGATACCGGTAGATCGCAGGAACTCTGGCAATTCAAGGTTGCGCTCCAAGTATGTCGGTGTTTCGAAGTTCGTGTGGATGCGCAATGTTCCGACTGCGTCTCCCGTTACCTTCGATTCGCAGAGAAACACCAATGAGCTGGGAGACTTGTCGTCGTCCTCTACGGAGCGAAGCGAGTCCGCAAAAGCAGGAGTGTGTCGCCCGTATGCGTCTGCACGAACTTTTATTGCTTTTTGCAGTTGATTCTCAGTGCGTACGACTCGCACCCGAATAGGAAGTTCTTCGCCAGGTTGTACATATGAGGGCTTGCTGCCTATTGGTGCGTCGTGTGTCTCACCAAACGCCTCTTGCACATCACGCACTCTGTCGTGTTCTTCCTTCGATTCGAACATTTCTCTCCCGCGATCCTGGTTGTCGGGCGTTGCTACCGCTCGCGCCTCTCGTTCTTGCTTGGCGTACAACTTTCGGACTAGGTAGGTTAGCCACGAATTCTTCCGGTCACAAGGTTTCTTTGGCAAGATTCTTTAGGAGATGTCAACTGTCTCTTCCAAGCGACTGCCTATGGTGGAGAGGCTTCGAATGCACCAATCGAGAGCTGGATTCCTGAACGTGTTTCGACCGCCGAGTCGCTTTGCGGATCCTGCAATCGAAGCGGACTTTCTTTTTGGGTATCGACGGTCGGGGCTTCGCTTCGCGAAGATTGCTTTTACGGTCGCTGGCGCCATGGCGCTTACCTTCTGGTTGCTGCTCCCGATGTTTCCCATCGAAGCTCAAGCGTCTGCTGCGCGACAACAGGTGCGTCTGGCGCTGGTCTTGCTGTTGCTCTCCGCCGCGATTCATCTCCATCTTCGTCCGGAACGGGCTATCCGCTCTTTCGAGTGGAGCGTCGGTGTTCCCATGGGTATCGGCTGCTTGGCGGTTGGTTTGCTCAACTTCGTGCCGCTCGATTCCGGCGATTCCGTTGTGAACAGAATCGCTGTTGCAACAACTTTGGCGTGCTGGCTTGGCTACGGGTTTTCCCGACTTCCTGCTGCGCTCGTTGCTGCAGCTTGTGTTCCCGCTTCTATTCTTACGCTTCTAGGTGTGAGGTTGCAGGGCGATGATCACACTATGGTGCTCGGCGTTTACTTAATCGTTGCAAATTTCATCGGCTGGATCCTCTCGGTCGAGATCGAGCGCCGGGAGCGCTCTTTATTCTGGAGTGCCAGGCAATTGGCGGACGCGAGATCGCGTTCGCTGGCGATGGCACAGGAGGCATTCGAGGCCGATGCCGCGAAGACGCGCGTGCTGGCGGCCGTGAGTCACGATCTCCGCCAACCGCTCGCAAGCCTGACGCTTTACGCGCAACTCCTGAGAGAGCATGGGGGCGGTTTCAACAAAGGGGCGCACCAGGCGCTCGACAGTCTCGAGGCGTGCATCGGCGCGATCAGCAGCGATCTCGATCGCCTCTCGGAGCTCGGTCTTCGCGAGCGAGACAAGCCGTTTCCCGTGTCGCCGGTGGATCTTCGCAATCTGCTCGAGCGGATCGAGCGCGTCTACTCCGGACTCGCGCGGTGCGCCGATGTACGACTAGTGGTGCGGGTGCCGGCGCCGGACGAGTTCATCGCCGTCAGCAACGAGAGTCGATTGTGGGACATCTTCGCGAATCTCGTGGGAAATGCGCTGAAGTTCTGCGCGCAGGGGCGTCCTGCGTGGGTACTGGTGCGGGTGCGGGCGCTCCGCGGCGGCATCGAGATCCTCGTTCGGGACAACGGGATCGGCATCGACCTGCCCGATCAACGGCGGGTCTTCGACGAGTACTTTCAGGTTGCCAATCCGTCGCGCAGCGCGAAGCACGGCCAAGGGCTCGGTTTGTCGATCGTGCGCGAAACCGTGTCCCGTCTGCAGGGCCATTCGCTTCGGCTGTCGTCCGGGCTTGGGCGGGGAACGGCCTTCGCGCTTCATCTGCCCGGTTCTCGTTCTTCGCGTCTCGCGTCGAAGGCAGTGGAACTGCACGTCCCGCCGCCTGCCATCCACAGGTATGCGCTTCCGAGGGAGCCGGCTAACGCGACCGCGGGCCGGGAGGTCTGCGATGTCATCGCGACGCGCGGGCCCGCCCGTTCGCCCGTCACTCAACGGGCGGGCGCCGAAGGCGGCGGCTGGGGCGGCGATTCACTGGTGCTTGTTGTCGAGGACGACGAGTCGATGGGCGAGGCGCTGCGTCTGACTTTCGAGCGATGGGGCTTCGAGGTGGTGAGCCTGCCGAGCGGCGAAGAAGCCATCGCCGCCGTCTCCGCAATGCAGCGCGCCTTCGACGTCATCGTTTCTGATTTCCGGCTTTGCGGCGCGTGGGACGGGCTGCGGCTGATCGCCGAGTTGCGGCGACTCGAAGGGACACGCACGCCAGCGATCCTGCTGTCGGGCGAATTCCGTGTCGAGGCGTTGCGATGCGATGCGCCCGATGACGTGCATGTGATGGCAAAGCCGCCGGACGTCGCTCGGCTGCGGCAACTGATGCGGCGTTTCGACCGGGCGCGCGCCGCAGCCAGTCCGTTCTGAACGATCGTCAGAGCCGTTCCACCACGGTTGCGATCCCCATTCCGCCGCCGACGCAAAGCGTGATGACGCCTCGTTTCAGGCTGCGGCGCTCCAGCTCGTCGACGAGCGTGCCCAGCAGCATCGCGCCGGTGGCGCCGAGCGGATGTCCCATGGCGATTGCCCCGCCGTTGACGTTGACCTTCTCCTCCGGAACGTCCATCTCGCGAATGAAGCGCATTACCACTGCTGCGAATGCCTCGTTGACCTCGAATAAATCGATGTCCTCGATCGAGAGGCCGGCCTTCGCCAGCGCCTTGCGGGTAGCGGGCATCGGGCCGGTAAGCATGATCGTGGGGTCGGTCCCCGTGAGCGCGGCGGACACGATCCGCGCGCGTGGCGTCAGTCCCAGCCTTTTGCCGGCAGCTTCGTTGCCGATCAACGTCAATGCTGCGCCGTCGACGATGCCCGACGAGTTGCCCGCATGGTGGACGTGTTCGACGCGAGCGACCTGCGGGTACTTGCGCAGCGCCACGTCGTCGTAGCCCATCGCCCCGATTTTCTCGAACGACGGTTTCAGCTGTGCCAGCGCTTCCCGTGACGTCTCCGGACGGATGGTTTCGTCGCGGTCGAGGATCGGAAGGCCGATCTCGTCGTTCACCGGTACCAGCGAGCGATTGAAACGGCCGTTGCGTTGCGCATCGGCCGCCTTCTGGTGCGAGCGCACGCCGAACTCGTCGAGCATCTCGCGCGAGAATCCGTCCAGGGTGGCGATGAGGTCGGCGCCGATCCCCTGCGGAATGAACTGCGTCGAGAGGTTCGTCTCCGGGTCGAGCGCCCATGCACCGCCATCCGAACCCATCGGCACGCGCGACATCGACTCCACGCCGCCCGCGACGACCAGATCTTCCCAGCCGGAGCGCACCTTCTGGGCGGCCAGGTTCACCGCCTCCAGACCCGACGCGCAGAATCGGTTGATCTGCACGCCGGCGACCTTCAGATCCCACCCCGCCGCCAGCGCTGCGGTCTTGGGAATGACCGCTCCCTGGTCGCCGACTGGCGTTACGCAACCGACGACGACGTCCTCGACCTGCGACGTGTCGAGGTCGTGTCGTTGCTGCAGTTCGTGCATCAGCGTGGTGAGGAGTCGGATCGGCTTGACTTCGTAGAGCGAGCCGGAAGTCTTGCCGCGTCCGCGCGGCGTGCGAATGGCGTCGTAGACGAAGGCTTCGGGCATGGGTCACTCCGATGGATCGGCCTCCATTATGCTTGCGAGTTCCTGCTGACGCGACGGAGCCGCAATGATCGAGCGCACGCTGTTTTCCGACGAGCACCGGATGTTTCGCGATTCGGTTCGGCGGTTCATGGACAACGAGGTCGTTCCCCATCACGAGCGGTGGGAGGACCAGGGTTACGTCGACCGCGAGGTCTGGCGCAAGGCCGGCGAACACGGTTTGCTCTGCGCGACGATGCCCGAGGAGTACGGTGGCGCCGGCGCCGACAAGCTGTACTCGATCGTCGTGATGGAGGAGATTGCGCGCGCGAATGCCACGGGATTGGGCTTCGGACTGCATTCCGAGATCGTTGCGCCCTACATCCTGCATTACGGCTCCGAGGAGCAGAAGCGGCGCTTCCTGCCGAAGATGGCGTCGGGCGAATCGATCGGCGCGATCGCGATGAGCGAGCCTGCCGCCGGCTCCGACCTGCAGGGGGTTCGCACGACGGCGATCCGCAAGGGCGAGGCGTACGTGCTCAACGGCTCGAAGACGTTCATCACCAACGGTTGGCATGCCGACGTCGTCATCGTAGTGGCGAAGACACGGCCCGACGCCGGCGCAAAGGGCACGAGCCTGCTGCTCGTCGAGCGCGGCATGAAGGGCTTCGAGAAGGGCAAGCGGCTGAAGAAGGTGGGGATGAAGGCGCAGGACACCTCGGAGCTGTTCTTCGACGACGTGCAAGTACCCGTCGCCAACCTGCTCGGTGCCGAAAACCAGGGTTTCGTCTACCTGATGCAGGAACTGCCCTGGGAGCGCATGCAGATTGCGATCGGCGCCGTCGAGAACGCGCAGGCGGCGATCGATTGGACCGTCTCCTACGTGCAGGAGCGCAAGGTCTTCGGCACGACGGTGTCGGCGTTCCAGAACACGCGCTTCAAGCTCGCCGAGCTGCAGACCGAAGTGCAGGTCGCGCGCGTCTTCGTCGATCGCTGCATCGAACTGCTGATGCAGGGCAAGCTGGACACCGCAACCGCGTCGATGGCGAAGTACTGGTGCTCCGACCTGCAGTGCAAGGTGCTCGACGAATGCGTGCAACTGCACGGCGGCTACGGCTACATGTGGGAGTACCCGGTGGCCCGTGCGTGGGCCGATGCGCGGGTGCAGCGCATCTACGGCGGCACCAACGAGATCATGAAGGAGGTGATCACGCGCTCGATGGGGCTGGGCGGGCGCTGATGTTGCCCGGCGAAGCGCCGGCCGCAGCCGGCGCTTCCCGTCTCGACAATCAGTCGGTGTAGTAGTCGGAAATCACCTTCCAGCGGCCGTTCTGGATCTGCGAAAGGCGGGCGGAGTTGCTGCCAAGGCGCTTCTGCGGACCGAAGTTCTGCGGGGCGCTGCCGAAGATGTCGCTCGGAATCGACATCGTGTCCATCGCCTTGATGAACGCGTCGGTGGTCAGGTTCGCTCCCGCCTTGTCGAGCGCGCGGATGAAGGTGTCGACCGCCAGGTAACCGTACACCGAGAACACGCTCGGGTCGTCGCCGTACTTCGTCTTGTACTTGTTCGCCCAGAAGCGCAGCGGTTGCGACGCGTCGTCGAGGTAGGGTACCTGTACCGTCATCGTCGCGTACAACCCGTCCATCGCCTTGCCGCCCAGTTTGTGGATGAGCTCGGTGTAGGCGGCGCTCGAGCCGAGGAACACCGGGTCGAAGCCGGTCTTGCGCGCCTCGCCGATCACGCCGATCGTCTCGCGGATCACCGTGCCGAGCACGACGAAGTCGCACGAGGCGGCCTTCATGCGCGCGACCTGGGAAGAGAAGTCGGTAGCGCCGCGCTTGTACGTCGTCTTCTCGGCGAAGCCCATGCCGATCGTCTTCAGGCCGGCTTCGGCTCCACGCAGCACTTCCAGGCCGAACTCGTCGTCCTGGTAGACGGTGCAGACCTTCTTGGAGCCTTTCTCCTTCACGAGTACCGGCGTGGCGTGCCGGACCTGATCGTAGTAGGTGGCGGCGAATGCGTACTTGAGCCGGTGGAACGGCTCGTACATCTCGCGCGCGGCGGTGATCGGAAAGAAGTTGATGACGTTCTTCTCGAACTGCACCGGCATCGCCGCCATGTTCGGCGCGGTGCCCAGGTGCGCGACCATCGCGAAGATCTTGTCCTGGTTCACGAGCTTCTGGGCGCCTAGCACCGCCTTGCGAGGATCGTAGCCGTCGTCCTCGATGATCAGCTTCAGCTTGCGGCCGTGCACGCCGCCCTGCTCGTTGAGTTCCTCGGCACGAAGGATCATTCCCGAGCGCAGCTGCTTGCCGAAGCCGGCGAGCGGCCCGGACAAGTCCTGCAGCGACCCTACGACGACTTCGTTCTTCGTGACTCCCTGCGTCTGGGCGAGGGCCAATGGCGCGCTCGCGGCCAGAGCCAGTGCAATTACAGTGCGCTTCATCTCGTATCTCCGGTCTCTCACTGATACGGGACCTGGCCTGGCGGCCGTCATCCCCCCTGGTACATCGACTCGATCATCGGTGCATATTTCTTCTCGACGAACCTGCGCTTGAGCTTCATCGTCGGCGTGAGTTCCTCGTCCTCGGCCGTGAGTTGCGTCTCGATCAGTCGAAACGCCTTGATCTGCTCGACGCGGGCGAACTTGCGGTTCACGACGTCGATCTCGCGCTGGATCAACGCCACTACCTCTGCTGCACGCGTGAGGCTCGCATAGTTCGAGAACGGAACGTCGTTGTCCTGCGCGTATTTCTCGACGTTGTCCTGGTCGATCATGACGAGCGCGGTGAGGTACGAACGACGGTCTCCGATCACGACTGCATCGGTGATGTACGGAGAGAATTTCAGCTCGTTCTCGATCTCGCTCGGCGTGACGTTCTTTCCGCCGGCCGTGATGATGATGTCCTTCATCCGGTCGGTGATGCGAAAGTAGCCGTCGGCATCGACGCTGCCGACGTCGCCGGTATGCAACCAACCGTCGGCGTCGATCGTCTCTGCCGTCTTCTCCGGCTGGTTCAGATAGCCCATGAACACGTTCGGGCCGCGAACGAGCAGCTCGTTCGTTTGCGGGTCGATGCGCACCTCGTTGAACGGTGCGGCGGTTCCGATCGACCCCGGAACGATCCGGTTCGGCGGCATGCCGGTGGAGGCGCCGCACGATTCGGTCTGCCCCCACACCTCGAGCATCGGAACGCCGAGACCGAGGTACCAGCGCACCAGATCGGGCGAGATCGGTGCCGCACCCGTGACCAGGTATCGCGCGCGATGAATGCCGATCATCTTGCGCACGTTGTCGAGCGC
This sequence comes from Pseudomonadota bacterium, assembly GCA_023389055.1. Lineage (GTDB taxonomy): Bacteria > Pseudomonadota > Gammaproteobacteria > Burkholderiales > Burkholderiaceae_E > Zeimonas. The sequence goes on along the minus strand of JAEWFA010000016.1, from coordinate 80,734 downwards.
GATGAAGCGCGCCGCGCGGAATGCCGCCTTCAGCGTCACAGGCACCGGCTGTCCGGCAAGCACGCGATCGGCTACACGCAGGCCGACGCCGATCGCCCAGCGGTACGCGAGCTGCTGAAGTCGAGCCGCTTCCGACACGCCGATCGACACCGCCGAGTAGAACTTCTCCCACACGCGCGGCACTGCCAGGAAGACCGTGGGGGCGATCTCGCGGACGTTCTCGGGAACAGTGTCCGGGTTCTCGACGAAATTCAGCCGCGCGCCCGAGTAGATCGAGAAATACTCGCCGCCCAATCGTTCGGCGACATGGCACAGCGGCAGGAACGCCATGCGCTCGTCGTCGTCGCGTTGGGAAATGATCAGGTTGAAGCCGCGTACCGTGTAGACGAGGCCCCGGTGGCTGTGCATCGCGCCCTTGGGCTGGCCGGTGGTACCCGAGGTGTAGATCAGGATGGCCAGGTCGTCGGGCCTGCGCGCCGCACAGCGCCGCTCGAACTCGCCGGGATTCCGTTCGTCCCAGGCACGGCCGGCCTCGCGCAGCGCATCGAGGCTCGTCACCATCGGATCGTCGAAGCGGCGCAGCCCTTCCATGTCGAAGACGACGATTCGGCGCAGCAGCGGCAACTCGTCCCGAACCTCGAGCACCTTGTCGAGCTGCTCGTCGTTCTCGACGAACAGGATCACGCTGCGCGAGTCGGCGCACAGGTAGCGCACCTGCATCGGGGAATCGGTGGGGTAGATGCCGTTGGCCACCCCGCCGGCGCACAGCACGCCGAGATCCGCGAGCACCCATTCGACGACCGTGTTCGACAGGATCGACGCGCATTCGCCCGGCTCGAATCCGATCGACGCAAGGCCCATCGCGATTTCGCGCACCGCCCGTTCGGTCTCGCGCCAGCTCCAGCTGCGCCACACGCCGAGCTCCTTCTCGCGCAGGAACACCGAGTCGCCGCGCATCGCCACGGCGTTGCGAAAGAGTTCGGGAATCGTCTCGCCGGGAACGACGACGTCGGGATTCGGGCGGATGTGGTCGAGGTTCCAGAGCACGCTCATTGCGTCACCGCCACGTCTTCTTCTTCTTCCAGCGCCGCTCGCCGCGAGCGCCGGTGTCGCGGATGCCCAGGTAGAACTCGCGGATGTCCTCCTTCTCGCGCAGCACGGAGCAGGGGTCCTCCATCACGATGCGGCCGTTCTCGAGGACGTAGCCGTAATCGGCGGCGTTCAGTGCCATGTTCGCGTTCTGCTCGACGAGCAGCATCGTCGTTCCGCGCTCGCGATTGATGCGCACGACGATCTCGAAGATCTCCTTGGTGAGCTTGGGCGACAGACCCAGGCTCGGTTCGTCCAGCAGGATCAGTTGCGGCGCGGCCATGATCGCGCGCGAAATCGCCAGCATCTGCTGCTGCCCGCCGGATAGCAGCCCGGCGTCCTGGTCGGCTCGCTCGCGCAGGATCGGAAAATAGCCGTACACCGCTTCCAGGTCGCGGGCGATGGCGTCGCGATCGCTGCGCGTGTAGGCGCCCATCATCAGGTTGTCGCGCACCGACAGCAGCGGGAACACCTCGCGCCCTTCGGGCACATGGCTCAGGCCGCGCCCGACGATATGCGCCGGATCCTTCGCGGTGATGTCCTCGCCCCTAAAGGTGATCGATCCGCGACGCGGGTCGATGATTCCCGAGATCGTTTTGAGGATCGTCGTCTTGCCGGCGCCGTTCGAGCCGAGCACCGTGACGATGCGACTCTCGGCTACCTGCAGGCTCACGCCGCGAATCGCCTTGATCGGGCCGTAGGCGCTTTCGACGTTCTGCAGCCGGAGCACCGGCTCGGTGACCGATGGCGTTCCCTTCATGCCACCCGCCTCAGCGAAGTGGCGTCGTCCGCCGTTCCCAGGTACGCCTCGATCACCGCCGCGTCGTTCTGCACCTGCGCGGGCGTTCCCACGGCGATGACCTCGCCCTGGTTCATTGCGAGCACGCGGTCGGAGACCTTCGAGACGAGCGACATGTCGTGCTCGACCATCAGCACCGTGATGCCGAGGTCGTCACGGATGTCCGCGATCCAGAACGCCATGTCGCCCGTTTCCTCGACGTTCAGCCCGGAAGAGGGCTCGTCGAGCAGCAGCAACCGCGGCTCCATGCACAGCGCGCGGGCGAGCTCGACCACCTTGCGCACCCCGTACGGCAGCCCCGCGACCATCGTGTCGCGGTAGTGCTGCAGGTCGAGGAAATCGATCACCTCCTCGACCTTCCGGCGCGTTTCGCGCTCCGCGCGCCGCACCGCGGGCAGGAAGACGAGCTCGGTCCAGAAACCGCTGGCGCGATGCACGTGTCGCCCGATCAGCAGGTTCTGCAGGACGGTCGCGTGCTCGAACAGCTCGATGTTCTGGAATGTCCGCGCGATGCCGAGTTCGGCGATGCGGTGCGCCGCCATGCGGTCCAGGCGCGCGCCGTCGAACTCGATGGTTCCCGAGTTCGGTTCGTAGATGCGGCTGATCAGGTTGAATACCGTGGTCTTGCCGGCGCCGTTGGGCCCGATGAGCGTGAACACCTCGCCCCGGCGCACGTCGAAGCTCACTCCGTCGACGGCCAGCACGCCGCCGAAGCGCACGGTGAGGTCTCGTGCCGACAGCAGGACGTCGCTCATCGCAGCCGCTCGGACTTCTGGAAGGACTTCTGGCGGCGGAACATGCCGGCGCGGTAGAACGGGAACAACGAGAACCAGGTACGCAGCTTCAGCCACCGGCCGTAGAGGCCCATCGGCTCGAACAGGACGAAGGCGATCAGCACGATGCCGTAGACGAACGCTTGCAGTCCGGTGGCCTGGCCGATCGCCTCGGGGAGGAAGTCTTTCCCGAGCGTGATCAGCTGCGGCATCGTGATCAGGAACGCCGCGCCGAGGAACGCGCCGTGGATCGATCCGAGTCCGCCGATCACGATCATCAGCAGCAGGTCGATCGACTGCAGGATGCCGAACTGGTCCGGAGTGAGAAAGCGGATCTGGTGCGCGTAGAGCGCCCCCCCCACGCCGGCGAGTCCGGCCGACACCATGAACGACAGCGTCTTGTAGCGGGCGAGCTGGATGCCCATGCTCTGCGCCGAGATGTCCGAGTCGCGGATTGCCACGAACGCGCGTCCGGTGGGCGAGCGCAGCAGGTTCAGCACGGCGAGCGTCGCGAGCACCGCGATGACGAGGCAGACGAAGTAGAACGATGCGGGCGTGTCGGCGCGCCATCCGAAGACGTCGATCGTCTGCACGAGCATGCCGGCGTTGCCGCCGGTGACGCTCTCCCAGCGCGCGAGCGCCTCCTCGACGATGAAGCCGAAGGCGAGCGTGGCGATCGCCAGGTAGATGCCCTTCACGCGCAATGCCGGCAGGCCCACGATCGCACCTACCGCCGCTGACAGTGCGGTGGCGGCGGCGAGCGAAAGCGGAAACGGCCAGCCCATGGCGGCGAGCACCGCCTCCGTGTAGGCGCCCACCCCGAGGAAGGCCGCGTGACCGAGCGAGAAGAGCCCGGTGTAGCCGGCGAGCAGCATCAGCCCGACGCCGACGACGCCATAGATCAGGATGAAGGTGAGCTGCGCGAGCCAGTATTCGGGCAGCCACGCCGGCGCGATGACGAGCAGCGCGAGCAGCAGTCCGTACCACACGCGATGGCCCGCGTGGCGCGCGAGATCGATGTCCTGGTCGTAGCGGGTCTTGAAGACGAAGCGCATCGCCGTCAGACCTTCTTCGAGAGCCGCTCGCCGAACAGTCCGTTCGGTGCGATCACGAGCATCAGCAGCACGACGACATACGCCGCGATGTCCTTGAACCCTTCGGGCAGGAAGAAGCCCGACATCGATTCGACGACACCGATCACCAGGCCGCCGACGATCGCGCCGGGCAGGCTGCCGAAGCCTCCGACGACCGCGGCCGGAAACGCCTTCAGTCCGATGAAGCCCATGTTGGCATGCACGAAGGTGATCGGCGCGAGCAGCAGGCCGGCGATTGCGGCGACCGCCGAGGCGAGGCCCCAGACGAGCCCGTTCAGGCGCTTGACCGGAATGCCCATGTAATAGGCCGCGAGCTGGTTCTGCGAGGCCGCCTGCATCGCGACGCCGATCTTGCTGAAGCGGAACATCGCGTACAGCAGCGCGCACAGCGCGGCGGTGGCGCCGATGACCGCAAGCTGCTCCACCGCGATCACCAGGCCGCCGAGTCGCACGATCTCGTTGCGGAAGGGAACCGGCAGCGTGTGCGTGTCGGTGCCGAAACCCGGGATCATCGTGATCGCGCCGCGCGCGACGTATCCGATGCCGATCGTCAGCATCACGATCGAGAACGCCGGTTGGCCGAGGATCGGGCGGATGACCGCGAACTCGAGCGCGATGCCGAACAGGGCCATGGCGGCCACCGCCGCCAACACTGCGAGCCCGAAGGGGAATCCGAGACCCGCCATGAGCGCCAGCCCGAGGAAGGCGCCGAGCATCATGAGTTCGCCCTGCACGAAGCTCACCGTCTCGGTGGCCTTGTAGATCAGGACGAAGCCGAGCGCGATCAATCCATAGATACACCCCTGGGCGACACCGCTGACGAGCAACTGCAGCACCTGCAAGGACCGGGTCTCCTCGTTTTGTCGTTATGTGCCGGGCGAGCGGCGCGACGATGGTAATACGGAAAGCAGCCGTGGAAGCGGATCGGGGAATCCCGGGGTGCGCCGGCAACCGTGGCTGCGCGAAGAAGGCATCGGACTCAGCTGACGACGTAGGCGGCTGCGGCGGTAGCGACCAGGCGGCCGGCATCGTCCTCGAGCTGGCATTGCACCGAGCCGATGCGCCCGCCCAGCCGGGTCGTGCGTGCGTTCGCCTCGAAGCGCCGGCCGATTCCCTGGCGCAGGAAGTCGACCCGCAGGTCGATGGTTCCCATGCGCGCAAACCGCTGCATGACCTGCTCGGTGTCCTCGGCGCGGAACTTCTCGGCGATGGCGCACATCAGCGAGAAACCGCCTGCGGCGTCGAGCACCGACGAAATCACGCCGCCGTGTAGTCGTCCGTAGAGGTAGTGACCGATGAACTCGGGGCGCATCTCGAAGGAGATTCGCGCGGCGCCTGCATCGAAGGACTCGACGCGCACGCCGAGCAGGCGATTGAACGAGATGCGCTGCTCGAACAGCTCGCGCAAGGCCTTCTCGAGTTTGCGCTGTTCGACCGGGTCGCGCCCGGAAGCGTCGGTCTGCGGCTGCATCATCGACCCCGGAAGCGCGGCGCACGGCGCTCGAGGAATGCGGCCACCCCTTCGCGGAAGTCCTCGGTGCGCCCGGCCATTGTCTGCAGCGACGCTTCGCGTTCGAGCTGATCCTCCAGGCTGCGCTGCATCGTGCCGTCGAAGGCCTGCTTGATCAGCGCGAGCGCGCGCGTCGGGCGCTGCGCAAGTTGCGCAGCGAGCGCTCGGGCAGCCGGCAGCAGCGCCTCGTCTTCGTGCACCTCCCAGACCAGCCCCGCGCGCTGCGCGGCCTGCGCGTCGAGCCGTTCGCCCAGCAGGGCGAGCGCGCGGGCGCGGCCTTCGCCGATCAGTCGCGGCAGCATCCACGTACTGCCTGCGTCCGGCACTAGACCGATCTTCGAGAACGCCTGTACGAAGTACGCCGAGCGCGCGGCCAGGACGATGTCGCCGGCGAGCGCGATGCTCATGCCGGCGCCGGCCGCTGCGCCGTTGACCGCGCAGATCACCGGCTTGGGCATGCGCCGCATCGCGAGGATCAGCGGGTGGTAGCGCTCGCGCAACAACCGGCCCAGGTCGATCGCCACGTCGGGCTTCACGGACGCGAGGTCGGCGCCCGAGGAAAAGCCGCGGCCTGCACCCGTGACGACGACCGCGCGCACCGTCTCGTCGGCGGCTGCGCTTTCGACCGCTTCGAGCAGCGCCCGGGTGATCGCATCGTCGAGCGCGTTGAGTACGTCGGGGCGGTTCAGCGTAATCGTCGCGACCGCGTCGTCGCGCTCGTAGCGCACCGGCGCGTGGGGATGCGTCGTCGTTTCTGCGTCGTTCTTCGAATTCATGGAGCGACTCCCAGTTGGCGGGCCGCGAGTTCGACGAGAACCTCCTCGGCGCCGCCGCCGATCATCATGACCTTCACCTCGCGATAGATGCGCTCCACGCGGGTGCCGCGCATGTAGCCGGCGCCGCCGAGGATCTGTACCGCGTCGTCGGCGCAGTGGCGCATTACGCGCGCGGCGCGATTCTTCGCCAGTGCGATCTGCGCCGCGGGTCTTTCGCCGCGATCGATGCACCCGGCCAGCTGTGCGAGCCATGCGAGCACCGGTGCGATCTCCTCGATCATCCGCACGAGTTTGTGGCGGATCACCTGGTGGCCGACGAGCGGCTCGCCGAAGGCGCGCCGCTCGCGCGCCCACGCCAATGCATCCTCGAAGCAGACGATCGCAAAGCCGACCGCCTGCGCCGCCATCGCGAGCCGCTCGCCATTGAAGTTGCGCATGACCAGCGGAAAACCCGCATCGAGCGGCCCGACGAGCCGATCGCGGCCGACCGGGCAATCGTCGAAATGCAGCTGCGCCGTGTCCGAGCACCACCAGCCGGTCTTGCGCAGCGGCGTGCGCGAGAAGCCCGGCGTGTCGCGATCGACGAGAAAGAGCGAGATGCCCTGGGCGCCGGCGCCGGAGGTCCGCGCAGCGACCAGGTAATGGTCGGCGCGCATGCCGGAGGTGATGAACGTCTTCGAGCCCTGCAGGCGCCAGCCGTCGGTGTCTGCGCTTGCACGGGTGGCCAGTTGCGCGACGTCCGAGCCGCCCGAGGGCTCCGTGACGGCGAGCGCGCCGATCGCGTCGCCGCGAAGGATGGCGGGGACTACGCGTTCGACGAGCGCCGGCGCCCCGGCTTCGAGCAGCGGGCCGAGCATGATCGTGTGCGTCATCAGGCCGGCGATGAGCCCGCCGGAGCCGGCGCGCGTGAGCTCGATGGTCGCGACGATGCGCGAGAGCGTGTCGCTGGGCGTCCCGCCCACCGATTCGGGGTAGCCCAGCCCGAGCAGCCCGATTTCGGCCGCCTTGCGGTGCAGCTCGCGCGGGAATTCGCCGGCTTCGTCCCAGGCGTCGACGTGCGGCGCGAGCTCGCGCTCGACGAAGCGCCGTATCGCGTCGCGCAGCTGGCGGTGTTCGGCGGTGGCGCCGGGCAGGCACGTCGGATCCAGGCACGAAGCAAGGCGATCGTCGATCACGCTGGCTCCGGTTCGATGCGTACGAGGAGCGTGGCAGGCGTGACCTGCGCGCCGACCGATACCGCGACCACGGCGACGCGTCCGCCCGTGGGCGCGCCGATCCGGTGCTCCATCTTCATGGCGTCGATGCACAGCAGCGTCTGGCCGGCGATCACGCGCTCGCCATTGGCGACAGCGACCGATGCGATCCGGCCATGCATCGTCGCGCGCAGCTCGCCGCCGACTTCCGTGTTCGCGCGGCGCGCCGCCAGCGACGCGGCGTCGATGATGGCCGCAGCGAAGCCCGCATGATCGAGCCACATTCGCGACGGAGCCGCTGGCGGACCTTCGACGGCGACGTGGATCGGACGTCGATGGCCGTCGAGGTGTATCCCGTCGATGCATCCCGAGTCCGTCGACTCCAGGCGCAGCCTGCTTTCGTGCGCGCCGATGCGCACGATCAGCAGATCGTGGTCGGCGGCTTCGATCTTCGCTTCCCACTGGGTCGGCTCGCAGGCGTTCCTGGTGGCGTCGTCGCCGCCGACCACGGCGAGCGACACGCGCGAACCGCGCGTGCCGCTGGACGACCAGTTCGCGAGGGTGCCGTGCCGGCGCATCACGGCATGCATCCAGAGTGCGCTTGCCACGGCCTGCCATCGGGGATCGGGCGATGGCGCCAGCCCGCGCGAGAACTCGTCGGCAAGCCAGCCCGTGTCGATGTCGCCGGCGACGAAGCGCGGCGCGCGCAGGCAACCGAGCAGGAACGCGCGATTCGTGACCGGGCCGTGGATCGAGCTGCGCGCAAGCGCAGCGACGAGCCGCAGGCGTGCTTCCTCGCGATCGCGGCCGTGCGCGATGAACTTGGCGAGCAGCGAGTCGAAATGCGGCGACACGCGCGCCCGCGGACCCAGTGCGTGGTCGACGTGCACGCCTTCGCCGTCCGCGATACGCCATCCGACGATCGGCCCGCTTTGCGGCACGAAACCGCCGAAGGCGTCCTCGGCGCACAGGCGCGCCTCGATCGCGTGCCCGTAGAACCGGACGTCGGCCTGGGCGATGGCCAGCGGCTCACCGCGCGCGATGCGCAACTGCATTTCGACCAGGTCGATGCCGGTGATCGATTCGGTGACGCGGTGCTCGACCTGCAGACGCGTGTTCACCTCGAGGAACCGGAAGTCGCCGTCGCGGTCGAGCAGGAACTCGACGGTGCCTGCGCCGACGTAGCCGACGGCCTTCGCAAGCCGCACCGCGGCCTCGCCCATTGCCTCGCGCGTGAGTGCGGAAATGCCGGGCGCCGGCGCTTCTTCGACGACCTTCTGATGGCGACGCTGCGTCGAGCAGTCGCGCTCGCCGAGATGCAGGCAGCGGCCGAAGCGGTCGGCGAGGATCTGGACTTCGACGTGCCGTGCGCCGTCCACGCACGGCTCGAGCAGCAATCGTCCGTCGCCGAAGGCGGACTGCGCCTCGCGGAACGCCGCTTCGCGCAACCGTTCGAAGTCGGCGAGCGCATCGACCCTGCGCATCCCGCGGCCGCCCCCGCCGGCGGCAGCCTTGATCATCAAAGGCACCCCGATGCGCCCGGCCTCGGCCGCCATCGTCGATGCGCCTTGATCGTCGCCGTCGTATCCGGACAGGCAGGCAACGCCGGCACGCCGCGCGATCGCCTTCGCACGCGCCTTGTCGCCCAGCGCCTCGATCACTTCCGCGGGCGGACCGACGAAGACGATGCCGGCCGCTGTGCAGGCGCGGGCGAACGCGGCGCTCTCCGCGAGGAAGCCATAACCGGGATGGACGGCACCGGCGCCGCTGCGCCGGCATGCATCGATGATCGCCGGAATCGACAGATAGGCGGCCAGCTCGGAGTCGCCCTGCAACTCGATCGCCTCGTCGCCGGCAGCAACGTGTGCCGCCCCGCGCTCGCCCGGCGCGTGCACGGCGATGGCACGCAGCCCCAGCGCGCGAGCGCCGTCGAGCACGCGACGGGCGATCTCGCCGCGGTTGGCGACGAGCAGCGTGTCGAATCCGTGCGCGGGAAGCGGCTCGCCGGTCATGGGCGCGGCAGGATGCCCATGGTCTTCGCGATGATTCCGAGCATCACTTCATCGGCGCCGCCGCCGATGGAGCCGAGCCGAGAGTCGCGCCAGTAGCGGTTCACCCGCGTGTCCTCGACGTAGCCCATCCCGCCCCAGAACTGCAGGCACCAGTCGGCGACCTCGCGCGAGACGCGCCCGGCCTTGAGCTTGGCCATCGACGCGAGCTGCGTGACGTCGGCGCCGCCCACGTACAACTCGACCGCGCGGTACAGCAGCGCGCGCAGGCATTCGATCTCGGTGTTCAGCTCGGCGAGCTTGAAGTGCACGTACTGGTTGGCGAGCAGCGGCTGTCCGAAGGCGTTTCGCTCGCGCAGGTAGTCGATCGTCTCGGCGAGGACCGAGCCGGCCGCCAACGAGTTCGCCGCCGCCCACAGCCGTTCCTCCTGGAACTGCATCATCTGGTAGGCGAAGCCCATGCCTTCCTCGCCGATGCGGTATCGCTGCGGCACGCGCACGTCGTCGAGGAAGATCTGCGCCGTGTCGGACGAGCGCATGCCGGCTTTCTCCAGCCTGCGCGCGATCTGAACGCCGGACGCGTCCATCGGAACGCAGATCAGCGTCTTGTTGCGGTGGGCGGCGCCGTCCGAAGTGTTCGCCAGCAGGCACATCCAGTCGGCCTGCGTACCGCTGGTCGTCCACATCTTGCCGCCGCGGATGCGGTAGTCGCCGCCGTCCTTGTGCGCGAAGGTGCGGATCGAAGCGACGTCGGAACCGGCGCCCGTCTCCGAAACGCCGAGGCACGCGACGCGTTCGCCGGAGATCGACGGCGCGAGGAACTCGCGCTTGAGTTCGTCGCTGCCGAAGCGCGCCAGGGCAGGGGTGGCCATGTCGGTCTGCACTCCGATGGCCATGGGCACTCCGCCGCAGTGCGCGTGACCGAGCGCTTCGGCGATCGCAACCGAGTACGAGTAATCGAGGCCCGCGCCGCCGTACTCGATCGGCTTCGTCACGCCGAGAAATCCGAGCCGCCCCATCTTGCGGAACAACTCGCGCGCCGGGAAGACGCCTGCGCGCTCCCATTCGTCGACGTGCGGGTTGATTTCGGCGTCGACGAAGCGACGCACCGAATCCTGCAGTCGTTCGTGTTCTTCGGTGTAGATCATTGCGATGTCCGTTCAGCGGGATCGGTCAGGGCCGGGCGACGCCGAAGCTCGTCGGGCGCAGCCGGCGCATTTGCGCCTGCGCACAGGTATCGAGCAGCAAACCGAGCAGCTTGCGCGTATCGCGCGGATCGACGATTCCGTCGTCGAGCAGTCGCGCGCTCGTATGCAGCACGCCGGCCTGAGACTCGAAGTGATCGACGATGCGCGTGGAAAGCGCATCGAGCTTCGATTCGTCGATCGGCTCGCCGCGTCGACGTGCCGTGGTCTGGCTGACGATGCGCATCGTGAGCGCTGCCTGTTCGCCGCCCATCACGGCCGTGCGCGCGTTCGGCCAGGAGAACACGAAGCGCGCGCCGAAGGCGCGACCGCACATGCCGTAGTTGCCGGCGCCGAACGACGCACCGCAGTGCAGCGTGATCGACGGCACGGTGGCGTTCGAGACGGCCTGGATCATCTTCGAGCCGTGCTTGATCATGCCGGCCTGTTCGCTGTCTCGTCCGACGATGTAGCCGGTGGTGTTCTGCAGGTAGACGAGCGCGGTTGCGCTCTGGCAGCACGTCTGGATGAAGTGCGTGGCCTTGTTGGCGCCGGCCGGGTCTATCGGTCCGTTGTTCGTGACGATACCGATGCGATGGCCGTGCAGTTCGGCGTGGCCGCAGACGGTCTGCGGCCCGTAGTCGGGCTGGAACTCCAGGAAGCGCGAACCGTCGACGATGCGCGCGACGACCTCGCGCATGTCGAAGGGCTCGCGAAAGTCCATCGGGACGACGCCGGCAAGCTCCTCGGGCGGGTGCAGCGGCTCCTCGAACCGGGCAGCGCGCGTCGCGCCTTGCTCGCGCGGATCTCCGTTTGCGGCCGGGGGAACGTCGTCGGCGAAGCCGAGCCGTCCGACGATCTCGCGCGCGATCCGGATCGCATCTGCGTCGTCCTCGGCCAGGTAGTCGGCAAGCCCCGAGACCGCCGCGTGCATTTCGGCGCCGCCGAGTTCTTCGTCGGTGGCGATCTCGCCGGTGGCCGCCTGCAGCAGCGGCGGGCCGGCGAGGAACGCTTTCGCGCGGCCTCTCACCATGACGACGTAGTCGGACAGGCCCGGCAGATAGGCGCCACCCGCGGTGGACGAGCCGTGCACGACGGCGATTACCGGGATGCCGGCGGCCGACAGGCGCGCGAGGTTGTGGAACAGGCGCCCGCCCTGGACGAAATCCTCGACCCGATAACGCAACAGGTTCGCGCCTGCCGACTCGATGCACTGCACCAGCGGCAATCGGTTTTCCAGGGCGATCTGCTGGGCGCGCAGGATCTTTTCGCCCCCCATGCTCTGGATCGCGCCCGCGTCGATACCGGAGTCGTTGACGACGACGACGCAGCGCGTGAACGAGACGAAACCGATCCCGCAGAGCACGCCCGCGCCGGGGATGCTGCGCTGCGCATCGGCATCGTCGAGCCGATAACCGGCTACGGTGGAGAGTTCGAGCCACGGACTGCCCGCGTCGAGCAGCCGCGCGAGCCGCTCGCGGGGCAGCAGTTGGCCGCGGCGCTCGAAGAGCGGCGCTGCGCGAGCCGACGCGTCGCGCGCACGCTGTTCCAGCGCGCGCAACTCGCCGATCCGCTCGAGCATGTCCTTTCGCCTTGCGACGAAGACTGCGTCGCCGGCGTCCACTCGCGTCTCCAGTGCGCGCATGCTCGCCGTGCGCCGGTTCTGCTTCAGCGCTCGTCGAGCACGCGCGGCCGGCTCGCGAGCGGAAAGGCGTCGAACGGCCGCGTTGCTTCGCTGTCGTGCTCCATCGGCTGCGCGGGCCAGGTGTGGCGCGAATTGGGCACGCCGCCATCGACGCGCAGGCAACTGCCGGTGATGAAGGCCGCCGCCGGCGACAACAGGAAGACGATCGCGGCGGAGACTTCCGCCTCGGTGCCGAAGCGCTGCAGCGGGACGACCCGACGCAGCCGGCGCAGTTGCCCGATGGTCTCCGGGGGGTAGCGGTCCAGTCCGCTGGAGGCGATCCAGCCGGGCGCGACGGCATTCACGCGAACGCCGCTGCGCGCCCACTCGGCGGCGAGAGATTCGGTGAGGTTGAGCATGCCGGCCCGGGCAGCGCCGGAGTGCGCCATTCCGGGCATGCCGCCCCACATGTCGGCGATGAGGCTGACGATGGCGCCCCCGTGCGCGCGCAGGAACTGCCGGTACGCCTCGCGCGCGACGAGAAAGCCGCCGCCCAGGTTCGTGCGCACGACGGCTTCCCATCCGTTGGACGAGATGTCCTCGGCCGGCGCCGGAAATTGCCCGCCGGCGTTGTTGACCACGCCGTCGAGCCTGCCGTGTGACTGGAGCACCTCGTCGACGACGCGCTGTACCGACGCTTCGTCGCGGATGTCGAGTGCATGGCTCGAGACCCGGGTGCCGTTGGCCCGCAACTCTGCCGCCACCGCCTCCAGCCTGCCGGCCGTGCGGCCGGCAAGGGCGACCGAGGCGCCGAGCGACGAAAGCTCGTGCGCGGTGCAGCGACCGATTCCCGAACCGCCGCCGGTGACGAGCACGACTCGCCCCTCGAACAGGCCTGGGCGGAAGACGCTGCGGTATTCGGAAGAGGGCATCGCCGCAGGTTATTGAGCAAGGCTCAATAAAGTGCATCGACCCCCGCGCGGCGTCAAGCCGCAGTGCAGCATCGGCTGCTCGCTTCTCGTGTTTCTTCTCGTTTTCTCCTTCCCTTGCCTATACTGAGTAGCGCTCACCATCAGTCCAGGCGATGCCCGCAACCTTGCCCCGCAGGCGAAAACCGGTCCGTCGCGACGAGATCCTCGCGGCAGCCCGCGACGTCTTCCTCGAGCGCTCGTTCGACGATGCCTCGGTCGCCGAGATCGCCGCGCGCGCGGGCTGCGTCGAGGGGACGATCTACACCTATTTCCGCAGCAAGCGCGAACTGCTCGATTCGCTGCTCGTCGCCTTCTACGATCGGCTCATCGCCGACGTCGAAGCGGACTTTTCCGCGATCGTCGATACCAAGGCCCGGCTGAACTTCCTGATCGCGCGCCACCTTCGGATCGCGATCGACGATCCCGCGTTCGCGCGGCTGATCGTTCGCGAGTCCCGCGGCCACGGGCCGTATTTCGGCTCGCAGCTTCACGCATTGAACCGGCGCTACGGCCAGTTCCTGATGCGAACGCTGCGCGACGGCATCGAGCGCGGGGAACTGCGTGCCGATCTGGACGCGGCGCTCGCGCGAGACCTCGTCTTCGGCGGACTCGAGCATCACGTCTGGACCCGGCTCGTTCGCCGGCGCAGGTTCGTTCCGTCACGCGTGGCGCGGGCGATCGTCGAGTTGTTGTGGAGCGGCTGGTCCGCGCCCGGTGCCGACGACCTGCGCCGGCTCGCGCGGCGTGTGCAGCGGCTCGAGCGGCGCGTCGAGCCGCGCTGAGCGCGCGGTAGACCGGTGGCTGCCGCTGCCTATAATCGCCTCGCGATGAACGGCGACGACCGAAGCGTTCCCCTGTACGTCGACCTCGACGGCTGCCTGCTGCGAACCGACACGCTGTGGGAGTCCCTTGCCGCGGCGCTGCGCGCCGATCCGGTGTCGGGCGTGCTCGCGCTGTTCGCCCTGCTGCAGGGGCGGGCAGCGCTCAAGCGAAGGCTCGCTGCGATCGGAAGGGCCGACGTCGCGTCGATGCCGCGGCACGAGCGCTTTCTCGGGTGGCTGCGCGGGCAACGCGCTCGCGGACGCCGGCTGGTGCTCGCCACCGCCGCCGACTCGGCGCTCGCCGTCCAGGCCGCCGAGACGACGTGCAGCGACGCAGGCGGCGCGCTGTTCGACGAAGTGCTTTCCAGCGACGGTCGGCGAAACCTCAAGGGACCGGAGAAGCTCGCCGCGATCCGCGAGCACGCGGGCGGTGCGCCGTTCGACTACTGCGGCAACGGGCCCGAGGACGTTCCGATCTTCGCGCGAGCGCGGCGCGCCGTCGTCGTGGGCGCCTCCGCGCGGGTGCTCGAGGCGGCGCGTCGCGAATCGACGGTACTCGAGGTGTTCGACGCGCGCGCGCCGTGGTGGGCGAGCATGCGTACGTGGCTGCGCGCGCTGCGCCCGCATCAGTGGTTGAAGAACCTGCTCGTTCTCGTTCCGCTGCTCACGTCGTTTCGCGTCGACGAACTGCCCGCCTTCGCCGAGGCGATGCTCGCCTTCGTCGCCTTCAGTCTTGCCGCGTCCAGCGGCTACCTGCTCAACGACCTGCTCGACCTCGCGGCCGATCGGCGACACCCGCGCAAGCGCGCACGGCCGTTCGCCGCCGGCGAACTGTCGGTGCGCAGCGGCTTCGCCGCAGCCGCCGTGCTCTTCGTCTTTTCGATCGCGCTCGCGTTCGCAGTCGGACCCGCCTTCGTGGCCTGGGTGCTCGCCTACCTGGTGATGACCGGCGCGTATTCGGGGTTTGCCAAGCAGATCGCGCTGCTCGACGTCGCTGCGCTCGCCGGGCTGTACACCGTGCGCGTGCTCGCCGGCGGCGCCGCGATCGGCGTCACGGTCTCGTTCTGGCTGCTGGCGTTCTCGGTGTTCCTGTTCTTCTCGCTGGCGCTGGTCAAGCGCTGCGGCGAGATCGTCGCGCAACTGGAACGGGACGAGGCGACGGGCAGCGGCAGAGGCTACCGCGTGGGCGACCTGCCGGTGCTGCAGGCGCTGGGCATCGGTGCGTCGTTCGCGGCGCTCGTCGTGCTCGCGCTGTACGTGCAGACGCCCGACGTCACCGAGCGCTACGCGTCGCCGCAACTGCTGTGGCTGATGCTCGTCGGGCTGCTGATCCTGCTCGGCCGGATGTGGCTGGCGACGGCGCGAGGCGAGATGCACGACGACCCGCTCGTGCACGCGATCGAGGACCGCGCGAGCCGCTGGCTCGTCGGCACGCTGCTCGTGCTGTTCGCTGCGGCGGCGACGCTGCGCCTGCCCTTCTGAGCTTCAGCGAGCCCAGCCGCACGGACCGGAGCTCATTGCAGCGAGGCGCGCGGCTTCTTCATCCAGACGATCGGCTTGGCAACCGGCGGCAGCGGAACGATGCCGGCCTTCTCGAGCGTTTTCTCGAGTTGGCGTCCCTCGGGCTCGGCCAGCGCGGCCGCGATCGCCCCGCGCAACTCCTGCGCGGCGTCGGCGCCCGGGGCCTCTGCGGACTGCAGCGCGCGCTCGACGAGCGTGTCGAAGATCCGCGCGAAGCTCGCGCGTCCGCGCCGGTAGGTGTCGCCGTAGCCCTTGAGCACGTGCGGGACCTCGGCAAGCGCCGCCGCGAAAACGGGCGAGAGGGGCAGCATCTTTTCGAGCGCAGCGAGCCATCGCTCGATCGCTTCCTGCTCCTCGCGAAAGCGCAGCGAGCTGCGGCGCATTCGACGCATCTTCGCCAGCGTGCGCAGCATCAGGAACCCGCCGACGTGCGTGCTCGGCAGGTGCATGCCGCGGTTCAACGTGTCGAGCTTGTCGTTCTTCACCGCCCAGTCTCGCAACCGCTTGCCGAGCGCTCCGGGCAGCACCGAAGCGACTTCATCCACTCCGGGCTTGAAGTACTCGACGATGCGCACGATCTCGCCGTCGCGCGCGCGCGCCTCGCCGCGGATGCGGTCGACGCGGCTGCGTCGCGACTTCAGGTCGGCGACGCGGATCACGTCCTCGTAGGTCATCCACAGCGCGAGGTAGCGCGCGGCCTCGGCGAGCGCCTGCGCGACGGTCGGCCGCCCCTGCGCGTCGCCTGCCGCGGCGGCGAGTCGCTGCAGCCGGTCGACGTACTGCCGCGCATAGGCCGCGTCCTGGTAGTCGAGTACGCGCACGACGCCATGCGCGGCGTTCTCGCGCATCGAAGCAGGCAACGTCGCCAGCAGCGGCGCCCACATGTCCGGCGCGGCGCGGCCGGCGGGGTGAGCGCCGGCCAGCGCCTGGCGAGCGGCGCCGTCGGCAATGGCATCGTAGGCCGCGCCGAAGCCGGCGAGGCTCGTCGCGACGCCGACGCCACCGTCCCGGATGACGCGCTCGCAGACCTCACGCGACCACGGCAGGACGCCGGTGCCGGCGAGTGCGCCGAACATCACGGCGCTGATCACGGTGCGATGTTCGGCGGCGAGCGCCCCCATGTCGAGCGTCAGGTACCTGGCGGACAGGCGTTTCGCGGCGGCGTGCGCGAGCGACTCGTCGAATCGCCCGTCGCCCATCTGCATCTTTTCCTGCGTCGTGTAGACCCGGCTCGACGAGGCGATGAGAGTGGTGCGTTTCGGGTGCACGAAGCCGCGTTCGATCGTGCGCGCCGCCTCGAGCAGCTCGCTGGCGACGACGACGTCGACGCCGCCGGGCATGGGGCTCAAGGCGAAGACGGGCAGCGCGCCGTCGGGCGGCGGAGTGCGCATCATCTCGACGTAGTAGCTCGTCGACCCGGTGCGCTGCGCGACGCCCGGAACCGACGTGGCCTGCACGGGCAGGCCCTGGTCGAGCGCGCAGGTGACGATCCAGTCGTTCAGGACGCCGCCGCCTTCGCCGCCGAGCGCGGCGATCAGGATCGTGAGAGGACGGTTCTCGGTCATTTGCTTCAGGCCGGTTGCAGCGGGCCGATGATCGCCCGTCGCACTCGTGCGACGAAACGATCCCAGCGACTGGGGTTCGAGACGATCTCGGCGCGCCAGAACGACGGGCACAACGTGGCCGCGTGCGCGACCTCGCCGCACAGCCCGCAGCCGACGCAGTCGTTCGTGACGTGCGCGACCGGGTCCACCTTCAGCGGATCGGTGGGCGTCTTCACGGTGAGCGTCGGGCAGCCCGAGAGCCGGATGCACGAGTGATCGCCCGTGCAGGTGTCCTCGTCGACGCCGAAGCGCGTGCGCACGACGCGCTTGCCCTCGGCGAGCATCTTCGCGCGCAGCGGCTTGATGCGGCGCTGGCGCTCGAGCTGGCACTCGCCGTCGGCGATGATGACCTTCAGCCCGTCGTAGGACGAGGTCAGCGCTTCCTTCAGCGTCTTCTTCACCTTGCCGACCTTGTAGTTGTCGACGGTGCGCAGCCACTTCACGCCCATGCCCTTGAGCGTGCTCTCGATCGTCACTTCGGTGGGTGTCGCGCTGGTGCCTTCGGCGACGCGGCGCGCCTCGGACGTGGGCGTGGAGATGACCTCCTGCGTTCCGGTGGCCGACGTGTAGCCGTTCTTCATGATGACGAGCACGCCGTCGCCCTTGTTCAGCAGCGCCGAAGACACGCCGGAGATCAGTCCGTTGTGCCAGAAGCCGCCGTCGCCCATGATCGCGATCGGCCGCGTGGCGAGGAAGTTCTTCACCCCGGCGCTGCTCGCCAGGCTCATCCCGTAGCCGAGGATCGAGTTGCCGAACGAGAAGGGCGCGAAGGTGGCGAACGAGTGGCAGCCGATGTCGGTGGAGACGTGCAGCCTGCCGATCTCCTGTTCGACGAGCTTCAGCGCCGAGAAGACGGGTCGCTCCGGGCAGCCTGTGCAGAAGTTCGGCGGGCGTCCGGGCAGCAGTCCCTTGAACTCCTCGGTGGCCTGCTCGCGCAGCAATTCCACTTCGCGCATCAACTCGTCGGCGCCGCCGCGCGGGAGCTCCGGCGCGTGCTCGGCGAGGAAGCGTGACAGCCCCTTCAGGATGACTTCGGCCGAGTACTCGCCGCTCATCGACAGCAGGTCCTTGCCGTGCAGCTTCGTCTGCAGGTCGGCGCGGCGCAGGATCGCGCTCACCTCCTGCTCGATGAATTCGGGCTGTCCTTCCTCGACCAGCAGCACCGCGCGCTTGCCGGCGAAGAACTGCGTGATCTGCTCGGGAACGAGCGGGTAGACGACGTTCAGGTTCAGAATCGGGATCTGCGTGTTGCCCCAGGCATCGGCCAGGCCGAGCGTCTGCAGCGCGCGGATCAGGTTGTTGTACAGGCCGCCCTGCACGACGATGCCAAGTTGGTCGTGCGGCCCGTCGAAGAGTTCGTTGAGGGCGGCATCGACCACGTATCGGCGCGCCGCCGGCATGCGTACTTCGTGCTTGAGCTTCTCGTGCTGGAAAGTGACCGGCGGATGCGACAGCCGCGAGTAGTCGAAGGCGGCCGGCTCCTTCTGCAGCTCGCGCGTCGAGATGCGCGGCTTGCGGTTGTCCTTGCAGACGAAGCTGCCGCGCACGTGGCACGCGCGGATGCGCAACTGCAGCATCACCGGCGTATTCGACGCCTCGGACAACTCGAATCCGAGCTCGACCATCCGCACGATCGACGGCAGGTTCGGGCGCGGATCGAGCAGCCACATGCCCGATTTCATCGCGAAGGCGTGGGTGCGCTCCTGGATGATGCTCGCGCCTTCGCCGTAGTCTTCACCGACGACGATCAGCGCGCCGCCCATCACGCCGGGCGAGGCCAGGTTCGACAGCGCGTCGGAGGCAACGTTGGTGCCGACGACCGATTTCCAGGTGACGGCGCCGCGCACGGGGTACATGATCGACGCGCCGAGCATCGCCGCGGCCGACGCTTCGTTCGTGCATGCCTCGACGTGCACGCCGAGCTCGTCCATGTAGTCGCGCGCCTGCACCATCACGTCGAGCAGGTGCGAGATCGGCGCGCCCTGGTAGCCGCCGACGTAGGTGACGCCCGATTGCAGCAACGCCTTGGTGACGGCGAGGATGCCCTCGCCGTGAAAGGTTTCGCCGTCGCCGAGCGCCAGCGAGCGGATTTCGTTGCGAAAGGAGATTTCCACGTGGGACTCCCGTGGGTTCGATGCGGTGCGAAAGGCCGGGCGGGAGGCGGGATCGTGCAGGGCCGCCGCGGCCGCCCTTGATCATCCACGAAGTTAAACGTAGGCTACCCATTCGTCAAATGGATTATCAGAATCCATCGAATTGACGTAATGAATGAGGCCTCCGATGGCCGTCGTCGCATCGTCGAAGGGGATCGCGGGCGATCCCCGGTTCTTCGCGCGCCTGGACCTGAACCTGCTGCGGGTGCTGGTGGCGATCGCGCGCTTCCGCTCGGTGACCGAAGCCGGGCGGCACCTCGCGTTGAGCCAGCCGGCGACCAGCAACGCGCTGGCGCGCCTGCGCGAGGCCTTCGACGATCCGCTGTTCGTGCGTGCCCCGGGTGCGCTGATGCCGACCGCGCTGGCCGCGCGCGTGGCGCCGATCGTCGCGCGGCACCTCGAGGAGCTGGAGGCGCAGCTCGGCGAGCTCGAAGCGTTCGACCCCGCAAGCAGCGCCACCGAGTGGCGGCTGTCGCTGTCGGACCTGGGCGAGATCGTCTTCCTGTCGGCGATCGTCGAGGCGGTGCGCAGCGAGGCGCCGCACACGCGGGTCACCAACGCGTCGGTTCCGGTACAACGCGTGGCCGACGCGCTGGCGCACCGCGAGATCGACCTGGCGGTGGGCATCATCGACCCGAAACAGCGCGGCCTGCGCTCGACCGTGCTGTTCCGCGAGCGGTATGTCGCGCTCAGCCGGCGCGATTGCCCGCGCGCCTGGCGCACGCGGCGCGGTTTCGCCGACGCCCGGCTGGCCGTCGCCTCGCCGACGGCAACGCACCACGGCGAGATCGCCGAGCGCATCGAGCGCATCGCCCGGCACAGCGGCATCGTCGTTCGCGCGCGCCACTTCTCGACGATGCCCGACCTGGTCGAGCGAGGTGCGCTCGTTGCGATCGTTCCCGAGATGTTTGCGCTGAGGGCCTGCGAGCGCAACGACCTTGCGATGTGGCCGATCCCGGTGCCGACGCCGCGCTACGACGTCTGCATGGTGTGGCATGGCGCAATGGAGGCCGACGCGGCGCAGCAGTGGTTGCGCGAGCGGGTGCTGCAGGCGTTTGCGGGCCCGGAGGGGCGCTGAGACGGGGCAATCACGTGCAAGACCCCGGCCGAAAGATCCGCTTCCGTTTCGCTTCGCGCCTGCCTGGCTGTCGAAGACCTCGAACTCGCGCAGCGCCATTGCCGTCAGGACGGTACCCGCCCAGGTCCGGAAGTCCTTCGCGGTGATCTCGTGCCCGGAGATCTAACGCAGATAGGCGTTCACGTCGCCCGACGTCACCAGCTGGCGTTCGCCGTGCTCGTCGAAATGCCGGAAGAGGCGCTGGCCGGGCAGCTCCTGGCACGCCTTCACGATGCGGGCAATGCGGCGATCGCGGCGGCGCAACCGCCAGGTCTTTCCGCTCTTGCCCCGGAACTCGAAGCGAAGCTCGCTGCCCTCGACGTCGACGTGCCCGGCTCTTCGTCCGACTGAACGCGCATCCGATGGTCGAGTTGTCGTTCGTGTCGGGCGCCGGGCAGCCTGCCCCCTATGCGATCGTGCCGCTCGGCGAGCCGCTGCGTGCCCGCATGGTCGGCCCGGTGCTTCGCGTACAGGTGCAGTTCGAACTCGAGCGGCTGGTGGACGAGGTGAACGACCCGCTTCCCGACCACGAGCGGCTCGCCCTCGTGATCGCGGCCGAGCCCTCGTCGATCGAGAACGGCTTTCTCACGCCGACGATGAAGCTGCGTCGCAGCCGCACCGAGGCGGCCGTGCAGCCGCAGGTGGATCGCTGGTTCGCGGATGCGCGCAAGGTGCAGTGGGCGGATGGCGACATCGGGCGGGTCGAAGCTCCGATGGTCGATGCGATGCTCGAGGATCCGGCAGCGCGCGGATAGCAGCGCGTGGCTGCGCACTGTGCGCGAAACACGCGCCTGCGGCGGGAAGGCAGCGAGCCGACGACGTTGGCGCCCCCGGCACGAATCGAACGTGCGACCCTCCCCTTAGGAGGGGGATGCTCTATCCACTGAGCTACGGGGGCTGCCGGCGGATTCTACCGAAGAGGCTCTTGAGCGTTCGACCGACGGACGCGACACACCGAACGAAAGAACATACGGGCTAGAATCGGCCGAGACTTGGAGCCGCTTTCGCGCGCGAGCGCGGTGCCGCGCTTCGGCACATCCGATCCCGGGGCTGCAGCCGCCGGTCCCGTGAATCCGTCCGTTCCCCTTCCGGACTCCTGATGACCACTGACTTTCTGCGGCTCGTCGACGAGCGCACGCGCAGCGCGCTCGCGTCGGGCGACCTGAAGCCCCTCGTTACCGAGCAGACCGAGCTCGACGACGCCGGGCTTCACTTCGTCGTGCGTTCGGTATCCACGCTCGCGGGAAAGAGCGCAGCAATCCCCGGCGGTCCGCGCGACCCGAACTTCAATCCCTTTCTCGCGCCCGACCCGGCGCTCAAGCTCGGGCCGCTCGGCGAGCGGCACACGGCGATCCTGAACAAGTTCCCGGTATCGCAGCGCCACATCGTCATCGCGACGAACGAGTTCCGCGAGCAGCTCGAGCCGCTCGACCGCTCCGATTTCGCGGCGCTCGCGCGCGTGCTCGTCGAGGCGGGGGGACTCGGCTTCTATAACGGCGGAGTGCAGGCCGGCGCGAGCCAGCGGCACAAGCACCTGCAGTGGATTCCCCGGGCGCAGGGCAATGCGAGCGTCGACGAGTGGTTGCAGGGCCTGCCTGTCGGTGCGCCGCCGCTTGCCGTGGCGGCGCATCCGCAACTTCGGATGAAACACTGCTTCGTGCGCGTCGACTGCGAGGTCGGCCTGCCGTTCGAGCGGGTGGCCCAGAGCGTGCACGAGGGGTTCGTGCGCGCGATCGAGGAGCTGGAGCTCGCGCCGGACGAACGCGGCCTGCTTCCGCCGTCGAACCTGCTCGTCGCAGACGGCTGGCTGCTGCTCGTGCCGCGCGGCCGGGAACATTTCGAGGAGATCTCGATCAACGCGCTGGCTTTCGGCGGCACGTTCTTCGTGCGCGAAGCGGCGAAGCTGCAGGCGTTGCGCGCGGCGGGACCTCTGCGTGCGCTAGCGGCGGTGGGCGTCTGATCGCCTCGGTGCACAGTTGCTTCCGCCAAGACCGAGGAACCGATGATCTCTCCGAGCGCCTTTGCATTGACCGGTTTCGTTGCGTGGGCGCTGCTGCTGATCGTGCTGATGGAGATCGTCCGCACGAACCTCGTGTTGCGTGGAAAGGTTCCCGCAAACGGCTTCACGCCCGACAACGCCAATCTCTCGCCGTTCATGCAAAGGCTGGCAAGGGCGCACGCGAACTGCATCGAGGGCATTCCGATCTTCGGCGGCCTGCTCGTCATCGCCATCGTCACCGATCGAGTGTCGGTCACGGATCCCCTCGCTTATCCGTTCCTGGCGGCGCGCGTGCTCCAGTCCCTCGTCCACCTGACTTCGCTGTCTGTCCCGTACGGCGGTCACCGTGCGCTTCACTTTTTTCGCCGTCCAGCTGGCGATTGGGGTGTACTGGGCGCTCGCTCTTCTCGTGTCGGCGTGACCGGGCGCCGCCCGGCCCCATCGCCGGTCTGGAGTGCCTTGGCCACGGCCGCCGTCGACGCGCGCACGCGTCGATCGAGCAGCATCGCTGCTGCGCCGCTCGCGCCGATCGCGGCCATTCCCACGAAGCTCAACGTGCTCGGCAGCTGACCGAAGAAGCCCCAGCCGGCCAGCGTCGCCCAGAAGATCTGCAGGAAGACGAGCGGCGCGATGAACGATGCGCTCGACCAGTAGTAGGCGCGAATCCAGAACCACTGGCTCACCATGCCGGTGGCTCCCAGCGAGGCGAGCAGCGCCATCTGCCGTGCGTCGAGCGACTCGGGCCAGCCGCCCCAACTGCCCTGCAGCGGCAGCACCGCCGTCGAGACGGCGATCCCGACCAGGGAGCTGAGAAAGATCGTCGCCAGCGAGTTCTCGGTGATCGCCAGGCTGCGCGTGAGCAACTGGAAAGCGACGTTGCAGATCACCGTCAGCAGTACGAAGACGACGCCGATCGGATCGAGGTTCGCGTCGGGCCGAACGACGAGCAGCATGCCGAGGAAGCCGAGCGCGGCGCCGGCCCAGCGCGGCCAGCCGACGCGTTCCCCGAGCAGCGGTCCGGCCAGCAGCATCACGGCGAAGGGCGCGATGAAGTTGATCGCGGTGGCGTCGGCCTGCGGCAGGCGCCCGAGCGCGGTGAAGAAGAACAGCGTGAAGCCGGCGAGCGACAGGCCGCGCAGCAACTGCGTACCCGGACGTTTCGTTCGCCACAGTGCCACGCCCAGCGTCGGCGCGAGAAAGACGAACATCAGCAGCGCGTGTCCGAAGTGGCGAACCAGCGAGACGAGCGGAATGCCGATCTCGGTGGCGAGCCGCTTGCCGGTGGCGTCGAGCAGGACGAAGCAGACCTGCGCGGCGGTGAGATACGCAAGCGCCCGCAACGGGCGCTCGCCGTGCGGCGCTTTCAAGCGTCGGCCGTCGCGAGCGAAGCGCGATCGCCGGCGCGCCGATAATCGACGATTGCAAAGCGGGTTCCGTCGCCCGCGCGATGCTCGCTGCGCTGGACGACGTTCCACGATCGCGAATCGAGCGCGTCGAAATGCGTGTCGCCGTCGCAATCGCGATCGATCTCGGTGACGACGGCGCGCCCGGCGAGCGGCAATGCGGCAGCGAAGAGTTGCGCGCCGCCGATGACGAATACCTCGTCGGTGGCGATCGAGGCGTCGGCGTTCGGTCGCGCCGCGATCGCCAGCGCCTCGTCGAGCGAGGCTGCCGCTTCGGCGCCTTCGAAACGACGCTGCGCGCCGCGGGTGACGACGATCGAGCGCCGCCCGGGCAGCGCTCGGCCGATCGACTCCCAGGTGCGACGTCCCATCACGATCGCGTGCCCCGTCGTGAGCGAGCGGAAGTGCTTCAGGTCTTCGGGCAGGTGCCACGGCAGGCCGCCGTCGGCGCCGATCACGCCATTGCGGGAACGTGCAACGACGAGCGTGACGCGCGGACGCGCCACCTGCGCCCGGGCGGACGCAGCGGAGGCGGGGGAGGGCTGTGCGGGGGGCGGTGGCATCGGCCGATTGTAGCGGCCGACGCACCGGCGGCCACGAAGCCCGGCGCGACTTTCGTGCCGCGCCTCGCTGCGTGCGTGACGGCTCAGCGCGGAACGACCGCCGTCGCCTCCAGCTCGATCTTCCCCGGGTTGTCGAGCAGGTCGGACACGAAGATCATGCTCATCGCCGGATAGTGCGCGCCGATGTGCTTGCGCCAGATCTTCCCGAGCTCGCGCCGCGCCGCCATGTATGCCGGCTTGTCGCAGCAATAGGCCGTCATCCGGCAGATGTGGTGCGGCTCGGCGCCCGCTTCGGCGAGTACGGCGACGATGTTGCGCAACGCCTGGTCGAACTGCGGCGCGATGTCCTCCGATTCGAACACCTGTTGCGCGTTCCAGCCGACTTGTCCGGCGACGAACACGATGCGTCCGGCGTCGACCTCGATGCCGTTGGCGTAGCCGATCGGGGCGGCCCAGCCTTCGGGCAGCAAAGTTCTCATGGGCGGGATCTCCTGGATCTTCTCGAGCGCGGCACGTTCGTTCGCGCGTTCAGTCGGTGTAGCGCGGGGGGTCTGGATCGTCGGCCCAGTTGCGGTCGGGCTTCGGCGTCTTCGCGAGCCACGCGCGAATCAGTTCGACGTGCTCGCGCTCCTCTTCCTGCAGCCCCAGCGCGGCCTTGCGCACCGGTTCGGTGGTCGCCGCCCTGGCGATCTGGCCGAAGAAGCGCTCCGCGCGCTCCTCGCTCTCCAGAGCGAGCGTCAATGCATGGAAAGGCTGCATCAGGTAGTGCACTTCGTCGATGGGCGCCGTTTCGGGGGACTCGTAGCCTTCCCAGGACGGCCGCGCGGTAATGGGTCCGGGCATCTCGCTCCAGCCCATCTCCGACATGATCTGATCGGCGTGCTTGCCTTCGATTTCGGCCATCTTGCGAAAGAGCGCCGCGACTTCGCGGTTGTTGTGCGTCTCCATCGCGTCGGCGAACTCGGCGTAGCGCGAGGCCGCATCGAGTTCCATCTGCAGCGCCTGGCGCATGAAGTCGTGAAGGGTTCCCGGGACTCGATCGGGATTCATAGGGCGAACTCCGCGGTGAGCTCTTCCACCGACTTCGTGGCCGGCTTGCCGCCGACCGGATGCGCTTTGCGGCTGCCGGCGTAGAGCACGCCGATGTTGAAACCGTCGTCGGTCATCAGGCGGCGCGCGGCGCGTGCCGCGTCATCGGTCGGGCCGACCGGCGAGGGCCGCGCGACGTTCTTCCAGTCGCGTTGCTCGGGCCGAAACGTCACGCAGGGGCTGAGGATTTCGATGAACGAGAAGCCGGGGTGGCGGATGGCCTGCGCGATGATGTCGGCCGTTCCGTTCGGGTCGCCGGAGAAGGCGCGCGCAACGAAGCTGGCTCCCGAGGCCAGCGCGATGACGAGCGGGTGGAACACGCGCATTCCGGTGCCGCCGGGTTGCAGCTTGGAGTCCCAGTCGGGCTCGGTCGTCGGCGACGGCTGGCCTTTCGTCATGCCGTACACCTGGTTCTCCATCACGATGTACGTGAGGTCGACGTTGCGCCGGCAGGCGTGCATGAAGTGGTTGCCGCCGATCGAGAAGCCGTCGCCGTCGCCGCCGGCGGCCAGCACCGTGAGGTCGGGACGGGCGACCTTCAGGCCCGTGGCGGCGGCGAGCGCCCGGCCGTGCACGCCGTGAAAGCCGTAGCACGACGTGTATGCGGGGATGCGCGACGAGCAGCCGATGCCGGAGACTACCGCCACCTGTTCCGGCGGCGTGCCGACGATCGCCAGCGCCTTGGTGACCGCTCCCAGCACCGAGTAGTCGCCGCAACCCGGGCACCAGACCGGCTTGTAGGCGGATTTGTAGCTGGCCGCCGTCAGCGGCTTCTTGCCCGATTCCACGGGTGCGGCAACATCGTTCATTGATTTCTCCATTCGACGATCGCGTCGGCGAGTTCGCCCGGACGCAGCGGCAGCGGTCCGGGGCGGTGGAAGCTGGCGGGTCGGCCCGGCAGGTCGTAGACCGAGCGCAGGTAGCGCAGCAACTGCGCCGAGTGGTTCTGCTCGACGACGAGCACGCGCGAGACGCCTTCGAGTGCGCGTTCGAGCCGCTCGGGCAGTGCCGGCGCCAACAGGCGCAACGCGATCAGCTTCGCCCGCACGCCGCGCTCGGCGGCGCGTACCAGCGCTTCGCGCACGACGCCGGTGACGGATCCGAAAGTGATGATCGCCAGCTCGCCTTCGCCCTCGACGTCGGCCCATGCCGAGCCGTAATCGTGGCGAAGCAGCTTGCGCTCGCGCTTGTCGAGTTGCAGCTTGTGGTCGGCACTCTGGCTGCTCGGAATTCCCGTCTCGGTGTGCTCGAGTCCGTCGGCCGTGTAGACGACGCCGGGCGTGCCCGGGATCGACATCGGCGAGATGCCGGATTCCGTGTTGCGATAGCGCTTGAAGTCGGGCGCATTCGCCTCCGCGACGAGCCGTTCGGCGACGACCCCGGTGTTGGCGGGTTCGTCGATGATCGCGCGCGACTGGCCCATGAACTGGTCGGACAGAACGATCGCCGCTGTCTGCAGCTTCTCGGCCAGGTGCACGGCCCACTGTGTCGTGGCCAGGCAGTCGGAGATCGACGTGGGCGCGACGACCACGCGCGGCGCGTCGCCGTGCAGTCCGTTCACTGCGTAGGAGAGATCGCTCTGCTCGCTCTTGGCGGGAATGCCGGTGGACGGTCCTCCGCGCATGACGTCGACGACGACGATGGGAACCTCCGCGGTGATCGCCAGGCCGATGGCTTCGGTCATCAGCGCGAGGCCCGGCCCCGAGGTGGCGGTGAGCGACGGAACGCCGCCGTAGGACGACCCGATGATCATGTTGACCGATGCGAGTTCGTCCTCGGCCTGCACGAGCGTGCCGCCGACCTTCGTCAGCGCGGGCGACATCCACTCGAGCATTTCGGTGGCGGGCGTGATCGGATAGGCAGCGACGAAGCGGACGCCGCCGCGCAATGCGCCGAAGCCCGCGGCTTCGTTGCCGCTGAGCATCCAGCGCTTGCCGTTGGCGGGCGGGATGTCGAGCATGGGCAGCGCGCCGATCTGCGTGCCTTTCTCGAAGCCTTCGCGCAGCGCCTGCAGGTTCGCTTCGAGCGCTGCCGGGCCGCGCTTCCACGTACCGCTCAACGCCGCCTCGAGCGCCGCCAGCGGAATCGAAACGATCGCGCCGGCCACGCCGAGCGCCACCATGTTCGTCCAGCTTCCGGCGATGGCTTTCGACATCTTCTTCAGCGGCACCGACTCGGCGCGCGTACCGTTGCGGAGGAACACTTCGGGCGCTTCGCCCTCGTCGGCGTCGCCGACCACCATCGCGCCGGCGCGCATCGGGATCTCGTCGGCGAAGCGATGGATGTTCTGCCAGTCGATCGCCAGCAGCAGGTCGAAGCCGTCGTCGAGCGAGTCGGTGGGCGTCGACGCCAGCCGGATGAGCGCGGCGGCTTCGCCGCCGCGAATCTGCGGGCCGCTCGTGCGCACCATCAGCCCGTACAGACCCGCCTTCGCGGCAGCGTCGAGAAGCAGCGTTCCCGCGGTCATCACGCCGCTGCCTCCGCTGCCAGCCAACGCGATCGAAATGCTGCGGCGCGCGCCGCCCGATGTGGTGTTCATGCCTGTGATGCCTGTTTCGTTGCGAGGATCTTTCGCCGCTCCATCGTCGCGCGACGCCGTGCACGGGTTGCACTTTGCGACTGCCGCTCCGGATGGCCGTTGATTTGTATCAAGGCTTGCCGAAGCGCTTTGTTCCACGATGATCGGCATATAACCGCAATTCGGTACCGCAATACCGAATTATCAGGATACACAACGGCGAAAGCCTGCGTCAATTCGATCGGCGAGCACTCCGGCCGGGCGAGCGACGAACGGTTTTCCCCGCACATCGAAGGACCCGATTCCGATGAGCATCGAAGCGCGCCGCTGGATCATGACCGCTCCGAACACGCCGCTCGAGCGCGAGAATTTCGTCGCGCACGCCGGCGACGGGGAGGTGGTGATCGCGATCGCCGGTTGCGGCGTCTGCCACACCGACCTCGGCTATTTCTACGACGGGGTTCGCACGAACCACGCGCTTCCGCTGGCGCTCGGACACGAGATCAGCGGACGCGTCGTCGAGGCGGGCAAGGGCGCCGAGAGCTGGCTGGGCAAGTCGGTGATCGTTCCCGCCGTGCTGCCCTGCGGCGAGTGCGACCTGTGCAAGCGCGGCCTGGGAACGATCTGCCGCAAGCAGAAGATGCCGGGCAACGACATCCAGGGCGGCTTCGCCTCGCACATCGTCGTCCCGGCTCGCGGCCTGTGTGACGTCGACGAGACGCGCCTGCAGAAAGCCGGACTGACGCTCGCCGAAGTCTCGATCGTCGCCGACGCGCTCACCACGCCGTACCAGGCGGTGCGCCGCGCGGGCGTGAAGCCGGGCAGCCTCGCCGTCGTCATCGGCGCAGGCGGCGTGGGCGGTTATTGCGTGCAGATCGCCGCCGCCTTCGGCGCGAAGGTGGTCGCCATCGATGTCGACGATGCCAAGCTCGAGGCGATCGCCGCCGGCGGCGCCTCGCTGACGCTGAACAGCCGACGGCTCGACGCGAAAGCGATCAAGGCCGCGATCGTCGACTTCGCGAAAGGCAACGGGCTGCCTTCCACGGAGTGGTTCATCTTCGAATGCTCGGGCACCGCGCCCGGCCAGCTCACCGCGTGGGGACTGCTCGTGCATGGCGCGACGCTGTCCGTCGTCGGCTTCACGATGGACAAGGTCGAAGTGCGCCTGTCGAACCTGATGGCCTTCGATGCGCGCGCGATCGGCAACTGGGGCTGCCCGCCCGAGTTGTACGCCGGGGCGCTCGACCTCGTCCTCGACGGCAAGGTCGCGATCAAGCCCTTCGTCGAGACACATCCCCTCGACGACATCAACCGCGTGTTCGACGCGGTCCACCACCGCGAGATCCGCAAGCGCGCGGTGCTCGTGCCCGCCGCGTGAACCCAGGAGTATCCCGACGATGAACGCTTTCGCCGAGGCGCAGATGCGCGAGTTCAAGAACCACGACCTTGTCGACGACATCAGCAAGCCGGGCGTGCGCTACGAAAAGCGCCCCGCGAAGACGCCCGACGGCAAGACCGTGCCGGGGTTGTACAACGCGTGGATCACGCTGGACAACCCGTCGCAGTACAACTCGTACACGACCGACATGGTCAAGGGCGTGATCCTGGCGTTCCGTACGGCATCCAATGCCCGCGACGTCAATTGCGTCGTCTTCACCGGCGCCGGCGACAAGGCCTTCTGCACCGGCGGCAACACGAAGGAATACGCCGAGTACTACGCGGGGCACCCGCAGGAGTACCGGCAGTACATGCGCCTGTTCAACGACATGGTGTCGGCGATCCTCGCCTGCGACAAGCCGGTGATCTGTCGCGTCAACGGCATGCGCATCGGCGGCGGCCAGGAAATCGGCATGGCCTGCGATTTCTCCGTCGCGCAGGACCTTGCCCGCTTCGGACAGGCCGGGCCGAAGCACGGCTCGGCGCCCATCGGCGGCGCAACCGACTTCCTGCCCGTGATGGTCGGCGCCGAGCGCGCGATGGCCGCGTGCGTGCTGTGCGAGCCGTTCTCGGCGCACAAGGCATACCAGATGGGCATCCTCACCGACGTCGTCCCCGCGTTGAAGGTCGACGGCCAGTTCGTCGCCAACCCGATGGTCGAAACGCAGAAGCTCTTCGACGAGTACGGACGCAATGCCTACGGCGAGTCGAAGACCGGCGCCGCGGCCAAGGAAGCCAAGGCACTGGTGGCGCGCGGCACGGTCGACCTGTCGCTGCTCGATGCGAAGATCGAGGAACTGTGCGCGAAGATGCTGCTCACGTTCCCCGACTGCACCACGAAGACCATCGAGGAGTTGCGCAAGCCCAAGCTCGAGATCTGGAACAAGAACAAGGAGAACTCGCGTGCGTGGCTGGCGCTGAACATGATGACCGAGGCGCGAGCCGGGTTCACCGCGTTCAACGAGGGTACGAAGGAAGACCGCGAGGTCGACTTCCTCCTGCTGCGCCAGAAACTCGCGGCAGGCGAGAGCTGGGTCGGTCCGCTGCACGACTCGATCCAGCCGAAGGCCAAGAGCAAGGGCTGAGGCGATGGGCCAGGCTTCGGCTGAATCCCCTTTGCGCGTCACGCTCGAGCGCGACGGCGCGCTGCTTCGCCTGACGCTGGCTCGCCCGAAGGCGAACATCGTCGACGCGCAGATGCTCGTCGCCTTGTCGTCGGCGCTGTCTGCGCACCGCAGCCGCCGCGGATTGCGCGGCGTGCTGCTCGACGCGGACGGGCCGCACTTCAGCTTCGGCGCGAGCGTCGAGGAGCACGTGCGCGAACGCTGCGCGCAGATGCTCTCGACGCTGCATGCGCTGGTCGTCGCAATGGTCGAGTACCCTGCGCCGATTCTCGTCGCGGTGCGCGGCCAGTGCCTGGGTGGCGGGCTCGAGGTGGCGATGGCGGGCGGCCCGATCTTCGCTGCGCGCGACGCCCAGTTCGGCCAGCCAGAGATGAAGCTCGGCGTCTTTGCGCCGGCGGCCTCCGTGCTGTTGCCGTATCGCGTGAACCGGCCGACCGCCGAAGACCTGTTGCTGAGCGGCCGCTCGATCGACGCCGACGAGGCGAAGGCGATCGGGCTGGTGCTGCAGGTGGCCGACGATCCGGTGGCCAGCGCGCTCGCGTACTTCGATGCGCACCTGGCCGACAAGAGCGCTTCGAGTCTCGCGCTCGCGCTCGCCGCGGCCCGCGCGCCGATGATCCGCCAGGTGCGCATGCGCCTGGCCGAGGTCGAAGCGCTCTACCTCGAAAAACTGATGCAGACGCGCGACGCCAACGAGGGGTTGGCCGCTTTTCTCGGCAAACGCAAGCCCGCATGGGAGCACCACTGATGACAACCGCAAATCCTGTACAGGCGATCGTCGAGCGTTGCCAGACGCTGTTCGAGGACCTCGATTTCAATGCCGTCAAGCAATGGAAAGCGGCCGTGCCGGGCCGCAAGGCGATCGGCTACATGCCGATCTACGTGCCGCGCGAACTGATCCACGCGGCGGGCATGCTGCCGGTGGGCATCCTCGGCGGCGGCGACGGTCTCGAGGTGATCCAGGGCGACGCCTACTACCAGAGCTACATCTGCCGGATTCCGCGCTCGACGATCGAGCTCGGGCTCACCGGGCGGCTCGACTGCCTCGACGGAATGCTGTTTCCGTCGATCTGCGACGTGATCCGCAACCTGTCGGGCATGTGGCAGCTGATGTTCAAGGACAAGTACGTCCGCTACTTCGACGTCCCGCAGAACTACGAGGACGAGGTCGGCGGGCGTTTCTACGTGGCCGAGCTCGAGGTGCTGCGCAACGACCTGGGCAAGCTGCGCGGCAAGCCGATCACCGATGCCGAGCTCGATGCGTCGATCGCCGTCTACAACGAGAATCGTCGCGCGATCGCCGACCTCTACGCCTATCGCGCGGCCAAGCCGTGGCAGGCGCCCACCTCCGAGGTGTACCTGATCCTGCGCGCCGGCATGGTGCTTCCGCCCGAGGAGCACACGCAACTCGTGCGCGACTATCTCGCGGCCACCGACGCGGTTGCGCGGCCGAAGCGCGACAACGCGCGCATCGTGATCAACGGGTCGTTCTGCGAGCAGCCGCCGCTGAACCTGATCAAGTCGATCGAGATGGCCGGCTGCTACATCGTCGACGACGACTTCATGCTCGTCACCCGCTGGCTGCTCGACGACGTTCCCACGGTAGGCAAGCCGCTCGAGGAGCTGTCGAAGGCCTTCCTGCACCGCTCGGCGTCCACTGCCGCGAAATACGACGCGAAGCGCGAGGACAAGGGCCAGTATCTGTTGAAGCAGGTGCAGAAGGGAAGCGCCGAAGGCGTCGTCTTCGCAGCGCCGTCGTTCTGCGACCCGGCACTGCTCGAGCGGCCGATGCTGCAGGACGTACTCGCGAAGCACAAGGTTCCGTACACGGCGTTCAAGTACGCCGAGAACACCGGCCAGATGGCTCCGATCCGCGAGCAGGCCGGCACTTTCGCCGACTCGATCAAACTGTGGAGCGCCGCATGAACACCGCCGCCAAACCCGCTGTCGCGGCGAAGAAGCCGCAGAACGTCCAGAAGGAAGACGCGATGTGGCTCCAGAAGGAGCTCATCAACGCGAACTACATGGACCTCGCCACGGCGCACCAGCAGGGCCGCAAGGTGGCAGCCACCTTCGTTCCGGGGAACCTGAACGAGCTGCTGATGTGCTTCGACTTCGCGCGCAGCCTGCCCGAGACGAATGCGCTGCAGAACGGAATGCGCAAGAAGTCGGGCAAGTTCATCATGGACGCGGAGCGCGAGGGGCACTCGGAAGACGTCTGCACCTACGTCAAGTCGGATCTCGGCATGATGGCCGGCGGCGAGATCGGGCCCACCGGCGATCCGCTGCCCACGCCCGACGTGCTGCTGCTGTCGTACACGGGCTGCTTCACCTTCATGAAGTGGTTCGAGCTGATCCGTCACAAGTACGGCTGCGAGACCACGATGCTGCACGTGCCGTACCAGGGCGAAGGCCGTATCGAGCCGAACATGCGCGATTACGTCGTTCGCCAGCTCAAGGAGTCGGTGATCCCGACCCTCGAGCGCGTGTCGGGCGTGAAGTTCGACATCGACCGGCTGCGCGAGTACATGAAGGAGTCGGCGAAGGCCGAGGAAGACCTGGTCGCCGTGCTGCAGTCGGCGAAGAACCGGCCTTCGCCGATCGACGGATACTTCGGCGCCGTCTACTACATCGGCCCGATCTTCACCGCGTTTCGCGGATCGAAGGACGGCACGAAGTTCTACCGGATGCTGCGCGAGGAAATCGAGCAGCGCGTGCGCGAAGGCAAGGGCCCGATCACGCCCGACGGCGAGATGATGGAAGAGAAGTACCGGCTCATCGTCGAGGGTCCGCCGAACTGGACCAGCTTCCGCGACTTCTGGAAGATGTTCTACGAGGAAGGCGCGGTGGTCGTCGCCTCCACCTATGCGAAGGTCGGCGGGCTGTACGACTTCGGTTTCCGCCACAACCCGGACAAGCCGCTCGAGTCGCTGGCCGAATACTGCCTTGGCTGCTACACGAACCTGAACCTGCCGTCGCGCGTCGACATGATCTGCCGGTACATGGAGCAGTACGAAGCCGACGGCCTGCTGATCAATTCGATCAAGAGCTGCAACAGCTTCTCGGCGGGTCAGCTGCTCATTCTTCGCGAAGTGGAAAAGCGCACCGGCAAGCCGGCAGCGTTCATCGAGACCGATCTCGTCGACCCGCGCTACTTCTCGGCGGCGAACGTGAAGAACCGGCTCGAGAGCTACTTCCAGATGGTCAAGCAGAAGCGCACCGCGCTCGCCGCCTGAGACAGAGGAAAGTCAACATGCGTTGCTTCATCGGCATCGACCTGGGCTCGACGACCACGAAGGCGGTGGTCATCGACGAGAACCAGAACATCCTCGGGCGCGGCATCACCAACTCGCGCTCGAACTACGACACGGCGGCCGAAGTCGCCAAGCAGGAGGCGCTGGTCAACAGCCGCTTCCACCTGTTCCGCGACGAGCTGGGCAGGAGTGGCGCGCTGAACGGCTCGCTCGACACGTTCCTGGGGCAGCTCGAGCGCGACTTCCGTGCCGAGCAGTACCTCGAGCAGCTCGACGACCTCGAGGAAACCTGCGGTCGCAGCCTCGAGACGGCGAAGTTCGGCGACGACACGAAGGCGGTCGGCGAGGCGCTGCGCGAGACCTTCGAGCGCATCAAGATCGAGGCGCCTGCGCTCTTCGCCGAGGGCGCAAAGCGCAAGTCGGATTTCTTCCGGGACATCGCCGGCAGCCAGTACCTGGCCACCGGCGAAGTGGTGTCCAAGGAGGCCGGAACACGCTACGACTACCTGCTCAACATCTTCGACCGTTCGATCATCGAGGTCGAGAACCGCGTCTACAGCGACTCGATCCGTCGTCACCTGCTGTCGGCACTGGAGCGCACCTTCGCCGCGCTGCCGGAGACCAGCGCACGACGCACGCAGGTCGAGGCGCCGATCAAGGGCATCCTCGATACCGAGATGGAGGAAACCTACGTCGTCGGCACCGGCTACGGCCGGGCGCGGTTGCCTTTCTCCAAGGAGCACGTGCGCTCGGAGATCCTGTGCCACGGACTCGGCGCCCATGTCATGTATCCGAACACGGCCACCGTGCTGGACATCGGCGGCCAGGATACGAAGGCGATCCAGGTCGATCCGGCGGGCATCGTCGAGAGCTTCCAGATGAACGACCGCTGCGCGGCCGGTTGCGGACGCTACCTCGGATACATTGCCGACGAGATGAACATGGGCCTGCACGAACTGGGTCCGATGGCGATGAAGTCCACGAAGCAGATCCGCATCAACTCGACGTGCACGGTGTTTGCCGGCGCCGAGCTGCGCGACCGCCTGTCGCTGGGCGACAAGCGCGAGGACATCATGGCGGGCCTGCACCGCGCGATCATCCTGCGAGCGATGTCGATCCTGGCTCGCTCGGGCGGCATCCGCGACGAATTCACCTTCACCGGCGGCGTGGCCAACAACGTCGCCGCGGTCAAGGCTCTCAAGGAGCTGGTCGAGGAGAATTACGGCAAGCTCACGCTGAATATCGACCCCGACTCGATCTACACCGGAGCGCTCGGCGGCGCCACGTTTGCCTACCGCGCCGTCGTGCAGGAAGGCAAGACCGCCGAGAAACGCGCCTGAACCCGTCGCAACGAGAGGCAACGATATGACCTACACGATCGGAATCGACATCGGCTCGGGCGCGGTCAAGACCGTCCTGTTCCGCGTCGAGGGTGACAAGCTCGAGTGGCTGGCCAAGCGCAGCGAGCGCATCCGCCGCCGCGACCCGTTGACGCTCGCGCAGGAAGGAAACGACGGCGTGATCGCCGACGCGGGACTTTCCCCCGAGGACATCGACTACATCGCCACCACCGGCGAAGGCGAGAACGTCAAGTTCGCCACCGGGCACTTCTACTCGATGACCACGCATGCGCGCGGAGGCGTCTTCCTGCATCCGGGCGCCACCGCCATCGTCGACATCGGCGCGCTGAACGGTCGCGCGATCAACGTAGACGTGCGCGGCAAGGTGCTTGCCTACAAGATGACGAGCCAGTGCGCGTCGGGCTCGGGGCAGTTCCTCGAGAACATCGCGCGCTACCTCGGCGTGGCCGTCGAGGAAATCGGCGGGCTGTCGCAGTCGTCGAAGGATCCGGAAAAGGTCAGTTCGATCTGCGCCGTGCTCGCGGAGACCGACGTCATCAACATGGTCTCGCGCGGCATCGCCACTTCCGACATCCTCAAGGGCATCCATCTGTCGATGGCCTCGCGCATCGTCAAGCTGCTGAAGGTCACCGGCGTGAAGTACGGCACCGCGCTGCTGACCGGAGGCCTGGCGCTCGACACGGGGCTGCTCGCGGCGATCCAGGAAGAGATGGCCAACGAGAAGGTCAACGTGGAAGTGGTGAACCACCCCGATTCGATCTACGCGGGTGCGATCGGGGCGGCCTTGTGGGGAGCGTTCCGCCACGGCAAGCTGCGCGAACTCGAGGCGGCCTGAGCGGCCGCGGCATTCGCACAATCAACGATTCTGCATACGGAGCATCAGGAGAATCGAAATGGCATTGATGATCGACGACAACTGCACCTCATGCGACGCGTGTCGCCCGGTTTGCCCGAACGAAGCGATCAGCGCGGGCGAAAGCATCTACGTGATCGACCCGGCGCGCTGCACCGAGTGCGTCGGCGCCGAGGACGAGCCGCAATGCATGCTGGTCTGCCCGGCCGACTGCATCATCCCGCACCCCGACTTCCGCGAGACGCCCGAGGAGCTGCAGGCGAAGTACGAGGCTTTGCACGGGTGAGAAAAGGTGAAGGGTGAAGGGCACAAATGACTCGACTCTTGTAGTCGGGGCTGTTGCCCTTCACCCTTCCCCCTTCACTGCAATCCGGGAAACAGTTCCCTCAACCCCTCCGCCATCGTCTGTACGGCCATTGCTGCCAGCAACAGGCCGAGGATGCGCGTCGCGACGTTCATCGCGGTGAGGCTCATGCGTGCGGCGATCCGTTGCGCGCGCGACAACACGAGCCACGCGAGCGCCGCCACGATCATGATGCCGGCGACGATCGCCAGACGGTGAACGATGCCGCCGCTCTCGGCGGCGATGATCGTCGTGCTGATGGCCCCCGGTCCGGCCAGCAAAGGCACCGCCAGGGGCACCACTCCGCTGACGTCGCCCGATTCGAGTTCCTCCGTTTCGGCCGCCGTGTGCCGCACCGCGCCGACCTGCGCGTTGAGCATCGCCAGCGCCATCAGCAACAGCACCAGGCCGCCGCCGACCCGGAACGACGGCAGGCTCGCGCCAATCAGCGCGAGCAGCGCCTGGCCGATGAATGCAGCCAACACCAGCACCAGAAAGACCGTGATCGCGACGGCGCGCGCCAGCGTCCTGCGCGCCGGCTCGCGCATCGACGCCGTGAACGCGATGAAGAACGGCACCGCGAGGAACGGGTCGACGACGGCGACCAGCGTGACGACGAAGCGCAGATACTCGGTGGCCGTGGCCATCGGTTCGCGCGCCGCGCTCAGGCGCGCGCAGGGCCGGGCGACGCGTGCGCGCGAGCGCGCCGTCCACGCACGACCGCGCCGAGCATCGTGGCGATGAACACGGCGAGAGCGACCGCATTGAGCAGGCCGCCCGCCTTCGTCCAGCCGTAGCCGGCACCGGCATCGCCGATCAGCCGAATGGCCAGCGACGCGTGCAGCAGCACGAGCGGCAGGTAGAACGACGTGTGGTACGGAAGCGTGACGCGCAGCACCGCCGGCAGGATGATCGCCGCGTGGCCGAACACCATCGAGAAGACGAAGCCGAGCGTCAGTGCATGTAGCGCGGCGTCGTAGCTGCTCGCACCGGGTACGAACCCACCGGCAAGCAGCGCGACGAGCGAGCCGATGGCGAGCCACGCGTAACCGGCGAGCAGGCATACGGCGATGAAACGCGTGAGCCCGCGGCTGCGCACGGTGCGGCGCGCGATGTCCTGGCGCAGCAGCCACCCCGACAGGGTGAGCAGCGCGGCGGCGAACAGCATGGCGCCCGACGGCCAGCCCGAGCCGGCGAGCCCGACGATGGCGGCGACGAGGATCGCGCCGAAAGCCGCCTTCGCCCCGGGCGACGGCGGCAGGAAGCGCGACAGTTCGAGCCGCTCGCCGGCGATCGTGAGCACGAGGAAGGCGAGCCACCACGGCACCGCGGCGGCGATCGGCTGGCCGGCGAGCCACAGGATGGTTCCTGCCGGCCAGCAGGCGGCGCCCAGCGCAAGCGTCAGCGTGAAGAGCGCCCGCTGGCGGCGCAGTACGTCGAGCGAGGCGGCAAGGAAGACGAGCCCTCCGCCCAGGAAGAGCAGGGCCGCCCACGGCATTGCCGGCACGACGGTGCCGCCCAGCGCGGTGAGCAGTGCGCCGGCGCCGGCGAGCAGCGGGCCGGTATAGGCCCAGTAGCGACCGATGGCGACGGCGCGCTCCAGCGCGATGACGACGCCGAAGAAGCCGCCGATCATCAGCGGGCCGTGCAGTGCCGCAACGCCCGCTACGGCGTCCGGCATCGGCCAGCCCAGGCGAACGAGACCCGCACCCGTGCCGAACAGCAGGCCGATGAAGCCGAGCATCAGCAGCGGCACGCGCCACGCGGGCGGCAGGCCCGCGCGCGACGCCGCGACGTCGGCGGGATGCGTCACCTCAACGCGGCGACCAGCCGAAGTGATCGCGGGCGAAGCCGGTCATCTTGTCGGGCGTCCAGGGCGGGTCCCAGACGAGCTCGATTTCCACCGCGGTGCCTTCCGGGACGATCGCCCGCACGACCCGGCGCACGTCGTCCATGATCATGTCGGCCATCGGACAGGCTGCCGTCGTCATCGTGATGTCGATGAAGACCGCTTGTTCGCCGACGGCGATGTTGTAGACGAGGCCGAGATCGACGATGTTCATCCCCGCCTCGGGGTCGTCGACCTGGCGCAGCGCCTCGCGAATGGCGTCATCGTCGGGCATGGAAGGCATCGGCGCTTTTCCTCCGAAGGGCTCGTGGCCCGGGTTCCTCAGTCGAAGCGTCGCACGAATGCGATGCGTTGCGACGGAACGAACCCTGTGTCGTAGAGGAAACCGAGCAGCCCGAGATCCTCGGGCGCGACGGTGGTTTCGACCTGCTCGACGCGCAGCGCGCCGAGATTGACGAACAGTTGCGACAGCAGCGCGCGGCCCACGCCGCGCCCCGAATACGCCGGGTCGACGCCGATCGTGTCGATGACGGCGACCGGCTCGGTGCGTCCGTAGTCGCCCAGGTCGACGCGGGCCATCAGGAACCCGATGACGAGGTCGTCGTCGATGCGCGCGGTGAGCGAGACGCGGATCGCCGAGTCGGCGGTCGTCTCGCCGAACTTGTGCGCCATGTACTCCTCGCGGTTGCGCCCGGTGATCGCGCGATCGATGCGCACGATGTCGCGCAACTCGCCGGCGTTCATTGCGCGTACGTCGGCGGTGTCGCGCGCCAGCCGCTCGAAATCGTTCGACGCCTGGCCGCCGAAATTCACCTCGGCGGGCGGAGCGGCAGCGGCGTCGGCCAGCACCGGATCGTCGCGCTCGGGCGCATAGGCTCCGCCGCCGACCGCACAGTCGAGCACCAGCTCGGGGGCGCGCTCGAAGCCCATCGCGTTCATCCAGCGCAGCATCGGAAGGTCGTTCCAGCGCGCCTGCGTGCGCAGGCTTGCGATGCCGTGGCGTTTTGCCCATTCCGAGAGCGCCGCGAAGAGGTCTCGCCCGATGCCCTGGCCCTGGACGTCGGCGCGCACGCCGACGGCCTCGAGGCGCAGGTCGGGCTCGCTGCGGCCGTACTCGCCTTCGAGCACGCGCGCCAGTACGTAGCCGGCGAGTCCCTTGGCGTCGATCGCGGCGAACTGCGCGTGCAGCCCGGGTTCACGCCGAGCCGATTGAAGGCGGCGCTCGAAATACGGGCGCCGCGAGTGACCCTCGACGGTCGCGTCGATGGCGACGACCTCTTCGAGGTCACCGGGGGTCAGCGGGCGAATGTCGGCGCGAAGCGAGTAGGAAGCGTGCATCGGTTTGCCTGCCATGGGACTGCGAGAAGCGAAAGGCACGCCGGCGCGGCCGCGCCGGTGCGCGGGTTCAGGCGGTGGCGTAAGCGAAGGCGAGTTCGCGGTCGGTTTCCTCGTCGAGCAGGTCTTCGAGCACCGGCAGCAGCGCCATCGTCTCCTTCTGGATGTGCGCGACCTGGCGCTCGACCATCTCTGCGACGCCGACCTTCAGTTGCGTCCATCCCGCGTCGTCGAGCGTGCCGGCGGCAGCGGCGTGCGCCAGCGGCAGCAGCGTTTCGGCCGCTTCGCGGATCGCCTGGTGTTCCTCGGCGAGCAATTCCGCGATGTCGCCTTCGCCGGCGTCGGCGAGCCGGCTGAACAATTCGTTCTCCTCGAAGTCGAAGTGGCGTCCGACGTCCTGCTCGAGGTGGCGGGCGAACTGTCCGGCGAGGCGCGCGAGATCGGGGTTGCCGCTGGCGCCGCTGCGCGGCGCCCGGGCGAATGCCTGCTCGACCTTGCCGAGCAGATCGAGGTTCGTGCGGTGTTCGTCGTCCAGCGCGTGAGCGACCTGGCCCTGGAAATTCATGACGGCTCCGAAATCTGCATCGCGCTACCAGAATAGGCGCGCGCCGGGTCGGGGCCATTGATACGCGTCAAGCAACGGGCGAGGTCGGCCGGGCGACGGCGCGAGGCGCAGGAGGGGTGCGCATTCGCTTCACCAGAATGACGAAGAATGCGAGGAATGCGATGGCGCCTGCGGCGCCGACGAGCGAGGCGGCCAGGACGATCCACGCGGAGTCGAGGATCGCTCCCAGCGCCAGCAGCGCGAGCGCGCCCAGATGGCACGCGTAATGAACGGCGAGCGGACGATCGGCGGTGAGCGACGACGGCGTTCGCGGCAGCTTGGTACCCGGCGCCTTGTGCATCGACGCGAGGAAAGGGACGATGCGCTGCATCATCCCGAGCACGAGCGTGAGGAGCCAGCCGGGTACGAGGACGATGCCGAACAGCGTTGCAAGCAGCGGTGCGTCCGGCGTGACGATCATCGCCAACGCGAGAACGAGGCTCGCCGCGAGCAGGGTCCAGGCGATGCGAATCAGGCGGAACGAGCGGCCCAATTCGCGGCGCATGCCGGTGCGCAGCGCGCGCAGTACCAGCTTCAGATGCAGCGTGACCGCGGCGCCTGCCGCGACGAGCGCCGCGATGCGCAACCCCGGCGCCCAGGGCGCGGAGAACGCGGCGGCCCCGGCGAGTGCGAGCGCGAGCGCCGCCAGTCCGCCCGAGACACGCACCTGCGTCTCGTCGGGCGCCGGCGAGAGCGCGAACATCGGCACGAGCACGTACGCGAGCCCCAGCGCGAGCATCCCCATGAACCCGTACGACGCGAACGGCACGTGCAGCGCGAGTGCGACCGGGCGCTCGAGGACGGGCCAGCCGAGGTAGGCGAACGCCAGCGAGAGCGCGCTGACCACCACGACGACGAGCGATGCGACGGCGATCCAGCCGTGCGCGACGATTCCCGCCATGCCGCGCGCGCCGATGAAGTTGCGCGCCGTGAGACCGCCGTAGCCGAGAAGGCCGAGCACCACGGCAACCGCGCCGGCGCCGAGCAGGGCCGGCTGGCTCGTCCCCATGCCGATCGTCGTCGCGGCCACGCCCGCGGTGTAGAACCACCAGATTGCAGCGGGAAGCCGCGTGGAATGCACCGGCTGGCGCGTGGCTACCGGCATCAATTGCAGGCTGGCGCCGATCGCCGTCATCGCGAGCACGCCCAGCGTGACCAGGTGCAGCGCCGCGAGCGGCCAGCCGAGACCGCCGACGAAGCGCGGGGCGCCCGTCGCGCCCGCCGCCAATGCGAGCCACGCGGCGAGATGGAAGACCGCGGCGGCGCCGAAGTAGCGCAGCGGAATCGACGCGGGCAACAGTCGGCTCGTCGCGCCGGCGAGGAATCCGGCGGCCAGCTTCGGACGCGCGGCGTCGGTCTTCATGCGCTGCGCGTGAGCCGCAGCCGGACTTCGCCGGGCTCGCCGTCGATGATCACGGCCGACCAGCCGATTTCGGCCAGCTCGGGGTAGAGCAGTTGCGGATCGCGATCGTGATGGACGATGACCGCACGATCGTCGTCGATCGAACGCACGAGCGAGAGGATCTGCACCATCGGCTGTGGAGGCGGCAGGCCTCTCACATCGATGTGCACGCCGTCCGCTTCGGTCCAGCGCCTCACGTCGACGGGCCTCTCACTGCACCTTGTGCAGATCCTGCAGCTTGCGCCGGATCAGCTTGCCGGTGGCGGTGCGCGGCAGCGCGTCGATCGGATGGAACCATCGCGGACGCCGGAACGGCGGCATTGCCTGCGTGTGCTCGCGCAACGCCGCTTCCGCGCGCTGCACGCTCGCGTCGTCCTTCGGCACGTAGAACACCGCGACGGCGTCGAGCCCGTCGCCGTCGGGCACCAGCACGGCTGCGGCCTCGAGGATGTCGGGACTGACCAGGCCGAGCGTTTCCTCGATTGCGATCAGGTCGACCCAGCGGCCGTGCACCTTGACGAGCGAGCCTTCGCGGCCGGCGAAACGGTAGGAGCCGTCCGCCTGCGGCTCGAAAAGATCGCTCGGGCAGAAGCGTCCGTCACGGAAATGCTCGGCCTGGTCGCCGGGCAGGTTCCAGTAACCGAGCGCGATCATCGAAGCGTCGAACGACAGTCGCGTGGGCGAGGCGCCGTTCCCCGCGAGCGGACGCGCATCGATGCCGGGCGACGGGCGCAGGCCGCGCCCGTCGTCGCGATCGGTCATGACGAGCACGAGCGTTTCGGAGGCACCGTAGCCGTTGATGATCGACGCGCCGGTCTGCCGGCGCCATTCTTCGCGCAGGTCGACCGACAGCGCTTCGCCCGCCGAGACGAAACGGCGAACGCCGTCGCGCACCAGTTGCGCGGCGAGCCCTTCCTTGAGCAGGTTGCGATACAGCGACGGTACGCTGCACAGCACGGTCGGTTGCGTGCGTGCGACGGTCTGCGCCACGCCCGCGGCGGTGGGCCACGCCGGGTCGAGAACGATCGAGGCGCCCAGCTTCAGGCCCGCGTACAGCGCGTTCGTCTGCGGGTAGGAGAAGAACATCTTCGAGCTGGCGAAGAACCGGTCGCTCGCGCCGGCGCCGACGACTTCGGCGGTGACGCGCTCGATCTCGCGGGCGAAGCGATGGCCGTGCACGACCGCTTTCGGCTTTCCGCTCGTGCCCGACGAGTGCACCCACACGGCGGGTTGCGTCGGTTCGCAGGGCATCGGCTGGATCGGCGTGCTGCGTTCGTGCTCGAGCAGCCATTCGTCCAGCGTGACGACGCTTTCGCGGTATCGCTCGGGTGTCGGCGCGCGCGATTCGGCCAGCACGAAGCGGAATCCGGCCGCGTCGAGCATCGCCGTCCATTCGGCCTCCGACAGCCGCGGATTCACGCCGACCGCGACGCC
The DNA here is from genome assembly GCA_023389055.1 of Pseudomonadota bacterium. Lineage (GTDB taxonomy): Bacteria > Pseudomonadota > Gammaproteobacteria > Burkholderiales > Burkholderiaceae_E > Zeimonas. The sequence goes on along the minus strand of JAEWFA010000016.1, from coordinate 37,928 downwards.
GCCCGCCCAGATGCAGCCGAGGAAGGCATCGACCCAGGCGAAGCCGTCGGGCAGCTGCACCGCGACCCGCTCGCCGGGCTTCAGGCCGCGGACTCGCCAGGCGCCGGCGGCGCGGGCGACCGAGTCGCGCAATTGTTCGTAGCTGCGCGTGCTTCCGTCACACACCAGCGCGACGTCGTCCGCTCGGCCGTTTTCGAGGAGAACGGCGGCTGCGTTCGTGTTCATGGCCACTTCCTTTTCAAGCTTCGACGAGTGCCCGATCCGGCGCCCGCCCGTCCGCGTATCCTCGATTCCTACCCTTTCGGCCGGAGGTCGCGAACGCGTACCGCCTTTCCTTGCGAGCGCGGGATCTCGCCGGGCTTCTTCACCGAGACCGCGGTGGAAATGCCGATCATCGACTTGATGTGGTGTCCGATCTGCTTGCCGATGCGCGCGTATTCGCTCTCCGGCACGCCGGGCTGCGCCTCGGCGTCGATCGACACGTTGTCGAGCGAGCCCTGTCGCTCGACGACGAGCTGGTAATGCGGCGCGACGTCGGGAAGGCCGACGAGCACCGCCTCGACCTGGGACGGATAGACGTTCACGCCGCGGATGATCAGCATGTCGTCGTTGCGCCCGGTCACGCGCAGGATGCGAACGTGCGTGCGGCCGCATTCGCAGGGCGCGGTGCTGAGTTTCGTGATGTCGCGCGTGCGATAGCGGATCATCGGCAACGCCTGCTTCGTGAGCGTCGTGATCACGAGTTCGCCGGCTTCCCCCTCGGGCAGCGGCTTGCCGCTGTCGGGGTCGATCACTTCGAACAGGAAGTGGTCCTCCCAGCCGTGCAGCCCGTTGCGGTGTTCGCACTCGCAGGCCACGCCCGGGCCCATGATCTCGGACAGCCCGTAGATGTCGATCGCCTTCAGGCCGAGGCGCGCCTCGACCTCGTGGCGCATCGCGTCGCTCCACGGCTCGGCGCCGAAGATGCCGACCTGCAGCGCCCCCTTCGAGAGATCGACGCCCATCTTCTCGGCGACCTCGGCGATGGCCAGCGCATACGACGGCGTCGCGCACAGCACGCGCGCCTTCAGGTCGACGAGCAACTGCACCTGCCGCTCGGTGGATCCGCCGGAGACCGGCACGACCGCGCAACCCAGTCGCTCGGCGCCGTAGTGCGCGCCCAGGCCTCCGGTGAACAGGCCGTAGCCGTAGGCGTTGTGCACGATGTCGCCCTTGCGCACGCCGGCGGCGGCGAAGGAACGCGCGACGAGGTCGGACCAGTTCGACAGGTCGCCCGCCGTGTAGGCGACGACCGTCGCCTTGCCGGTGGTGCCGGAGGACGCGTGCACGCGGTTGATCTCCGAGAGCGGGCGCGCGAGAAGTCCGAACGGGTACTGGTCGCGCAGGTCGGTCTTCACGGTGAACGGCAGACGGCTCACGTCGTCGAGCGACGCGATGCCGGACGGGTCGACGCCCGCCGCCTCGAGGCGCATCCGATGCAACGGAACGTTGTCGTAGGCGTTTTGCAGCGTTTCGCGCAGCCGCGCGAGCTGCAGCTCGACCAGGCGCTCGCGCGGCATCGTTTCGTATTCGCCGTGCAGGTACGTGCCGGCATCCTTCGCGCTGCGGGTTGCGGGATTCACGGTCGTCGTCACGGCCATCGGGAGTCTCCTGTTCGGCGAAAGTCGGTGTGCGTCGTTGTTCAGGCCAGGCCGGCCTTCTGTGCCTTCGCGGCCAGCCTTGCCAGTGTGGTGTCCACGCCGACGACGAAGCGGTTGTGCTTGCCGCGGCAGATCGGCTCGACGTTGTCGCGCCCTTCGATCTCGAGCGATATCGCTCGGCCCTTGACCTCGGAAACCGTCAGGGTGAGTTCCACGTTCATGCCCATCAGCGTGGAGGCAAGATGGTCGACCTCGATGCGGGTGCCGATCGAGTCTTCGCCCTCGTCGAGATGCTCGAGCACCATCTCTTGCGCGATCCGTTCGATGTCGAGCACGAGCATCGGCGCGGCATAGACGCGGGCTTTCTCGCCCATCGAGTCGACCGTGCGCTCGCGGTCGACGTGCAGCTTGCGAGTGACGGAAAGGCCCTTGGCGAGCGAATCCTTCATTCCGTTGTCCCCCGTTGCTGCAAGAAAGTGGTCCTTCGGAGGCCGGTCGGATTCACAACCCGAGATACGCCTGCTGCACGCGCGGGTTGCCGAGCAGTTCGGCGCCGCTGCCGGCGAGCGAGATGCGGCCGACCTCGAGCACGTAGGCGCGATCGGCGATCGACAGCGCGGCGCGCGCGTTCTGGTCGACGAGCAGGATCGTCGTCGCCGCATCCTTGAGCGCGCGCACGGTCGCGAAGATCTCCGCGACCAGGCGCGGGGCGAGGCCCATGCTGGGCTCGTCGAGCAGCAGCAGCTTCGGGCGCGTCATCAGTGCGCGACCCATCGCGAGCATCTGCTGCTGCCCGCCCGAGAGCGTTCCGGCCGCATCGCGGCGTTTCTTCGCGAGGATGGGGAACAGCGAATAGATGCGTTCGAGCCCGTCGGCGACCTCGCTCTTCGGACGAACGAAGGCGCCCAGCCGCAGGTTGTCGTCGACCGACAGCGGCGCGAACACCTGGCGACCTTCGGGCACCTGGACGATGCCCATGCCCACGCGCCTGCGCGGTGCGGCGCGCGTGACGTCTTCTCCCTCGAAGTGCACGCTGCCCGAGGCGATCGGCTGCACGCCGGACAGCGAGCGCAGCAGTGTCGTCTTGCCGGCGCCGTTGGCGCCGACCAGTGCCACCAACTCGCCGCTGCCGACCTGCAGGCTGACGTCGTGCAGCGCCGTGATCCGGCCGTATCGGCTCGACAAGGTGCGAACCTCAAGCATGCGCGACCTCGTCGGTGGCGGCGCCGAGATAGGCTTCGATGACGCGCGGATCGCAGCGCACTTCGTCGGCGGTGCCCTCGCACAGCTTGCGTCCGTAATCGAGCACGACGATGCGGTCGGAGACGCCCATCACGAGCTTCATGTTGTGTTCGACGAGCACCACGGTGGTGCCGCCGCGCGCGAGCTGGCGAATGAGCTCGGCGATCTCCATCGACTCGGTGGGATTCAGGCCCGCCGCCGGCTCGTCGAGCAGCAGGAAGCGCGGTTCGCCGGCGATCGCGCGCGCGATCTCGAGCCGCTTCAGGGCGCCGTAGGGCATCGAATCGGCGCCGGCATCGGCGTAGTCGCCCAGCCCCACGAAACGCAGCAGCCGCATCGATTGCTCGCGCGATTCGCGCTCGGTGCGCGCGAGCGACGGCGTACGCAGCATCGTCGACCACAGCGTGCAGCGCTCGCGCAGATGACGCCCGGTCATCACGTTCTCGAGCGCCGTCATGTTCGCGAAGATCTGCAGGTTCTGGAAGGTGCGACCGATTCCGGCCGCGGCGAAGCCGTGTGCCGGCAACCCGGTGAGGTCGCGCCCGTCGAAGACGACGCGGCCCGTGCTCGGGCGGTACACGCCGGTGAGCAGGTTCAGCAGCGTCGTCTTGCCCGCGCCGTTCGGGCCGATGATCGAATGGACCATTCCCGAGGCGAGTTCGAAGGACAGGCTCTGCACGGCGTGCACGCCGCCGAACTCCTTCGACAGGTTCTCCACGCGCAGCGTGCTCATTGCGAGCGGCGCCCGAAGCGCGCGGCGATCGTGGGCACCGCGCCGCGCGGAAAGAAGATCATCGTGCCCATCATCACGGCGCCGAGCACGACCATCTCGTATTCCTTGACGATGGTGAGCGCCTGCGGCAGCACGGTGAGCACCGCGGCACCGACGACCGCGCCGAAGGTGGACGCCATGCCGCCGAACACGACCATCGTGACGAGTTCGACCGAGTGCATGAACGACGCCTTCGACGGCGTGACGAACCCGCTGTAGAACGCGGTCAGCCCGCCGGCGAGCGCAGCGAAGGCCGCCGAGAGCACGAACACCATGACTTTCTGTCCCGCGCTGTCGATGCCTACCACCTCGGCGGCGACCTCCGAGCCGTGCAGTGCGCGCAACGCGCGCCCGCGCGGCGAGTCGATCAGGTTCAGCGCCAGCCATACGGTGGCGACGAGGCAGGCGCCGACCACCCAGTACCACATGCGTTCGCCCTGCACGGCGAAGCCGAGCACCGAGAAGGCCGGCACCGGCATGCCGTCGGGGCCGCCGGTGATCCGGTCCTCGTTGGCGAGCACGATCGAGATGATGATGCCCAGCCCGAGCGTGGCCATTGCCAGGTAGTGACCCTTCAGCCGAAGAATCGGCCGTCCGACGAGCCAGGCGAGCAGCGACACGCCCGCCGTGGCGAGCACGAGCGAGGCGAGCGGCGGCACGCTCCAGTTCGCGGCCAGCAGCGTCGCGCCGTAGGCGCCCAGCCCGAAGAATCCCGCGTGCCCGAGGCTGATCTGGCCGGAGTAGCCGATCAGCAGGTTCAGCCCTACGCAGACGATCGCGTTCAGGCCGACGAGAATCGCGATCTCGTAGAAGTACGCGTTGGCCAGCGCGAACGGCAGCAGCGCGATGACCAGCGCGAGCACGGCGAGGCCGCGCAGCCGCGGCGCGAGGCGTCCGCGCGCCGGGGACGCGACGGGCTCAGACCCGTTCGCTCTTGACTGCGCCAAGGATTCCATCGGGGCGGAAGAAGAGAACGACGAGGATGAGCACGAACGCGATGACGTCCTTGTAGGCCGACGAGACGTAGCCGGCGCCCAGGCTTTCGAGCAGCCCGAGGAGCAGTCCGCCGACGATTGCGCCGGGAAAACTCGCGAGCCCGCCGAGGATCGCCGCGGCGAAGCCCTTGAGCCCGAGCATGATGCCGACCTCGTACGAGGTGAAGGTGATCGGGGCGATCAGCACGCCGGCGAGCGCGCCCAGTCCGGCGGCCAGGCCGAAGCTGGCGAACAGCACTTTCTTGATGTCGATGCCGACGAGTTGCGCGGCCAGCGGGTTGTACGACGTGGCGAGCATCGCCTTGCCGAGCATCGTGCGGCGGAAGAACCACGACAGTGCGATGACGACGGCGATGGTGGCGCCCAGCACCCAGAGGCTCTGCGGCACGATCGTCGCGCCGAGGAAGGCGATCGGCGTGTCGCCCGACAACGGAGCGAGTGCGTGGATGTTCTTGTCCCAGACGAGTTGCGCGACGCCGCGCAGGAAGATCGACGCGCCGATCGTGATGATGACCAGCGTGACGACGTCGGCGTTCTTCGCGCGGCCGACGGCCACGCGCTCGAGCGCCAGGCCGACGATTGCCGAGATGGCGATCGCGCCGAGGATCGCCACCGGCATCGGAACGCCGGTGGCGACGAGGGAGACGGCGCTCATGCCGCCGATCATCACGAACTCGCCCTGGGCGAAGTTGATGACGCGGCTGGCGTTGAAGATGATCGAGAAGCCGAGCGCAACGAGCGCGTAGATCGAACCTGCGGTCAGTCCGCTGGCGAGGAACTGGACTGCCTGGCCGCCCATTTGCACATTCCGCCCGGTGTGTCGATCAGCGGTTGTTGTCGACGAGGGTCCAGTTGCCGTTGCGCACTTCCAGCATCCGGAAGGCGGTCAGGTCCAGTCCCATGTGATCGGTGGCCGACATGTTGAACAGCCCACCCGTGCCCATCAGGCCCTTGGTCTTTTCGATCTCGTCGCGCACCTTCTCCTTGTCGGTGCTGCCGGCGCGTTTCATCGCCTCGACCACGATCATCAGGCCGTCGTACGCGTGCCCGCCGAAGGTGGAGACGTCCGACTTGTACTTGGCTTCGTAGTCGTGCTTGTACGCGGTGACGACCGGCTTCTGCGGATCCTTGTCCGGCAGGATGTCGGCAACCAGCAGCGCGGCGGCGGGCAGCCGCACGCCTTCGGCTGCGTCTCCGGAGAGCTTGACGTACTCCTTCGAAGCCACGCCGTGCGACTGGTAGAAGGGCAGCGACAGCCCGACCTGCTTGTAGTTCTTCGTGACGATCGCCGGACCCTGGCCGAAGCCGCAGTTCATCACCGCCTGCACGCCGGGCGTGCCCTTGATCTTCGTGAGCTGCGCCGTCATGTCGGTGTCGGAAGCGCCGTAGCTCTCGTCGGCGACGATCTCGATCCCGTACTTGGGCGCAACCTTCAGGCACTCGGCTCGCAGCGACTTGTCGAAGCCGCCGGCACCGGAGATCAGCGCGAGCTTGCTCAGCTTGCGCTCGTTCATGTCGGTGAAGATCTTCTCGCAGGCCATCCGGTCGGTGTGCGGCGTCTTGAACACCCACTTCTTGACCGGCTCGATGATGACGACCGCTCCCGCCAGCGAGACGAAGGGGATCTTCGCTTCCTCGACCAGCGGCACCGCGGCCATCGTCTCTCCGGTGCTCGTGCCGCCGATGATGACGTCTACCTTGTCCTGCTCGATCAGGCGCTTGGCGAAGGTGCGTGCCTTCTCCGCGCTGCCGCTCGAGTCGTAGGAGACCAGTTCGAGCTTGCGCCCGAGTACGCCGCCTTGCGAGTTGATGCGCTCGACGTACATGTCGAGCGTCTTCTGCTCGGGGTCGCCGAGGAACGAGGCCGGGCCGGTAACCGCCAGGAAGGCGCCGATCCGGATGGGTTCCTGTTGCGCGTACGCCGTTCCCGCGGCGGTGAGCGCTGCCGCGAACACCGTTGCCGCGATCCGCGCGCTGGCGCGGGTCCTGCCGATCGATTTCATGCTCGTCTGTCTCCCTGTTGTGGACGCGCTTGTGAACCGTTTGGGGTGCGGCTTCGCGTCGAACCTTCGACCGTACCGCGGAGTGGCGCCCGCCGGGAAGATCCCGCGGTGTCGCCGGTTCGTGACAACGTTCCGGATTCGCTCGTTCGAGGGCGCTGCGCGACTCGGCCCTTCCGACTTTCGCGGTATTCTGGTACTGCGATGCGGGTATTGAATTGATCTGCGTCACTTTTTGGGGAGCGCATGGCACGAGGCCCGGCGAGAGCCAACGGACGCAGGAAGACGGCGAGGGTGACGAGCGCGAAAGCGCTCGCGGCGAAGCCCGCTGCCGCCCGGCGCGCCAGGACGACGATGCCATCGACGACGCGAGCGGCGAAGAAGGCGGCGCCCGCGCGAGCTTCGCGTTCGCGCGACGGCGTCGCGCCTGCCGCGCACGCTGAAGCGCCGTCGGGAGTCGCAACTGCGCCGCGCTCGGCCGCCGTCACCATCCGCTCGGTGCGTCCCGCCGATCTGGCACAGGTGATCGCGATCGATTCCATCGTCACGGGGCTGGAGAAGGCCGAATACTGGCGCACGATCCATCGACGCTACGGCGATGCGGAGCGCGCCGGGCGGCGGTTCCTGGTTGCCGAGGCCGACGGCCGCGTTGCCGGATTCGTCATCGGAGAGGTGCGCGACTGGGAGTTCGGCTCCCCGCCGTGCGGCTGGGTATTCGCCATCGACGTGCATCCGCAGTTTCGCCTCGGGGGCCTCGGCACGCAACTCGTCGGCGCAATGGCCGACTGGTTCCTCAAGGAAGGCGTCGGCACGATGCGCACGATACTCGCGCGCGACAACACGCTGATCCTGTCGTTCTTCCGCAGCCTGGGCATGACGACCGGCCCGTTCATCCCGCTCGAGATCGACCTGCAGCGTACCGATTTCTTTCCGATCGCCCGGAACCCCGCGCCATGAGGCTGCAGAAGAACACGCTGCTCGCGCTGTACAGCGTGCTGGAGTTCGCCTTCGATCCGACGAGGCACATCTCGGCATCGGAGATCGCGCAGAAGTACGACGTTTCGCCGCATCACCTGGCGAAGGTGCTGTCGGAGCTGGCGCGCTCGGGCTACGTCGAGTCGGTACGCGGCGTCGGGGGCGGCTATCGCTTCGCGGCGAATGCACGTCGCGTGACATTGATGGACATCATCCTGCTGTTCGAGGATTTCGCGCCGGCAGCCGCCGATCGGCGCGAGCTCGGCGAAGGCACTCCCGTCGGGCAGGCGCTGGCATCGGTGATGCTCGAGATCGACGAGATCGCCAAGGCGACGCTCAGCTCGATCACGCTCGCGACGATGCTGCAATGGATCGAGCGAAACCGGCAGGCGCGATCGGAGCGTCGTCCGGGCCCGCGCCCGACGGTCAGGGGCAAGGAACGCGAGGCGACGGGCGAGGCGGGCTGACGCGACCCCGGCTGCTGCCGATCGCGCCTCGTGCATCATGCCTCGTGCATCACATCAGACGGCTACGTCTGCGCGGATCGGCGGATGCGGATCGTAGTTTTCGACGGCGAAGTCGTCGATCGAATAATCGTCGATTCCCGACGGATGCCGAAGCAGGCGCAACCGCGGTAACGGGCGAGGCGTGCGGCCCAGCTGCTCGCGCGCCTGCTCGAGGTGGTTCAGGTACAGGTGCACGTCGCCGGCCATCCAGACGAACTCGCCGGGACGTAGTCCGGCCTGCTGCGCGAGCATCGACTGTAGCGCGACCGTGCCGACCCAGTTGAACGGCGCGCCGAGCAGCAGGTCGCAGCTGCGCTGGAACATCAGGCAGTTCAGCCGGCCGTCGCTGGTGCAATGGAACTGGTAGACCATGTGGCACGGCGGCAGTGCCATTTCGTCGAGCTCGGCGACGTTCCAGGCATGGAACAGCATCCGACGACTCGATGGATTCGTCTTCAAGGTTCCCAGCACCGCGGCGATCTGGTCGTATTCGCGCCCGTCGGCGCCGAGCCAGCGTCGCCACTGCTTGCCGTAGACCGGCCCGAGTTCGCCCCAGGCGCGCGCGAAGGCTTCATCGGCGAGGATGCGTCGCTCGAACTCCTGCTGGTCGATCGGGTCGCCCGTGGCGCGACGATATTGCGCAAGCGGCCAGTCGGTCCATATGCGCACGTTCTGCTCGAGCAGCGCCCGCAGGTTGGTGCCGCCGGTGAGGAACCAGAGCATCTCCTTGATCGCCGTCTTCCAGTAGACGCGTTTCGTCGTGAGGATCGGCGCTTCGCCGCCCGAGAGGTCGAAGCGCGCCATCGCGCCGAACACCGACAGCGTGCCCACGCCGGTGCGATCGACCCGGCGGTCGCCGTGCGCGAGCACGCGCGCGAGGAGATCGAGGTACTGCTGCTCCGGATGCGGCATCGACGCGGTCAGTGCGACGCGTCGTCGGCCGGCGCTGCCGCGTTCGCCGGCGTGGCGAGATTGCGCACGCTGCTGGCCCGAATTCCCGACGGGCGCGCGCCGTCGCCGACCGGCGCGCCCTGGGGCGCGAGCGTGGCCGCCTCGATTGCCGGGTCGTCCTGGACGACTGCTTCGCCTGCGCGCGCTGCCTGCCGGGTGGCGGTGTTCGACGGCGCTGCCTCGGATGCCGGTGCGGTCTCGAGCGCAGGCAGCGCTTCGGCGGGCGATGCACCCGTCGGTACCGGCCCGCTCGACAGCAACGCGACCGACGGACGTTGCGGCGCGGGCAGTTCGATGCGCACGCCCCTGCGTTCGAGCACCGCCGTGTCGGAACGCACCTCGACGAGCCGCATCTCGGAGCCGACGTCGTCGCCGACGAGAAAGGCTCTCGCCGCACCGGAGTCGACGACCAGCACGGCGCTGCCGCGAACCGGACTCGCGGCGACTCCGAGCACGCGCACGTCCACCGGCACGGAAACCGCTGCCGAGGGCTCGGCCGACGTGCTGCCGAACAGCGCCTGCGCTGCGCCCAGGTCGGGCGCGCTCTGTGTATCGACGAGCGATCCGGTGGGTGCGATCGCTACCGGCGGAGCGAGCAGTTGCAACGCCCAGTACGCGCAGGTGCCGCCGAGCGCGCCGAAGGCTGCCACCGCCGCGATCGACGGTGCCCAGCGGCGCGACCTGAGCGTGCGTTTCATCGTTTGCAGGGAGTCCGCGAGCGTGATGTGCGCTGCTATCATAGCCCGACTCATTCACGAGACGCCCCGGGGGAGGGGATGCTCCGTTCATCGGGTGACCGCTGGCGCCGCGTGCGCGCACGTGGCTTCACGCTCATCGAGATCATGGTCGTCATCGTGATTCTCGGCGTGCTTGCCGCGATCGCCGTGCCGCGCATCATGAGCAAGCCGGACGAGGCGCGCGTGAAGGCCGCGCAGACCGAAGTCGCGCAGATCCTGCAGGCACTGGACTTGTACCGGCTCGACAACTACCGCTATCCGAGCACGGAGCAGGGACTCGCCGCGCTCGCCGAGCGACCGACCGTCGACCCGGTGCCGTCGAACTGGAAGCCGTACCTGAAGCAGGCGCCGACGGATCCCTGGGGCAAGCCGTACCAGTACCTGAATCCGGGCGTGCGCGGCGAAATCGACGTCTTCAGTCTCGGCGCCGACGGCAAGCCGGGCGGCGAGGGCGTCGCCGCCGACATCGGCAACTGGTCGCTGAATCGCTGAAGCCGTTCGATGGAATCCGCGCGGTGAAGCGGCAGCCAGGCGCCGCCGAGCGTTTGCGCGGAACCAGGCAGCGCCTGCGCGGCTTCACGCTGCTCGAACTGCTGGTGGCGATCGTCGTCGCGGGCGTGATGGTCGGCATCGTTTCGCTGTCGATCGGCAGCTTCGATCGCGGCCTGCGCTTCGAGGCCGAGCGCCTCGCGCAACTGCTGGCGCTCGCGCGCGAGGAGGCGCAGTTGCGCGGCGCGCCCATCCGCTTCGAGGCCGACGACGAGAGTTATCGCTTCTTCGTCTGGCGCGAACGCCGCTGGCGCGCGCTCACCGACGATCGCGACCTGCGCGCGCGCCGGTGGGAGCGGCCCACCGAGCTAGGCATCGATCGTAGAGACGGGCGGCGCGAGATCGAGTTCGGCCTGGACCAGGTCGACGCGCCGTTCGTGCTGCACCTGCGGCGAAACGGCGAGGAGGTCGCCATCGCGGCCAACGGGCTGGGGCTCTTCGAGGTGCTCCGATGACCGCTCGCGGCTCGCGGCAGCGCGGTTTCACGCTGGTCGAAGTGCTGGTCGCGATGACGATCGCCGCCGTTGCGCTGATGACGGCAATCCGCGCGACGACGTCGCTGGCGGTGAACGCGGCGGAGTTGCGCACGCGCACCCTCGCGCAGTGGAGCGCCGAGAATCGGCTTGCGCAGATACGCGTGGCGCGCGAGTGGCCGAACCTCGGGCGGCGGCAGTTCGACTGCAGCCAGGGCGGCATCGCTCTTCTGTGTCGTGAAGAGGTGTTCCAGACGCCCAACCCGCAGTTCCGCCGCGTGGAGATCAGCGTCTTCGACGAGAACGCGTCGTTTCGCTACGCCCGGCTCGTGGGCTTCTCGACGAGGCTGCCATGACGCGCCCGCCCGGCTTTGGCGCGTCGGGGTCGCGCCAGCGCGGCTTCACGCTGCTCGAGCTGCTCATCGCCGTCGCGTTGCTGTCGGTGCTTGCGGTCCTCAGCTGGCGAGGAATGGATTCGGTGCTGCGCTCGCGCGATCGCATCGTGCAGTCGTCGGACGAACTGCGCGCGCTGAGCGTGGCGTTCGCGCAGCTCGAACAGGATGTGCGCGGCAGCTGGGCGGTGGGCCTGCTGGGGCTGAAGGAGCCGGCGATCGCGTTCGGCGTCAGCGGCGACGAACTCCAGCCGGAGCTCGCGCTGGTACGCGAGACGAGTGCGAGCCGGCCTTTGCAACTGCAGCGCGTGCGCTATCGGCTGCACGAACAGCGCCTCGAGCGAGGCTTCGCGCCCTGGACGCCTTCGACGGCGGACCCGGCGCGTCCGGTCTCCGAGCAGCCGCTCGTCTGGCAGCCGCTGCTCGCCGGCATCGACCAGATCCAGTTCCGCGCCTGGATCGCCTCGCGCGGATGGACGCCCGCGGCGACGCTTGCGCGCGACGCGACGCGGGCCCGCGTCGACGGCGTCGAGCTGACGATCGTGCGCAACGGCGAGCGGATCGTGCGCGTGCTCGCGGCGCGCAACTGAGGCGTCGGCGATGCGCGCGAAACGCCGCCAGCGGGGCGTGGCCATCATCAGCGTGATGCTCGTCGTGGCACTCGCCACGCTCGTCGTCAGCGCGCTGTTCTGGCGCGAGCACGTCACCGTGCGCTCGGTCGAGAACCGTCTCGCGCTGGCGCAACTGCGCTGGATCGAGGCCGCGGTTCTCGACTGGGCGGCCGTCGTCCTCCAGGTCGATCGCAACAGCACCGGCGGCGTCGATCACCTGAACGAGGTCTGGGCGACGCCGATCGCGGAAACGGTGCTCGACGAGACGGTGACGGGCGGGGCGCGACTGGACGAACCCGGCAGCGAGCCGCGGCTCGTCGGCCAGATGTTCGATGCGCAGGCGCGATTGAACCTGAACGACCTGGTGATCGGCGGCGTGGCGTCGGTCGAGATGCGACTCGCCTTCGAGCGGTTGCTCGCGCTGCTCGGTCGTCCGCAGAGCCTCGCCGGTGCCTTGCAGGCGCGCCTGCTGCAGGCGTATCCGCCGACGATCGAAGGCAAGCGCGCGCCGGCCAGCGCGTTGCCGCTCGTGCGCCTCGCTGACCTGCAGACCGTGCCCGGTTTCGACGCGGCGACGGTCGACGTGCTCGAGCCCTTCGTCGTGTTCCTGCCGAAATACCTGCCGACGAGCGGCGGTGAAGCGCACGTCGAGAACACGCGGGTGAACCTGAACACGGCTTCGGCCGAGGTGCTCGCCGCCTGCATCCCCGACATCGACCTTCAGGCGGCGCGCCGTTTCGTCGAAGGCGTTCGCCAGCGAACCTTCTTCGCCAGCCTCGACGTGGCGCGCTCGCGCATCGACGGCTCGCCGGCGCTCTCCTCCAGCCTGCTGTCGGTCGGCTCGAACTTCTTTCTGGTCAAGGGGATGGTACGCTTCGGCCGCATCGAATCGAACACCGAGGCGCTGCTGTATCGAGGCGGTCGCCACGTGGAACTCGTATGGCAGCACAGGTCCTGAAGCGGGGTCAGGCAGTAGTCTGGGTGCCGCCGCGCTCGGTGGGCGAGCGCCAGTTCGCCGGCGCGCCCGTGTTGCTGGCGATGCTGCCGGCTGCCGTCTCCGAGCAGGTCGGCGGCGCAGCGAGTGCGGCCGGCCATCCGGTCACCGTGTTCGGCAGCGCGAGCAATGCGCGCTACGTGCGCGTGAGCCTCGACGCGCTGCCCGCGCTCAAGCAGGTCACGCTCGTCTTCGACGCGCGCGACGTGAACCTGATGCGCGTGACCGTACCGCCTTTGTCTGCCGCGCGTTTGCAGCAGGCGCTGCCCAACCTCGTCGAGGACCTGCTGCTGCAGGACGCGCAGTCGTGCGCCTATGCCATCGGTCCGCGCGAGAACGATACGCAGCAGCGACTCGTCGCCGCGATCGACCGGGCATGGCTGGAGTTCGTCGTCGGCGCCTTCGAGCGGCGCGGCACCCGCGTGCAGTCGGCCTGGCCTGCGCAACTCGCGTTGCCGATCGGCAACGGCCAGGCGGCGCTCGCCTGTCTTCACGACGGCCTCGCGCTGCGCACGGACACGAACGACGGTATCGGCTGGAGCGCCGGCGCCGACGCCGACGCGCGTATCGAGGCGATCGTCTGCGCGCTCGATGCGATCGGCGCTGCCGCTCCCCCCGCCGGGACGGGGTCGCGACGACGCATCGCCGTGTTCGTCGAGGACGGATCCTGGCAGACGCCGGTCCTGAAGGCCGCGTCGCGCGCCGGCATCGACGCGGACGTACGTGCGCTCGCGTTTCCGGTAACCGCGCCGATCGACCTGCTGTCTGCACGCTCCGGCACGGCTGCGCGACGTTGGCTCGCCGACATCGACTGGCGCGCGTGGCGCCTGCCGGCCGGCGCCGCGGCGGCAAGCGTCGTCGTCGCGCTCATCGGACTGAACCTGCATTGGGCGCTGCTCGCGAAGGAGTCCGACCGGCTGCGCGACGCCATCGAGCAGCGCTACCGAGATGCCTTCCCCGGCACGCAGGTGATCGTCGACCCGATGCTTCAGATGCAGCGCCAGGTCGCGAGCCTGCGCGCCCGCGCGGGCCAGTCCGGACCGGACGACTTCGTTCCGCTGCTCGCGCGCTTCTCGCAGGCACTCGGCACGCAGGCGATCGACGCGATGGCGGCAGTCGAGTTTCGGGAGGGCAGGCTGCGCGTGCGCTTCCAGCCGGGCTTCTTCGAGGCGCGCGCGGCGCGCGATGCGCTCGTCGGCGCCGGCCAGCAACTCGGGCTGTCGGTTCGCTTCGATGCCGACCGCGAGCCGACGGCGGCGGTGGCGCTGCTACGGTGAGCACCCAGGACATCCGATGATCGAGACGCTGATGCAACGCTGGCAGCTGCTCGCCGCGCGCGAGCGCCGCCTGGTGATCGGCGCTGGCGCATTGCTCGGCGTCGTCGCGATCTGGCTCTGGTTGTTCGAGCCGGCATGGCAGGCGCGTGCTGCGTTGCAGGACGAGTTGCCGACGTTGCGCGGGCAGCTCGCGCGCATCGACGAGCTTGCCGAAGAGGCGAAGCGACTTTCGTCGGTGCCGGCCGGAAGCGACTCGCCGCAAGCGCGAAAGACGCAGCTCGAGCGTTCGATCGAAAGCGCAGGGCTCAGGCCGTCGCTGGCGCAGCTGTCGCTGAACGGCTCGCTGTTCGACCTGCGCTTCGATCGCGTTTCGCATGCGGCCTGGCTGTCCTGGCTCGACATGGCGACGCGCGAGATGCGACTGCGCGTCGCCGACGTCTCGATCACGCGCGAAGCCGAGCACGGGCTCGTCTCGGTGCGGCTTGCGCTCGAGACGCCGCGCGCGGAAGGGCCCTGAAGTGAGGCGGCCGGATCCGGGCAGGGCCGTCGCGTTCACGATCGTCGCGCTGCTCGGTGCCGTGTTCGTCGGTGCGATGTTCGTTCCGGCGAGCTTTGCCGACGCGGCGCTCGCTCACGCCACGCAAGGCCGCGTGCGCCTGGCGCAGGCCGACGGAACCGTCTGGAACGGCTCGGCGCGTCTCGTGCTGGCAGAGGGTCGCAGCGCGGGGGGCGATGCGGCAGCCGCTTTCCCGGCGGCCGACGACGCGCTCGTGGCCGGCGTCGCGATCCCGGGAAGGGTCGGCTGGAGCATTCGCGCGCTGCCGCTGCTCGTCGGGCAACTCGACGCGCAATTGCGCTTCGATCGCGTCACGCAGCCGCTGCGCGTGCACGGGGCGTGGGGCGAGGTGCGAATCGACGCCGGCGCGATCGATCTGCCGTCGGTCGAGCTCGGGCGCCTCGGGTCGCCGTGGAACACGGTTCGGCCCTCAGGGGCGCTGCGGCTCAGTTGGGAGAATCTGGTGCTGCGACGCTCGGGCCTCGACGGTCGCGCGCAGATCGAACTGCGCGGTGCCTCGTCGGCGATGACCCCGGTTCGACCGCTCGGCAGCTACCGGGTCGACGTCGTCGGCAGCGGCAGCCGCGCCGAGCTGAGCATCGCGACAATCGACGGGCCGCT
The DNA here is from genome assembly GCA_023389055.1 of Pseudomonadota bacterium. GTDB lineage: Bacteria > Pseudomonadota > Gammaproteobacteria > Burkholderiales > Burkholderiaceae_E > Zeimonas. The sequence goes on along the minus strand of JAEWFA010000016.1, from coordinate 22,637 downwards.
TCGGCTGCAGGGCAACGGGAGCTTCGATGCGAATCGTGGTTTGCGTTTCGTCGCCGAGGCGAGCGCAGAGGCGCGCGAGCGCGATCGCCTGCAGTCGTTTCTCGGGCTGATCGGACCGCGCGAAGGCGAGCGAACGATCATCAGGATTGGTGCATGAACGCGACGGGTAGAACGGGGCGGCCGCAACGCCGGGCGGCGGCGCGCGCGCTGGCGCTCGTTGCGATGATCGCGATTTCCTGCACCACGCAGGCGCAGGCGCAGGGCTCGGGCGACGCGCAGAAGCGCGCCGCCCCATCCGGCGGCGCGCAGACCGCGTCGGGCGACCTCGTTACGCTGAACTTTCGCGACGCCGACATCGATTCGGTCGTCGGCGCCTTCGGGCACCTGCTCGATCGCACTTTCGTCATCGACCCGCGGGTGCGCGGCAAGATGACGCTCGAGACGCCGCGCCCGGTCACCCGCGAGCAGGCGTACCGCCTGCTTCAATCGGCGCTGCGCTCGCAGGGTTTCGCGGTCGTCGAGACCGGGCCGCTGACGAAGGTGGTGCCCGAGGCCGATGCGAAGCTGCAGTCCACCCCCGTGTCGGTCGGTCGCGCGCCGGCTGCCAGGGGCGACGAGGTCGTCACCCAGATCTTCCGCCTGAACTACGAATCGGCGACCAACCTCGTACCGGTGCTCCGGCCGCTGATTTCGCCGAACAACACCGTCGTCGCGTATCCGAACAACAACTCGCTCGTCGTCACCGACTACGCGGCGAACGTCGAGCGCATCGGGCGCATCATCGCCACGCTGGACAGTCCGTCGACGCGCGAGGTCGAAGTGATGCCGGTGCAGTACGCCGTCGCCACCGACATCGCCGTTGCCGTGCAGCGGTTGCTCGAGCAGCCGGGCGGCGCCGGCGGCGCGGTCGATCCCGGCCAGCGCATCGTCGTGATGGCCGATCCGCGCACCAACTCGATCCTGCTGCGCGCGGCCAGCCCCGCGAAGGTCGGGCTCGCCAAGGGCCTGATCGCCCGGCTCGACCAGCCGAGCGCGCGCCCGGGCAACATCAATGTGGTCTACCTGCGCAACGCCGAGGCGGTGAAACTCGCCCAGACGTTGCGCGGCGTGCTCGGCGGCGGGGAAGGCGGCTCGTCGGCTTCGCCGGCAGCAGGGCTGCTTCAGCAGCAGCGCGCGCCGCAGTCGTTGATGCAGGAGAACGCGCCGGGCCAGGTCAACGCGATGCAGACGCTCGAGGGCTCTGCCGGGGCGTCGCTGCAGTCATCGCAGCCGCAGCCGGTTACCGTCCAGGCGGGCGGTGCGATCATCGCGGCCGATCCGTCGACGAACTCGCTGATCATCACTGCGCCGGAGCCGATATACCGCAACCTGCGCGCCGTCATCGACAAGCTGGACGCGCGCCGCGCGCAGGTGTTCATCGAGTCGCTGATCGTGGAGATCAGCGCGGAGAAGGCCGCGGAGCTCGGCGTGCAGTGGCAGTTCCTGGGCTCGCCGCAGGGCTCGACGCGGGTGATCGGCGGCACCAACCTTCCTGCGCGCGGCACCGGGGCGAACATCCTCGATGCGGCCGCGAACATCGCCACCGTGGGCACCGGCCTGAACCTGGGCGTCGTGCGCGGCACGATCAACGTGCCGGGTGTCGGAGAGATCCTGAACCTCGGTTTTCTCGCGCGCGCGCTCGAGAGCGGCGCCGACGCGAACATTCTCGCCACGCCGAACCTGCTCACGCTCGACAACGAGGAAGCGCGCATCATCATCGGTCAGAACGTCCCGTTCATCACCGGGCAGTTCACCGCCACCGGCACCGGCGGCGCTTCGGTGAATCCTTTCCAGACGATCGAACGGCGCGACGTCGGCACGACGTTGCGCGTTCGGCCACAGGTGTCCGAATCGGGAACCGTGCGACTGCAGATCTTCCAGGAAGTGTCGAGCGTGCAGGACACGCGGCTGGCTGCGGGCATCATCACCAACCGGCGCGCGATCGAATCGAACGTGCTGGTCGACGACGGGCAGATCATCGTGCTGGGCGGACTGATCGAGGAACGCATCGACGGCGCTGCGGAGAAGGTTCCCGGACTCGGCGACGTGCCGGTGGTCGGGCAACTGTTCCGTTACGACACGCGCAAGCGCGTGAAGACGAACCTGCTCGTGTTTCTTCGCCCGGTCGTCATCCGCGACGCGGACGACGCATACAGCGTCACGGCCGATCGCTACGACTACATCCGCGCCACGCGGGCGGGCGCGAGCCTGCCGCCGCACTGGGCGCTGCCGGAGTTTCCTCCGACGCCCCTGCGTCCGATGCCGGCGCCTGTGCCGGGCGAAACCGGCGGGCGTGGCCCGAATCCGCCCGAAGGCGGGGCGCCGGGGGACAGGGGCGGCGAGGCGCGATCGGGCGCCGCGGTGCAGGGCGCGCTGCTCGCGCCCGACGCGACGGTGGTCACGCAGCCGCCGGCTCCGGTCGTCGCCTCGAGGCCGAGCACGGTGATTCGCACGGCGCCGAACGAGGTCGTCGTTCCGTTGACGCGGCCCGGTGCGCCGCCACCGGCGACCGAGTCCGTCGCTCCGCCGCAGGATCGTTGACGCGATGGCCTCCGTTTCACCGTCGCGTTACGTTCCGTACGGTTTCGCGCGCGCCAACCAGCTGCTCGTCGCGGCTGTCTCGAGCGACGCGATCGAGGTGTGGATCGGCGAGCGCACGCCGCGGCAGGCGCTCGCCGAGCTTTCGCGAACGCTGCCGCTGCGCGTCGTCACGGTGCGCAAGCCCGAGATCGAGCTGTCGGCGGCGATCTCGCGCGCCTACGCGCAGCAGGAGGGGTCGGCGGCGTCGGTGGTCGACGAGGTCGCGAGCGATCTCGACCTGTCGCGGCTGCTGCAGGACATCCCGAAGATCGAGGACCTGCTCGAAGCCGAAGACGACGCGCCGATCATCCGGATGATCAACGCGCTGCTTACGCAGGCGAGCCGCGACAACGCGTCGGACATCCACTTCGAACCCTTCGAGACGACGTCGCTCGTGCGCTTTCGCGTCGACGGCACGCTGCGCGATGTCGTGCGTCCGCGTCGCGAGCTGCACGCGGCGCTGATCTCGCGCATCAAGATCATGGCGCAGCTCGACATCGCCGAGAAGCGCCTTCCGCAGGACGGACGCATCACGTTGCGAATCGGTGGACGCCCGATGGACGTGCGCGTGTCGACGCTGCCCACGGGCCACGGCGAACGCGCGGTGCTGCGCCTGCTCGACAAGGAGGCGGGACGCCTGGACCTGGGCAAGCTCGGCATGGGTGCCGACACCCTTCGCGCCTTCGATACGCTCGTGCACCAGCCGCACGGCATCGTGCTGGTCACCGGTCCTACCGGTTCGGGCAAGACGACGACGTTGTACGCCGCGCTCGGGCGCCTCGACTCGACGACGACGAACATCCTTACCGTCGAGGATCCGATCGAGTACGACCTCGAAGGCATCGGCCAGACGCAGGTGAACGCGCGCATCGACATGAGCTTCGCCAAGGCGCTGCGCTCGATCCTGCGCCAGGACCCCGATGTCGTGATGATCGGCGAGATCCGCGACCTGGAGACTGCGCAGATCGCGGTGCAGGCGTCGCTCACCGGACACCTGGTGCTCGCCACGCTGCACACGAACGATTCGGTTTCCGCCGTCACGCGTCTGATCGACATGGGTATCGAGCCGTTCCTGCTGTCGTCGTCGCTGCTCGGCGTCGTCGCGCAGCGACTCGTGCGCAAGCTGTGCCCGCAGTGCCGGCAACCGGACCCGATCGCCGGCGGCTGGCGCGCCGCAGGCTGCCTGGCCTGCAATCGCACCGGATTCCAGGGGCGCACCGGCATCTACGAGTTGTTCGTCGTCGACGACACCGTGCGCGCGCAGGTCCATCGCAACGCTCCCGAGAACGAGATCCGCGCGCAGGCGCGGAAGTCCGGCATGCGAACGATGCGCGAGGATGGCCGGCGCTGGGCCGAGGCCGGCGTCACGTCGGCCGAAGAAGTGCTGCGCGTGACGCGCGAATAGCGCTCGTCACCGACCGGGCGGAAAGGACGTGCCTGCCTATCGCTACGAGGCCGCCGACGCCGCAGGGCAGGTCGCGCGCGGCGTCATCGACGCCGACTCGCCGCGCCACGCGCGCGGACTGCTGCGCGACCGAGGGCTCGCGCCGCTCGACGTGGTCGCCGTGCAGGAAGCCGCCGCCGGCGCGCGAACCATCGGCGTGCGACTGGGCGCCGCCGAGCTTTCGCTCGCCACCCGCCAACTCGCCAGCCTGCTCTCGGCGCGCCTGCCGATCGAGCAGGCGCTCGACGCGGTCGTCGAACAGGCGGAGCGCCAGTCGGTGCGCGAGCGCTTCGCGGCCGTGCGCAGCGAGGTCGTCGGCGGCCAGACGCTCGCACAGGCGCTCGCCCGGCATCCGCGCGACTTTCCCGAGGTGTACCGCGCGCTCGTCTCCGCCGGCGAGCAGTCGGGCGACCTCGCGCTCGTGATGAGCCGGCTCGCCGATTACATCGAGTCGCGCTCGGCGCTCGCGCAGCGCATCGCGCTGGCGTTCACCTATCCGGCGATCGTCACCGTCGTCGCGATGCTCGTCATCGTCGCGATGCTCGCCTACGTCGTGCCGCAGGTGGTCAGCGTGTTCGCGCAGACACACCAGGACCTGCCGGCGCTCACCGTCGCACTGATCGCGACTTCCGACTTCGTCCGCGATTGGGGCCTGCTGCTGCTCGGGCTGGTCGTCGCGGCGTTCGCGGCCTTTCGCGCCGCACTTCGATCGCCGAGTTTCCGGCTGTCGTGGCACCGACGCACGCTGGGCCTGCCGGTGGTCGGGCGGCTGATCCGCGGCTTGAACACCGCGCGCTTCGCCTCGACGCTCGGCATCCTGACGAGCAGCGGCGTGCCGCTGATCCGCGCGCTGGAGGCGGGCGCGCGCACGTTGTCGAACGAGTCGATGCGCCTGAACGTGCTGGACGCGATCTCTCGCGTGCGCGAAGGCGCGTCGCTCGCGCGCGCGCTGAAGGCAGGGGGACAGTTTCCGCCGCTGATGATCCACATGATCGCCAGCGGCGAAGCCACCGGCGAACTGCCTCAAATGCTCGAGCGCACCGCCGCTACGCTGTCGCAGGAAACCGAGCGTCGCACGTTGACCCTCACGAGCCTGCTCGAGCCGCTGCTGATTCTCGCGATGGGCGCGATCGTCCTCGTCATCGTGCTGGCGGTGCTGTTGCCGATCATCGAGATCAATGATTTGGTGAGGTGAAGGGTGAAGGGTGAAGGGGCAATACAAGCAGTAGGCGCAATCCGTGTCGAACTCGGCTCGGCCCCCTTCACCCTTCACCCTTCACCCTTCACGTCCCTTCAAAAAACCACCCTCGCTTCGTACCCCGTCAGCTCCAGGTAGCCGCGGCCGATCACCGCGCCGCGCTCGAAGACGCGGACGGCGCCTTCCCAGTAGACGACGCCGGTGGTTGCGCGGGTGTCGAGTTCCTGGTCGTCGAACAGGGGCTCGAGCGTCAGGCTGCGTGCGTCCAGCGTAAGGCGCATCGAGACGGGGTATCGCACGCCTGTGCGCGGCGACGTCCATTCCCGTAGCGGCTCGAAGCCGACGTTCGAAGGGTCGGCCCGGTTCCATCGCGCGGCCATCGCGCCGGCGGCCGGCAACCGATCGGCCTGCCTGGCGTAGCTCCACAGAGTCGTCCCGTCGCCAGCGCGGATGCGAAATGCGGTGAGCGCGGAGCCGTCGTCGAGATTCAGGCCGACCCAGTCCCAGCCGACCGCCGAAGGGTCGAGGATCTCGCTGGACCACTCGTGATCGAGCCAGGCAACGCCTTCGACGCTGCTGCGCCGTCCGTCCGCTGCGATAGAACCGCGCACCTCGAGTTGCGGCCGGCTGTAGTAGTAGCTCGCCTGCGTCTCGCGCGGGCCCTTGCGCGAGAAGCCGCCGTCGCCCTGTAGCAGCGGCGGTGCATCCGGGCGAAACGACAGCTCGATGGCGAGTGATGCGTCGACAATCCGCGTGCGATAGGTGTCGTCGGCGGCGCGCGCGAGCGACCAGTCGCCGATCGCAACCTCGGCGTCTGCGCGCGACGCCTGCGCAAGACCGAAGCCCTCGCGCGCCGCACGTTGCGCATGCGCCAGCGATCGGTGCTCGGGCAGGGCGAGTGCGGCATGTGCGAACAGCAACTGCACCGGCGCGAAGCGGCTCGGGTCCGCCGGATCGTGCCGTGTCCTCGTGCGAAAGAACGTGACCTGCACGCCCGCTGGCTCGCCGCGCCGCGCTCCGTCTACGCGTTCGAGCCATCCGGTCAGGTACCACCATTCCGTCCGAAACGCGTCGTGCGCCCCGTGATCGCGGGGAAACGACAGCGGCACGCCGCGCACGACGTCGGGGTACGGTGCCGCTGCCGCGCGCAGCGCTCTCGATGGCAGCCATCCGCCCGCAACGGCGAGCGCTGCCGAGCCGGCGCGACGCATCCAATGGCGCCGGCCGTCGCTCTTCATGTGTCCTCCGCCAGCACGCGCACCGGATCGCCGACCGCCCGCAATGCGGCGAGCACCGCGGCGACCGTGCCGAGCGCGAGCAGCGCGATCGCCGAAGCGGCGAGCAGGCCGCCGGGCAACGACAGCTGCATCGTCCAGTGGAACGACTGCGGGTTCACGCGATGGATCAATACCAGTGCGATCGCGAAGCCGACGACCGTTCCCCATGCGACGGCGATGACGATCTGCAGCAGCGCCTCGATCGCGAACGAGACGGCGATCTGCCGGCGCGTCAACCCGAGATGCTGCAGCGTGGCGAATTCGCGCCGGCGCGCCAGCCCCTCGGCCGCCCAGGTCGACGCGACGCCGAAGAGCGCCACCGCGATGGCGATCGCCTCGAGCGCGTAGGTGACGGCGAAGCTGCGATCGAAGATCCGCAGCGATCGCGCGCGCAGCGCGCCGCTGCTTCGCCACTCGAAGCCGGCAACGCCCCGGACTGCATGGCGCAACCCGCGCCACGCTTCGTTGCGCGGCGTCGCGTCGTCGAACCAGACGGCGACGTCGTTGGCCGTCTCGTCGCCGCCGAGCGCTCGCCAGTCTGCGGAGTCGATGACGATGCTTCCGTGCTGGCGCGCATAGTCGCGCCACACCCCGGCGACGAACAGCGGCGGCGTTCGCAGCGCCTTCCCGGCCGCCCCGGTGGCCGCGGACGGCGACGCGGTCGGCAGCGCACCTTCGAGGAGGGAACCCGGCCGGAAGCCGTAGATGTCCTCGATCGCTTCGCTGACGTACACCGCAATGGTGCCGGGCGGAGCGCTGCGGGTTTCGCCGACGATCGCCAGCCGTGACGACGGGTCCTGCCGGTCGAGTGGGCGCACCAGCACTGCCACCGGCGGGCGCCGGGGATCGAGATTCCATTCGACCGTTCGGAGGAATTCGGTGCGCGCCACGCCGGGCGTCGAGGCGATCCGCTGTTGAAGCCTCGGGTCGATCGGGCCCAGGGCCGCACCGCCGGCGGCCCGGCCGTAGGCATCGGCCGGCAGCACCGTGTCGAGCCAGTTCGCCACCGAGACGCGAAAGCTCGTGACCATGATCGCCATCGCGGCGGCGAGCGCGACGCTGGCGACGATCGCCGACATCGCCGCCGATGCGCTGCGCGGAGCGCCGCGCAAACGTTGCACGGCGAGCCAGCCGAGCGCGGTGACGTGCAGGGCCGCCACCGCCCGCGCTCCGACCCGGCCGGCGCGGGCGACGATGCGCGGCAGGACGGCGATCGCGCCGACCAGCCAGGCGGCGATCGCGGCGTACGCGGGCCACGGGATCTCGCCCGTGGGCGGCCACGCGAGCAGCAGCCCGCCGAGGGCCAAGCATGCGAGCGCGAGGCCGCGTCGATCGATGTCGGGAACGGCTTCCTCGATTCCGCCGGCACGAAGCGATCGCGCCGCCGGCAGTCGGCGCAATGCCCTCGCGGGCGCCAGGCTGCCGGCAACGCCGGTGGCGACGCCCGCCAGCGCGAACGCGAGCGTGACGAGCGGGTCGACGGCGAGCGACGGTCGCGCGGCGGAAAAGTAGCCGCCGCCGAGATCGCCTCCGGATTGCGCGACCAGCAAGGCCGCCAGCGCGATTCCGCCGGCGACGCCGAGGATCGCGCCCAGCGTTCCGATGGCGAGTCCCTGGGCGAGCACGTGACGCGCGAGCCACCGTTCGCGCGCGCCGAGCACGACGAGCAATGCGAGTTCGCGGTGCTGGCGCGCGACCGCCAGCGCGAGCGTCGAGTGGACGATGAACGCGCCGGTGAACCACGCGACGAGCGCGAGCACGTTCAGGTTCACGCGGTATGCGCGCGAGATCGTCGACGCGCGCTCGGCACCGGTTTGCGGAGTCGTCCAGTAGGCCTGCGAGAGGCGCTGCTCGCCCCACGCCGCCCGCAGGGAAGCGACATCGGTGCCCGGGTCGAAGCGCAGGTCGATGCGCGTGAGACGACCGAGCCAGCCGAGTCGCCATTGCATCGTGCCGACATCCATCACGGCGAGCGCCTGGCCGGCGGCGGCGCCCGGTACCGTCCCGGCCACGCGCAGCGCGACCCGGCTGCCGTCGATCAACAGTTCGATCCGATCGCCTTCGACGAGCGCGAGCGACGACAGCGCGGCGTTCGACAGGAAGATCGCGTCGTCGTCGAACAGCGGCGAGCCGGCGCCGGCGCGCGCGCTCGGCGCGGCAGGCACGAGATTCGGCGTCACCCGCGCGGCGCGAAAGACGTCGATGCCGATCACGCGAAGGAAAGTGCCGGTTCGATCGGCGAGCGCGAAACGCGCGTCGATGACGGGGCTCGCGCTGACGCCGGCCGCTTCCTGCGCGAACTGCGCGTACAACTGCTCGTCGAAGCTGTCGCCGCTTGCGCGAATCTGCGCCTGCGCCCGGCCTTCGGTGTGTGCGATCGCCGAGGCGAATTCGGCGAGCGCCGAACGGTTCACCAGCGTGATCGCCAATGCGAGCGCGACGCCGATGGCGATCGCCAGCACGGCGATCGCGGCGCGGCCGCGCTGCGTACGCCACTGCGCGAGCAGCATCCAGCGCAGCAACGTGACGGGGGTACGCGAGCCCACGGCGCTCATCGTCGTGCCGGGCGCAGTTGCGCAAGCGCTGGCGCTTGATCCGCTTCGACGCCGAGCGTTCCCTGCTGCAACCGCACCCGCCGCTGCGCGATGCGCGCCGCCTGCTCGGAATGCGTGACGAGCACGAGCGCTGCGCCGCATCGATCGATCGTCGAGGCGATTTCCTCGAGTGCCCGTTGCGCGCTCGAGGGGTCGAGGTTGCCGGTCGGTTCGTCGGCGAGGACGAGTTCCGGTTCGTGCACGAGCGCGCGGGCGAGCGCCACGCGTTGCTGCTCTCCGCCCGACAGTTCGCGCGGCAGCGCATCGAGTCGATCGCCCAGGCCGACGCCGGCCAGCCGGTGCGCCGCGCGCTGCTGCGCGACGTCGCCGGGTTCACCGGCGAGCAGCAGCGGCACGGCCACGTTCTGCACGGCGCTCAGGTGCGCGAGGAGGTGAAAGGCCTGGAAGACGAAGCCGATGTGCTCGCGCCGCACGCGCGCACGCTGGTCGGCGTCGAGCGCCGACATCTCGTGGTCCAGCACGCGCACGAGCCCGGCATCGGGCGATTCCAGGCCGGCGACGAAGTTCAGCAGCGTCGACTTGCCGCTGCCGGATTCGCCGAGCAGCGCAACGCGTTCTCCCCGCTCGACGCGCAGCGACACGTCCTGCAGGACGAGATGCGCGCCGAAGGCCTTGCGCACGCCGGCGAGCTCCACGGCGGGGGTCATCCGGCCATGATACGGTGCCGCCTACGCCGCTCGCCGAAGCGGCGGGGAGGGGAGGATGTCTCGCGCCACGCGGCGCCCGATCGCGCGACTCGCCGGGGCGCTGCTCGCTCTCGCGCTGCTGCTCGTCGTCGCCGTCGCGCTCGCCTGGCGCTTCGTGGCGCTGCCGAAGACGAGCGGCGAGCTCGTGCTCGACGGCCTGGAAGCGCCAGCGCGCGTCATCCGCGATGCGCACGGCATCCCGCACGTCTTCGCCGCCTCCCCGCGCGATGCCTTCCGTACGCTCGGGCTGTTGCACGCGCAGGATCGTCTCTGGCAGCTCGAGATGAACCGCCGGATCGTGCACGGCGCGCTCGCCGAGGTGCTCGGACCCGACGCACTCGGAACCGATCGCTTCCTGCGGACGCTCGGCGTGCGGCGCAACGCGCAGCGCGTCGTCGAGCGCCTCGATCCCTCCACTCGCCAGGCGTTGCAGGCGTACGTCGACGGCGTGAACGCGTGGATCGAACACGTGCTGGCGCGGCCCTGGGAGCTGTCGCCCGAATTCCTGTTGCTCGGCGTGCGGCCGCAACGCTGGGAGCCGGCCGACTCGATCGGCTGGGGAACGATGATGGCCTGGGATCTTTCGGGCAACCACGGCGTCGAATTGCTGCGCCTGGCACTGCTCGATCGACTCGATGCCGGGCAGGTGGCCGAACTGCTCGGCACGACGCCGCCGATGCCGCTCGCCGATCCGGCCCGGCTGTACGCCGACGGTGCGACGGCCGGCCGGGACGCTGCGTCGCAAACGGCCTTCCCCGGCCGCCAGGCGCTTGCGCTCGCACGCGCGATCACCGAGTCGATGCCGTCGACCTCGCTCGATGGCCTCGGTTCGAACAACTGGGTCGTGGACGGGCGCAAGACGCCCAGCGGCAAGCCGATGCTCGCCAACGATCCGCATCTCGGGTTGAGCGCGCCTTCGCTGTGGTATCTCGCGCACCTGTCGGCGCCGGGGCTGCAGGTGATCGGCGCGACGCTCCCCGGGCTGCCGTACATCGTGCTCGGGCGCACCGATCGTCTCGCCTGGGGCTTCACCAACACCGCCCCCGACACGCAGGACCTCTATCTCGAGCGCGTCGACCCGGACGATCCGCACCGGTATCGCACCCCCGACGGCTGGGCCCGATTCGAGACGCGCGCAGAGACGATTCGCGTGAAGGGAGCGGCCGATGTCGAGCTCGTGGTCCGCGAAACGCGACACGGACCGGTGATCTCCGACGTGCTCGCCTCGAGCCGCGCGTTGCTCGACGCGCGCGGCCCCGCGCCGCACGTGCTGTCGTTCGCGTGGACGATGCTGTCGCCCGACGATCGGACGGTGCGCGCCGGCCTCGGCATGAACTTGGCCACCGACTGGACGTCGTTCCGCGAAGCGCTGCGCGACCTGCGCGGGCCGCAGCAGAACATCGTCTACGCCGACGCCGAAGGGCACATCGCGTTCGTTGCCGCCGGAGTCGTCCCGCTGCGACGCGAGGACAACGAGTTGCGCGGAGCGCTGCCGGCGCCGGGCTGGGATGCACGCTACGACTGGATCGGAACGATTCCGTTCGACGAACTCCCGCAGGTCGAGCAGCCGCCGAACGGAATGATCGTCACCGCGAACCAGCGCATCGTCGACGACGCCTATCCGCATCACCTGGGCGGTGAATGGGCGTTGCCGTATCGCTCGGACCGGATCGCCGCGAAGCTGCACGCGCTCGACGTGCACGATCTCGACGCGTTCGCGGCGATCCAGGCCGACGTCGGCTCACCGGCGGTCGGCGAGTTGTTGCCGAAGCTGCTGCAGACGCGACCCCGCAGCGAACGCGCGCGACGGGCGCTCGCGCTCCTGCGCGCGTGGTCGGATGCGCAGTCCGAGCCGGGCGCGCCGGTTCTCGCCGCCGATCGGCCCGAGCCGCTGATCGCCGTTGCGTGGATCGATCGGCTTCGTCGCGCCGTTTTCGAGGACGAGGTCGGCGCCGAACTCTTCATGCAGATCGAGCGGCACCGGATGCGCCACAACCCGTTGCGCGACGTGCTCGCCGATTCGCGCCGCGCGCGCTGGTGCGACGATCGCCGCACGCCGGCCGTCGAGGACTGCGACGAGATGCTCACGCACTCGCTCGACGAAGTCGTCGACGAGTTGTCCCGCCGCCTCGGGGGCGAGCCGGAAAGCTGGCAGTGGGGCCGGCTGCATCCGGCGACATGGACGCATCGTCCCTTCGGGCGGCACTGGCTGCTTTCGAAATGGTTCGACCTGCGTTCCCCGAGCGGCGGCGACCCGAGCACGATCGATGTCGCGCGACACGATCCCTGGGACCCGGCGGCGCCGTTCGAGAATCGCTGGGCGCCCGGCTATCGCGCGATCTACGATCTTGCCGAACCGGATGCCTCGCGCTTCATCCTGTCGACCGGGCAGAGCGGCCACCGGCTGTCGCCTCACTACGACGACCTCGTCGCTCCCTGGTCGAAGGTCCGCTACCTGCCGATGCTCACCTCTCGCGAGCGCATCGAGCGCGAGGCGCTCGAGGTACTCGTGCTGCAGCCCGCGAGCGCGCCGTGAGCCGCGCCCGTGCGCGTCAGCGCACCTCGACGCCCGGCTCTCCGGCCAGGACTTCGCCGATTTCGCAGGCCGACGCGAAACCGTCGCGGTGCAGGATCTCCAATACCTCGTCGACCGACGACGGCGCGCAGGCGACGAGCAGCCCGCCGGAGGTCTGCGGATCGGTGAGTAGCGCGCGCAGCGATTCCGGTGCGTGCTCCGGGAGTTGCACCTCGTGGCCGTACGCCGCCCAGTTGCGCGCCGATGCGCCCGTGACGAAGCCCTCGGCCAGTCGCTCGTCGGTGCCCGCAAGCCGCGGAACCGACGTCGATGACAATCGCACCCGTACGCGCGCTCCGCGGCACATCTCGAGCGCGTGGCCGAGCAGGCCGAAACCGGTGACGTCGGTCATCGCGTGCACCCCCGGCAACCGCGCCAGCGCGGGCCCGGAGACGTTGAGTTGCGTCGTCGAGGCGATCATCGCCGCGTAGCCCTGCGGCGAAAGGCGCTCCTTCCGGAGCGCGGCCGAAGCGATGCCGACGCCGAGCGCCTTGCCGAGCACGAGTCGGTCGCCCGGACGCGCCTCGTCGTTGCGGCGGATATGCGTCGGATTCGCGACGCCGATCGCTACCAGCCCGTAGATCGGCTCGACCGAATCGATCGTGTGCCCTCCGGCGATCGGCACGCCGGCGCTCGCGCACACCGACTCGCCACCCTGCAGGATGCTGCGGATGACGTCGAGCGGCAGGCGGTCGATCGGCATCGCGACGATCGCCAGCGCGAGAATCGGCGAGCCGCCCATCGCGTAGACGTCCGACAGCGCGTTCGCCGCCGCGATGCGTCCGAAGTCGTGCGGATCGTCGACGATCGGCATGAAGAAATCGGTGGTCGCGATCAACGCGTGCTCGTCGTCGAGCCGGTAGACCGCGGCGTCGTCGGCGGTGTCCAGGCCGACGAGCAACTGCGGCGGTACGGGCAGGCGCTCGGCGCCGCGCAGCAGTTGCGACAGCACGCCGGGGGAGATCTTGCAGCCGCAGCCGCCGCCGTGCGAGAACGAGGTCAGCCGTGGCGGCAATTCGATGCCGCGCGTTGGCGCTTCGATTGCTGCGCCGTCGGGGGCCGTCATCGATCAGGTCTCCACGCCGGGAATCCCTCCGGCAACCTCGCTGAAACCCGCATCGACGTAAGTGACCTGCGCGGTGATTCCGCCGGCGAGATCGGACAACAGGAAGGCCGCCGCGTTTCCGACGTCGTCGATCGTGACGTTGCGCCGAAGCGGGGCGTTCGCGCTGACGTGATCTAGGATCTTCGAAAAATCCTGGATGCCGCTGGCGGCCAGCGTGCGAATGGGACCGGCGGAAATCGCGTTCACGCGCGTGCCCTGCGGGCCGAGGTCGGCGGCCAGGTAGCGCACGGCGGCCTCGAGGCTCGCCTTGGCGAGGCCCATCGTGTTGTAGTGCGGGACGACCCGTACCGCGCCGAGGTAGCTCAGCGTGAGCAGCGCACCGTTGCGGCCCTGCATCAGCGCCTGTGCGCCCTTGGCGAGGGCGACGAAGCTCCAGGCGGAGATGTCCTGCGCGACGCGGAACGCCTCGCGACTGGCGCCTTCGAGAAAGCGCCCGGCGATCGCCTCGCGCGGCGCGAATGCGATGGCGTGGACGAGGCCGTCGAGGCCGTCCCAGCGTTCGGCGAGCGAGGCGAACAGCGCATCGATCTGCGCGTCTTCGGCGACGTCGCAGGCGAAGACCTGCGAAGAACCGAAGGTCGCCGCCATGTCGCTGACGCGCTCGCGGAAGCGCTCGTTCTGGAAGGTGAACGCGAGTTCGGCACCCTGTTCGTGGCACTTGCGTGCGATTCCGTACGCGATCGACCGGTTCGACAGCAGTCCCGTGATCAGGATCCGCTTGCCGCTGAGGAATCCCATTCGTTGCGCCTCCGCTAGAATTCTGGCCGATGTCAATTGTCGCACGCGCGTTGTGCCGCTTGCGCGCGCCGCTCGCGCTGGCCGCCGCGTTCGTGCTGTCGCTGTCGATGAGCATTGCCCGGGCCGAATACGCGCTTGCCTGGGGCGACACGCCGAAATATCCCGCAGGTTTCGCGCACTTCGATTACGTGAATCCCGATGCCCCGAAGGGCGGCACGCTGAACCTCGCCGGCTTCGGATCCTTCGACAAGCTCAATCCGTTCACGCTGCGCGGCATCGCCGCCGAAGGCCTCGTCGTGCTGATGTTCGAGACGCTGGCCGAGGGCAGCCAGGACGAGCCGTTCACGATGTACGGGCTGCTCGCCGACGACATGCATTTCGCCGCCGACGGACTGTCGATCACGTTCCACCTGAACCCGAAAGCGCGTTTCTCCAACGGCGATGCGGTGACCGCGGCCGACGTGAAGCATTCGTTCGAGACGCTCGTCGGGGCGAAGGCGCATCCGCGCTTCCGTCAGTACTTCGGCGACGTCGCTCGCGCCGTCGAGGTCGACGAGCGCACGATCCGGTTCGAGTTCAAGCGCCGCAACCACGAACTGCACATGATCATCGGCATGCAGTTGCCGGTGTTCTCGCGCACGTGGGGCGCCGGTCGGCCCTTCGACGAGATCGCGCGCGACGAGCCGATCGCCAGCGGACCGTACCGCGTCGAGCGCACGGACTGGGGGCGCTCGATCACGTTTCGCCGTGATCCGGATCATTGGGCGCGCGACCTGAACGTGCGCCGCGGCATGTTCAACTTCGATCGCGTCGTCTACAAGTACTACAAGGACGAGACCGCGCGAATGGAGGCATTCAAGGCGGGGGAGTTCGACTGGATCGCCGAGAATTCGGCGCGCAACTGGGCGCGCGGGCACACCGGGCGCCAGTACGACTCGGGCGCGATCGCCAAGCGCGAGTTCGCGCATTCGAACTCCGCCGGCATGCAGGGCTTCGTGATGAACCTGCGCCGCCCCGAATTCGCCGACGTGCGCGTGCGCCACGCGCTGGCGCTTGCCTTCGATTTCGAGTGGATGAACCGCCAGGTGTTCTACGGGCAGTACGTGCGCAGCCGAAGCTACTTCACGAACAGCGACATGGAGGCGCGGGGCAAGCCTGCGCCTGCCGAGATGGCGCTGCTGGAGCCGTTTCGCGACCGGATCGATCCGGCCGCATTCGGCGAAGCGGTGCTGCCGCCCGACACGAATCCGCCGCACAGCCTGCGGGAGAACCTGCGCGAAGCGCTGGCGCTGCTCGACGAGGCCGGCTGGAAGGTCGACGACGACGGCGTGCTGCGCAACGCAGCCGGCCGTCCGTTCGAGTTCGAGATCCTCAGCTACTCCAAGGGGCTCGAGCGCATTGCCGTCACCTGGGCACGCAACCTGGGCAAGCTCGGCATCGCCGCGAGCCTTCGCGTCACCGATCCGGCGCTGTTCCAGAAGCGGCTCGACGACTACGACTTCGACGTGACGGTGGCGCTGTACTCGGCGAGCCAGACGCCGGGAAATGAACTGATCGAGCGCTTCACGTCGGCGTCGGCCGGCGAGACGGGCTCGGACAACCTGGCAGGCATCCGCGACCCGGTCGTCGATGCGATCGTGCAGCGCTTGCTGCAGAGCGAGACGCGCGAGGAACTGGTCGTCGCTGCGCGCGCTCTCGATCGGGTGCTGCGCGCCGGTTGGTACCTGGTTCCGCACTTCTACGCGCCGGCGCATCGCGTCGCGTACTGGAGCAGGCTCGCGCATCCGAGGACGCTGCCGCTGTACTACGCGGCCGAGCCGTGGGCCCTGCAGGCGTGGTGGGAGCGCCGCTAGCCCGATGCTCGTCTACGTCGCCAAGCGCCTGTTGTTGATGATCCCCACGCTGATCGGGATCCTCCTCGTTTCGTTCGTGATCATTCAATTCGTCCCCGGCGGGCCGGTCGAGCAACTCGTGCGCGAACTGCGCGGCGGGCTCGGCGGGGGCGAGGTCGCGGCCACCGGCGGGTACCGAGGCGCGCAGGGCGTCGACCCGCAGCAGATCGAAGAGATCCGGCGGATGTACGGCTTCGACCGGCCGGCGCCCGAGCGTTTCGCCACGATGCTGCGCAACTACGCGGTATTCGACCTCGGCACCAGCTACCTGCATCACAAGAGCGTCTGGGCGCTGATCGTCGAGAAGATGCCGGTATCGGTGAGCCTCGGGCTGTGGAGCTTCCTGCTGGTGTACGCGGTATCGATCCCGCTGGGCATCGCGAAGGCGGTGCGTCACGGGTCGCGCTTCGACCTGTGGACGTCGGTGGCGATCCTGGTCGGGTACGCGATTCCCGGCTTCGTGCTCGGCGTGCTGCTGCTCGTGCTGTTCGGCGGAGGCAGCTTCTGGCAGATCTTTCCGCTGCGCGGCCTCATCTCGGACGATTTCGACCAGTTGACACTCGCCGGCAAGGTGCTCGACTACTTCTGGCACCTCGCGATGCCGCTGGCCTGCCTGGTCGTCGGCAGCTTCGCCGTGACGACGATGCTCACGAAGAACACGTTCCTGGAGGAGATCCGCAAGCAGTACGTGCTGACCGCGCGCGCGAAGGGCCTGAGCGAGCGGCGCGTGTTCTACAAGCACGTGTTCCGCAACGCGCTGATCCCGCTGGTCACCGCCTTCCCGGCGGCGTTCATCGGCGCGTTCTTCACCGGCTCGCTGTTGATCGAGACGCTGTTCTCGCTCGACGGGCTGGGGCTGCTGTCGTACGAAGCGGTGATCCGACGCGACTACCCGGTCGTGCTCGGCACGCTGTACGTCTTCTCGCTGCTCGGTCTCGTCGCCAAGCTGCTCACCGACCTCGCCTATACGTGGGTCGATCCTCGCGTGAAGTTCACGGCGGGCGCACGGTGAGTTCGAACGCAGCGCTCGCCGGCGACGCGCTCGTCGGGCTGCGCCCGCCGCGCGTGTCGCTGTCGCCGCGCCGGCGCGCCTGGCTGCGTTTCCGCGCGAATCGCCGCGGTTACTGGAGCTTGTGGCTTTTCATTGCGATCTTCGGCCTGAGCCTGGTCGCCGAGGTGCTGTCGAACGATCGCCCGATCCTCGTGCGCTACGAGGGCAAACTGTACGTCCCGCTGGTTCACGATTATCCGGAGACGACCTTCGGGGGCGACTTCCGCACCGCGACCGACTATCTCGACCCGTTCATTCGCGAGCGGCTCTCGCGCGACGGCAACTGGGCGTGGTTCCCTCCGAACCGGTATCGCTTCGACACGATCAACTACTTCGCCGCAAGCCCGAATCCGGCACCCCCGTCGCAGGAGAACTGGCTCGGCACGGATGACCGCGGCCGCGACGTGCTCGCCCGGCTGCTCTACGGCTTTCGCATCTCGGTATTGTTCGGCCTGGCGCTCACCGCGATCGGCGTTGCGCTGGGCATCGTCGCCGGCGCGGTGCAGGGCTTCTTTGGCGGACGCCTCGATCTCGCGATGCAGCGCCTGGTCGAGATCTGGGGATCGATTCCCGAGCTGTACCTGTTGCTGATCCTCGCGTCGATGTTCGAGCCGAGCATCTGGATCCTGCTCGCGATCCTGTCGCTGTTCAGCTGGATCGGCCTGTCCGACTACGTGCGCGCGGAGTTCCTGCGCAATCGCCAGCTCGAGTACGTGACGGCCGCACGCGCGCTGGGCCTGTCGAACGGACAGATCATCTGGCGCCACGTGCTGCCGAATTCGCTGACGCCGGTCATCGCGTTCCTGCCGTTCCGGATGAGCGCGGCGATCGTCGCGCTGACCAGCCTCGATTTCCTCGGCCTGGGCGTCCCGCCGTCGACGCCGAGCCTGGGGGAGCTGCTCGCGCAGGGCAAGGCGAACCTCGACGCATGGTGGATCTCGCTCGGCACCTTCGTGGTGCTCGTCGGCACGTTGATGCTGCTGATCTTCATCGGAGAGGCGTTGCGCGATGCGCTCGACACGCGCAAGGGCTGAAACCGGCGGCGAAGCGATGCTGTCGGTGCGCGACCTCGTCGTCGAGTTCGTCGGAGCGAGCGGATCGACGCGAGTCGTCGACCGCATCTCCTTCGACGTGCGAGCCGGCGAGAAATTCGCGCTCGTCGGCGAGTCGGGCTCGGGCAAGACCGTCACCGCGCTGTCGGTGCTGCGGCTCAATGCCGACGCCCGGTATTCGGGCACGGTGCGCTTCGAAGGACGCGAGCTGCTCGGCGCGAGCGAGCGCGAGCTGCGCGGCGTGCGCGGCCGGGAGATCGCGATGATCTTCCAGGAGCCGATGAGCGCGCTGAACCCGCTCTATCCGATCGGCGACCAGATCTGCGAGGCGATCGAACGTCACGAAGGCGTCTCGCGCGCGCACGCGACGCGCCGCGCGATCGAGTTGCTCGAGCGCACGCGCGTGCCCGAGCCGAAGCGCCGATTCTCCAGTTTTCCGCACCAGCTTTCCGGCGGACAGCGCCAGCGCGCGATGATCGCGATGGCGCTCGCCTGCTCGCCGAAGCTGCTCGTGGCCGACGAGCCGACCACGGCGCTGGACGTCACCGTGCAAAGGCGCATCGTCGAACTGCTCGACGAGTTGCAGCGCGACTTCGGGATGTCGGTACTGCTGATCACGCACGATCTTCCGCTCGTGCGCTCCTTTGCCGATCGCGTGGCGGTGATGAAGGACGGCCGTCTCGTCGAGCAGGCGCCGACGCAGGCGCTGTTCGATGCGCCGCGCCAGCCGTACACGCGGATGCTGATCGAGAGTCGTCCCCGACGCTCGATCGCGCCGGCCGATCCCTCGGCGCCTGCGCTACTGCAGGCGCGCGGCGTCGGCTGCCGCTTCGCCATCGGCGATTCCTGGTTCCGAAAGCGTCGTTTCGAAGCGGTGCGCGACGTCGACCTGAGCGTCGCGCGCGGCCAGACCCTGGGCATCGTCGGCGAGTCGGGCTCCGGCAAGAGCACGCTGGGGCTGACGCTGCTGCGCCTGGCGCAGGGCGAGACGCACGGGGAGATCCGCTTCGACGGAGCGCGCCTCGACGAGCTGGGCGCGCGCGCCTTGCGCGCCCGGCGGCGCAACCTGCAGATCGTGTTCCAGGATCCCTTCCATTCCTTGTCTCCGCGTCGAACCGTGCTGCAGATCGTCGAGGAGGGGGTCGCGCTGCACGAGCCGCAGTTGTCCGCGGACGAGCGTCGCGCGGCCGTGACGAAGATGCTCGAGGAGGTGGGGCTCGATGCCGGTGCGCTGGAACGCTATCCGCACGAATTCTCGGGCGGGCAGCGCCAACGCATCTCGATCGCGCGCGCCGCGATCCTGCGTCCCGACCTGCTGGTGCTCGACGAGCCGACTTCGGCGCTCGACGTCTCGGTGCAGCAGCAGGTGCTGGAACTGCTGTCGTCGCTGCAGCGACGCTATCGGATCGCGTACGTCTTCATCACGCACGACCTCGCCGTGATCCGCGCGATGGCGCACCACGTGATCGTGATGAAGGACGGCCGGATCGTCGAAGCAGGCGAGACCGATCGCCTGTTCGCCGCGCCGCGCGAGCCGTACACCATCGAGTTGCTCGGGGCGGCGGAAGGCAAGGGAGGGGTGTAGCCGGACGAATCGCTGGTCGCAGTCGGACCCTTCACCCTTTCCCCTTCACCTTCCTCTTCACGTCCTCTTGTTCACCCGCTTGCGTGCCGCCGGGGTCTTCGCACCGTCACGCGCGGGTCGGCCCGCGGCCGTCGCGGAAGAGGATCGCGTCGTTTTCGTCGCGGCGGGGCGCGCCGCGAGCGTCTTCGCAGCGGTCGGCTTTCGCGCGTCGGCGTTTTTCGCCGCTCGGGGTTGCGCCCGCACGGTCTTCGAAGCCGACGACTTCGAAGCGGACCGGCTGGCCGTTGCCGCCTTCGATCCGCGCACCGCGCTCGGCCGCTCGGCTTCGTCGTCGGGACCGGCGCTGGCAGCGGGTTCCTGTCGGCGAAGTACCGCGTGCACGATCTTCGGCTCGTCGTCGTTGCGGCGCACGACGCGTCGGTCGCCGTTCTCGGTGGTGAGCACGGTCTGCGTCGACGCCGACCGCACCTTCAGCAGCGTGCCGACACGCGGTTTCGCACCGACCCGGTTCCAGGAGCGCAACTGCGCGACGGACGTGCCGTAGCGGTTCGCGACGCCCGAGAGCGTCTCGCCCTTGCGCAACCGATGCCATGCGGCGGGCCGCTCGACGAGTTCGTAGACGCGCGGACCTTCGAATCCATCCAGTCGCGTCTCGTCCTCGACGCTGCGTTGCGGAGCGAGGATGCGGGTTCCGGCGAGCAGCCGTTGACCCCGGCGCAGATCGTTGGCCTCGAGCAGCTCGGCGGCCGTGATGCCGGCGCGCCTGGCGATCGATTCGATCGTCTCGCCGGGCTGCAGCGTCTGCGGCTGCCAGGTCGCGAAGGCGCGGCTCGCCTGGCCGTGGCGTTCCACCGCTTCCAGGAACGCGTCGAGGCGATCGGCCGGCAGCTTGATCTGGTTGTTGCGGCTTGCCGCGATCACCGGTCGGTTGTGCGCCGGGTTCAGCGCGACGAACTCGGCAACGCTCATGCCGGCGAACTTCGCGGCGAGCGCGAGATCGATCGGACGCGTCTTTTCGATCGTGACGAAATACGGTTCGTTGCGCAGCGGCGGCAACTCGACGCCGAGCTCGGCGGCGTGCAGCACGATGTTCTTCAGCGCGATGAGCTTCGGCACGTACTGGCGCGTCTCGGCCGGCATCGTCAGCGACAGGTAGTCCGTGGGCAGGCCGCGCGACTCGTTGCGGCGCATCGCTCGGGCAACGGCGTTCTCGCCCCAGTTGTACGAAGCCAGCGCGAGGAACCAGTCGTTGCCGGCGAGTGCGTAGATCTTCTGAAGATAGTCGAGCGCGGCCTCGGTGGACTTCACGACGTCGCGCCGATTGTCGACCCACCAGTCCTGCTGCAGGTTGTACGCGCGCCCCGTCGACGGGATGAACTGCCACAGGCCTGCTGCCCGTGCGCTGGAGAGCGCGGTGGGGTTCATGGCGCTTTCGACGAAAGGCAGCAGCGCCAGCTCGGTCGGCATGCCGCGGCGTTCGATCTCGTCGACGATGTGGAAGAGGTAGCGGCTGCCGCGAGCCAACATTCGCTGCAGGTAGTCGGGACGCTGCAGGTAGAAGCGTTCCTTCTCCTCGACCAGCGGCGTGGGCAACTCGGGCATCGCGAACCCGGCGCGTATGCGTTCCCACAGATCGGCGTGGGCGGGAGCCGCCGGCGTCGCGGAAGCGACGGAGGTCGTAACCTCGTCGACGAGCGCGGGTTTGAGGGCCAGCGGCCCCAGCGGCGACGCATCGCCTGCCGGCACCGCAGCCCCGGCGGCGGGCGCGGTGGGTGCCTTGTCGATCGACGCCGCCTCGGGCGCCATCCGGACGGTGGAGCAGCCGGCGGCGAGCACCAGTGCGAGCGCGGCGACGAGCAGTCGCGAGTTACGGGGCAAGGTTTCGAGAATCGACAACAACGATGCCCCCTAACTGTCTGATTTGGCTCGCCAGGACCGTCGCGGATCCTACGGGATGCGTATCGGGCCGGTCAAGCGGGAAGCGCCGTGCGGCCGGTACAATGGGCCGGACGCGGCAAAGGGAGCCGGTACGCATGAACGACGCGGAGAAGCTTTCGGAACCGGTCGCGGCGAGCGTCGGCGACAGCGCGTGGCGCAACTGGCTCGCGTCGCCGCCCGGGAGCTACGTGCTCGCCTGGCAGCAGGCGCATTTCGACGCCACGGTGTCCGACCTGTTCGGATTCCACGCACTGCAGTTGGGCGCGCCCGGTTTCGATGCGTTGCGCGACAACCGGATGCCTCATCGAGTGCACGCGTGCCGTCCCGAAGATCTCGCCGACGGGGTCGCTCCCGACCTGCTGATCGAGCAGTTCGAGGAGTTGCCGATCGCCACCGAATCGCTCGACCTCGTCGTCCTGCCGCACGTCCTCGAGTTCGCAGCCGACCCGCACCGGGTGTTGCGCGAGGTCGACCGGGTGCTGCGGCCCGAAGGGCGGGTCATCGTTTCGGGCTTCAATCCGGTGAGCCTGTGGGGCATGCGCCAGTGGTGGGCGCGCGCGCTCGCTGGCGATTGCTTCGTGCCGCGCGACGGCCAGTTCATCGCGCTGCCGCGGTTGCGCGACTGGTTCAAGCTGCTCAGCTTCGAATTCGACCGGGGCCGTTACGGCTGCTACCGTCCGCCGTGCCGAACGCAGAAGTGGCTCGATCGCACGCGGTTCATGGAGAACGCCGGCGACCGCTGGTGGCCGATCTGCGGCGCGCTGTACGTCGTTTCCGCGATCAAGCGCGTGCGCGCGATGCGGCTCGTGGGCCCGGTGCGCCGCGTGTCGCTGCCCAGGCG
>JAEWFA010000008.1 GCA_023389055.1 Pseudomonadota bacterium | reverse complement strand
GCCGAGGGGCGCTGCGCGCCCCACGGCGACGGGTCCCGCGAGTTTGCTTTCGGTAGCGCTCGGCTTGCACAAGCGCGGCATCGCGCCTGGGTCAGGGCCGTGCCGCGGGCGAGAGGCGCCCTCCGGGCCGTGGCGCCCTGCGCCGTACGGCTGTGCCCGAAGAGGCCGAAACCGTTTTGTGTGGCGCTAGAGAAAGGCGCGTGAGCTCTTCGCGATTGATCCACCCCGGATCGTGTCGAGCGTCGCGTTCGGCGTGATCGCTTGCGGATCGACTTCGAGGGCGACGAGTGCCGGGCGGCGCTCTCGGCGTGCGTGCGCGAGCGCGGCGCGCATCGCGGGTTCGAATTCGTCGGTGGTGCGCACCTTCACGCCGAAGCCGCCGTAGGCTTCGCCGAGTTTCGCGAAGTCGGGGTTCGTCAGGCCGGTGCCGAAGACCCGTCCGGGATACTCGCGCTCCTGGTGCATGCGGATCGTGCCGTACATGCCGTTGTCGAAGACGATCACGACGAGTCCCGCCTCGTATTGCGCGGCCGTTGCCAGTTCCTGCCCGTTCATCAGGAAGTCGCCGTCGCCGGCGAAGCAGACGACCGTTCGGCGCGGGTCGGTGATCGCGGCAGCCACCGCGGCGGGCACGCCGTAGCCCATCGAGCCGGCGGTCGTCGACAGCAGCGTGCGCAGCCCGGCGTAGGGCCAGAAGCGGTTCGCCCAGGTCGCGAAGTTGCCGGCGCCGTTGGTGACGATCGCGTCGGGCGGGAGCAGGCGTCGAAGCGTTTGAACGACCTGCCACAGGTTCAACGCAGGCGCTCGCTCGGCCGACGCGTAGATCGAAGGCTCGGCTTGCCATGCTTCGTATTCGGCGCGCGCCTGCTGCACCGAAGCAGCCCAGGCGTCGGAATCCACGGCGACTTCGCGCAGCGCCGCGGCGATCTGCGGCATGCCGGAGGCGATCAACAACTCGGCCTGGTACACGCGCCCCAGTTCCTCGATTCCGGCGTGCACGTGCACGAGCCGCTGCCGCGGGCGCGGCGCTTCGATCAGCGTGTAGCCGGAAGTCGTCATCTCGCCCAGGCGCGGGCCGATCGCGAGCAGCACGTCCGCGTCGCGCACCCGCGCGGCAAGCCTGGGGTTGATGCCGATACCGACGTCCCCGGCGTAGTTCGGATGACGGTTGTCGAACAGGTCCTGGTAGCGGAACGCGCAGCTGACCGGCAGCCGGTTGCGCTCGACGAAGGCGCGCAGGTCTTCGCACGCTCGTTGCGTCCACCCGCTGCCGCCGAGCAGTACCAGCGGGCGACGGGCCTCGGCGAGCATCGTTCGCAGCCGTTCGATCTGCGCCGGTTCCGGGCCCGTCTGCAGCGGCGCGTGGCGCGCGGCATCGTCGACCGTCGCTCGCGCGACGAGCACGTCCTCGGGCAGCGCGAGAACCACCGGCCCCATGCGGCCGCTCGTCGCCGCCTGGAAGGCACGCGCCACGTATTCGGGAATGCGGTCGGCGCGGTCGACTTGCGCCACCCACTTCGTCATCGGGCCGTACATCCGGCGGTAATCGATCTCCTGGAACGCCTCGCGGTCGACGAAGTCGGTGCCGACCTGCCCGACGAGCACGACCATCGGCACCGAATCCTGGAAGGCCGCATGCACGCCGATCGATGCGTTCGTGGCTCCCGGACCGCGCGTGACCATGACGACGCCGGGCCGACCGGTGAGCTTCGCGTAGGCGTCGGCCATGTAGGCGGCTCCGCCTTCCTGCCGGCAGACGACGAAGCGCACGCGATCGCGGTGCCGGTACAGGCCGTCGAGCACGGCGAGATAGCTCTCCCCGGGGACGCCGAAGACGGTGTCGACGCCCTGGCCGAGCAACGCGTCGGCGACGAGGTGGCCGCCGGTGCGCTCGACGGCAGGTTCGATGCGCTCGCGCGCCGCAGTCGTGTGGTCCAAGTCGCTTCTCCTCGCCGGCGATTGTAGGACGCCCGGTCGAGTCGGCCGCTTCGCGCGACAGGAGATAATGCCGGCGATGTTCACTGCGGCCGATCACGAATTCATGCTGCACGCGCTGCGGCTCGCCGCGCAGGGGATGAATACCTGCACGCCGAACCCGCGCGTCGGTTGCGTGATCGTGCACGAGCACGCGGTCGTCGGCGAGGGCTGGCACCGGCGCCGCGGCGAGGCGCATGCCGAAGTGCTCGCACTCGCCGAGGCCGGCGCGCGGGCGCACGGGGCCACCGCCTACGTGACGCTCGAGCCGTGCAATCACCACGGAAGCACGCCGCCGTGCGTCGACGCGCTGATCGAGGCGCGCGTCGGCCGTGTCGTTGCCGCGATGGAGGATCCGAATCCGGCGGTGAACGGGCAAGGGCTCGAGCGGCTGCGCGCAGCCGGCGTCGACGTGCGATGCGGGTTGCTGGCGCAGGAAGCGCGCGAACTGAACATCGGTTTCGTCTCGCGGATGACGCGCGGACGCCCTTGGGTACGGATGAAGGTCGCCGCGAGCCTCGACGGACGCAGCGCGTTGCCCGACGGGCGCAGCCAGTGGATCACCGGCGAGCCTGCGCGCATCGACGGTCACGCGTGGCGCGCCCGCGCCTGCGCGGTGCTCACCGGCATCGGCACCGTGCGCGACGATGACCCGCAGATGAACGTGAGGCACGTGCGCACGTCGCGCCAGCCGCTGCGCGTGCTCGTCGATTCGCGGCTCGAAGTGAATGTCGCCGCGCGCATCGTCGAGGGCGGCAACACGCTGGTCGTCTGCGCGCTGGAGGCGGCACAGCGTGCGGAGAAGACGAGCGCGCTCGTCGAACTCGGCTGCGAGGTCGTCACGCTTGCCGGCCCGAACGGCAAGGTCGATCTGCGCGCGTTGCTTGCCGAACTCGCTCGACGCGGGATCAACGAGCTGCACGTCGAGGCGGGCTCGAAGCTCAACGGCTCGCTGCTGGCTGACGATTGCGTCGACGAGCTGCTGCTGTACGTTGCGCCGATGCTGCTCGGCGACGCCACGCCGCTGGCCGCGCTGCCCGCTGCCGAGGCGATCGATCGCGGTCTCGCGTTGCGCTTCCGGTCGATCGAGCGCATCGGAGACGATCTGCGCATAATCGCCCGCCGACCCGACAGGATCTGAAACCATGTTCACCGGAATCGTCGCGGCCGTCGGCCGCATCGAGGAAGTCGCCTCGCTCGGCGAGCAGGCGGGTGTGCGCATCGCGGTCGATGCGGGCGAACTCGACCTGGGCGACGTCTCCCCCGGCGACTCGATCGCCATCCAGGGTGCGTGCATGACGGTGGTGGCCGTCGAGGGACGTCGGTTCCGCGTCGACGTCTCCGCCGAGAGCCTGTCGAAGACGATCGGGCTCGACGCGCCCGGCGAGGTGAACCTGGAGAAGGCGCTCACGCTCGCCGACCGACTGGGCGGGCATCTGGTTTCCGGTCACGTCGACGGCATCGGCGAAGTCGTCTCCTTCGAGCCGGTCGGCGAGTCGTGGCGGCTCGTCGTGCGCGCCGACCGCGCGCTGGGAAAGTACCTCGCGTACAAGGGATCGATCACGGTGAACGGCTGCAGCCTCACGGTGAACAGCGTCGTCGACTCCGACGCGGGCACCGAGTTCGAGATCAACCTCGTGCCGCACACGCTGCGCGTCACGACGCTGCATTCGCTGCACGCCGGGCGGCGCGTCAACCTCGAGGTCGACCTGATCGCCCGCTACGTGGAGCGCATGCTCTCCGCCGGTAGAATCGTCCGATGAGCCTGTCCAGCACTCCCGAGATCATCGCCGAGATCGCCGCCGGCCGGATGGTGATCCTCGTCGACGAGGAAGACCGCGAGAACGAGGGCGACCTCGTCCTCGCCGCCGAGTTCGTCACGCCCGAGGCGATCAACTTCATGGCGCGCTTCGGGCGCGGATTGATCTGCCTGACGCTCACCGAGGAGCGCTGCCGCCAGCTTCGGCTTCCGCGGATGGTCGAGAACAACGCGGCGCGCCACGGAACGAACTTCACCGTCTCGATCGAGGCGGCAGAGGGCGTCACCACCGGGATCTCGGCGGCCGATCGCGCGCGTACCGTGCAGGCTGCGGTCGCGCGCGACGCCAGGCCCGAAGACGTCGTGCAGCCGGGGCACATCTTCCCGTTGATGGCGCAGCAGGGCGGCGTGCTGATGCGCGCCGGGCACACCGAGGCCGGCTGCGATCTGGCGCGACTGGCCGGGCGCACGCCGGCGGCGGTCATCTGCGAGATCCTGCGCGACGACGGCTCGATGGCACGACTGCCCGACCTCATCGAGTTCGCCGCGTTGCATGGATTGAAGATCGGCGCGATCGCCGACCTCATCCAGTACCGCAGCGCGCACGAGAGCCTGATCGAGCGCGTCGCCGAGCGGGCGATCGAGTCGCGCTGGGGGCCGCTGAAGCTGGTCGCCTACCGCGATCAGGTCGCCGCGTCTGCGCACCTTGCGCTGGTGCACGGCGAGATCGAGCACGAGCGCGAGACGCTCGTTCGCGTGCACGAGCCGCTGTCGGTGATCGACCTGCTCGACGTCGGCTCGAAGCTTCATTCGTGGCCCCTCGATCGCGCGATGGAGCGCATCGTCGAGCAGCGCGCCGGCGTCGCGGTGCTGCTGAACTGCGCGCAGCCGTCGAAGCTATTGTTCGACGAGTTGAGGGCGCTCGACGAGGGTGCGGCGCACGCCAGTGCGCACCGGCGCCGCGGCAAGCTCGATCTGCGCACTTATGGCATCGGCGCGCAGATCCTGAAGGATCTCGGTGTCGGTCGAATGCGTCTGCTGTCGCAGCCGCGCAAGATGCCGAGCATGACGGGCTACGAGCTCGAGGTGGTCGGTTTCGAATCGGTGGAGGAGGAGCGATGACGATGGAAATCGAGGTATTCCAGTCCGATCTCGACGGTAGCGGCTTGCGCATCGGGATCGTCCAGTCGCGCTTCAACGAGTCGGTGGCGGCGGCGCTGCGCGATGCCTGCCTCGACGAGCTCGTTTCGCTCGGCGTCGCCGTGGAGGACATCTTCGTGTGCACCGTTCCGGGCGCGCTCGAGGTGCCGGTCGCGTTGCAGCAGCTCGCGGCGGCGGGCGAGTTCGACGCGCTCATCGCCGTCGGCGCGGTGGTCCGCGGCGACACCTATCACTTCGAGGTCGTCTCGAACGAAAGCGCCGCGGGCATCGCGCGCGTGGCGCTCGACTTCAATCTTCCGGTGGCCAACGCGGTGCTCACCACCGACACCGACGAGCAGGCGCAGGCGCGCGCCGAGACGAAAGGCGCCGAGGCCGCACGCGTCGCCGTCGAGATGGCCAACCTCGCGTCGTCGTTGTCTGCACTGGGCGGCGACGAGGACGACGAGGACGACGACGATTACGACGACGACGATGATGACGACGAAGACGACGATGAGGATGACGACGACGACGACGAGGAGCTCCAGGTAGAGGAGGAGGACGACGACGAGGACGTCGCCCGTCGCACCGAGAGGAGGCGTCGCGAATGACCGAACCGGGAAAGTCGCCTCGACGCGAAGGGGCGTCGAGCGCGGCCTCCGGATCGATCCGCAGGACTTCCGGCGGAACACCGCCGAAGAGCGCCCGGCGCCGCGCGCGCGAGCTCGCGCTTCAGGGCCTTTACCAGTGGTTGCTGTCGCGCGAGGACGCCGGCGCGATCCATGCGCATCTCACCGAGACGCCCGGCTTCGAGAAGGCCGACCGCGAGCATCTCGATGCGCTGCTGCACGGGTCGATTCGCGCTGCCGTCGAAGTCGACGCGCAGATCGAGCCGCACCTGGACCGGCGCATCGACGAGCTCAGTCCGGTGGAGCACGCCGTGCTGATGCTCGCCACTTTCGAGCTGCTTCGGATGCCGGAGATTCCGTATCGCGTCGTGCTGAACGAGGCGGTCGAGATCGCCAAGAGCTACGGTGGACCGGACGGGTTCAAGTACGTCAACGCGGTGCTCGATCGCGTCGCCGCCCGGCTGCGGCCGCTCGAGTTTCCCCAGGCGAACTGATCGCATGCCCGGCGAGTTCGAACTGATCCGTCGTTTCTTCGATCGCGGTCCCGCGCGCGATGCGCGCCTGGGCGTGGGTGACGACTGCGCGCTGCTCGCGCCGCTCGATCCGCGCAGCGTGCTCGCGATCTCCACCGACCTGTTGCTCGAGGGCCGTCACTTCTTCGCCGATGCCGATCCCGCTTCGCTGGGCCACAAGGCGCTGGCGGTGAACCTCTCCGACCTGGCGGCGATGGGGGCGCGTCCGCGCGCCTTCACGCTGGCGATCGGCCTGCCCGAGGTCGACGAGACGTGGCTCGCCGCCTTCTGCGAAGGGCTGTTCGCGCTGGCCGACCGGCACGCCTGCGAGCTCATCGGCGGCGACACCACGCGCGGACCACGCACCGTCTGCATCACGGTCTTCGGCGAGGTTCCCGAGGCAGCAGCGCTGCGGCGCGACGGCGCACAGCCCGAAGACGATCTGTGGGTGTCGGGCACTCTCGGTGCTGCGGCCTTTGCGGTTCGCGAGCGCAATGCGGCTCGCGCGCTGTCGCCCGAGGACGAGGCGTCGATGCGCCTGGACCGCCCCGAGCCGCGCGTCGCGCTCGGGCTGGCGTTGCGCCATCTCGCGCGCTCGGCGATCGATCTTTCCGACGGGTTGCTCGGTGACCTCGGCCACGTTGTCGAACGATCGCGCGTCGGCGCCGAGATCGACTGGCCGGCCGTGCCGATCCACTCGCGCCTGGATTCGCTGGACGACGAAGAGCGGCTGCGCCTGGCGCTGTCGGGAGGCGACGACTACGAGCTGCTCTTCAGTGCGGCGCCCGAGAACCGCACGGCGATCGCCGCGGTCGGCGCGCGCGTGGGGATTGCGCTGACGCGCATCGGCCGGGTCGTCTGCGGCTCGTCGATCCGGGTGCGCGATGCACGCGGACGCCCGATGCCCGTCGATGTCCGTGGATTCGACCACTTCGCGTGAGCGCGCGCCTGCGCGCGTGCCGGTGCGGGCCGATTCGCGCTTCATGCGCGTGCGGCTTTCGCGCTGGATCGCGATGGGCTTCGGCAGCGGATTGTCGCCGCTCGCGCCGGGCACCGTCGGAACGCTGTGGGCATGGCTCGCGTTCGCCGTGCTCGAGCGCTGGATCGTGCCTGCCGGCTGGGCGGCGATCGTCGTCGGCGGTTTCGCGCTCGGCGTCTGGGCCTGCTCGCGTACTTCGCGCGACCTGGGCGTGCCCGATCACGGTGCGATCGTCTGGGACGAGATCGTCGCGTTCTGGCTCGTGCTGCTGTTCGTGCCCACGGGCTTCGGCGACCGACTCGGCGCGTTCTTCGCGTTCCGATTCTTCGACATCGTCAAGCCGCCGCCGATCCGGCACTTCGATCGGACCCTGAAGGGCGGCGTCGGTATCATGTTCGACGACCTGCTCGCGGCGTTCTACACGCTGCTGCTGTTCGCCCTCTGGTATCGCTGATCACGGCCCGCTCTCCGTTTCGAACCAGGCAGGCGCCGCGCAACGCAATGCATCCCGATTCGACGAACGCCTCATCGGAAGCAGCGCGTCGCTGGGCCGAAGTGGTCGATGCCGCCGTCGCGCTGGGGCATGCGCTCGAAGCGCGCGGCTGGATGATCGCGACGGCCGAGTCGTGCACCGGCGGTTCGATTGCGCGCGCGCTCACCGAGATCGGCGGCTCGAGCGCGTGGTTCGAGCGCGGCTTCGTCACCTACACCGACGCGTCGAAGCTCGACCTGCTCGAGGTGCCCGCAGACGTGCTCGCGTCGTGCGGGGCGGTGAGCGAAGCGGTCGCGGCGCGCATGGCGGAAGGCGCGTTGAAGCGCAGTCGGGCGCAGTTCGCGGTGTCGGTCACCGGTATTGCCGGACCGGCCGGGGCGACTCCCGACAAACCGGTGGGCACGGTCTGCTTCGGCTGGGCGTCGATCGGCGAGTCGCCGAGCACCGCGACGATGCATTTCGCGGGCGATCGCGCGGCGGTTCGTGATGCATCGGCGCTGCATGCGTTGCGCGGCGCCCTCGAACGGCTGGCAGCCGAGCGGACTACGCCCCTGAGCTGATTGTTTATACAGTAGTTTCATGCCATACTCCGGACCGTTCTCACCGCTGCCGGACGAGGCCCAAGATGGAAAAAGTGATCGACATGGAAAACGCGAAATCCCGCACCGAGCGCGCAAAGGCCTTGTCCGCGGCGCTGGCGCAGATCGAGAAGCAGTTCGGCAAGGGCTCGGTGATGAAGTTCTCCGACGCCGACGTCTCGCGCGACATCCAGGTCGTCTCCACCGGTTCGCTCGGCCTCGACATCGCGCTGGGCGTCGGCGGCCTGCCGCGCGGTCGCGTCATCGAAATCTACGGTCCCGAGTCGTCGGGCAAGACCACGCTCACACTGCAGGTCATTGCCGAAATGCAGAAGCTCGGCGGCACCTGCGCGTTCATCGACGCCGAGCACGCGCTCGACGTCCAATACGCCGCGCGTCTCGGCGTGGACCTCGAGGAACTGCTCATCTCGCAGCCCGACACCGGAGAGCAGGCGCTCGAAATCACCGACGCGCTCGTGCGCTCGGGCTCGGTCGACCTCATCGTCATCGACTCGGTCGCCGCGCTTACGCCGAAGGCGGAAATCGAAGGCGAGATGGGCGATTCGCTCCCCGGCTTGCAGGCGCGCCTGATGTCGCAGGCGCTTCGCAAGCTCACCGGCACCATCAACCGCACGAACACCACCGTCATCTTCATCAACCAGATCCGGATGAAGATCGGCGTGATGTTCGGCAACCCCGAAACCACCACCGGCGGCAATGCGCTGAAGTTCTATGCGTCGGTGCGCCTCGACATCCGTCGTACCGGCTCGATCAAGAAAGGCGACGAAGTCATCGGCAGCGAAACGCGCGTGAAGGTCGTCAAGAACAAGGTCGCGCCGCCGTTCAAGACGGCCGAGTTCGACATCCTGTACGGCGAAGGCACGTCGCGCGAAGGCGAGATCCTCGATCTCGGCGCCCAATCGAACGTCGTCGACAAGAGCGGCGCCTGGTACAGCTACAGCGGCAACCGTATCGGTCAGGGCAAGGACAACGCGCGCGAGTACCTGCGCGAGAATCCCGAACTCGCCCTGGAGATCGAGAACAAGGTGCGCGCGCATTTCGGCGTGTCGCCGCGCGGCGCCGCGGCCGAGGAAGCGGCCGCCTAGCAAGGCCGCATCCCGCGATGGCTCGTCCCGAGCCGACGCTCAAGGCGCGCGCGCTGCGCATGCTCGCGCGCCGTGAGCACAGCCGCACCGAACTCGAACGCAAGCTCGTGCCGCACGCCGAAAGTGGCGAGCAGCTTCGCGCGCTGCTCGATCGGCTGGTGGAAACCGGCCTGTTGTCCAACGAGCGCTTCGCGCAATCGGTCGTGCACCGCCGGGCAGCGACGCGCGGCGCCGCGGTCGTGCGCCACGAGCTGCGAGCGCACGGGTTGAGCGACGAAGCGGTTGCCGAGCACGTCGCGACGCTCGAGCACAGCGAGTTCGAGCGGGCGCGCGCGCTGTGGGTGAGGCGGTTCGGCTCGAAGCCGGAGTCGCTTGCGGAGCGGGCGCGGCAGTCCAGGTTCCTGCTGGCTCGGGGGTTTGCGGCCGACGTCGTGCGGCGGGTGGTTGGGGGGAGGGGCGAGGAGGAGGTGGGCTGAGCGGGCGTTGGGTGTGCCGCACCGGGCGCTGCGTGGCTACGCCGGGCTCTACGCGGCCGCACCGGGCGCTGCGTGCCGCACGAGGCGCTGCGTGCCGCACGAGGCGCTGCGTGCCGCGGCAAGTACTGCGCGGCTCCGTACGGCGCCGTTCCCCGCCCCGCAGCGCGCAAGTCGAACTCCAAAATGAAGTGTTCTCGCTCGTGGAATCGATTTCACGAGCGAAAACGCTTTTTTCTGAAGCGCTAATACGCGCGCATCGCCCTTCACCGATCACCGGGCACCCTCCTCCGTCCACCGATCACCGATCCGACTCGGCCGGCGACCCTCGGGGCTAATCCTTCCGTGCAAATGCGGCCGTGCGCGGCACAGCGCACGATGCGGTCATGTCCGACGTCGCGTTGCTGCATCTCGTCGCGCGCACCGCGGCTCGTGCCCGACCTTTCCAGCACCGCATCGCCTGCGCCGATCTCTGGCACCGCATCGGGCGAACTTTCGACCTCGTCGCCTGTGTACTGATGCCCGATCACGTTCACGTTCTCGCGCAAATCGAGCGCGAAAGCGCGCCCCGCAGCTTCGCTCGCGTGCTTTCGGCCTTCCGGCTACGGATGCAGGCGACCGGCCGCCCGGAACTCGTGTTCGACTGGGAGCCTCTGCCGCAACCCGAGAAGGTCCAGCACGACAGGAGGCACATCGCACGCACGGTGCGCTACATCCACTTGAACCCCTCGCGCGACGCGCTCTGCAACGACCCGCTCGAGTGGGAGTGGAGCACGCACAGGGACTGGGTGGGCGCGGTCGCGCGTCCCGGCGTAGACCGAGCCCGGTGGGCGAGGGCAATGGGTCGGCGCCTTCCCGCCGGCATCGACTGGCTGCACGAGTACGTTGCGTCGGATCCGTCGGTGCCTCGTCCGAAACCGCTGGTCGATCCGGGCCCGTACCTGGTGGGCCAGGAGAAGGACGCGTCCCTTGACGCCATCGCATCGGCCGTCTCGCGCGTACTTCGGAGTGCTTGCAGTGCCCCGCGTGAGTTCGGGCCGGCAGAGCGTCGCCTCTTCCTGCTCGCGGCCGCCCGATGGACGCGCTACCGCTCGCCCGAACTGGCCCGCTGCGTTGGCTGTCATCCAACGAATGCGCGGAAGATGGTTCGATGCGGGGAGGGTGAGGCCGGGCGCGTCGCCCATGACGATGGCGTTGCCGGACGAAGTTCGAAACGTCGGCGGCAAGTTCGCGGTGACGACGGAATCTCGGAAACCGATGCGACGCGTGCCGGGCGGCACAGGGGAGCGTCCGCAAGCGCCCAAAAAGCGCGTATCCGGCGAATTCCGCTGACAAACGACGAACTGCGGGCAATGGCCCTCACGCTCGCCGATCCGCGTCTGTCTGCGATGCCGCTCACTGCCGCACGCCCTTGAAGGGATGACGATGAACTCGGGCTTCAAATAGGAGCGATTGACATCGTGGAATCCGTTTCACGGGCGAAAACGCTTCTTTTCAAAGCGCGACTTGTCGG
The DNA here is from genome assembly GCA_023389055.1 of Pseudomonadota bacterium. Taxonomy (GTDB): domain Bacteria; phylum Pseudomonadota; class Gammaproteobacteria; order Burkholderiales; family Burkholderiaceae_E; genus Zeimonas. The sequence continues at coordinate 111,830 of JAEWFA010000008.1, read as the reverse complement.
GCCGCGGCGCCTCGATGGGGTCCACTTCACCTACGCGCGCGCGGCCCTACGCGCTCAGACCGCCCCCGCCCCCGTGCTAGACTCCAAGGCTTTCCCACTGACTTCGAGCCTGCCGCCCTGCGCCGGCGCCCGCGCTTCGCTCGCGCCGCTTTTCCGAGCATGCCGCTTCCCCCCGTCGAGTACCCGCGCACGCCGATGCACACCCGTACGGTGCGGGTCGACGCGTACCGTCGCGACGACGGACACTGGGATCTCGAAGCCGAACTCGTCGACGTGAAACCTCACGACACGCCGCTGCAGAGCGGCGTGCGCCGCGGCGGCGATCCGATGCACGGCATGCTGCTGCGCGTATCCGTCGACGGCGAGTTCAACATCGTCGACGCAGCCGCGGCTTCGGACAACGTGCCGTATCCCGGCTATTGCGAGGCGATCGTCGGCGATTACCGCAAGCTCGTCGGCCTGAATCTCGTGCGCGGCTTTCGGGCAGGCCTGCGCGAGCGGCTGGGCGATCGCCACGGCTGCACGCATCTCACCGAGCTTGCGCAGTCGCTGCCCACCGCAGCCGTGCAGGCCTTCGCCGGCGACGATCGCCGGCGCGACGAGATGGAGCGACAGGCGAACGGACACGGACAGCGTCCGTTCCAGATCGATCGTTGCCACGCGCTTCGCAGCGACGGCCCGGCCGTCGAGCGCTACTACCCCGCGTGGTTTCGCACCGCGAAGCACGAGCGATCCAACGCCACCGACGAATCCGCAGCATCCACAGAGGAACGACCGTGAAGATCCACGAGTACCAGGGCAAGGAACTCCTGAAGCGCTTCGGCGTCACGGTGCCGCGCGGCATTCCGTGCTTCTCGGTCGACGAGGCGGTGAGCGCGGCGCAGGCGCTCGGCGGCCCGGTCTGGGTCGTGAAGGCGCAGATCCACGCCGGCGGGCGCGGCAAGGGCGGCGGCGTGAAGCTCGCGCGCTCGATCGATGAGGTGCGCGCGCTCGCCTCGCAGATTCTCGGCATGCAGCTGAAGACGCACCAGACCGGCCCCGAAGGCCAGAAGGTGCGCCGGCTGCTCATCGAGGAGGGCGCCGACATCCGCAAGGAGCTCTACATCGGAATGGTCGTCGATCGCGTCTCGCAGCGCGTGTGCCTGATGGCCTCGAGCGAGGGCGGCATGGACATCGAGGAAGTGGCTGCGAATACGCCCGAGAAGATCCACAAGGTGATGATCGATCCGGTGGCCGGTCTCACCGATCGTCAGGCCGACGACGTCGCACGCAAGATCGGCATTCCCGATGCGAGCCTGCCGCAGGCGCGCTCGGTCCTGCAGGGCCTCTACAAGGCGTTCTGGGACACCGATGCGTCGCTCGCCGAGATCAATCCGCTGATCCTCACCGGCGACGGCAAGGTGATCGCGCTCGACGCGAAGATGAACTTCGACGAGAACGCGCTGTTCCGTCACCCCGAGATCGTCGAGCTACGGGATCTCGACGAGGAGGATCCCGCCGAGATCGAGGCCTCGAAATACGACCTCGCCTACATCCAGCTCGACGGCAACATCGGCTGCCTGGTCAACGGCGCGGGCCTCGCGATGGCGACGATGGACACGATCAAGCTCTTCGGCGGCGAGCCGGCGAACTTCCTCGACGTCGGAGGCGGCGCCACCACGGAGAAGGTCACCGAGGCCTTCAAGATCATGCTGCGCAATCCGAATCTGCAGGCGATCCTCGTCAATATCTTCGGCGGCATCATGCGCTGCGACGTCATCGCCGAGGGCGTGATCGCCGCGTCGAAGGCGGTCGGACTGAAGGTGCCGCTCGTCGTGCGGATGAAGGGCACGAACGAGGAACTGGGCAAGAAGCTGCTGGCCGAATCGGGCCTGCCCATCATCTCGGCCGACACGATGGGCGAGGCCGCCGAGAAAGTCGTCGCTGCCGCCGCGCGCTGAAACCGGAGAGCCGAGAGATGTCGATCCTGATCAACAAGGACACCAAGGTCATCACGCAGGGAATCACCGGCAAGACCGGGCAATTCCACACCCGGATGTGCCGCGACTACGCCAACGGCCGTGCGGCCTACGTGGCGGGCGTGAACCCGAAGCGCGCCGGCGAAGACTTCGAAGGCATTCCGATCTTCGCCACCGTCAAGGACGCGAAGGAGAAGACGGGCGCCACCGTGTCGGTGATCTACGTGCCGCCGGTGGGCGCGGCCGATGCGATCCGCGAGGCGGTCGAGGCCGACCTCGACCTCGTCATCTGCATCACCGAAGGCATCCCCGTGCGCGACATGATCCTCGTACGCGACCAGATGCGCCGCGAGAACCGCCGCACGCTGCTGCTCGGGCCGAACTGCCCGGGCACGATCACGCCCGACGAACTGAAGATCGGCATCATGCCGGGGCACATCCACCGCAAGGGACGCATCGGCGTCGTCTCGCGCTCCGGCACGCTCACCTACGAGGCGGTGGCGCAGATCACTGCGCTCGGGCTCGGTCAGTCGTCGGCGGTGGGCATCGGCGGCGATCCGGTCAACGGGCTGAAGCACATCGACGTGCTGAAGATGTTCAACGACGACCCCGAAACCGACGCCGTCGTGATGATCGGCGAGATCGGCGGCTCCGACGAGGAAGCGGCCGCGCAGTGGGTCAGGGACCACATGAAGAAGCCCGTCGTCGGCTTCATCGCCGGCGTCACCGCGCCTCCCGGCAAGCGGATGGGACACGCCGGCGCGATCATCTCGGGCGGAAAGGGAACGGCACAGGAGAAGCTCGAGGTGATGGAGGCCTGCGGCATCCGCGTCACGAGGGATCCGTCCGAGATGGGCAAGCTGCTGAAGACCGTTCTCTGAAGCCGGCATCGGGCTCATCGTGGAAGCCGCAATCGACTTCCTGACGACGATGCACTGGGGGGCGGTCCTCCAGATCATCATCATCGACATCCTGCTCGGCGGCGATAACGCCGTGGTGATCGCGCTTGCGTGTCGCAACCTGCCGCGCGAGCAGCGGATGAAGGGAATCCTCTGGGGAACGGCCGGCGCGATCATCCTGCGCGTCGTGCTGATCGCCTTTGCCGTCGTGCTGCTGCAGGTGCCGTTCCTGAAGCTCGTCGGCGGCCTGCTGCTGCTGTGGATCGGCGTGAAGCTGCTGGTGCCCGAGGAGGAAGACGAGCACGGCAACATCGCGAGCGCGACCACGCTGTGGTCTGCGGTGAAGACGATCATCATCGCCGACTTCGTGATGAGCCTGGACAACGTCATCGCGATCGCGGGCGCCGCGCAGCAGGCCGATCCCGACCACCAGATGGGGCTCGTGATCTTCGGGTTGCTGGTGAGCATTCCGCTGATCGTCTGGGGCAGCACGCTGGTGTTGAGGCTGATCGAGCGCTTCCCGGTCGTCGTCACGCTCGGCGGCGCGCTGCTCGGCTGGATCGCCGGCGGCATGATGATCACCGATCCGATCAGCGTCAGCTGGCTGGGCGGGGAGCCGAGCGACGCGCTGAAGTATTCCGCGGAAATCGCCGGCGCGGTGCTCGTCGTCGTGCTCGGCAAGGTGATCGGCGCGCGTCGCAAGCCGGCCGCGCAGCCCGAGAACTGACCGCGCGCCGATGCGCGCGCGCGTCGTTTGCGACCCGTCCGACCGAGGCGAACCACCGTTCATGAAATAGTTCCTCGGGTCGATTTCGGCGTGCCGATACTGTCGCGGCATGCACGACGCCGAACAACCGGGAATGCAGGAGGAGCGCACGACGGCCGCGATCCGCCTGCTCGTGAGCAGCGGCCAGTCGGCGCTTCGCATCGTCGTCGTTGCGAAGGAGCGCCTGACGATCGGACGTCGTCCGCAGAACGACGTCGCGCTCGACGACCTCACGGTGAGCGGCGAGCACGCGGCAATCGAGACACACGGCACCGAAAGCGTCATTCACGACCTGGACAGCCGCAACGGAACGCTGGTGAACGGCCTGGCGGTGAGCCGGCGCGTGCTGTGCGACGGCGACGTCATCGACGTGGGCATCTACCGGTTGCGCTTCGTCGTCGATCGGCCGGTGCCGGCGAAGAACCGCGACCCGCTCGTCGGCTGGATCGATTTCCTGTCCGGGTCGAAGGCGGGAAGCTCGCAACGCATCGAGCGCGCGATCACGCGCATCGAGGGTTTCGCCGAGCAGGTTGCCGTGCTCTCGCGCCGGCACGGGCGCTTTCACCTCACGCATCTCGAGGGGCCGGCCCTGCCGCAGGTGAACGGCGAGCCGATCGGGCTCGTCGCGTGCCCGCTGGCCGACGGCGACCTGATCGAGCTGGCCGGGGCGATGCTGCGCTTTCGCGTCGATTGCTGACAGGCGGGAGCCGGCCATGACGGCGCTGCAGCGCTCCCGGCTTCTGCGTTCGATCGCCGGCGTCACGATCGTTCTCGCGTTCGTTTCGATCGATCTCGGGCTCGTGCGCGTGGGCGGCCTGGGCGCGCTCGATCGCGAGCTCTACGACGGCCGCCAGCGCAGCGTGGCGCCGAAACTCGACGAGCGCATCGTCATCGTCGACATCGACGAACGCAGCCTCGGTGCACACGGGCGCTGGCCCTGGGACCGCGCGAAGATCGCGCAACTGCTCGACGCGATCGTCGAGCAGGGCCGCCCATCGGTAATCGGCTTCGACATCGTCTTCGCCGAGAAGCAGGCCGACGGCGACGACGATGCGCGGCTCGCGCGAGCGCTTTCCGATCGCCCGGTCGTGCTCGGCTACTACTTCACCAGCAACCGCGGCGCACGCACGAGCGGCGCGCTGCCCACGCCGCTGTTCGAGGGCGAGGTCGCCGACGTGCTGCGCTCGCGCCTCACCCACGCCGACGGATACGGCGCGAATCTCGCGCCGCTGCAGCACGCGGCGCGCGCCTCGGGCTTCTTCAATCCGTTCCTCGGCGCCGACGTCGACCCGGACGGCGTGATTCGTGCGCTGCCGCTGCTCGCGCGCTACGGAGACGACGTCTACGAATCGCTCGCGCTGGCCGTCCTGCGCCAGTACCTGGGCAACGGTTCGATCGAGGTCCATCCCGGCGCGGACACGCTGATCGTCGCCGGCGAGCGCGCGCGCGTCGAATTGCCGGTGTCCGTGGGCTTCACCGCGATGGTTCCGGTGGCCGGACGCGGAGGTCCCGACGGCGGGCACTTCCGCTACGTGTCGGCGGCCGACGTGCTGGCCGGTCAGGTCGACTGGAAAGGGATGAACGACCACATCGTGCTGATCGGCACGACCGCACCCGGACAGACCGACCTGCGCGCCACGCCGGTGAGCGAGGTGTTCCCCGGCGTGGAGATCCATGCGGCGCTGATCGCCGGCGCGCTCGACGGCGTGCTGAAGCAGCGGCCCGAGGGCGGGCCGGCAGCCGGTGCGATTGCCACGGCGCTCGTCGGCAGCGTGCTCGCGCTCGTGTTGCCGGCGCTGGGCGTCGTCGGTGCCGTCGTCCTGACCGCGGTCGGCGCGCTCGTGCTGTTCGGCGCGAACGCGATCGCCTGGTCGAATTTCGGGCTCGCGCTGCCGCTGGCCGCGTCGATCGCGGCGATCGTCTCGCTGGGGCTGTTCAACCTCGTCGTCGGCTGGTTCGCCGAGGGGCGCGCGCGGCGCGCGGTGCTGGCGCGCTTCGGCGAGTACGTCTCGCCCGCGCTCGTCGAGCAGATGGCGCACGACCCGGTGAACTGGCAGGTCGCCGAGAGCAGCAACCGCGAGTTGACGATGCTGTTCGCCGACATCCGCGGCTTCACGCGCATCGCCGAGACGATGCAGCCCGAGCCGCTGCGCGAGTACATCAACACTTTCCTGACCGCGATGACCGAGGTGATCCACGCGCATCGCGGCACCGTCGACAAGTACATGGGCGACTCGGTGATGGCGTTCTGGGGCGCGCCCGTGGACGACGAGGAACACGCCGAGCACGCGGTGACGGCGGCGCTGGCCATGCAGCGGGAAGTCGCCCGCCTGTCGACCGGGTTCGTCACGCGCGGGTTGCCGCCGTTGGCGGTGGGCATCGGCATCAACACCGGCGTCGTGCGCGTGGGCGACATGGGCTCGAAACTGCGTCGCGCCTACACGGTGATCGGCGATGCCGTGAATCTCGCCTCTCGTCTGGAAAGTTTGACCCGCCGCTACGAAGTGCCGATCATCGTCGGGGAAACGACGGCGCAGCGCTGCCGGCACCAACGCTTTCGCGAGCTCGCTCGCACGACGATCGCCGGTCGAGCCGAGTCGGTGCGCATCTTCGTGCCTTGCGTGGTGGACGACGACGACGGCGACGAGCGCCGTGGCCGCCCGACGATTCCGATGCCCGCGTCCACGCCGACGAACAAGAGAGCCACGGAAAGCCTCCATGAAGGTTCGAGTCCTGGGGTGTAGCGGGGGCATCGGCGCACGCGCCCGGACGACGTCCTTCCTGGTCGACCACGACATCCTCCTCGACGCGGGCACCGGCGTCGAAGACCTGTCGGTCGAGGAGCTCGCAGCGATCGACCACGTGTTCCTCACGCACTCGCACCTCGACCACGTCGCCGCGCTGCCGCTGCTGGTCGACTCCGTGGGCGGGCTGCGCGCCAAGCCACTCGTCGTGCATGCGCTGCCCGAGACAATCGACGCATTGAAGACGCACATCTTCAACTGGGTGATCTGGCCCGACTTCACCGAGATCCCGCATTACGAGCGCCCGTGGATGGTGTTCGAGCCGCTGTCGATCGGCTCGATTGTCGAACTGGGCGGGCGATGGGTGAGGAGCCTCGCGGCAAGCCACACGGTGCCGGCGCTGGCGTTTCACGCCTACACCGAGAAAGCGGGGCTCGTGTTCTCTGGCGACACCGGGCCGAACGACGACTTCTGGCGCCAGGTGAACGGCGTGCCGAACCTGAAGTACCTGATCATCGAGACGGCGTTCGCCAATCGGGACCAGGACCTGGCGGTGACGGCGAAGCACCTGTTTCCGATCCAGTTGGGGCAGGAGCTGGCGAAGCTGCAGCGGGATCCGGAGATCCTGATCACGCACCTGAAGCCTTCGGATCGGGAGACGATCGCGCGGGAGGTGGGGGCTTGGGCGGGGCGGTTTTCGCCGAGGATGCTCGAGCGGGGGGATGTGCTGGAGTTGTAGGGGCCGACCTACGCATATAATGTTCCTACGGAGAGAGAGAACATGAAGTCGGTCAGCGTCCGCGAACTGAAGAACAACCCGTCCGAAGCGCTACGCCTGGCGCGCGGCGGAGTCGTCGTCGTCACCAACCGCAACGAGCCGGAAGCGGTGCTGATGCACCTGGACGACGCTACGCTATTGAGTGCACCCGGCGTTCGCGCGGCACTCGCCGTTGCCCTTTATCGCAGCGAGTCGCTTTCGCTCGGCCGCGCAGCAAAACTCGCCGAGATGCCGCTGGTCGAGTTCATCCAGCATGTCTCGCGACTCGGGATTCCGGTGGTACGAGGCGACGAGAAAACGCTGCGCGAGGACACCGAAGACCTCGACGCCTGGCTCGAACGCGGACGGTGAGCGTAGCGCTGCGCCGGGAGCGCATCGTTCTTGCAGATGCGAGTCCGTTGATCGCGCTTGCGATCGTGCAGGGATTCGACTGGCTGCACGCCTTGCTCGGCATCGTCACGACGACATCCACGGTCCTCCAAGAGGTGACGCCCGGTCAAGGGCGTCCGGGCGAGAAGGAGATTCTCGGGGCTGTACGTCGGCGACGCATTCGCGTGGTCGAAGATGAATACCAGGATCCTTTGTTCGACGAACTGGATGACGGCGAGGCGAGTCTTCTGCGTTTCGCTGTTCACTCGGGCCGTCCTTGCCTGATCCTCATCGACGAAAGGGCAGGTCGTCTTGTTGCGCGCGAATGGGGCTTTGCTGTGACCGGAACAGTCGGTTTGCTGATCCAGGCGAAACGGCGACAGCTGATTCCTGCAGTGCGACCTGCGATAGAGGCGATGCTTGCGAACGATTTCCGCGTGTCGGCGGAGCTTGCTCGGGCGGCTCTAAGAGAAGCGGGGGAGGTATAGCTCGCGGAGAATGCGTACGCACGTGGTTCACGGCGCGCGACCGGTGACGGCGGAACTGGCGCTGCTGTTCGGGCGCGCGTTCCGGCAGAGCGCGCGGTATTGGCTGAACCTGCAGAGTGCGTACGACTTGCGGATTGCGGAGAGCGAACTCCGTAGGCGGCTCGAATCGGTCGAGGAACTCGTTTTGGCGACAGGTGCTTCAACGTGATGACACCGACGAGTGCGGCGCTCCGGCGTCTACACTGGGCTTATGGCGAATCTGGCGTTGAGCATCGACGACGACCTCCTGCAAAGGGTGAGGGAGGTAGCCGTACGGGAGCAGAAGTCGGTCGATGCAGTCGTTCGCGAGTTTCTGATTCGCTATATCGGTGCCCGTTTGCGTCATCACCAGGCGCTGCATGCGCTCGACGCCGTTAGGGAGCGCAATGCGTCGAGCAGTTCGGGGCGATGGTCAGGCGATCCACTTCGACAGCGCCGTGAAGGCGCCGAGCGCTACGACCGTGAGTCCGCCGAGACGGACGGTCAACTGCAGTTCGAGCTTGTCGATACGGGCGTCGAGGCGCTGGATGTCCGATCGCAGGGAGGACCCCTGGTTTTGCATCTCTGACAGCATTTCGCCACGCAGTGCCTGAATCTCTCCGCGAAGTTCCGCGACCGCCTCACGCTGGTCCGTCTTTGTCACCAGTTCGGCCGTGTCATGAGCGTTGCGCACGGCGTTCGAGATCGCCCTGGCGTGAGTCTCCGGAATCCCGGCCTCCTCGAGGGTTTCGACGAACTTCAGGGTGTCGAAGATGGCACCGCTCATGGGAACCGGAATTCTCGTATCGGGGAGTTTCGACGACGTCCGCAGCTCTCGGTCGGAACGATCGTGTGGGAGTTGGCCTGTAAGGAAGGTTACACCCAGGGTGCACGAGCGGGGGATGTGCAGGAGTTGTAGGTCGAAGGGGCGAGCCGCCTTCCGGCTGATTCCGCTTCCGGGCGTGCATGCGTATTGTTGCAGCATCACGTAGCGCAATCAGTCGTAAACAAAAGTTGATAGGATGCTTTCGACGTCGAGATCGTCGACTATCACTGAGGGGCGAGCATGCAGAAGAGCGGTCTTCCGGCGATTCATCCAGGCGTGTTCCTGACGGAGATTCTCGACGAAATGGGGATCTCGCAGGCGGAGTTGGCGCGCGCGGTCGGCGTGGCGCCGATGCGGATCTCGCACGTGGTCCACGGTGCGCGGCCGGTGACGGCGGAGTTGGCGTTGCTGTTCGGGCGCGCGTTCCGGCAGAGCGCGCGGTATTGGCTGAACCTGCAGAGTGCGTACGACTTGCGGATTGCGGAGAGCGAGCTCCGTGGGCGGCCCCAATCGGTCGAGGAACTCGTTTCGGCCGCAGATGCTTCAACGTGATGACGCCGACGAGTGCGGCGCTCCTGCGTCGCGCGAATCGTTGTACACAGGATACGTGCCACACTGGCTTTATGGCGGATCTGACTCTGAGCATCGATGAGAACCTCCTGCAAAAGGTGCGGGAGGTAGCCGTCCGCGAGCAGACGTCGGTCGATGCAGTCGTGCGCGAGTTTCTGATTCGTTATGTCGATGCCCGTTCGCGCCAGTACCGGGCGCCGGATGCGCTCGACGCCGTTGCGGAGCGCAACGTCTCACGCAGTTCTCGGAGTTGGTCGCGCGATTCGCTGCACGAATGTTGAGATCTCGCGCAGACGATGCGCGTCTTCGTCGACACCAATCTCCGCGCCGGCTAGATCGAAGGGAACCCGACAGGAACCGTTTCGTCCTGCGCTGGCTGCACGAACTGGCTGCCGAGCACGACATCGTCATCAGCACACAGGTAATGATCGAACTGCGGGCGGTACTGACTCGGAAACTCGTGCGCGCTTTTTCACCGAAAGACGTCCGCGTCGCGCTCGAAGCCCTGGCGAATTTCGAAACTGCCGTCACCCATCCGAGTCGTGTCCTGGACGCACATGAACTGGTGATCGCCGAGCGGCTGTCCTGGTTCGATGCCCTGATTGCCGGGGCGGCGCTACGCAGTCACCGCGAGGTTCTCTACGCCGAGGACTTCAGCCACGGCCATCGGCTGCGCGGGCGACTTCTGGTGCAGGACCCGTTTCGGTCGCGTTGAATCGGTCGACAGCGAGAACGAGGTTCGGCCAAGCCGTGACGTGTGTCTCCATCTCGCGGCCGGGTGGAGATGTGACAGGAATGATCACCCTTCGCTGACGCTGCGCGTCATCTGCGTCACTCTCAAATGATCGTTCCGTCGGCGACGACTCGACGTCCGCCCGACGAGACATCGCGTGGTCCGTGATGTAGTTCACGCGCGTTTGGCGAGACATGCCGTTCGTCGTGCGATCCGAACCGCTCGTTCGCGATGGCATGGGGCCTGCGTCATCTGATGCGAGCCGACGAACTCGGCCGACTTCAATCAACTACAGGAGTTCGAGATGAAGATGACTCAGGTTCGCAGGCAGATGCAGAAGGGCTTCACGCTGATCGAACTGATGATCGTCGTGGCGATCATCGGGATTCTGGCGGCGGTGGCGCTGCCGGCGTACACCGATTACACGATTCGTGCCAAAGTGTCTGAAGGTGTGATCATCGCCAGCGGGGCAAAGGCCACGATTGCCGAGAATCTTGCGAATCTTCCTGCCGCCTCCAGTTGTGATGGCGTCGCTGTTGGCACCACGGGACTGACTACCATCGCGTGCGCCGCCGGCAATCCGACGACCATCAGCGTCTCGGTGGCCACTGGCATCAACGCCACTGTCGTCACTTTCGATCTGGTTGGAACCCAAGCAGCCACGGGTCTGACTTGGGATTGCAACAACCCCAGCGACGTAAAATTCGTTCCTGCTGAGTGCCGCACCTAATCGCAGCTTGTTGAGCGAAAGTCGAACGAGACCGCCTCGCGCGGTCTCGTTTTCTTGGTGCGCCCGGCACGGGCGCACACTCCTACGGGTGCAAATCCCGCCGTAAGTTGATCGGTGGCACCGAGCCGGCATCCAGGTCGCGCTGCGTGAGCACGATCGACACGATCCTCGGCAGCTATGCCTGGATCACGTCGACGTCGCCCCCTTCTGACCCGGACGCCATCGACGCCTTCTGTTCACTCCGCGGCAAATATCCGCGGTTCTCCGCAGCCACTAACAACCGTGTCGCTCGGAAGTGCAACTGCTGGGGCAACGCGGCGATGGAGAGCTTCTTTTCGAGCCTGAAGACCGAACGCGTCTCGAAGAAGCGATACGCAACGCGCATCTTCGTTCGGTGGCCGACCTACCCGGCTCGTTCAACGCCAAGACGGTGAAGGGCCGCAGGTACTGGTACTTCCAGTACACCGAGCCTGCCGGAAAGCTTCGCCAGATCTACGTGGGGCCGGATACCACCGCGGTTCGCCGGCTTCTGGAACGCAAGGCCGATTCCGGGGCCACGGCGGCCCTGGCCCCGCTCGCGCGAGCAGCACTGGCGCTGGGATGCGCGGCCGTGATTCCGCGTCATTTTCGCGTCCTGCGTCGGCTGGCCGATTACGGCTTCTTCCAGGCGGGCGGGGTGCTGATCGGCACCCACGCGTTTCTCGCCTACGGGAACATGCTCGGCGTGCGCTGGGGCAGTTCCGAGCGTACGCAGGACATCGATTTCGCGCATGCAGGGAAGGCCGTCTCGCTGCTGCTGCCGGGCACCATCGAGGTGCGGACCGACGACGCCATTACTTCACTCGGGATGGGATTTCTCCCGGTTTCAGGCCTGGGCGGCAAAACCGGCGGTGCATGGCTGATCCCGAAAGAGCCGGAATTTCGGCTCGACTTCCTCACGCCGCGACATCGGGGTGCGGACAAGCCCTTCGTTCATCCGCAACTCGGCGTGACGCTGCAGCCGTTGCCGTTCATGGAGTACTCGCTGCAGGACGTGGAGCAGGCGGTTCTGCCGAGCACCGAAGGAGCCGTGCTGGTCAACCTCCCGGATCCTGCGCGCTACGCATTGCACAAGTTGCTGATCGCCGGCGAACGCGAAGGCGCTTCCCGCGTGAAGGCGCGCAAGGACCTGACCCAGGCCGCGCACCTGCTTGCCGTGCTCTCGCAATGGCGACCCGAATCGCTTGCCGAAGCGCTCGACAACCTGTTGTCGCGCGGGCCAGGCTGGCAGTCGAGGTTCCGACGCGGCGCGCGCGCGCTGTCGCAGGGATGGCCGGACCTGGAAGTCGCGTCGATGCTCGTTGCGCAGACAGCGCCGAACGCCCGGTGATCGGCGCTCGCCGCGTCCGACACGGCGTTCACATCAGCGACTGCAGATAGTTCTCCAACCCCACCTTCCCGATCAACTCGAGTTGCGTATCCAGCCAGTCGAGGTGCGATTCCTCGTCGTCGAGCATCTCGACGAGCAGGCTGCGGCTGACGAAGTCGCGGCTGCGCTCGCACAGCCCGACTGCGCTGCGCAGGTGTCCGATCGCGGCATCGACGAGGTCGCGGTCGTGCCGAAGCTGCTCGGCCACCGTCTCGCCCGCGGCAGCCGGGCGGAAGTCCGTCATCTGCGGCACCGCGCCGAGCAGCAGGATGCGCGCCATGATCCGCCCGGCGTGTCGCGTTTCCTCTTCGCTGTAGCCGTGCTGGATCGCGCCCAGGCGCTCGAAGCCCCAATGCCTGCACATCGCGCCGTGCAGCAGGTATTGCTTGTAGCCGGTCAGCTCGAACGACAGGTACTCGTTCAGTGTGGCCACGGCTTGCGGATCGCCTTTCATCCTTCTGCTTCTCCCCTGTGTCTGCGCCGCAGCGCGCGTTTACATCGCACGTCCCGACTCGAATGCTGCCAGCAGTCGGCGCGCGTTCGCCTCCGCGAGCTTCGGTTCGGCCGGCGGCGACGTGCCGCCGAATACCGCGGTGATGACGGCCACCGCCATCGCGCCCGCCGCTGCGACCTGCGCCGCGTTTGCCGCGTCGATGCCTCCGATCGCGACCGCGTGCAAGCCGACGTCGCGCGCACGACCGAAGAGCCCGAGCGGTGCGCGCACAGCGGCGGGTTTGACTTCCGAAAGGAAGACGCTGCCGAACGCGCAGTAGTCGGCGAGGTCGCGCGTCTCCATTGCACGATCGAAGGAGTCGTAGCACGACACGCCGACGATCGCGTCGGCTCCGAGCGCCGCACGCGCATCGGCGAGCGCAGCATCGTCCTGCCCTAGATGGACGCCGTCGGCCTTCAGCTCGGCGGCCAACTCGATCGAGTCGTTGACGAGGAACGTCGCACCCGCATCGCGGCACGCTTCTGCGATTCTCCGCGCCTGCCGCAGTCGCAACGCCGACGTGAGTGTCTTGTTCCGGTACTGCACGGTGGAGGCGCCGCCGCGGATCGCTGCGGAAACGACCGCGACGAGCCGGTCGTCGTCGGCGGATTCGGGCGTGAGAACGTACAAGCCCTTCGGCAGGCGCTGCTCAAGCAGTTTGGGCGCTCTGTGATGCATAGAAGAGCCGTCGCGTCCTGTTGACGCTCTCGATAAAGTACGGGTTGCGCAACGCGCCGATGGTGACGAGATCGACCTTCCTCCCCAGGATGGTCGTCAGCATTTCCGCGAGACCGAAATAGCGATCGAAAAGATTCGCGCCGGCTCGATCCTCGAAGTCGACGAGAAAATCGAGGTCGCTCGACCGGGCGTCGAACCGCGGCCCGGTCGCCGAACCGAACACCTCCAGGCGGCGTACCTCGAAACGCCGACACGCTTCTTCGATTTCGCCACGGTGCCGCTCGATCACGTCGAGCATCTCGCCTCCCGGGGTTCCATCCTCGCGAGCCTACCACCCTCCAGCCTGCCCGCCGCTCACTTCAACCGCCGTGCCCCGGAGAGCGACGCAGCGCCTTTGTCGAAGGTCCACATCGGCGCGTTGCCCGACTCTGCGGCAAGGGCGATATGGATGCAATCGGAGAAATCGGCGCTCTCCTTCTGCCAGAGCTGCAGCGCGAACTCGAGCGCCTTTTCATGCTGGAAGACGACCTCGCTTGCGGAAAGCAGATGACCGAACGTGCGGCGGATGTCCGCCTTGGCGAATCCGTACTTCGATCGCAGGACCCACTCGAGCTCCAGCGCGACGGTGATCGGGACGAACAGATTCTCGCGCGCTGCAACGCTGCGCTGGATCAGGCCGGTCGCGGCTGCCGCTTGCGCGGCATCGTCGCCGACGAGAAACCGGACGAGAACGTTCGTCTCGAGCGCGGCCATCAGCGCCAGGCGTTCATCGCGTCGATCGGAACCCGTTTGCCGCGCGGCGCTTTCAGCGAGCCCGCCAGATCGAGAATCGACGCACCTTTCGGGCGAACGAGAATGCTTCCGTCGGGCATCACATGCCATACGAGTCGTGTGCCGGGCGTTGCGCCGATCTTTTCGCGGACCGGCGCCGGTACCGTCGTTTGCCCCTTTGCGGTGATCGTGGATTCGCTCATCGGCCAGTGCCTCCTTACATCAATCGAAATTGTAATGTGCCAGAGTCACGCCGGGAAGCCGTGAAATCCGTCACGCCCCCCGCAACAGGCCTTCGCGTCCATCGCAGTCCCTCAGCCACTGGTCGGTGCGACCGCAGGCCACGACCGTTGCCCCCACTACCATCCTTCTCGCTGCCCGTCGCCCCGCGCGTCGAGCGCATACGAACGAGCGTCGCCCCAGGAGACGACGAGCTGCACCTGCCCCGAGTGCAGCGCGCGCAAGGAGGACTTCGAGATGCTGGAGACTTGACGATGAGCGGCGCAGCGGCATTGGCCGGCGTGAAGGTGATGGTGATCGACGACAGCAACACGATTCGTCGCAGTGCCGAGATCTTCCTGAAGCAGGCGGGTTGCCAGGTGATCCTCGCCGAGGACGGCTTCGATGCGCTCGCGAAGATCGCCGACCACGATCCCGATCTCGTCTTCTGCGACATCCTGATGCCGCGGCTCGACGGCTACCAGACCTGCGCGCTGATCAAGAAGAGCCCGCGCTTTCGCACCATTCCCGTGGTGATGCTGTCGAGCAAGGATGGACTGTTCGATCGAGCGCGCGGCCGCATGGTCGGCTCCGATCAGTACCTGACCAAGCCCTTTACGAAGGACGCGCTGTTGCGTGCGGCCGGCGAGCACGCGCGCAGCGCGGACACGCCCGCGCTTGCCGCCGCCGGCGAGTCCTCTTCCTGAATCCCTCCAACGCTTCGAGCACGCATCAAGGTTCGCCAATGGCCGCATACAAGATCCTCGTCGTCGACGACTCGCCTACCGAGCGCCACTTCATCGCCGATCTTCTGACGAAGAAGGGCTATCGAGTGATCACCGCCGAGAACGGCCAGGAAGCGATGGCCAAGGTGAAGATCGAGCGTCCTTCGCTCGTCGTGCTCGACGTCGTGATGCCGGGACAGAACGGTTTCCAGGTCACGCGCGCGCTGTCGCGCGATCCGGAGACGCAGTCGATCCCGATCATCCTGTGCACGAGCAAGGGCAACGAGACCGATCGGATCTGGGGACTGCGCCAGGGCGCGCGCGAGTACCTGGTGAAGCCCGTCAAACCCGAGGAGCTGCTGGCCCGGGTTGCCGATCTGGCGCATTGACCATGGCCAGCGGCAAGAACCTGCGAGAGTTCCAGGTGCGGCTGTCCGAGCGACTGCGACAGGCCGCGTCCGCGCCGCCGCAGTCGGCGCGCCTCGGCGTGCAGGTCGGTGACCGAAACCTGCTGGTCGGGTTGTCGGAGGTCGGCGAGATCGTCGCGCTGCCCGGCGAGATCACGCCGGTGCCGCTTACGCACGACTGGTTTCGCGGGCTGGTGAACCTGCGCGGCTCGCTGTACGGCGTCTCCGATCTCGCTCGCCTCGAGGGGCGCGAGGCCGCGCCGATGACGAAGTCGACGCGCCTGCTCGCGTTCGCGCCGCGCCTCGGACTGAACGCGGCGATCGTCGTCGACCGGATGCTCGGGCTGCAGAACGACACGACATTGACCGAGACGGAATCGGACGAAGCCGACACGCCGGCCTGGCTCGGTCGCGAATGGCGCGACGCCGAAGGCCGCCGATGGACCGAGCTGCGGCTCGAGGAGCTCGCAGGCGACGAGCGATTCCTCGCCGTGAATCGTTGAACCGATCCGTGGAGACACGACGATGAGCATCGCCACGAAGTTCCCGACCTTCCTGCAGCGGCAACCCCGACCCCAGGCCGCGGGGGGGCCGGATACGGCGATCATCGAGGATCTCCTGTCGGAGCCGCCGATGGCGGCCCCGGCGCCTGCGCCTGCGGCGCGCCAGGCGCCCCCGGGGCGTCCGGCAACGCAGATCTTCGAGCGGCCGCCCGCGCCGCCGATGCAGCCTTACCCGACGGCGGCTGCGCACCGCGCCGACGCCGAGCCCGAAGCGCAGCCTCGCGAGCGCTTTCGCGTTCCGATCGTCGGCGACATGCCGTTTCGCCGACAGATGCAGATCTGGCTGCCGACGCTGCTGCTGTCGCTGCTCGTCGCGTTCTTCCTGTTGCAGCTCGATGCGCGCCAGGCCACGAACGCTTCGCATTGGTACCGCCAGCTGGGCGATGCGCTGATGCAGTCGCAGCGCGTGGCGAAGGCGGCTTCGCAGGCGATCGCCGGCGATCCGATCGCCTTCGGACAATTGAGCGACGGCCGCCGGGCAATGAGCCAGGCGCTGGCCACGCTGGCGCGCGGAGACGGCGACGAACAGCCGGTACCGTCGCGCGTCGAGCCCGACCTCCGAACGCTGTCGCTGATCTGGTCGAAGTCCGACCAGGCGGTCACCGTCATCCTGAATCAGGACCTGTTGCTGCAGTCGCTCACCGGCATGCGGCGCGACGTGATGCGCTTCGAGCCGCAGATGCTGCGCGACGCGCAGGCCGTGCTTGCGAACCGGCTGCGCGCCGGTGCGTCGGCGCGCGAAGTGGCGGCGGCCGGCGAGCTCGTGACGCTCACGCAGGCGATTGCGAAGGACGTCAACGAGTTGATCCTGTCGGGCGCCCCCGACCGGTCGATCGAGATGCGCCTGCGCCAGTCGGTGATCGACCTGGGCGAGTTGACCGACGCAATGCTCGACGGCAACGAGCGCGTGCGCATCGCCGCGGTCAGCGATCCGGAAGTGCGCCGAGCGCTCGCCGCGCTGAAGCAGGCGGTGACGGGCGTCGCGCCCCAGGTCTCCGGCATTCTCGCCAGCATGCCCCGCCTGCAGCAGGCACGCAAAGCCGAACGGCACGTCTTCGAGGACAGCGAGGTCGTTCAGGTGCTGCTCGAGGCGATCCGCACCAAGCTGCAGGCGCGCGACGCGTTGCGCTTCTGGAACGTCGTCGGCGCGTCGGTGTTCGGCGCGATCGCACTGCTGGCGCTGTTCGGGCTGTTCCGCGCGTTCCTGTCGGAAAGCGAGCAGCGCGCGAACGAGGCGGAGCGGCACGAAGCGGCGGCGCGGCGCCAGGAGCTGCAGGCGAAGTCGACGAACGACCAGAATCAGGCGGCTATCCTGCGGCTGATGAACGAGTTGCAGGAAGTGGCCGACGGCGACCTCACGGTGCAGGCGACGGTGTCGGAGGACATCACCGGTGCGATCGCCGACTCGGTGAACTACACGATCGAGGAACTGCGCGGCGTCGTCGGTCGGATCAACCGCACGGCGGACCAGGTGAACGATGCGTCGACGCGCGCGCAGGTGACGGCGTCGAGCCTGCAGGCGGCGAGCGAGCAGCAATCGCGCGAGATTCGCGACACCGGCGAAGCCGTGCTGCGAATGGCGCGCCAGATCAACGAGGTGTCCACGCGCGCCGCGGAGTCGGTGCAGGTGGCGCGGCAGTCGCTGGGCGCTTCCGAGGAGGGTTCGCGTGCCGTGGACAACGCGATTGCCGGCATGAACGGGATCCGCGACCAGATCCAGGAAACAGCCAAGCGCATCAAGCGGCTGGGCGAGTCGTCGCAGGAAATCGGCGAGATCGTCGAGCTGATTTCAGACATTACCGAGCAGACGAACGTGCTGGCGTTGAACGCGGCGATCCAGGCTGCGTCGGCGGGCGAGGCGGGGCGCGGCTTCACCGTCGTGGCCGAGGAGGTGCAGCGCCTGGCCGAGCGATCGGCCGAGGCCACACGCCAGATCTCCGCGCTGATCCGCGCGATCCAGACCGACACGCAGGATGCGGTTGCGGCGATGGAGCGCAGCACGCAGGGCGTCGTGGAAGGCGCGCGGCTTTCCGACGAAGCGGGTCGTGCGCTCGGCGAGATCGGCCGCGTGTCCACGCTGCTCGCCGAACTGATCGAGGACTTCTCGGCGAGCACTTCGCGCCAGGCGTCGTCGGCCGGCAACGTCGCGCAATCGATCCAGCGCATCCTGCTCGTCACCGAGCAGACCAGCGAGGGAACGCGGCACACCGCAGGCTCGATCCGCCAGCTTTCCGAGCTCGCGCTCGAGCTGAAGAGCTCGGTGTCGCGATTCAAGGTCGCGTGAAACGGAAGCACCGCCGATGACCGACGCGCAACGCAACGAAAGCCTCGAAGCCGCCGATCTCGCGGCGCTGTCGTGGTGCATCGGCGAGATCCGCGAATCGCTTGCCACCTGCGAGCGGGAACTGCGAAGCTGCGTGCAGCCGGCGGCAGGCGCCTCTCCGGGCGGTTCCGATGGGTTGGCGCGGCTCGCCGCTGCGCGCTCGGCGCTGCATCAGGCGCACGGCGCACTGTCGATCGTCGATCTCGCCGGCGTAACGACCGTTACCGGCGAAGTCGAAACGGTGCTCGAGCGGGTTTCTCGAGGGCAGCTCGCGCTCGATACTGCGCTGCTCGACGCCGTCGCCCGAAGCTTCGCGGCCATTCTCGAGTACCTCGACGAGTTGGTGCTCGGCGAGCCGCAACAGCCGCTATATCTCTTTCCGTACTACGCGTCGCTGCTGCAACTGCGCGAGGCGGAGCGCATCCATCCCGCCGACCTCTTCGTCGTGCCGGTGCGGGCGCAGTTCGTCGTTGCCGATGACGCTGCGCGCAACTGCGATGCTGCCGAGCTCACTGCTGCGCGTGTTTCCTTCGAGCGCGGACTGCTTTCGGTGCTTCGCGATCCGCTGGACAGCGAAGGCCTCGCCGCGCTGCACGCATCGGTTGCCAGGATCGGTGCCTCGCAGGTGGGCGCCGCCCATCCGACGTTCTGGAAGGTTGCGCTCGCCTATTTCGAAGCGTTGCGCGACGGCGCGCTCCAGCTCGACGTCTATGGCAAGCGACTTCTCGCCCGGCTGAACCTGCAGCTGCGTCGCTCGATCGCCGACGGTGCGCTCGTCGCCGACCGGCTGCTCAAGGACACGCTGTTCGCGCTCGCCGGCGCCGACGAGATGCGCAGCGCCGGTTCGCCGCTGCTCGCCGAGGTCCGGCGTGCATTCGGGCTCGCGGGCAGCGTGCCGCACGATTTCGCGACGCCGCGCTTCGGACGCATCGACGCGCAGGCGGTCCGCGCGGCCAACGAGGCAATTGCGCGCGCCAAGCTCGGCTGGGAGAAGCTGTCGTCCGGCGCCGGAGCGGAGCTTGCGTCGTTCACGCAGGCGATCGCCGTGCTGCGCTCGGCAACGGCGAAGCTGCCGTTTCCCGGCGTGCAGGCGCTGGCCGATGCGTTCGGCGAAGCGAGCCGCGTTCTCGCGCTGGGCAAGGCGGTACCGTCCGAGGCGCTTGCGCTGGAGGCCGCGTCGGCGCTGCTGTTCGCCGAGCAGATCTTCGAGCGCGGACTCAAGGGCCGCGGCGATCACGACGCGCGTGCCGGCGAGATGGCCGAGCGCCTGTTGCAGAGCTGCGCAGGACGGCCGCCGGCCGACGAGATGCCGCAGTGGCTCGGCGACATCAGTCGCGCCGCGCAGGAACGGCTCACGATGTCGACGTTCATCGCCGAGGTGCAGGACAACCTGCGCTCGGCCGAGCAGACGCTCGATGCGTTCTTTCGGGATTCCTCGCAGCGCGCCGACTTGACGTCGATCGCGCAGCGACTTCGCCAGGTGGCCGGTGCGCTCGGGTTGCTGGGGCACGACGAGGCGGCGGCGGCTTCCAATGCCGCGGCGGCAAAGGTGGACGAGTTCGCGCTCGCGCACGATGTTCCTGCCGCCGACGCGTGCCAGAACGTCGCCGACAGCATCGGCGCGCTCGGCTTCTTCGTCGAACGCCTGCAACAGGCGAACCGCAGCGGGGCGCGCTTCGCCTTCGATGCGAGCAGCGGACGCTTCGATGCGGTGATCGACGAGGCGCGCGCCGATCCGCGCACCGCGGTCGTCGAGTTCGACGCCACGGCCGAATCGCTGCTGGCGCAGCACACGCGGCAGGCGCTCGAACTCGTGGCGACGCTCGCCGGGCGTCCGAGCGACGCCGGCGTGCGCGACGCATTGCGACGCACGCTCGCCAAGGTGCGCGACGACGCGCATTTTGCCGACGACGCCCGGCTGAAGGCGCATGCGAGCGAGGCGATCGCCTGCCTGGACGCTTCGAGCGGCGACGACACGTCGGCGCTCGGCGCAGCGGTGGCGAAGCTCGCCGGCGAGCCGGCGCCGGCCGTCGCTGCGCCGACAGCGCCCGAGCCGCAGCGCTCCGACGACGACGTCGATCGTGAACTGCTCGAGATTTTCCTGGGCGAAGCCGACGAAGTGCTCGCGGCGATCGCCGACGCTTCGGCCGGCTCGCGCAGCGCGCCGCAGGATACGGCGTTGTTGACGACGATCCGGCGCGGCTTTCACACGCTCAAGGGTTCGAGCCGGATGGTCGGTCTCGCTGCCTTCGGTGATGCCGCCTGGGCGATGGAGCAGGTGCTGAACCTGTGGCTCGCCGAGGAGCGCCCCGCCGGCGCAGCGCTGCATGGGTTGATCGACGCGTCGCACGCGCGTTTCGCGCGCTGGGTCGAAGCGCTGCATCTCGATGCCGCGTTGCCGATCGACCCCGCGCCGATGGTGGCGGCGGCGACGGCGCTTCGCGAAGGTCGGGAGGACGAGGCGGTTCTGCCCGACGAAGCGCCGGCGCTCGAAGTGGCGGAGACGATCGAGGCGGCCGAGACGATCGACGCAGTGGAGACGGTCGAGACTGCCGAGACGATCGACGCAGCCGAGCCTCCCGCCGATGAGGTGTGGATCGGCGAGCGAACGATCAGCCGCTCGCTGTACGAGATCTTTCTTTCCGAGGCCGACGACCTCGTCAATTCGCTGGACGCCGACGCGGCCGACTGGGGGGTGCAGCCGGGGCGGGGCGCCACCGAGGCCGCGCAGCGGGCGATGCATTCGCTCAAGGGCAGCGCCGCGCTCGTGCAACTCGACGAAGTACATGCGATCGCCGAGCAGCTCGAGACCTTCCTGCTGCGCCAGCGGGCGCAGGCGCGCGCTCCCGCACCCGCCGATCTCGACGACTATTCGCGGGCGATCGAGCGCGTGCGTGCGATGCTCCATCAGTTTGCCGCCGGGCACGAGCCTCAGCCGGAGCCCGACGCTTTCGCGCTGGCGCACGCGCTCGCGGCGCGCTGGGACCCGCGAGCGGTGCGAGCACAGCCGGCAGTCCGCGTCGACCTCGTCCACGAGGAGCTGGACCCCGACCTGCTGCCGATCTTCCTCGAGGAGGCGAGCGACCAGTTGCCGCGCATCGGCGAGAACCTGCGCGGCTGGCAGTCGAGGCCCGAGGACCGCTCGCTGCCGCAGCAATTGATGCGGGACCTGCACACGGTGAAAGGCAGTGCGCGGATGGCCGGCGCGATGGTGCTCGGACAGCGCGTGCACGAGATGGAGACGCGCATCGAGGCCGCGAGCGTGCTCACCGTCGTGCCCGCGGCGCTGCTCGACGAACTGGTGGCGGATCACGACGCGGTCGTCGCGATCTTCGAGGCGATCCGCGAGCGGGGATCGCAAGCCGTTTCCGCTTCGCCGTTGCCGATCGACTCGGTGGGCGGCGAAACGCTCGACGCCTCCACTGTGCCGGATGCCTTGGGTGGTGACGTGGTCGATGCGCTGCCGACGGAGTCGATCGACGGCGCCGACGGGGGCGCCGACGAGGGCGGCAACGACGGCGCGAACGATTCGACGCAGACGACGGCGACGACGCGCGAAGAGACCGAGCAGGGTCCGGCGCCGCTGTCCGGGGAGCGCCGCGCCGCGCCCCGCGTTCCCGCGCTGTCGGTCGGCACGTCGCTCGTTCGCGTGCGCGCGGATCTCCTCGAGCGCGCCGTGAACGAATCGGGTGAAGTCTCGATCGCACGCGCCCGCCTCGAGAACGAGCTGGGCGCGATGCGCCAGGCGCTGCAGGATCTCACCGAGAACGTCTCGCGCCTGCACGCGCAGTTGCGCGAGGTCGAGATCCAGGCCGAATCGCAGATCCAGACGCGCAGCGCGCAACAGAAGGAGACGAAGGCGGAATTCGATCCGCTCGAGTTCGACCGCTACACGCGCTTCCAGGAACTGACGCGGATGCTGGCGGAGTCGGTGAACGACGTCGCCACCGTCCAGACGAACGCGATGCGCAGCCTCGATGGAGCCTCGCAGGACATGCTGCGTCACGCGCAGGTGTTGCGCGACCTGCAGCAGAACCTGATGCGCATGCGCATGGTGCAGTTCGGCACGATTTCCGACCGGCTGTACCGCGTCGTGCGCCAGGCGGCGAAGGACGTCGGCAAGCGCGTGTCGCTCGACGTGCGCGGTGCGTCGGTCGAGATCGACCGCGGCGTGCTCGAACGGATGGTCGCGCCGATCGAGCACCTGCTGCGCAATGCCGTGGCGCACGGCATCGAATCGTCGGTCGAGCGGATCGCGAGGGGCAAGCCGGAAACGGGCGAGATCCGCGTCGAGGTGCGCCAGGAGGGCAACGAGGTCGTGTTGCTCTTCTCCGACGACGGACGGGGGCTCGATTACGCGAAGATCCTCGCGCGCGCCCGCGCGGTCGGGCTGGTGCCGGCCGACGCGCAGCCGCTCGAGCGCGAGCTCGCCGAGATGATCTTCGCGCCGGGCTTTTCGACGGCGAGCGAGGTCACCGAGCTCGCCGGTCGCGGCGTCGGAACCGACGTCGTCCGCTCCGAGGTACTGGGCCTGGGCGGGCGCATCGACATCGATTCGCAGGCCGGGCGCGGAACGCGCTTCAGCGTGCATCTTCCGCTCACGCTGGCGATCGCACAGGTCGTCGTCGTCACCGTCGGAGAGACGCGCTACGCGATCCAGTCGTCCAGCGTGGAACAGGTGCTGCAGCTCAAGCCGCAGGCGCTGGCCGCCGCGTACGACGACGGCTCGATCGACTGGCAGGGCGCGCGGGTGCCGGTGCATTATCTCGGCGCGCTGGTCGGCCAGGAGGGCTCCCGTCCCCTTGCGCAGCACCTGTCGCCGGTCGTCGTCGTGCGCTCGGGGACGCTTCGCCTTGCGATGCACGTCGATGCCGTGAGCCGCAACCAGGAAGTCGTCGTCAAGAACGTCGGCGCGCAGGTTGCCCGCGTGCCGGGCATCGGCGGCGCGACGGTACTCGGCGACGGCGAGATCGTGCTGATCCTGAACGCTGCGCGCCTGGCGCAGCAGGTGCTCGGCGACCTGTGGCTCGAGCGTCCTGACGGCGCCGGTCTTCGCTCACTCGCCGAGGCCCCGCCCACGGTGATGGTCGTCGACGATTCGCTCACGGTGCGCAAGGTGACGCAGCGGCTGCTCGTGCGCGAAGGCTACGAGGTGATGCTGGCCAAGGACGGCGTCGACGCGATGCGGCAGTTGCAGGATCGACAGCCGGACGTGATGCTCGTCGACATTGAGATGCCGCGGATGGACGGCTTCGACCTGACGCGCAACGTTCGCGCCGATGACCGGTTGCGCGACATACCGATCGTCATGATCACGTCGCGCATGGCCGACAAGCACCGCAACCACGCGATGTCGCTCGGCGTGAACGTCTACCTCGGCAAGCCGTATCGGGACGACGAATTGCTCGGGCACGTGGCCGGTTTCGTGCGCGCGGCAAAGTCGCGCGCGCACGCGTCGTAGCAGATGATTTCGTCCGTTGTGCCGTCCGGGGCACCTCTTTACAATCGGGCCATGGCCGAGAGCGCAACCGCCGATTTCACCAACCAGTTCCTGATCGCGATGCCGAGCCTGAGCGATTCGAACTTCGGCGGCGCTGTCGTGTTCATCGCCGAGCACAGCCCGAAGGGCGCCTTGGGCCTGGTCATCAACCGGCCGATGCAGATCGATCTCGCGACGCTGTTCGAGCGCATCGACCTGAAGCTCGAGATCGCGCCGCTCGCCTCCGCGCCGGTGCTCTTCGGCGGTCCGGTGCAGATGGACCGCGGTTTCGTGCTGCACGAGCCGGTGGGCGAATGGAACTCCACCGTCACGGTGGGCGACGGGCTGGGCCTTACGTCGTCGAAGGACGTGCTCGAGGCGGTGGCCGAAGGCGCGGGTCCGAGCCGGATGATCGTCACGCTCGGCTATGCCGGCTGGGGGCCGGGGCAACTCGAAGAAGAGATCGCGCGCAACTCCTGGCTCAGCGTACCGGCGAAGAGCGAGCTGATCTTCGATACGCCGATCGAGGAGCGGCTGCCCGGCGCCTATCGCCTGCTCGGGATCGACCCCGCCTTCCTGTCGATGTCGGCCGGGCACGCCTGAAGAAATTGCCGCAGACGCTGCTCGCGTTCGACTTCGGGCGGCTGCGCATCGGCATTGCGGTAGGCAACACGGTTACCAGTACCGCGCGTGCGCTGACGATCGTCGATTCGGAACCGCTCGATCGGCGCTGGAAGGCGATCGCCGCGCTGGTCGACGAGTGGCGTCCCGACGCGCTCGTCGTCGGTAGACCCGTTTCCCATGCGGACGACGTTGCAGTTGGCGACGCCGCCCAGGCGTCCAACGTGCGCGAGACGGCAGCACGCTGCGAGCGCTTCGCACGACAGCTCGCCGGGCGCTTCCGCCTGCCCGTCGAGCTGGTCGACGAAAGCGGCACGAGCCTCGAGGCGGCTGCGACGCCGGCGGCATTTCGCAACGCCGGCGGCGCCGACGACGCCGAAGCCGCGGCGATAATCCTGCGACAATACCTGTCCCATCCCTGACTCTCCCGCCTTCCGGATGAACGCCAGTCCCGACGCCGAAGCGCTCTACGCGCGGCTGCTGAGCGCGGTTCGCGACGGCATCGCCGGGCGCGACGTGTCGCTGATCGGCATCCACAGCGGCGGCGCGTGGATCGCCGAGCGGCTGCATCGCGATCTCGCGCTGTCGACACCGCTGGGATCGCTTTCCAGCGCCTTCCATCGCGACGACTATGGCCGCCGCGGCTTGCCGAGCGAGATGAAGGGCACGGCGCTCCCCTTCGAGGTCGACGGCGCCGACATCGTGCTCGTCGACGACATTCTCTTCACCGGACGTACCGTTCGCGCGGCGATGAACGAGCTCTTCGACTACGGACGCCCCGCGCGCATCGAGTTGGCGGTGCTGCTCGATCGCGGCGGGCGCGAATTGCCGATCGAAGCGCGCTACTGCGGCGCGGCGCAGCCGCTGGCCGCGCCGCGCAACTACGCCTTCACGCGCGACGGGCAGGGCCGCTTCTCGCTGCGCATCGAGTGACGCGATGCCGATGCGCCATCCGCAACTGAACGAGAAGGGCGAGCTGCGGCATCTGCTGACCATCGAAGGGCTGCCGCGAGAACTGATCCATCACATCCTAGACACCGCGGCGAGCTTCGTCGGCGTGTCGGCGCGCGAAGTGAAGAAAGTGCCGCTGCTGCGCGGCAAGTCGGTGTTCAACCTGTTCTTCGAGAACTCGACGCGCACGCGCACGACCTTCGAGATCGCCGCCAAGCGCCTGTCGGCCGACGTCATCAACCTGAACATCAACACGTCGTCGACGTCGAAGGGCGAATCGCTGCTCGACACGATCGACAACCTGATGGCGATGCACGCCGACATGTTCGTCGTGCGCCATGCGCAGAGCGGCGCGCCGTATCTCATCGCGCAGCACATCGAGCGCATGCGCGGCCACGCGCCGCACGTGAACGTCATCAACGCCGGCGACGGACGGCACGCGCACCCCACGCAGGGGCTGCTCGACATGTACACGATCCGCCACTTCAAGGGCGACTTCACGCAGCTCCGCGTGGCGATCGTCGGCGACATCCTGCACTCGCGCGTCGCGCGCTCGGACATCCACGCGCTCACCACGCTCGGCGTGCCGGAAGTGCGAGCGATCGGCCCGCATACGCTGTTGCCCGGCGGGCTCGAGGAGCTCGGGTTGAAGGTGCATACCGACATGCGCGAAGGGATGCGCGGCGTCGACGTGGTGATCATGCTGCGTCTGCAGAACGAGCGGATGCGCGGCGCGTTGCTGCCGTCGGCGCAGGAGTACTTCAAGCGCTACGGGCTGACGCAGGAGAAGCTCGCGCTCGCCGCGCCCGATTGCATCGTCATGCATCCGGGGCCGATGAATCGAGGCGTCGAGATCGAGTCGGCCGTGGCCGACGGGCCGCAATCGGTGATCCTCGACCAGGTCACCTTCGGCATCGCCGTGCGGATGGCGGTGATGAGCCTTCTGGGGCAGTCGCAGGCATGAGCGCGCCGCGCACGAGCATCGTCAATGGACGGGTGATCGACCCGGCCTCGGGCATGGATCGCATCGGCGATCTGCACATCGCGGACGGACGCGTCGTTGCCATCGGCGGCGCACCCGACGGGTTCCGACCCGATCGATCGATCGATGCGCGCGGACTCGTCGTTGCGCCGGGGCTCGTCGACCTTGCTGCACGGTTGCGGGAACCCGGATTCGAGTATCGCGCCACGCTCGACTCGGAAATGCATGCAGCGGTGGCCGGCGGCGTCACCTCGCTGTCGTGTCCGCCCGATACCGACCCCCCGCTGGACGAGCCGGGCCTGGTCGAGATGCTGAAGTACCGCGCGCGCGGACTCGATCTCGCGCATCTGTACCCGCTCGGCGCGCTGACGGTCCGGTTGGCCGGAGAGGTGATCACCGAGATGGCGCAGCTCGCCGAAGCCGGCTGCGTGGGTTACTCGCAGGCGCTCGCGCCGGTGCTCGACACGCAGGTGCTGCTGCGCGCGATGCAGTATGCGAACACCTTCGGCTACACGGTGTGGCTGCAGCCGCAGGACCCGCATCTGGCGCGAGGCGGTGTCGCGCACGCCGGCGTCGTCGCGGCGCGGCTCGGGCTCTCGGGCATCCCGGTCATCGCCGAGACGATCGCGATTCACACGATCCTCGAACTGGTGCGCGACAGCGGTTGCCGCGTGCACCTGTGCCGGCTCTCGTCGGCCGCGGGCATCGAGCTGGTGCGACGCGCCAAGGCGGAGGGACTACCGCTGACTGCGGACGTCGCCGTGCACCACCTGCACCTGATCGACGTGGACATCGGGCACTTCGACAGCCACATGCGGGTCGATCCTCCGTTTCGTGCAGCGGCCGACCGCGACGCGATCCGCGCGGCGCTCGCCGACGGCACGATCGACGCGATCTGCTCGGACCACACGCCGGTCGACGACGACGCGAAGCAGTTGCCCTTCGCCGAGGCCGAGCCCGGGGTCACGGCGCTCGAGTTGTTGCTGCCGTTGACCTTGTCGTGGGCACGCGAGACGAAGACCGACTTGCGTGCGGCGCTGGCGAAGATTACCGAGCGCGCGGCGCAGGTGCTCGGGGTCGCTGACTCGGCGGGAAGCATCGCCGTGGGGACGCCGGCGGACCTGTGCGTGTTCGATCCGGAGGCGCACTGGAAGGTTGCCCGCGAGACCTTGGTCAGCCAGAGCCGGCACACGCCGTATCTGGGCTACGAGGTGCTGGGACGCGTAAGGACGACGGTGGTGGAGGGGCGGGTGGCGTACGAGGGGCGTGCTGGTCGATGAGCCCCGGTCGGCATCGCAGCAACCCACTTGGGGCTGCCGGTCTTCGGCGATTCCACGAGCGGAAACGCTTCGATTCAGAGCGCGACTTGTCGGGGATTGGCGCGTACCAGCACCCCCGCATGCGGCATGATGCGGCGCTGAAATGACCCCCGTCCTCGTCACCGGCGCTGCCGGCTTCATCGGCATGCACGTCGCACGCCGCCTCCTCGAGCGCGGCGAGGCGGTCGTCGGCATCGACAACCTGAACGCGTATTACGACCCGACGCTCAAGCAGGCGCGTCTCGCGCAGTTGCGCGCACACGACGCCTTCACCTTCCACGAAGCCGACATCGCCGATCGCGGCGCGATCGACGCGTTGTTCGACCGCCACCGCCCGCAACGCGTCGTGCACCTCGCCGCGCAGGCGGGCGTGCGCTACGCGCTGACGAACCCGATGGCGTACTCGGACAGCAACCTCACCGGCACCACGGTGATGCTCGAAGCGTGCCGGCGGCACGAGGTGCGGCATCTCGTCTTCGCGAGCAGCTCGAGCGTCTACGGTGCCAATCGCGAATTGCCGTTCTCCGAAGGCGATGCGGTCGACCACCCGGTGAGCTTCTACGCCGCGACCAAGCGCGCGAACGAGCTGATGGCACACAGCTACGCGCACCTGTTCGCGCTGCCGGTCACCGCGTTGCGCTACTTCACGGTGTACGGTCCTTGGGGCCGGCCCGACATGGCGATCTGGAAGTTCACCGACGCATTGCTGCGCGGCAAGCCGATCGACGTCTATGCGCAAGGCAAGCTCTCGCGCGATTTCACCTACGTGGACGACGCCGTCGAAGCGACGCTGCGGCTGCTCGACGCGCCGCGCGCCGCCGTGAGCTCGACCGATCCCGACGACTGGAACGCGATCGTCCCCGATACGAGCTGGGCGCCCTTCGAAGTCGTGAACCTGGGGCGCAGCGACCCGGTCAGCGTGAACGAGCTGCTCGCGCTGCTCGAGGGGATTACCGGGCGTCGTGCGCGGCGCAACGAGCTCGGCATGCAGCCGGGCGACGTCGAGCGCACCTATTCCGACACGACGAAGCTGCAGCGGATGACCGGCTTCACGCCGGCCACGCCGTTGGAGACGGGGCTTCACGCCTTCGTCGACTGGTTCCGCCACTACCACCGAATCGATTGACAACCGAGCTGAGCGAATGAGACTTGCCGTTTTCGGAGCCGGCTACGTCGGCCTGGTCACCGCCGCCTGCTTCGCCGAGATGGGCAACCACGTCGCCTGCGTCGACGTCGACGAAGGACGCGTCGAGCGGCTGCGCCGCGGCGAAGTGCCGATCCACGAGCCCGGTCTGTCCGAGATGATCACGCGGGGCGCGCAGCGCAACCGCATCCGCTTCACCACCGATGCGCGCGAGGCGGTTGCCGATGCGGAAGTGATCTTCATCGCGGTAGGAACGCCGCCGAACGAGGACGGCGCGGCCGACCTCTCTCATGTGCTTGCGGTCGCGCGAACGATCGGGTCGCTGATCGAGGAGCCGGTCGTCGTCGTCGACAAGAGCACGGTGCCGGTGGGCACCGCCGACCGCGTGCGAAAGGCGATCGGCGCCGAGCTCGAGCGGCGCGGCGTGCGCGTCGACTACGCGGTGGTCTCGAATCCCGAGTTCCTGAAGGAGGGCGCCGCGATCGCCGACTTCATGCGCCCGGACCGCATCGTCATCGGCAGCAGCGATGCGCGCGCGATCGACGTGATGCGCAACCTGTACGCGCCGTTCTCGCGCAACCACGAGAAGCTCGTCGTGATGAGCGAGCGCTCTGCGGAGCTGACCAAGTACGCCGCGAACACGATGCTCGCGGTGCGCATTTCGTTCATGAACGAACTCGCGGCGCTCGCCGAGCAACTCGGCGCCGACGTCGAGGACGTGCGTCGCGGTATCGGCAGCGACAGCCGCATCGGCGCGAGCTTCCTCTATCCGGGCGCGGGCTTCGGCGGGTCGTGTTTTCCGAAGGACCTGCGCGCGCTGCTGCGCACGAGCGCAGAGAACGACTCGGCGCTCACCATCGTGCAGGCGGCCTTCGATGTGAACGAGCGGCAGAAGCACGTGCTCTTCGCGAAGGCGCAGCAGGCCTTCGACGGAAAACTGAAAGGGCTGCGCGCTGCCGTCTGGGGACTCGCCTTCAAGCCAGACACCGACGACATCCGCGAAGCGCCCAGCCAGGTGCTGATCGAGAGCCTGCTCGATGCAGGCGCGACGGTGACGGGCTACGACCCCGAGGCCGCGAACAACATGCGCACCGCGCTCGCGCACCGCAAGGGATTCGAGACGGTGGACGACGCGTACCGCGCGGCGGAAGGCGCCGACGTGCTCTTCGTCGTCACCGAGTGGCGCGAGTTCCGCAGCCCCGACTTCAAGCGGCTGCGCCAGCGGATGCGGCAACCGGTGCTCATCGACGGGCGGAACCTGTACGACCCGCAGATGGTGCGGGCGGCGGGGTTTCGCTACGAGTCGATCGGGCGGCCCTGAGTCAGGATTCTGCGCACCCGACGCTGCAACTGCGGCGATCGCTCAACCGCACCGCCGTCAGCTCCCGCCCCCAGACGCACCCCGTATCGATCGACAGCAGATCCGGTCGATCGAGCCACCCCAGCGCCGCCCAGTGACCGAAGACGATCGGCGTCCCTGCGCTGGCGCGATGGGGCGCGTCGAACCACGGCAGGTAGCCGGCAGGCGCCGAGTCGAACCCTTCCTTCGCGGCGAACTCCATTCGCCCCTCCGGGGTGCAGAAGCGGATGCGCGTGAGCGCATTGACGATGACGCGCAGCCGGTCGTGGCCGCGCAGCGAATCGGACCACTGCGCGGGTTCATTGCCGTACATCTCCCGCAGGAAGTCGAGCCAGCGCGGACCCGACAGCACACGGTGCACCTCGTCGGCGAGTTCGAGCGTGCGCTCGACGCTCCATTGCGGCAGTACCCCTGCATGCACCATCAGCCAGCCGTCATCGAAATGCGCGAGCGGTCGACCGCGCACCCAGTCGATCAGAGCATCGCGGTCAGGCGCGGCGAGGATCTCGTCGAGCGTGTCGGTGCGATGCGCGCGACGGATGCCGGCGGCCACCGCGAGCAGGTGCAGGTCGTGATTGCCGAGCACGGTGACGACGCGACCGCCCTGTGCGATCGCCCAGCGCAATGCGTCGAGCGAGCGCGGGCCGCGGTTGACGAGGTCGCCGACGAGCCACAGCCGGGCGTGCGCAGGCAGCTTCGCCAGCAGCGCGAGCAGGCTGTCCTGGCAGCCCTGGACGTCGCCGATCGCCCAGGTCTCATGCACTGGATTCACCGAAGAATGGAAATTCCTTACCATCGCGAAGATTCCGCCGGCAGGCCCCGATAGTAGTGCCCACGAAGGCCAACGGCTCTCGGTACATTCGAACGACGTAGACAAGCGCGTGCGCGACGATCCATCGAAGAGGAAGAATCCGTGACGAAATTCGTGCGAGGCGACGTGGTCCAGGTGCCGTTCCCCGGCGAAGCGGGGGCTGCCGGCGACGAGAAGCAGACGGCGCTCGTCGTCTCGCCTTCGGACCTGGAGCACGCACGCGGCCTGCTCTGGGTGGCGCTGGTCACCAAGCAGGAGGATCCGGCCTGGCGAGGCGACGTGCCGATCCTCGATACGGCCGTAGCGGGCACCGCCGCGCATTCGGTGATCCGCACGGCGCGACTGGCCACGGTGCCTGCCGAATCGGCAAAACGGATCGGGCGGATCTCTGGAGTGTTGCTGGGGCGGGTGCTGGGGGAGATCAACGGGGCGCTGGCGAGGTTGTAGCGGTAACGACGAAGAGATCTACCTGGCGGCGCGGAACGGGAAACGATCAGAGCGCAAGATGCTCCGCGAGTGAACGGGGCGAATGAACCGTCAGGCCTTCGATCGTGCGGCCGAAAAGAGCGCCGAAGTGCGTACGATCGCCCGTGACGAGGACATCGCATTCCGAACGGATCGCGGCGGCGACGACCGGACGGTCTTTCTCCGGCAGCAGGCCCGCCCATTCCTCCGGGAGAGTCGTCGAACTGAACGCGGCGACCTCGCAGCGATCCACTACGAGTTCGAGATCGCGTTCGGCTTCCCGGGCTTTCGCCTCGAGGTTTCGTCGCGCTTCGAATACGACGTAGGCGTCGACACACAGCACATGCCCCGCTGCATGAAGACGGCGCAGCAACTCGCGTATGGCCCCTGAGGACTTGGCGGCCGAGAAAAGAACGTTCGCATCGAGGAAGATCCGCACTGCAGACGATGGAAACGCGGTCGCGCCTCTATTTGCTATCGGGACCGAAGCAGGAAGCGAGGTCCGCCTCTTCCTCGTCGAATTCGCGAACTCGCTCTTCCGTGTAGATCTCCACGGGCAGCGTCACGGCAGGGCGCAGTAGCAGGCCTTCCGAGGTGGTCTCGGCGATCAGGACGTCATCGGCCTTCACGCCAAGCGCTTTTCTCAGGCGCGCAGGCAAAGTGATAACGCCGCGGCGGTTGACGGTTACTGCAGCTCGCATGTCGTCGATTGTACTGCATTGCAGATTTGCAGAAACGGCATCATTCGCGCGTGTCAGGGCAGCGCCCTCGATCGGGTTCCGGCACATTGGCCGCACCTCCCTCTGCGCTTTTCCGAGCGCACCTGTGACTTCCCCCGCGCCCCTCCCGAGCGCGCTCCGTACAATCCCGGCATGAAAAGAACCCTCCATTTGGTCGCCGGCGCGCGCCCGAACTTCATGAAGATCGCGCCGATCGTGCGCGCGCTCCAGGCCCGGGCCGACCTCTTCGACTACAAGATCGTCCACACCGGCCAGCACTACGACCGCGAGATGAGCGACGTCTTCTTCGAGGAGCTCGGCATCCCGAAGCCCGACTTCCACCTCGAGGCCGGCGGCGGCAGCCACGCGACGCAAACGGCGAAGATCATGACCGCCTACGAGGCGATCTGCGAGCGCGAGCCCCCCGACTGCGTCGTCGTCGTCGGCGACGTGAACTCCACGCTCGCCTGCTCGATCGTCGCGAAGAAGCTGCACATTCCGGTGGCGCACGTCGAGGCGGGATTGCGCAGCGGCGACCTCAAGATGCCCGAGGAGATCAACCGGCTCGTCACCGATGCGATCACCGACTGGTTCTTCGTGACCGAGCCGGCGGGGCGCGCAAACCTGCTGCGCGAAGGAAAGCCCGAGCAGCGCGTCCACTTCGTCGGCCACGTGATGGTCGACAACCTCTTCTACCAGCGCGACCGCCTGCGCGCGGCCGACCGCAGCGGCTTCGAGAGCGAGGCGCTAAAGGAGCGGCTGGGGCGCTACGGCGTCGTGACGATGCACCGGCCGTCGAACGTGGATCACCGCGAGACGCTTGCGGGGATCGCCGGCGCCCTGCGGCACATCTCCCAGAAGCTGCCGCTGGTGTTTCCCGTGCACCCGCGCACGCGCGGCAACCTGGAGAAGTTCGGTCTGGACCTCGGCCCGAACGTGATCCTGACCAAACCGCTGTCGTACATGGACTTCCTGAATCTGTGGCAGGACGCGAGCCTGATCCTCACGGACAGCGGCGGCTTGCAGGAGGAGACGACGGCGCTCGGTATCGCCTGCGTGACGCTGCGGGAGAACACCGAGCGGCCGGTGACGGTGGACGAGGGGACGAACACGGTGGTGGGCGTCGACCCCGAGCGGATCGTGATGGCAGCCGAAGCGGTACTGGCGGGGAAGGGGAAGGCGGGGCGGCGGCCGCAGTTCTGGGATGGGCGGGCGGCGGAGCGGATCGTGGAGACGCTGGCCAGGGTTGTCTGAGATCGTCGAGGTCCACCAAGGGGTCCTTCGCGGCGCATGGGCCCGGTAGCCCGAGATTCCTACGACGAACAAGCGTGCCTGCTACAATGCTTCACGCTCGTCTACACGTGTAGCTCCCCGATGGCGCTGAACATTCGCAACCCCGAAGCCGAGCAACTTGCCTCCGAGGTCGCGAGGCTCACCGGCGAATCGAAGACGACCGCCGTCGTTACGGCGTTGCGCGAGCGGCTGATGCGTGTACGACGCAGGCGAGGCCGCCCGCGCCTTGCCGAAGAACTCACCGAGATCGCGCGCGAATGTGCAAGCTTGCCGGTTCTCGACGATCGTGAGAGCGACGAGATCCTGGGCTACGACGAGCACGGTGTGCCGCACTGATGGTGCTCGACGCTTCCGCGCTGATCGCCATTCTGTCCGGTGAGCCTGAGCAGCAGCCGTTCATCCGGGCAATCGAGCAGGCGGATGTGCGCCTTTTGTCCGCCGCGACGTTGCTCGAGGCATCGATCGTCATCGAAACGCGCTACGGATCCGCCGGAGGCCACCAACTCGACCGACTCCTGCGGCGCGGAGAAGTGGAGATCGTGCCGGTCGATTTCGAGCAGGCGCGCGAAGCACGCGCCGCCTGGCGCCGTTACGGCAAGGGGCGACATCCAGCAGCACTCAATTTTGGAGACTGCTTTTCCTACGCGCTGGCTGTCACCCGTGGCGAACCACTGCTGTTCAAGGGGAACGACTTCAGCCAGACAGACGTGCCGACTATGCCAACGCCGTGAAACGCGGTTTTGGCTGTGCTGCACCGCGAGGAACAGCGATTGCTACCGTCGGTGCTACGATAGTGCGACACTCTGTCAGGAAGTTCTCTGAATGGACACGCTGAGCATTCGCGATCTCCGGAATCGCCCGGGCGCCGTACAGGACGATCTGGCAAAGAAAGGTCAACTACTCCTCACGTCCAATGGGCGCCCGGTGGCTCTGATGCTTTCGGTCGACGGTTCGAACCTGGATGAAACGCTCGAGGTGATTCGTCTCGCTCGCGGGCAACTGGCCCTTCGAACGTTGCGGCGCCAGGCACGTGAACGGGAAACCAGTGAACTGACGCAGGAAGAAGTCGAGGCGGAAATCGCTGCGGTTCGCCGGAATCGTCGCTGATGCGCCTGGTACTCGACACCAACGTCGTGGTGTCGGGTGTCCTCACCCCTATGGGCCCGCCCGGGCAGTTGCTCGATCTGGTCCTCGCAGGCGAGGTGAGATCGATCATGGATCCGCGCATCGCGGGCGAATATCGCGAAGTGTTGCTCCGGCCGCGCTTTCGTCTCGAGTCCGAACAGGTTCATTCTCTCGTGGACGCACTCGAGGACATCGCGCTGCAAGTGGCAGCGCTTCCCTGGCCCGTGGCCCTGGACGACCGGAGCGACGAGATCTTCCCTGCCGCGGCCCGAGCGGGCGATGCGGTGCTCGTGACAGGCAACATCGGCGATTTCCCCGAATCGAAGCGCGAAGGCGTGATCGTTCGAACGCCACGCGAATGCCTCGAGAGCCTGCGCCAATAGCGCAAGCTACCCGGCATGCTCCCCTGCGGTAGCATCTGCTACCCGCCAATGACGCAACCACTTCATTGCCGATGAGCGCCTTCCACGAGGAAGAAGTCCTCAGCGTCCACCACTGGACCGACAAGCTGTTCAGCTTCAAGACCACGCGCGACCGCGCGCTGCGCTTCAGCAACGGTCACTTCACGATGATCGGGCTCGAGGACGGCGGTAAGAAGCTGCTTCGGGCCTACAGCATCGTGAGTCCGAACTACGAGAACCACCTCGAGTTCCTGAGCATCAAGGTGCCGGACGGTCCGCTCACGTCGAAGCTGCAGCACATCCGGCCGGGCGACAGGATCATCGTCGGTCGCAAGCCGACCGGGACGCTGCTGATCGACTATCTGCTTCCGGGCAAGCGGCTGTATCTGCTGTCGACGGGAACGGGGCTGGCTCCCTTCATGAGCGTGATCCGGGATCCGGAAACGTATGAGCGCTTCGAGCAGATCGTGCTCGTGCACGGGGTGCGCGAGGTGGAGGAACTGGCGTATCACGACTACCTGATCGAGCATCTGCCGGCGCACGAGTTCCTCGGGGACCTCGTGACGAGCAAGCTGCGGTACTACCCGACCGTGACGCGCGAGGAGTTCGTGCACATGGGGCGGATCACCGAGTTGATCGAGAGCGGGAAGCTGTTCGAGGATCTGGGGGTGTCGGGGCTGGATCCGGGGGTGGATCGGGTGATGATCTGCGGGAGTCCGGGGATGCTCAAGGATTTGAAGGGGATGCTCGAGGGGCGGGGGTTCAGGGAGGGGAGTACTTCGATACCGGGGGATTTTGTGATCGAGAGGGCGTTTGCGGAGCAGTAGCTCATTCGGCAGCGCGTGCGCCGTTGGGGAAGGTCTGTTCCTGCGTGAGATAATTCCGCCCTTCGTAAAGGGTATGCAACATGAAGCACTTCGCGCTGATTGGCGCGGCCGGGTACATTGCACCGCGGCACATGAATGCGATCAAGGAGACGGGAAACGAACTCGTGGCCGCGCTCGATCCGAGCGATTCGGTCGGCATTATTGATAGCTACTTCCCCGGTGCCGACTTCTTCACCGAGTTCGAGCGCTTCGACCGCCATATCGACAAGCTGCACCGTGCCAACGACCAGCGTCGCGTGCACTACGTGTCGATCTGCTCGCCGAACTACCTGCACGACTCGCACGTGCGCTTCGCACTTCGATCGGGAGCCGACGCTATTTGCGAGAAGCCGCTGGTGCTGAACCCCTGGAATATCGACGGCCTGCTCGAAATCGAGCACGCAACAGGGCAGAAGGTCAACACGATCCTGCAGTTGCGCCTGCACCCGGCGATCCGCGCGCTACGTGAGCGAGTTCAAGGCGAAGGCAGGGTAACGAAGCACGAGGTGGACCTCGCCTACGTTACTTCGCGCGGGCACTGGTACCTGCAGTCGTGGAAAGGCGACTCGAAGAAGTCGGGCGGAATCGCGACGAACATCGGCGTGCACTTTTTCGACATGCTGCACTTCATCTTCGGCGCGTTGCAGGAGAACGTGGTTCACTACTCCTCCGAGACGAAGGCGGCGGGGTACCTCGAATACGAGAACGCGCGGGTGCGGTGGTTCCTCTCGATCGACGTAGAGGACGTACCGTCAGCGCAGCGCGAGGCGGGGCAGCGGACGTACCGGTCGATCACGGTGGACGGCAACGAGATCGAATTCTCGGGCGGGTTCACGGACTTGCACGTGAGGAGTTACGAGGAGATCCTGGCCGGGCGGGGGTTCGGGCTGGAGGACAACCGGACGGCGATCGAGACGGTGGCGGCCATTCGAGCCCAGAGACCCGTTGTCGCCGGCGGCGACGCGCACCCCTTCCTCCGCCGGGTCAACTGAGAAGTGACGAGCCGACTGCCCTTGCTGATCGTCGCGCTACTGCCCGTTTCCTGTGGAACGGGAGCGAGTGCCGATGAAGGGGTTGTCGACGCGGCAACTACGGCGACTCCGCGGGTCGTGCCGCTCGGGTGATCCTGCTTCGCGGGCGGCCGGGGCAGGAATGGGTGTTTCGCTTCGATTGTAGCGGCTGACACCCGAGCCAGTGGTGCTGCCCCGGATTCCCTGTGGATTGACGGTAACCGCTCGTGAACGCCGGTTCCTATCGGGCTGACATCGACGGATTGCGAGCGATCGCGGTCCTCGCAGTGCTCGCGTTTCACGTTTCACCCGACCTCCTCCCGGGCGGCTTCCTCGGGGTCGATGTGTTCTTCCTACTGTCGGGCTACCTCATTTCTATGATCGTCCTGCGCGAGCAGGCTGATGGCCGATTCCGGTTCGTAACCTTCTACGGCCGAAGAGTACGCCGGTTGTTCCCCGCGCTGGCGATCGTGCTTCTCTCTGTGCTCGGCGCCGGCTACTTTGCGTTGTTCGCGGACGAGTACGAGAGGCTAGCGCGGCACTCCTTCTACGCAATCGCGTTCCTGCTGAACTTCCGGTTGATGGATGAAGCCGGGTACTTCGACGTTGCCTCCCATGCCAAGCCTTTCCTACACCTCTGGTCACTGTCAGTCGAGGAGCAGTTCTACCTTTTCTGGCCGGTCTTATTGATCGCGTTGCGTCGATTGCGCGTCAACGTAGGGGTGGCGGTCGTCGTACTTGGCACATGCTCGCTGACCTTCGCAGTGCTCTTGGCAGAGCGGCGGCCCGATGCGCTCTATTTTCATCCGCTGGCGCGCGCATGGGAGTTGCTCGTCGGTTGCGCTCTCGCGTGGTGGCACTTTTCGAGAGGTGTTGACGCTCTTCCGTCAATTCTGGGATCCCGGAACGCCAGGGGCGCGCTGTCGATCGTCGGGATCGTTGCGTTGTTCTGGGGGTTGTTCGCGTTGGGTGACTCGCTCAATCATCCGCACCCGCTCGTACTTATTCCGTTGGCAGGCGTGGCGGCGATGATCGCCGCGGGCCCCGCCTCCGCGGTGAATCGGCTCCTTTCGAACAGGGCTCTCGTTTTTGTCGGCCTGATCAGCTACCCGTTGTACCTGTGGCACTGGCCGCTCCTCTCCTACGTGCGTATCGCCGAGTCCGGAGATCCGCCTTCCTGGCTGCTTTGGGCAGCGGTAACTCTCTCGTTCGTACTTGCATGGGCGACATTTCGGTTCGTCGAACGCCCGGTGCGCTTTGGCGTCCGGGCGCACAGGGGCGTTGCCTCGCTCACGGCGGCGATGTGTCTTCTCGCCTTGGGATCACGGGCGATCGCGGTTGGCGACGGCTTGCCGCAGCGGCCTGCCGTGCGGTACGCAATGAATGCCGAAGCAATGATGCAGCGCGAGCCCCGGCAGGATGAGGCGTGCACCAGACTCTTCGCCGCCGGACATGCGCCGGTCTATTGCCGTTTCGCCCCATCCGGCGGGAGAACGATCGCCCTCATCGGCGACTCGCACGCGCACGTGCTCTTTCCGGGCATTGCCGATTTGGCCGCGCGCAGCGGACGCTCGACGCTCTTGCTGGCAAACTCGGGGTGCCCGCCCTTTGAAGGCGCTGTGACGGGACGAAACGAGCGGGAAAGGGAGACGTGCGCGACCCTCATCGAGAGGATCTTGAGTGCGGTCGAGCGGCAACCGAACGTCGAGGCCGTCGTCATCGCTTCACGAGGCCCACAATACATCGATGGAACCGGGTTCGGACCCGTCGAAGCGCACTACAACTATCCTCCGATCGCTTCACGTGACGGGCGGTTGTCGCCGGCTCGAGCATTTATCGAGGGGCTCGGCGCGACAGCCCGACGGTTGCACGCGGGGGGGAAAGTCGTCGCCTACGTGCTCCAGGTGCCCGAGTTGGGCGTGCCGGCAAGAGACTGCCTGGCGAGACCTCTCGTGCTGGTCTCTACGCGTCGCGGTTGCTCAGTCGACCAGGCCGTCGTTGTTGACCGCATGCGCGAGTATCGAGCGCTCGTGCGTGACTTGAGCACCGAGACCGGCTTTCTCCGCGTAGTGGATCCAGCGCCCGCTCTTTGCGCGGCTGATTCTTGCAGGGGCGTAGACCCCGACGGGTTGCTCTACGCAGACGACAATCATCTGAGTGTGCTGGGTTCGTATCGCGTTGCACCGATCATTCTCGAATCGCTTGATCCTCGACCCGGGGCGCTTGCCTTTCCTTCGATGCGGCCGCGAATCGGCTCGTACGTCAGGTGAACTGCTGAACTTGACGGTTCAAGCGTCGCTCTATGCATTTCGAGTCGTGCGCGTGAGGACAAATAGAGGTGCAACGTCGGAATTTTCTGATTGCGTGTGGAGCGTTAGCAGGAGTCTCGCCCGTCCCCGGTGGCGCGCTTGCTGGAACAATGTCCGGCAAGACGATCGTAATCCCCGGTGCCTACACGCTCTGGTACAACCGCCCCTCGATGATCGAAATCGAGAGCGGCTTCATCATCGCCTATACCACGCCAGCGGGCGACGTATGTGTAACTCATCTGACGAGAAACCTTCAGGTTGGCCACACTGCCAAACTGCACTATTTCGATGAAATAAGCGATCACAGTGCCCCCTCAATTATCAGGCTCTCAAAGGGGGAGTTTGCGGGACACATTCTGGTTTTTTTCAGCAACCATGCTTCGCAACTGTATTCCATCCGGTCGAAATATCCCGGCTCGATCGAGAGCTGGGATTCGCCGATGATACTTGATCGCGGCCGCGCCACGTACCCGGCTGCGTTCACTCTCAACGATGGCACAATCGGGCTGCAATATACCCTGCAGCATCGAGGGCAAGATGCCGCGGAATGGCGTACTACCGTTCATCGCAGATCCCTGGACGGCGGAACGTCGTGGACCGAACCCATCGTTCTGCTGGATTTCGGGCCCGGTCAATTTCCATATTCAACGCCAGTAGCTGTGTCTGGTAGCGGACGCTGCGCGCTGTGCTACTCGATCTACTCTCACATACTCAAGCGAAACCGAGGCCTTTGGGTACTTGTTTCGAGCGATGGTTTTGCCACGGCCGCGAAAATCAACACGATTCTCGATGTTCGGTCCGGCAGCTTTGTGCCGTACGAAATGGAGTGGAAAGATGACGCGACGTTAATGCTTTCGTACAGCATCGGCAAGGAAGGCGATACCGAAGCCAGCAGCGCTGTGGCCTACATTGACGTATCAAGAAATCGAACGGAAACACATAGAATAGGTGCTGTGGCAGTTCACACTTACCCGGGCGGCGCCGCTCTCCTTGCTGAGTCAGATGGCGTTATTTTCTCGCCGCCCGAGGGCGGTTTTACCTATCTGTCATTGCGCAACAGGGCAAGGTCGGTCCTCATACAGAATGGCAGTTTCGGTTTCCCGTTTGTTTTCAAGTCACCTTCTGGAAATTTGCTCGTAGCGCTCAAGGACCCGTCGATCATCACCACAAGGAACTTCAAGGCGGATCTGCT
The DNA here is from genome assembly GCA_023389055.1 of Pseudomonadota bacterium. Taxonomy (GTDB): domain Bacteria; phylum Pseudomonadota; class Gammaproteobacteria; order Burkholderiales; family Burkholderiaceae_E; genus Zeimonas. The sequence continues at coordinate 71,317 of JAEWFA010000008.1, read as the reverse complement.
GGTCGCGAAATTGGGAATCCAGTGACTGACTTCTGGGTTCTTTTAGCCCATTTTTGTCGCTCCTCGGGTGATCGTCGGGACCTCGCCGCGACCTGGTGAGTGCAACGTTCTCCGGCGCGAGGCCTTCGACCGGGTTTGCTCGGGCGGTGCGCGGGAAGCTTTGACGCCGCGGGTTGCCGCAGGGTGTTTGTGCAGCGCAGTGCGACAATGCCGCTTTGCATTTGCGGGTTGCCTATGCCGGCCGTCACTTCCGACAGGAGCACGGTGGAGAGTCAGATCGATCTCATCGAGATCTGGAACATCGTTGCACGCCGTCGCTACTTGATCTTGGGCATTGTTCTGGTGGCTGTAGCCTTGGCTAGCGGCTATGTCTTGCTGAAGGCGCCGGTCTTCGAGTCGCGCGCGAGGATAGAGGTGGGGCAGATCCTTGCGAACGACCAGCCCATGGCTTTTGAGTCGACCGAGGTGCTCGCGACTCGCCTCCTTGCACGCTATGGGTCAATTGCCCCGGACGCTTCGCCGCGTCCTCGCCCTTACCTTGCCCAGGCGTCCGCGCAAAAGGGAACGAGCGCGGTGATCGAACTGATTGCGGAGGGTGATGACCGCGACGAACCGGCCGACCTGCTCGAAACAATCTATCGCGAGGTTTCGAACGCTCACCGAAACATCTACGAAAAGAACGTAGGAGCACTCACTGAGCGGCTCCGGCAGTTGGACGACCAACGTGGTGCGTTCCGACTGCACCTGCAGGAGACGACCGGTCTGCTCGAGTCCATGAAAGAGCGCGATCCTGTTCAGGCCTCACTGTTGATGCTCGAGCGCGGACGGGTGCTCACTTCGCTGAGCGAGCTGGAGGCGCAGCGCCCTCACCTGGTCCAGCAGCTTGCCGAGCCTCAGTCGCGTCCGACGCGGTTGCTGAACGAGATCGCTGCACCGGCCCATTCTTCGAAGCCGCGAGTGGCCGCTGCTTTTACGTTCGCACTTGTCGTCGGGCTTGTTGTGGGTGTTCTGTTCGCCTTCTTCCTCGAGTTCCTGGCCTACGTGGAGAGCGTGGCAACTCGATGACGGCTTTCGCCTCGACCGCCGGGTTCTGGCGCAGCGTGGGGTCGGTCCTCACAGGTACGGCGCTGGCGCAGGCGATACCGATCGCAGGGTCGCTGGTCATTGCGCGCCTGTACGCCCCCGGGGACTTCGGTCGGTTTTCCGCTTGGCTCGGAATGGTCCTCCTGGCTTCGGTGGCGCTCACGGGACGCCTGGAGGCCGCGCTCGCTCTCGAACCCGACGGCGAACCCCGTCGTCGGGCGGTGGCGTCGACAGTCGCCACCGTAGCGCTTTCAGCGCTCGGACTGGCCGTATTGTTGGCAATGACGCTGCTGCTGGCCCCTCACTTCGTCGAGAACGTTCCCCATTCTCTCTTGGTGTTGTTCTTGCCAGCGGCCGCGCTGGTTGCTTTGCAGCAAACGTGGCAGTCCTGGGCGGCGGCCGAAGGGATCTACCGTGAACTCTCGTGGATGCGGATCGCGGAAGCGACTTTCGTGACTTCGTTGCAGATCGCCGCCGGCTTGGTGTTCGCGAGCGCCGACGCATTGGCCGCCGCGCAGTCGCTGGGCCTTCTGCTCGCATTCGGTGTCGCCACGCGACTGCTTCCGCTGCGTCGGCCCCGTACTCGCATCCCAAATCTGGTGCTCGAAATCTGGAGTCGACATCGGCGCTTCCCGCTGCTGTCGTTGCCCGCCGACGCGATCAATGCAGCGGCAGCGCAGCTTCCTGTGCTGATCATCGCGGCGCGCTTCGGCGCGGACGTCGCCGGACTGCTGGCGCTCGCCTTTCGCACTCTTGGCGCGCCGACCGCGCTGCTCGGTAAAGCCGTGCTGGATGTCTTCAAGCGGGAGGCGTCGAACAGCTACCGTGAACGAGGCGAATGTCGCGCCGAGTACGTCCAGACATTCCGCGTGCTCGTCGCGCTTTCCGTGGCGGTGAGCTTCGTCGTGATGATCGCGAGCGAAGCGCTTTTCGCGCTCGCGTTCGGAGAACGTTGGCGCACGGCGGGAACGATGGCGATCTGGTTGATGCCGATGTTTGCGCTTCGCTTCGTCTCAAGCCCGCTCAGCTACATGAGCTATGTCGCCGGCAAGCAGCACCTGGACTTGGCATGGCAGGTCTGCCTGCTCGCGATGACACTCGCCACGCTCTATCTTCCAGATCGTTCGTCGGTGGCGATCCTTGCGTACAGCGCCGGCTACAGCATTCTTTACGTCGCCTACCTGGCAATGTCGTATAGGTTCAGCCGTGGAGGGGTCCGATGATCGCAATCGTCGACTACGATATCGGGAACCTCGCTGCGATCGCAAACATGCTCCAGCGGCTTGGGCATGCGTGCGAGATCACGGCGAATGCCGAGCGCGTCGAGCAGGCGGACCGCATCATCCTTCCCGGGAATGGCGCCTTCGATGCATGCGTGTCGAGTCTGCGGGCGAGCGGCTTGATGACGGTGCTCGAGCGCAAGGTGCTCGAGCAGCGCGTCCCGTTGCTGGGGATCTGCGTCGGCGCACAGATGCTCGGAATGGGGAGCGAGGAAGGAAGGGAGCCGGGCCTGGGCTGGCTTGCGATGCGCGTGCGGCGCTTTCCGATCCGGGCCGATCTGCGCGTCCCGCACATGGGATGGAACGAGGTGACACCGGCGCAACCCTTGCATGCGCTGTCGAGCGGAATCGAGAAAGGAGCGCGCTTCTATTTCGTGCACAGCTATTTCATGGAGCCGCAGGATCCGGCTGACGTTCTCCTGTGGGCCGATTACGGCGTGCGATTCGCGGCCGGCGTGGCGCGCGCGAACATCGCGGGCGTGCAGTTCCACCCCGAGAAAAGCCATCGCTTCGGCAAGAAGATGCTCCAGGCTTTTGCGGAGTCCCGTTGAATGTACCGACCGCGGGTAATTCCCTGCCTGCTGCTTCGGGGAAACGGCCTGGTCAAGACGCGCAGGTTTCGCGATCCCGTCTACGTCGGGGATCCGGTGAACGCGGTCCGGATCTTCAGCGAGAAGGAAGCCGACGAGATAGTGGTCCTCGACATCGATGCATCCCGGGAGGGGCGCGAACCTAACTACGAGCTCGTCGCCGAGATCGCCGGGGAAGCCTTTATGCCGCTTGCCTACGGCGGCGGCGTGCGCACCCTCGAGCAGATACGGCGCCTGATCCGTTCCGGGGTGGAGAAGGTGGTGGTCAACTCCGCGGCGGTCGAATCGACGTCGGTCCTTTCGGAGGCCGCCGCGGTCTTCGGCTCGCAAGCGATCGTGGGCGCCGTGGATGTGAAGCGCACGATGCTCGGCGGATACCGTGTGGTGGTGAAATCGGGCACTGTGGAGGCGAAGGTCGGGCTCGACGAGCACCTTGCTCGCCTCGTTGCGGCGGGAGCGGGGGAGATCTTCCTGAACAGCGTCGACCGCGACGGCACGATGAGCGGCTACGATCTCGCCCTCATCCGGCAAGTTGCTACACGGGTGACGGTGCCGGTCGTGGCATGCGGTGGAGCGGGGAAGCTCGAACACCTCTCGGAGGCGATCCGTGAGGGCGGCGCTTCCGCCGTGGCGGCGGGGAGCCTTTTCGTGTTCCACGGCAAACACCGCGCTGTGCTGATCAATTATCCGAAGGAAGCGATTGGGTCGTGAACGAACGCTTCGTCAAGGAGGAGGTGTTCGCGCGCGCACTACTCGTTGCAAACCTGCTCTTCTTCGCCTTCGCAATCCTGCTGCTGTACGATGCGCAACTCGCAGAGGCGAATGCGTACCTCGGCTACGTCGCGGTCGGACTCGAACCGTCTCATCTCTCGCTGCTCGTCATTTCCGTAATTGTGGCGGCAATCCTGATGCCGACGCGCATCGAGCGCCCATCGGATTTTCTCTCGCTCCTGTTTGGCCTGTTCGTGATCGTGCCGTACGCGGCGCTGCATTCGATCCACGGTCCCGTGCGGGTCGCGGAGTACGCGCTGAATTTCTCGGTGCTGGTGATTCCAGTCGTCGTTGTCCTACTCGTTTCCCGCGCTGTGCCGGCGCTGCGCCTGCCGGCGCTGCTACCGCCTCTGGCCGTCGAAGGGATGATCGCGCTGATCTGCATCGGTGGGGTCACCTATGCGGTCATGCATGCGCCTTCCTCGGCCGGTATCGACCTTGCCAGTTCGTACGAGCGACGTATGGAGGGACGCGAAGCATTTCCGGCCGGACACCTTGCCGCGTACGTGAACGCCGCGGTCGTCAACGGACTGGCACCCCTTGCGGCATTCGTCGGCGGTCTCCTGCGCCAGCGCGCCATGCCCGCGATTGCGCTCGCGAGCGCGCTTGCATTCTTCTATGTGTTAGGGCTCAAAGCACCGGTGTTCTATGTTGCGCTCGCATGGTTGATCGGGGTTGCTGTCCGCAAAGGCTGGGTCGGACGATTTCCGGTCGTCGTCTTTGGCATGCTTTGGGGAATGCTATTTGTCTCGTATGTGGAATACAGCTACTTCGGATATTCCGTCGTGTCGGACTACTTTCTCCGGCGTGTACTGGCGGTGCCGCCTTTCGTACTGGCTAATTTCTTCGATTTCCTCTTCCAGGACATGTTCTCGGAGTGGTCAGCACTGTCCGGCAAGGACACGTCCCTCGGGATCACGTTCTTCGTGGGCGAGTGGTACCTCGGAACGAAGGGAACGAACGCGAACACGAACGCATTCGTATACGCGTTGGCTTCCGGAGGCGTGCCGGCCTATCTGTTCGCAATGGTTGTTGTGGTCGTCGTCTTCGGCTATCTGGACGCCGTCTTTCGGTCTCGAAACAGTCCGGGGATGCTTTTCGCGGGCTTTCTCTACGCAATCCTGCTTGTCGAACAGGCGGCGACTACCGCCCTTCTGTCTTCGGGCGTGGCTGCCGTCATCGTCCTCGCTTCCTTGCTGAGAAGACGCAGGATCGAGCCAGGGCGTCTGCCCGTGGGTTGAGGCCCAGGCCGCTCCGCCCTATTGAACGAGTCGAAGCATGAATCTTCCAACGACACGCCAATCGCGCGTCTGTACCCGCTGCGTCATGGACACCAGCGACCCTGACATCGTCTTCGACGATAAGGGCGTATGCAATCACTGTCGGCATTTCGACGCGGTGACCACGAAGGACTGGTTTCCCAACGAGGAGGGCACACGCCGTTGGGCGGCGACCTGCGGGGAGATCAAGGCGGCCGGTCATGGCAGCGAATACGACTGCATCATCGGACTGAGCGGCGGCGTTGACAGTTCCTATCTCGCATTGAAGGTGCGCGAACAGGGGCTTCGTCCTCTCGTCGTGCACGTCGATGCGGGGTGGAACAGCGAACTGGCCGTCGGGAATATCGAGAAGGTAGTGCGCCACTGCAACTACGACCTGCACACACACGTCGTCGACTGGGAGGAAATGCGCGATTTGCAGCTGGCGTACCTTCGATCGGGCGTGGCCAACCAGGACGTTCCGCAAGATCACGTGTTCTTCGCCAGTCTGTATCACTTTGCGACCAGCAATCGGATCCGTTACATCCTCTCCGGCGGCAATATCGCCACCGAAGGGATCTTCCCGAAGGCCTGGCACGGAAGCGCGATGGATGCGGTGAATCTCAAGGCAATCCACCGACGGTTCGGCGAGCGCCCGCTGCGTCAATACAGGACGATCAGCTTCTTCGACTACTACATCCTGTATCCGCTGGCGAAGAAGATGCGTACCGTGCGGCCACTGAACTACATGCCCTACGACAAGGCCAGCGCCATCCGCGAACTCGAGACGGCGATCGGGTGGCGATCGTACGGGCGCAAGCATGGAGAGTCGCTGTTCACCAAGCTGTTCCAGAACTACTACCTCCCAGTCAAGTTCGGGTTCGACAAGAGACGTCCGCACCTCTCGAGCCTGGTCGTTTCGGGTCAGCTGACACGCGAGGAAGCGCTCGAGCAACTGCGAGAGCCGCTCTACGACCCCGCCGAACTCGAGCTCGATATCTCGTACTTCTGCAAGAAGCTGCGAATCACGCGTGCGCAGTTCGACGAATTCATGCGCGCGCCGTCGCACCACTACACTGACTTTCCCACTTGGGACGCCCGCTATCGCATGCTGAAGCGCGTTCAGGCGTTCGCCGAGGCGTCCATCGGCCGGCGGATCAAGGTCTATTCGTGAGGCGCGATTCTTAGGAATGACTCGAATCGCCCATTTGACTTCGGTTCACTCGCGCTACGACACGAGGATTTTCCTCAAGGAGTGCAGGTCCCTCGCGCGGGCCGGTTACGAAGTCTTGCTCGTTGTCGCGGACGGCTTGGGAAACGAGAATCGCGATGGCGTCCAGATATTCGACGTCGGTGTATCGGGGGGACGAGTGAACCGCATGGTGCGCACGACTCGCCGGGTTCGTGAGGCCGCGCGCGCTCTCGACGCTGATCTCTTTCACCTGCACGACCCCGAGTTGATTCCGGCGGGGTTGCAGTTAAGGAGGATGGGGAAGCGGGTGGTGTTCGACGCACACGAGGACGTCCCGCTTCAGATCTTGGGCAAGCATTATCTTGCTCCAACCGTTCGGCGCTTCGTTTCGCGGACGTTTGCCATTTTCGAACGCTGGGCGTGCCGCCGCTTTGATGCGATCGTCGCGGCAACGCCGGCCATTTGCGATAAGTTCAGCACGATCCATGGCAACGTCGTGAACATCAGCAACTTTCCTCTCCCGGGCGAACTCGAGACTGACGCGGCTCTCTCGGGTTCCCGGCGCGACGTCTGCTACATCGGTGGAATCTCCGAGATGCGAGGGATACGCGCGATCGTTTCCGCCATGGGGATGGTGAAATCGCAGGCGCGTCTGAAGCTGTGCGGCGTCTTCGCGGAGGCGAAGGTGTCCGCCGAGGTTCGGCGCGAGGGTGGCTGGATGCGAGTGGATGAGTTGGGCTTTCTCGACAGAGCCGGTGTGCGGGATGTCCTGTCGAGCTGCTTTGCCGGGCTCGTCACGCTCCGGGCCTCGCCGAACTTCGTCGATTCGCTGCCGATCAAGATGTTCGAGTACATGAGCGCGGGTGTTCCCGTCGTCGCATCGGACTTTCCGTTGTGGCGCGACATCGTGCTGAAGAGCGAATGCGGGATCTGTGTCGATCCAGATAGCCCCGAACAGATCGCCCGCGCCATCGACCTGCTCGCGAGTGCCCCGGCATTGGTTCGCGAGATGGGCGACAAAGGGCGAACCGCAGTCCGGGACCATTACAACTGGTCCATCGAGGAGCGGAAGCTGCTCGAACTGTACGACTCGCTTCTTGCGCACGAGCCTCTGGCATGCGTCTCGTAACTGTCGTCGGCGCACGCCCACAATTCGTCAAGGCCGCCGTTGTTTCGCGAGCGCTGCTTGAACGAGGCGTCGACGAGGCAATCGTCCACACCGGGCAGCACTTCGACGCGAACATGTCCCAGGTGTTCTTCGACGAACTCGAAATGCCCGCGCCGTCCAGACACCTGGGCATCGGGGGCGGAACGCACGGACAGAACACCGGGCGGATGATCGAGCGGATTGAATCGGTTCTCCTCGAGTTGTCGCCGCGTGCGGTACTCGTGTACGGCGACACCGATTCGACGCTCGCCGGCGCGATTGCCGCCGCAAAGTTGCACGTCCCGATCGCGCACGTCGAGGCCGGCCTTCGCTCATTCAATCGTCGGATGCCCGAGGAGATCAACAGGGTCCTTACCGATCACGCTTCGAGTCTGCTTTTTGCACCCACGCAAACAGCCGTGCGCAATCTCGCTGCCGAAGGGATCGCAGGGGCGCGCGTCGCCCAGGTCGGCGACGTGATGTACGACGCGGCGCTCTTCTACGGAGCAAAGGCCGATCGGACTAGCGGAATCCTCGATCACCTGTCGCTGCGGCCGAAGGACTACGCACTTGCGACGGTTCATCGGGCGGAGAACACAGACGAGCCGACCCGCCTTTCCGTCATCCTGGATGGCTTCGCGAAGTACGGCGGGAAGCTGGTACTGCCGATGCACCCGCGGGCGAGGGCCCGGATCGAGCGCTTCGGGCTTCGCATTCCCGAGAACGTGCTGGTGATCGAACCGGTCGGCTATCTCGACATGGTCATGCTCGAGAAGCACGCCTGCCTGATCGCTACGGATTCGGGGGGCGTGCAGAAGGAGGCGTTCTTCCATCGCGTCCCCTGCGCGACGCTTCGCGACGAGACGGAGTGGGTCGAGTTGGTCGAAGCAGGCTGGAACCGGCTCGTGCCTCCCTCAGATGCGCGCGCCGTCGCCGACGCGATGATTACTGCAGTGGGCACCGACGGGGCGTCGATTGCGCCGTACGGGTCGGGCGATTCCGCCGAGAGGATTGCCGCCCGCCTAGCAGACGACGACGCCGAGCGTCTTGAGAATGATCCCCAGGTCGCCCACTAGCGTGCGCGTGTTCACGTACTGAACGTAGTGTCGTAGCTTCACCGGTAGGATCGTCTCGACATACTCCCGCTCGGGGTCCGCCGCCTGCGCCAGAATCTCGCTCTCGTTGCGGAATCGAATCGAGGCGGGATCGGTGATCCCCGGCTTCACCGACAGCACGACGTCGCGCATGCTCGCCGGGTACAAGGCAACGTACTTCGGCACTTCGGGCCGCGGACCGACGAGGCTCATGGTCCCGAGCACGACGTCGACGAGTTGTGCGAGTTCGTCCAGCTTGAACCTGCGGAGCATGCGTCCGCTGTGCGTGATGCGATTGTCGTCGCCGACCGTTATCTGCAGCTGGGCGGGATCGGAACAGGACACCATCGTCCGGAACTTGTGGATGCGGAAGGGCTTGCCGTGCCGGCCGACGCGGACCTGCCGGAAGAACACCGGTCCCGGCGAATCCAGCTTGATCCACACGGCGATCGCCGCAAACACCGGTGCCAATGCGATCAGCCCCAGACCCGCGAGGACCAGGTCGAACAGGCGCTTGCTCATTGGAGCAGCGTACGGACAGCCTCGATCACCCTCGTCTGGTCGTCGTCCGTCATGCGCGTGTAGATCGGAAGGCTGACCGAGGCCTCGAACGCCTGCTGGGAATGGGGAAACTGCGCTGGCGTCAGCCGGTAGGTGTCGCGCCAATACGGGTGCAGATGCAGCGGGATGAAGTGCACGCTGCACCCGATGCCGAGTTCTGCCATGCGCTCGATGAATTCATCGCGTGAGATCGGCGCACTGCCCGTGAGCCGGATCACGTAGAGGTGCCAGGCATGTAGATCGCCGCGGGAGGCATGCGGAGGAGCGATCAGGGGAAGTCCGGACAGCTCCTCGCGGTAGCGCGCGGCTATCGCGCTGCGCCGCTCCTGGAAGCGGCGCACGCGCGCAAGCTGGTGGATGCCGAGCGAGGCGGCGATGTCTGTGAGGTTGTACTTGAAGCCGGGAGCGACCACCTCGTAGTTCCACGCCGGCTTCTTGGACACATATCGGTCGAACGCGTCGCGGTCGATCCCGTGAAGGCGCATGACGCGCGCACGGCGCGCGATGTCGGCGTCGTGCGTCACCAGCATCCCGCCCTCGCCCGTCGCGAGCGTCTTCGTCGCATAGAAGCTGAAGACGGTGGCGTCACTGTCGAGCGTGCCGACCAGCTTTCCGCCGCAGGTCGTCGGCAGTGCGTGTGCAGCGTCTTCGACGACGCGCAAGCCATGCCGACGGGCGATGTCCGTCAGCTCGGACATCTCGCAGGCACGGCCCGCGTAGTGCACCGGAAGGATGGCCTTCGTGTGCGGCGTGATCGCGCGCGCGACGAGCCCGGGATCGATGCACATTGTCTGCGGGTCGATGTCCACGAAGACCGGGTCCGCCCCCATGTATCGGATCACCTCCGCCGTCGCGGTGAAGGTGTGCGTCGTCGTGACGACTTCGTCGCCTGGACCGAGTCCGATCGCGTCGAGCGCGAGATGCAACCCTGCGGTGGCCGAGTTCACGGCGATGGCCTCGACGCCTCCTCCAAGGAACGTGGCGAAGTCCTCCTCGAAGCGCTTTGTCTTCGGGCCCGTGGTGATCCAGCCGGACCGCAGCGAGTCGACGACTTCGGCGATCTCGGCTTCGCCAATATCGGGCAGTGCGAATGGCAGGAACTTGGACATCTGGCGAGTCATCGTTTGCTGATCCAGCACAGCAGGTGCGTGCGCAGGAACGGGAGCAGGTTGAAGATCGTGTAGAGCGACGGGTGGATGTGACTGACCCGACGATTGATCGGAGGGGCGAGCGTCACTCGGCGAGCTTCGATCCGCCCGTCGGGAAACAGTTCCCGGATCCGCGGCAGGCCGACACCGCGAACGTCGGAATTCGACGGATTGTCGAAGGTAAAGTCATACCAGAGCACGCCGCCGCCCGGTCTCGTCCACTCCCACATTCGCGCGGCAAGCCGTTCCTGGAAGTCTCGGTCGAGGAGCGACGTGAAGACTGTCGACTGGTACACGACGTCGAACGAGGACGGAGCGAGTTCGAGGCGGCTCGCATCGCCCGACAGTATCTCCACCGCCGCCGGAAGACGCTCCCTCGCCATCGTCACCCGGTCAGGGAGCAATTCGTTTCCGACCAGGTTCCTCGGTGAAAATCCCAGTGCGATCAGCTCGAGCAGGTTGGATCCCGAGCCACACCCGATCTCGAGAACGCGCTTGTGCGCCACCGGCTCGAGCTTCGCGAGTCGCAGGAGTTCGACGAGCGCCCGATGGCGTTCCTGAAGGCTCATGCAGACCGGCGCGGACATCGGATCGTAGCGCGCGTCTTCGACGCAGGCGCTTCTGCGCGCGTATCGAACAGCAACGGCTTCTGGTTCCGTCGCGCGTTCTCGCTCGTCTGGGACGCCGGTCTCGCGCTTCATCAGCCGATTGCTTCCAAAAAGCGCTTCGCAAGAACGCGATAGTCGTGGTTCTCGAGCACGAATCGCCTGCCCCGCTCTCCCATCACGGCTCGCTCGTCGGGGCGGATCGCGGCCAGTCGTCGTGCCGCGTCGGCGATTGCGGCGGCGTCCTCGGCGCGAATGGATATACCGCAGCCGCTGTCGACAACGACGTCGTTGCCTGCCTCGATCGCGTGGATGACCGGCTTGCCCGCCATCATGTAGTCCATGAGCTTGTTCGGGCTGATTCCAAACCGGAAGATCGGTTTGCGCTGCAGGCCGATGAACAAGGCATCCATCTCATGCAGGAAAGCGGGAATCTGGGCCTTCGGGATGGCGGGCAGGAACACGATGTTGTCCAGGCCGAGGGCCAAGGCACGGTTCTGCAGGTTGCCCTTCTCCGGACCTTGTCCAACGAGTAGGTAGGCAATCGGTTCCCCGCGCGTGAGACGAGCGGCCTCGATGAGGTGCTCGAGCGCGTTCGCCAGTCCATGCGCGCCGGCGTAGCCGACGAGCAGCTTCTGCCCGGCCCGCAGTCGCTCGAGATTCGCCCGGATATCCTGCGCGAGGGGTTCGCTGTCCCCCGTCCAGCCGGAGATGTCGATTCCGTTGGGGACGTAGTGGAACCTGCCCGGCGGCAAGCCGCGCGACGCGAGGTGCTCCTCGGCGTTCGGAAGCATCGATACGACCGCGTCGGCGTTGCGGCAGGCGAAGTCTTCTCCGCGTTGCATCGTGACGATGAAGGGATGCCAGGGCGGCATCGATCCAAGTTCCATCGGCGACAGCGGCCATAGGTCGTGCAATTCGAAGACCAGGCGCGCTTCCGCCTTTCGGGCGATTCGTGCGCAAGGGAAGATGTCCAGCGGATAGGTCGACGAGGCGATCACGACATCCGGACGGTGGCCTGCCGTCAGCCGCCCCGAGTGCCGGTACAGTCCGCTGACGAAGGCGAGCATGTTCCGGATGCGGCCGAGGCCATTGCCGACGTACGGCGGAGTCCGGAGCCAGAAGTACTCGATGCCCGCGATATCTTCGCGCTCGATCGAATCGGCGACCTGCGGCTGGATCGCTCTTACATGCGAGTGGGACGCAGCGACGATCCGGACGCGGTGGCCCGACTTGCGCCACTCGCGTGCCATGTAGAACGGCCGGTACTCCATGCCGTGGCGGACGGAGCCCGCATAGTGGTTGACGTAGAGGATGTTCACGCGGTCTTCGCGATCTCCGCGACGACCCGGTCCTGGTCTTGTTCGGACAGATCCGCCGACATCGGCAGGCTCATCACTCGCTGCGCCAGCGCCGACGCCACCTCGAACTCCTCGCTGCCGCACAACGCCTCATAGGCCGGCTGCCGGTGCAGCGGAATCGGGTAGTGGACGGCGGTCGGAATCCCGGCAGCCGAAAGCCGCTGCTGCACTGCCGCACGGTCGTCGCAGAGCACGGTGAACTGCGCCCACGCCGAGGTCCGGTCGAGCTTGGGCTGCAGCGTGCGCACGTGCGGCGCCTCGCGCAGCAGCGCGAGATAGCGCTGCGCCTTGCGCTGGCGCTCGGCCGTCTCCCACGCGAAGCGGCCGAGCTTGCCGAGTACGATCGCGCATTGCAGCGTGTCCATGCGGCCGCCGACGCCGATCGAGGTGTGGTGGTACCGGCGCTCCTGACCGTGCACGCGGATCGCGCGCATGCGCCGGGCCAGCGCCGCGTCGCTCGTGAAAATCGCACCCCCATCGCCATAGCAGCCGAGCGGTTTGCTCGGAAAGAAGCTCGTGCACCCGATGGTCGACAGGTTGCAACTCTTGCGGCCCTTGTATTCGGCGCCGAAGCTCTGGGCGGCGTCCTCGATTACCGGAAGACCGTGTCGGGCTGCCACTGCATTGATCTCGTCCATGTCTGCCGGCTGCCCGTACAGTGCAACCGGCATGATCGCCTTCGTGCGCGCTGTGATCCGCTCCTCGATGCGCGAGGCGTCGATGTTGGCAGTGGACGGATCGATGTCGACGAATACCGGCGTGGCGCCGAGCAGCACGATCATCTCTGCTGTCGCCACGAAGGTGAACGGCGTCGTGATCACTTCGTCACCGCGCCCGATACCCAGCGCCATCAGCGCGACGAGCAGCGCCTCGGTGCCCGAGGCCACGGTGATGCAGTTCGTCGATCCGGTGAACTGCTCGAGGCGTTCCTCGAGCTCTCGCACTTCAGGACCCATGATGTACTGGCCGTGGTCAAGCACGGCTTGAATGCGCCGGTCGATCTCCGGCTTCAATGCTGCGTATTGGGTCTTGAGGTCGATGAACTGCATGAGGGCTGCCAGGATCGGATTCGAGAGGGTCAGTGTTGCAGTGCGCAGACGCCGTCGTGCAGGCGATAGCGGTCACCGGTATGCGGGCAAACGGCTTCACCGTTCCCCTTCAGCGGCAAGTCGAGCTGCTCGCCGTGCCGGCTCATCCAGCCGACCTGCCGCGCCGGCACGCCGACCATGAGCGCGTAGGCCGGTACGTCGCGGTTCACGACCGCCCCGGCGCCGATGAACGCGTATTCGCCGATCGTGACGCCGCAGACGATCGTGCAGTTCGCACCAAGCGTGGCGCCCCGACGCACGACGGTGTCTCGGTATTCGCTCTTCCGCTCGACGGCCGAGCGCGGGTTGTACACGTTGGTGAACACCATGCTCGGGCCGCAGAACACGTCGTCTTCCAGCGTCACGTTGTCGTAGACGGAGACGTTGTTCTGGATCTTCACGCGGTCGCCGATAGCGACCCGGTTTCCTACGAAGACGTTCTGCCCGAGCGAGCAACCGCTGCCGATCCGGGCACCTGCGCAGACGTGCACCCAGTGCCAGATGCGCGTGCCTGCGCCGATCCGTGCGCCTTCGTCGACAATGGCCGACGGGTGGATGCCGACGCTGTCCATTCGAACTTCCTGATCCCCATGCCGGACGGCATTCTACGGTACGCCCCGCTGCCGATCCGAGGCCGACCTGGCGCAAGTGGATGGCGCGTCGCCTGCTCCGGTCGTTCCCCGTCCGCGGGTTTTCCCGGGGGTTTGCCGGGGCGAGCGTAACATCGCGCCCGTGCGCATCTCGTTTCGTTCCATCCTGGCCGCGCTGTTCGACTTGGCGGCGCCCGTTTTCGCCTGGGTTGGCGCGTTCCTGTTGCGCTTCAATTTCGACTGGCCTTCTGCGTACGAGCGCCATATGTACCTGGCGCTCCTCGTGCTCGTGCCAGCGCATTTTCTTATCTGCCGCTATGCGGGGCTGTATCGAGGCTTGTGGATTTTCGCGAGCCTGCCGGACCTCAAGCGCGTGCTTCGCGCTGTGGCGATGTCGTCTCTCGTACTGCTCGTGTTCGTTGCGCTGTATCGCTTCGATGCGGTCACGCCTCGATCGACCCTAGTGCTGTACCCGATGCTCCTCGCCATCTGGATGGCGGGGGGGCGCGTGCTGTACCGGATGTCGAAGGAGCAGCGGCTCTATGGCGCTTTGAGCGGGGAGGGCAAGCCGGTCGTCATCGTTGGCGCGGGGAGAGGTGGTGCAATGCTCGTGCGGGAACTCGATCGGGTTCCCGACTGGCGCGTCGTGGGTCTGGTCGATGACGACCCTGGCAAGTGGGGCAAGGAAGTCCTCGGGCGTCCGATCTTCGGCGCGATCGGCACGCTTCCGCAGGTCCTCGACGACGAGAACGCGCGGCACGTCATCCTTGCCATCCCCTCTGCTTCGTCGGCGACGCGCAGGCGTGCGACCGATCTCGCCGTAGTGGCCGGTGCTCTCGTTTTCACCGTGCCGGGCATCGACGACCTGCTCTCCGGCCGGGTGTCCGTTTCTTCGTTGCGAAGGGTCGAGATCGAGGATCTGCTCGGCCGCGAGACCGTACAGATCGATACCGAGCACGTCGAGTCGATGCTGCGGGGGCGCACCGTTCTCGTCACGGGAGCGGGCGGGTCGATCGGCAGCGAGTTGTGCCGGCAGCTTTCACGCTTCGACCCGGCGACGCTTGTGCTCTTCGAGCACAGCGAGTTCTCGCTCTACGCGCTCGAGCAGTGGTTCGCGGTGAACCGGCCGCAGGTACGGATTGTTCCCCTGGCCGGCGATGTCAAGGACGCTGCCCGCGTGCGCGAGGTGTTCAAGGCACATCGCCCGGACGTGATCTTCCACGCCGCCGCCTACAAGCACGTCCCCCTGATGGAAGTCGGCAACGCCTGGCAAGCCGTCCGCAACAACGTCCTCGGCACGCTTCGCGTCGCCGAATGCGCCGCCGAATTCGGCGCCGAGCGCTTCGTCCTCATCTCCACCGACAAGGCCGTCAATCCGACGAACGTCATGGGTGCAACCAAGCGCCTGGCCGAGATGGCCTGCCAGGCGCTGCAGGCTTCCGGCGGTTCCACGCAGTTCGAAATCGTCCGTTTCGGCAACGTGCTGGGCAGCGCCGGCAGCGTCATCCCCAAGTTCCAGGCGCAGATCGCCAAGGGCGGGCCGGTCACCGTCACCCACCCCGAGATAACGCGCTACTTCATGTCGATCCCCGAAGCCGCGCAGCTTGTGTTGCAGGCGGCCGCGATGGGCGGAGGCGGCGAGATTTTCGTGCTCGACATGGGCGAGCCGGTGAAGATCGTCGATCTCGCGCGCAACATGATCCGTCTGTCCGGCTATTCGGAAACCGACATCCGCATCGAGTTCACCGGCCTTCGCCCCGGCGAGAAGCTCTACGAGGAGTTGCTCGCCGACGCCGAGCAGACACGCGAGACGCCGCATCCGAAGCTGCGCATCGCGCGCTCGCGTCCGGTGGACGTCGATTTCCTCTCGTCGCTGCGAAGCTGGCTCGAGCAGCCCGCGCCCGCCGACGACGCGACGGTGCGCAAGGAACTCGCTGCGCGGGTGCCCGAGTACACGCCTTTTCTGCCGAAGCAGCCGCCGACGCTTCGGGTGGTGGAGGGAAGGAGTGTGGCGGCGGGGGGCGCCTGAAGTGGGAGATGCTCTGCCCGACGACATCAGCCCGGTACGGTCGCGCTCACTCCGAGCGCACCGGCAGCGCGGAGCATGACGCGGTCGAGCGTGCAGATCGGCGCTCCGCGCTGCGCGGCGATGGCCAGATGCAACGAATCGCCTGCGCGCAGCCCCGGTGCATGGCTGTCGGCGTATCGGGCTGCGACGCGGTAGTCGCTGCGCATGACGGGCCAAATTTCGAGGCTCTCGTCACAGAGTCGGGTAAACGCCGCGAGCACGTCGGCGCGGCTGCCGGCGTCGATCCGCTTCTCGCGCAGCTTCATCGCGAGTGCGGCGGAGAACTCCGTGACGACCCAATCGCTGATCGCAAGCGATCCGGCGGGCTGACCCGCAAGCCAGGCCTGCACGACACGTGTCATGGACTCGTTGGTGAGTGCGGCGACGAGCAGGCTGGTATCGAGGTAGTGCACCGGCGCGATGCCGATATCAATACCGGGCGCTTTCGCGCAGCCGGCGTACGAACGCACGCGCGCTCTCGCGCTGCTTCGGCTGCCGGTCGGTGACACGACGCAGCGCTTCGGCATCGATCGGCTTGCGTACGACTTGCGGATGTACCAGTTCGAGCACCGGCTTGCCGTGCCGCGTGATGACGACCGGCTCGCCGGAGGCCGCGAGCTCGACGAGCTCACTGAGCCTTGCCTTCGCTTCGGTGAGGGGAATCTGTCGCATGGTCATGGCTTAAGACCAGAAATATGGTCAGAATTATAGTCGTAGACTTCACCGAAGGCGCTCGCCGGCAGGCGGGCCGCCGCTGCCATTTCGAACCGAGCTCCCGATTCCATGACTGCCGAGATCTCTCCGTCCATCTTCAAGGCCTACGACATCCGCGGCATCGTCGACGACACGCTCACGGTCGATGCGGTGCGAGCGATCGGCCTTGCCCTCGGCGCACAGGCGCGAGAGGCCGGCATGCGCGAGACGGTCATCGGTCGTGACGGCCGCCTGTCGGGCCCCGCACTGTCCGCTGCGCTCGCCGAGGGCTTCCGCGACGCCGGCGTCGATGTGATCGACATCGGCATGGTGCCGACGCCGGTCGTCTACTACGCGACTTTCGAGCTGGGCACGCGTACCGGAGTGGCCGTCACGGGGAGCCACAATCCGCCCGATTACAACGGCTTGAAGATGGTCATCGCCGGCGATGCGATCTACGGCGATGCGATCCAGCGGTTGCGAGAAACGATCGTTTCCGGCGCGCTCGCCGCGGTGCGAGGACAGCGCCGCGGCGGCATGCGCAGCGAAGATCTCGTCGCGCGCTACATCGAACGCGTCGTCGGTGACGTAAAGCTCGCGCGTCCGATGAAGATCGCGATCGACTGCGGTAACGGGGTGGCCGGCGCGGTCGCGCCGCAACTCTTTCGCGCGCTGGGCTGCGAGGTTATCGAGTTGTTTTGCGAAGTCGACGGAACCTTTCCGAACCACCACCCCGACCCCGCGCATCCGGAAAACCTGCAGGACCTGATCCGCTGCCTGCGCGAGACGGACGCGGAAATCGGCCTGGCCTTCGACGGCGACGGCGACCGGCTCGGCGTCGTGACGAAGGACGGCAGGATCATCTATCCCGATCGGCAGTTGATGCTGTTCGCGCAGGACGTGCTGTCACGCAACCCCGGTGCGGAGATCATTTACGACGTGAAATGCAGCCGGCACGTCGCTGCGTTCATTCGTGCGCACGGGGGGAGCCCGACAATGTGGCGCACCGGGCATTCGCTGATCAAGGCGAAGCTGAAGGAAAGCGGCGCGCCGCTCGCCGGCGAGATGAGCGGGCACGTTTTCTTCCAGGAGCGCTGGTACGGCTTCGACGACGGACTTTATACCGGCGCGCGGCTGCTCGAGATTCTTTCGCGGCACGCCGATCCGTCCGCCGTGTTGAATGCGCTGCCCGATTCGCCCGCGACACCCGAATTGCACCTGAAGACGGCCGAAGGGGAGAATTTCGCGCTCGTCGAAAAGCTGCAGCGCGACGCGCGTTTCGAGGGGGCGACCGAGATCATTACGATCGACGGGGTGCGTGTCGAATATCCGGACGGGTTCGGACTCGCGCGGCCGTCGAACACGACGCCGGTGGTGGTGATCCGTTTCGAGGCCGATACCCAGCAGGCGCTCGAACGGATTCAAGGGGATTTTCGGCGGGCGATCCGGGGGGTTGCGCCGGACGTGGCGCTGCCGTTTTGAATACGGCAGCGACCGCTCAGATCCTGTACTCCTCCCTCGATTTCCCCTGCGCCTCGAGCGCTGCCAGCCACCGCGGCGTGCGGCCGCGCCCGCTCCACGTTTCCCCGGTTTTGGTGTTGCGGAACTTCGGCGCGACCGGCTTGCGCGCACGGGCCGGAGCGGCCGTCTTGCGCGCCGCCCGCTTGCGTCCGCGACGCGGTGCATGCTCGGCGAGATCCTCGGGACTGACGTCGAGTTTCCTCATCAGCGCGACGACCTGGGAGACGGCTTTCTTCTTCTTTTCGTCGGCCGCCGCCTCGAGCTTGGCGGCTTGCACTTCCAGCTTTTCGATCTGCTTGCGGATTGCGTCGTAGGACTTGCGCGGCATTTTGTTTTGCGTCTCCGGTGATCCGGAGCGCTTTCGGTGCGCGCGCCGGGACCGGGAATACTGCCACAAAAGATCGCGGCAACAGAGGTTATTTGCCTATTCCTTTCGGGTAAGTCGTTTTCTTATTCAAGAGCGAATGCGATCGCCTCGCGCCACGAGGGGAGTTTCCGCTCGAAAACCGACTCGTAAAGAGCGCAATCCAGCACCGACCACTCGGGGCGGGGGGCCGGCCGGCGATGCGCATTCTCGTCGTACCGCTCGATGAGCGGCGCCTGGCCGACGGGAATCCGACCCGCGGCGACGGCGCGCTCGACGAATTCACGGCCGAAGGCATGCCACGTCGTCGCACCATGACACGACAGGTGGTAGATGCCGGACACCGGTTGCGCGTTTGCCGTTCCGTTGCCGTTGCCGCTGCCGGCCGCGCCCGCGCCGCTGCCATCGCCGCGCTCGATCGCTGCCACGACCTCGCGGGCGAGCAGACCGACCGGGTTCGGTACGCCTGCGCGATCGTCGGCGAGCGCGATCGCGCGGCGCGCATTCGCCGGATCGAGGAGGGTGGCGGCAAGGTTGCGGTTCGGCCCCCCGTAAAGCCAGCTGACGCGGAAGATCCAGTAACTCCCGCCCTCGGAGGCGATCGCCGTTTCGCCGGCGAGTTTGGTGGTTCCGTAGACGGACAGGGGGTTTGTCGCGTCGTCCTCCCGATAAGGGCGATGCAAGGCGCCGTCGAACACGAAATCGGTCGAGAAATGAATCAGGCGGACGTTTCGCTTCTGCGTCGCGCTCGCGAGCGCTCCCGGAAGCTCGGCGTTCAGCGCTCTTGCCGGATGGGTTTCCCGCTCGCAGCGGTCGACGTCGCTCATCGCGATGCAGTTGACGATCGCGTCGGGTCTCCATTGCTCGATCCAGCGTCGTGATGCTTCCAGGGGTCTTGTCGTGTCGAGCGCGAGCTTGTTGCGCAGGGGCGCGATCAGCTGCGCGGCGCTAGATCCGCCCGGCTTCAGCGCACGGCGTGCGAATTCGTTTCGAATGGCCGTGCCCAGTCGTCCGTTCACGCCGAGCAGGAGAATCCGTCGCGCGGCAGTTTCGTCGCTGGCCGCGAGGCGCTTCGTCATTTCCCGTAAACCTCGGCTTCGCCGAAGACCGGCGCGGCCCGATCGCGCTCGGAAATGATCGGTTCCTGGCCTGCAGCAAGCGGCCACTCGATTCCCAGCTGCGGGCAATTCCAGCGGATCGCTCGCTCGGCTGCGGCGATGCGCGGCTGCGTCAGCGAATAAAGCACCGTCGAGTCTTCCATCGCGAGAAAACCGTGCGCGAATCCAGGCGGCGCCCACAGCGATTGCAGTGAATCGCCGGATAACCGGATGGCGAAGCTGCGCCCGAAATCGGGTGAATCGCGACGCAGATCGACGATCACGTCGTGAATCCGGCCGCGCAGGACCTGGACGAGCTTGCCCTGCGGCGATTCGAGCTGGTAATGCATTCCCCGCAATACGCCACGACGGCTCATGCTCAGGTTTTGCTGCACGACCCGCAGTTCGCCGGCGTGCGCGCGCAGCGCGTCCTCGCGCAGGATCTCGGCCACCCAGCCGCGCTCGTCCGCGTGCGCCTGCGCCTCGAAGATCGCCCAGCCGCCGGGATGCGCGGCGTGCAGTTTCACGGTTCGTCTCCTTGCTCGTCGACCGGTGCCAGCGCGGCTCGGACCGTTGCCCGCAAGCCTTCGTCGAGGGCCACCTGCGGCGCCCAACCGGTTTCCGCGCGCAGCTTCGCGTCGTTCATCGCGTAGCGTCGGTCGTGGCCGGGCCGATCCGTGACGAAGTCGACCCGGGCGCTGCGAGCGCTCGGCGAACGAAGAGTGCGGCTCTCGGCAGCGGCGCCCGACGCGCGATGCGCATCCAGTTCGACCTCGACCGCCTCGATCAGGCGCTCGGCCAGTTCGCGGTTCGTCACGCGCTGGTTCGCCGCGACGTTGTACGTCTCTCCCGGGCGCCCGTGCTCGAGCACGGCGCGCAGCGCCGCGACGTGATCGCTGACGTAAAGCCAGTCGCGTACCGCGAGGCCGTTGCCATACAGCGGCACGGGCTCGCCCGCAAGCAGGCGCTCGATCGCCAGTGCGATGAGCTTCTCGGGATGCTGGCCCGGCCCATAGGTGTTCGAGCCGCGCGTGACGAGCGTGGGCACGCCGTGCGTCGCGTGGAACGCGGCGACGAAGTGATCGGCCGCGGCTTTCGAGGCCGAATACGGATTGCGCGGGCGATAGGGTGCGCTCTCGTCGCACGGCGGGTCGTCGGGCGCGAGCGAGCCGAACACTTCGTCGGTCGAGCAGTGCAGGAAGCGCAAGCGCCGGGCTTCGTCGGGCGAAAGGCGAGCGAGGTGCGCGCGTACCGCCTGCAGCAGCACCAGCGTGCCGAGCACGTTCGATCGCTCGAAGGCCGTCGCGTCGTCGATTGCGCGGTCGACGTGCGTTTCGGCGGCCAGGTGCACGATCGCGCGCGGCCGGTGTTCGGCGAGCAGTGCGTCGACGAGCGCGCGGTCGCAGACGTCGCCGCGGACGAAGCGGTAGCGCGAGTCGCCTGCGACCGGCGCGAGCGCCGCGGGGCGCGCCGCGTAGGTGAGCGCGTCGAGGTTCACCAGCGCTTCTTCGGCGCTCGCGAGCCAGTCGAGCACGAAGCGCGCGCCGATGAAACCGCAGCCGCCGGTGACGAGGATCATCGGACCAGAATACCGAAAATCGGACGCCGGTCGGTCGCCGCTAGAATAGTGCGCAACTCCGCAACGGACACCGGCACTCTCGCGCGACATGGCACGATGGCTCTACACGATCGCCTGGTACCTGGCGATGCCGTGGCTGTTCGTGCACCTGCTGTGGAAGTCGCGCCGCCAGCCCGGTTATCGGCGCAATCTCGGCGAACGGTTCGGTGCGCATGCGCCGCGCGGCGACCTGCAGCCGTTGATCTGGCTGCATGCGGTTTCCGTCGGGGAGACGCGCGCCGCGCAGCCGCTGGTCGACGCGCTGCTCGAGCGCTATCCGCACCACGAGCTGCTGGTCACGCACATGACGCCCACCGGCCGCGAGGCCGGCGCTGCGCTCTTCTCGCATCCGCGCATCCATCGCGCGTACCTGCCCTACGACTATCCGTTCGCGGTGCGCCGCTTCCTGCATGCCTGGCGCCCGTCGGTGGGGCTGCTGATGGAGACCGAGTTGTGGCCGAATCTCGTCGCGATCGCGCACGAGGAGGGCGTTCGGCTCGCGCTGGTCAATGCGCGGCTCTCCGAGCGCTCGCTGCGCAAGGGGCAGCGTTGGGCGCGATTGATCGAGCCGGCGCTCGCGTCGCTCGATCTGGTGCTCGCGCAATCGGCCGACGACGCGAGCCGGCTCGCGCAGCTCGGTCGCTCCGACGCGCGCGTGCTGGGCAACCTGAAGTTCGACGTCGGCGCGGCACCGAAGCTCGAGGAACTCGGCCACCAGTGGCGCACCCAGTGGCTCACGCACCAGCGGGCCGACGGGCTGCCGCGCTTCTGCGTCGTCGCTGCGAGCACGCGCGAAGGCGAGGAGGAGTTGCTGCTCGATGCCTGGGCGGGGGCGCTGCTGCCGCCGTCGCTGGCGAGTCGCTTCCCGCCGCTGCTCGTGATCGTGCCGCGCCATCCGGAACGCTTCGACGCGGTCGCCACGCTGATCGAATCGCACGGCTGGCGCATGGCGCGGCGCAGCCGGATCGTCGAAGGCGAGCGCTGCGACGCGCAGGTGATCCTCGGCGATTCGATGGGAGAGATGCCGGCGTGGTACGCGCTGGCCGACGTCGCCATCATCGGCGGATCGCTGCTGCCCTATGGCGGGCAGAACCTCATCGAAGCGTGCGCGGCCGGGGTGCCGGTCATCGTCGGGCCGCACACCTTCAATTTCGCGGAGGCCGCGGAGCGCGCGATCGAAGCCGACGCGGCGATCCGGGTGCCGGATGCGCGACGCGCGGTCAAGGAGGCGCTCGGCGTCGTGCTCGATGCGGATCGGCGCCAGTCGATGAGCGATCGCGCGATCGCTTTTGCCGCTCACCATCGCGGCGCGACCGATCGGACGGTGGTGGCGCTCGAGCCGCTGTTGCGCGCCGAGCGCTGAAGCTCAGCGTCGCACGGGAGGCGACGATGTCGTCGGCGGCGGCAGCGGCGCCGACGAGGGCGCCTGCGGCGAGCCGCCAGGGGTGGAGGCGGGCGGCGGCGCGAGCAGCGCGTCGACTGCCACGACGTCGGCCTCGTCGAGCACGCCGGCCGTGGACTTCAGCTGCAGGCCGTTGACGAGCACGTCGTAGCGCGCGCGCGCGAGGTCGCGGCGCGTGCTGAACAGCTGCTGCTGCGCGTTGAGCACGTCGATGTTGATGCGCACGCCGACCTGGTAGCCGAGCAGGTTCGATTCGAGAGCGAGCTGGCTCGAGCGCTCGGCGGCCTCCAGCGCGCTTACCTGCGCGAGGCTGCTGTTCACGCCGAGATACGCCTGTCGCGTGGCCTGCTCGACCTGGCGTCGCGTCGTCTCGAGATCGGATTGCGAGCGGTCGAGCAGCGCCGCCGCCTCGCGCACGCCGGCCTCGATGCCGCCGCCCGTGTACAGCGGCACCGACAACTGCACGCCGACGGTGGCCGAATTCGTGCGCAGGCCGATCGCGTTCAGTGCGGCGTTCTCGTTGCGCGCGAGCGAGCCGACGAGATCCACCGTCGGGTATTTCGCGTAGCGCCGGCGCTCGATCTCGCGACGCGCGATTTCGATGTTCACGCGCTGCTGCTGGACGGCAAGGCTGTTGTCGGTTGCCTGCCGCACCCACTCGGCTTCGCTCGCCGGTTGCGGCGGCTGCAGCAGCACGCCTCGGCGCAACGCGTCGAGCGCGCCGGTGGGGCGGCCGATCAGTTGCGCGAGCAGCGCACGCTGGACGTCGAGCGCGTTGATCGCGGCGATCTCCTGGGCTACCGCCAGGTCGAAGCGCGCCTGCGCTTCCTGTTGATCGGTGATCGTTGCGGTGCCGACTTCGAAATTGCGCTTCGCCGCCTCGAGTTGCTCGGTGATCGCGCGCTTCTGCGCGCGGATCGTTTCGAGGTTGTCCTGCGCGGCGAGCACGTCGAAGTAGGTCCGCGAGACGCGCAGGATCAGGTCCTGCTGCGCCTGTGCGTATTGCGCCTCGGCGATGCCCACGGCGAGCTTGCTCTGCTCCCACGCCTGCTGCTCGGGCAGGCTGAGCAGCGGCACCGACAGCTGGATCGCGTAGGCCTCGGACGTGAAGCTGCGATCGGGTCCGCGATTCGGGTCGACGCGCGTGCGGTTCATCCCCGCAGTGGCGCCCACCGCCGGCAGCAGTTGCGAGCGCGCCTGCGGGACACGCTCGCGCGTGGCATCGAGCTGCGAACGCGCCGACGCGACCTGCGCGTCGTTGGCCAGCGCCTCGCGCCAGGCCTGCAGCAGGTCGAGCGCGAAGGCGGGCGCCGCGGGCGCGGCGAGGATCGCGGCGACGACTGCAGCGGCAGCTGCTCTCGGGGCGGTTTTCGGTTTCATCAATTTTTCCGCCGGCAGGGTGCAGGGGCCCGGCCCCGGTTCAGTATCGAACGGCTGTCGGGTCGACTTCACGCGCCCACGCATCGATGCCCCCGGCCAGGTTGTAGACGTGCTCGAAACCGCGGTGCTGCAGGAACATCGCGACTTGCGCGCTGCGCGCGCCGTGATGACAGATGCAGACGATGGGCAGTTGCGTGACGAGTTCGTCGAGGCGCCCCGGAATCTCGCGCATCGGCACGTGCATCGCGTCGGGAAAGGGACTGATCGCGACTTCCCACGCCTCGCGCACGTCGAGCAGCAGCAACGGCTCTTCCTGAAGCCGGGTTGCGAGCGCGCGCGGCTCGATCTGCTGCATCGGCGGGCGTGGCCTGCGCCATCAGAAGCGGAAGCGGTCGCGCTTCGGGAACTCCCGCAGCGGCGGCGCCATCGTCTCGAACAGGTTCTCGCTGTGGAACTCGCGATCGCCGGTGCGCGTGATTCGTTGCGCGCTCATCACCGGAGGTTCGCCGACGATCGCGATGAGCCGTCCGGCAGCACTCAGGCGCTGCATCAGCGAGTCGGGAACGAACTGCACCGAGCCCGACAGCACGATGACGTCGAAGGTATCGTCGGCCGCGACGTCGAGCCCGTTGCGATGCTCGACGCTCACGTTGCCGATGCCGGCCTTCTTCAGGTTCGAGCGGGCGAAGCGGCAGAGATCCTCGCGCAGCTCGCAGCTGACGACGTGCCGCGCGAACTGCGCGAGCAGCGCGGCCATGTGCCCGGAGCCGGCGCCGATCTCGAGCACGGCGTGCGTTCGCTGGGGCAGGACCGATTGCAGCATTCGCGCCTCGAGCTTCGGCGAGAGCATCGATTCGCCGGTGGCGACGCCGTCGATCGTCAGCGGCAGCTCCAGGTCGCTGAAGGCGAGCGCGCGATGCGCGGGGGGGACGAAGTCTTCGCGATGGACGGCGAAGAGCGTCTCGAGCACGTCCGGGTCGAGCACGTCCCAGGGACGGATCTGCTGCTCGATCATGTTGAAGCGGGCGCGTTCGAAGTCCATGAGGGGCGGCGAGGAGATCGGAGTTGGCGGCATTCTAGCAATCAGCCTTCGGGGGACAGCGTGCGCAGCACGTAGCGCCGGTGCGTGTCCAGGAAGCGTTCGATCGGCACATCGAACCCGGGCGGGCAGCATGGCGTGATCGAGTGCTCCCAGATCGCGCGCAGCACCAGCGGCGACATCCACAGCGGCACCGATGCCTCGACGTCGACTTCGCGGAACTCGCGCAGCGCGATGCCGCGGCGCACGATCGAGCCGAGCACGGCCATTACGGGCAGGATCACTTCCTCCTGGAAGAAGCGCGCGAGTTCCGGGAAGTTTCCCGACTCGGCGACGACGAGCTTGGCGATGCCCGCGTAACGCGTGGCGCCCACCGTTTCCCACCACCTGGCGAAGAAGAGCCGCAGCTTCTCGGCGCAGGGCGCCTCGGACTCACGGATCTCCCCGGCGAAGGCGTCGATCAGCGGGATGAGGTTGGCGCGGACGACCGCCTTGAGCAGCTCTTCCTTGTTCGCGTAGTACAGGTAGAGCGTGCCCTTGCTGACGCCGGCGTTGCGCGCGACGTCCTCCAGGCGCGTCGCCGCGAAGCCGCGGTCGACGAAGAGCTCGAGCGCCGCGTCGAGCAACTCGCCGGGGCGAGCGTCCTTTCGGCGCGCCCAGCGACGCTCGACCGGCGAGTGCTGCGCCGGAACGGAGGAGCTGCGAACGGACGGCATCTCTTTAATGACCGATGAGTCATTAAAGTGTAGCGCGCCGCGCGCGAACGCTCAACCGGCGTAGCGCGCCAGCGCCAGCGTGCAGTTGGTTCCGCCGAAGCCGAAGCTGTTCGACAGGATGGTTTCGTGATGCACGCCGTCGATGCGCTCGCGCGCGATCGGCATGCCCTCGGCGCCCGCGTCGAGCGTCTCGATGTTGATGCTCGGCGCGACGAAGTCGTGCTGCAGCATCAGCAGGCTGTAGATCGTCTCCTGCACGCCGGTTGCGCCCAGCGAGTGACCGGTCATCGATTTGGTCGAGGAGAGCGTCGGCAGCGGCTGGCCGCGTTCGGTGAACACGGTGCGGATCGCATCGAGCTCGGTGATGTCGCCCACCGGCGTGCTCGTGCCGTGTGTATTGATGTAGCTGACCGGCGCTTTCACCGTCGCGAGCGCCTGGCGCATGCATCGAATTGCGCCTTCGCCGCTCGGGGCGACCATGTCGTATCCGTCGGAGGTGGCGCCGTAGCCGACGATTTCGCCGTAGATCTTCGCGCCGCGCGCGCGGGCGTGCTCGAGTTCCTCGAGGACCACGACGCCGCCGCCGCCGGCGATGACGAAGCCGTCGCGGTTCGCGTCATAGGGACGCGAGGCCTGTTGCGGCCGGTCGTTGTACTTCGACGACATCGCGCCCATCGCGTCGAACAGCACCGATAGCGTCCAGTCGAGTTCCTCGGCGCCGCCGGCGAACATCAGGTCCTGCTTGCCCCACTGGATGAGTTCGGTGGCGTTGCCGATGCAGTGCGCCGACGTGGAGCAGGCCGACGACAGCGTGTAGTTCACGCCGTGGATGCGAAAGTTCGTCGCGGCGGTGGCCGACGTGGTCGACGACATGCAGCGCGGCACCATGTACGGACCGACGCGTTTCGGGCCGCGCTCCTTGCAGATCGCGGCTGCCTCGACCTGGTTGCGCGTGGACGGGCCGCCCGAGCCGACGACGATGCCGGTGCGCTCGTTGGAGACGTCGTCGCGCTCCAGGCCCGCGTCCTCGATCGCCTGCAGCATCGACAGGTGCAGGTACGCGGCGCCGTCGCCCATGAAGCGACGCAGCTTGCGGTCGATCGCGCCGTCGAGATCGACGTCGGGGCGTCCAGCAACCTGGCTGCGAAAGCCGAGCTCGGCATATTCGGGGACGAAGGAGATCCCCGAGCGGCCATCGCGCAGCGACGCGAGCACCTGCGCGACGTCCGTGCCGATGCACGAGACGACGCCCATTCCCGTTACGACGACGCGACGCAATTCGTTCATGCGCGAATCGAGTTGGGGTTTTCGAACAGGCCCACCTGCAGGTCCGAGGCCTGGTAGATGCGCTCGCCGTCGGCGCGCACTTCGCCGTCGGCCACGCCGAGCACGAGGCGGCGATTGATCACGCGCTTGATGTCGATCCGGTACTCGACCAGCGTGGTCTGCGGCAGGATCTGTCCGGTGAACTTCAATTGCGCCAGGCCGAGCGCGCGTCCGGAACCCGGCGCGCCGGTCCAGCCGAGGAAGAAGCCGAGCATCTGCCACAACGAGTCCAGGCCGAGGCAGCCGGGCATCACCGGGTCGTCCTCGAAATGGCAGGCGAAGAACCAGAGGTCGGGCCGGATGTCGAACTCGGCCTTCAGGTAGCCCTTGTCGAAGGCCCCGCCGGTGGCGGAGATCTCGGTGATGCGGTCGAACATCAGCATCGGAGGCAGCGGCAGGCGCGCGTTGCCCGGACCGAACAGGCGTCCGTGCCCGCATTCGATCAGCTCTTCGTACGCGTAACTCGACTTCGGGACGAAACGCTTCGGGTCGAGGGCCAGCGGGGAATTCATGCGGTGCGTAGCGGATAAGGAGGGGGCGCGCCGGTTCGGACGCGCGCATCGGCGCAATGATACGGAAATTCGAATCAGCGACCGATGAGTCCGCGCAGCAGGTCGCGCGGATTCGGCTTGGCCGATCCGGCGGGTTTGTCGTCGTCGCCCGAGCCCTTGCCGAGCAGTCGCTCCTCGAGTTGCCTGGTCACTTCCTTCTTCAGCGCCTCGCGCGCGAGGTTCTCCACCTCTACGCGATACGACAATGACGCCATCGGGCCGGATACGCGCACGGGAATCGTGACGCCGCGCAGCGCCGAGCGCGCGGCGCCGCCCTGGCCGGCGAGCGTGCCGACCAGCGACGCGCGCAGCAGGTAATCGACGGTCTGCACGGGAATGTCGAAGCTTCCTTTGCCGCCGACGCGCAGCAGCGGCGAGCGCAGGTCGAGGTCGTCGTTGTGCGCGACGCCTTCGCGGATCGCGAAGCTCGCGTCCAGCGACGAGAACGCCGTCTTCTCGCCACCGGCGGCGCGGCTCTCCAGCGCCGTGCTCCCGGTGCCGCCCCGCACGGCCGCGATCGTGCTCTCGACCTTCTGCAGCACCTTGTCCAGGTCTATGCCGAGGATCGCCCCGTCGCGCAGCGCGATGCGCGCGCTGCCGGCGAGCGAGCGTTCGAGGGCGGGGACGGTCGTGCCGGTGCCGGTGACGTCGATCGCGACGCTGCCGCGCCCATCGAGGACCTCGCGCTGCGCGAACTCGCGCAATGCGCGACCGACGTCGATGCCGTTCAGCTGCATCTTCAGTGCGGTGCGTCCGCTGGTGGCGAGCGACGCGTTGCCGGCGAGCGTGCCGCCGTACAGCGCGGCCGCCAGGCGAGTGACCTCGATGCGCCCGTCGCCGGAGCGGAGCGTCATCGCGAGATCGCGCAACTCGACGCCGGCGGCGCGCAGCGTGCCGATGCGCAACGAGCCGGTCGTGTCGAGGCCGGCGATCGGGGGAACGGGGATCGGGGCGGTCGCGGCCGGCGGCGCCTTCTGCGGCGTGCCGCCCGGTGCAGGCGCCGGCGATGCGCTCGGCGCCTTTGCCGGCGACGGCGCGCCGCGCAGGCGGTCGACGTCCAGCTTGTCGGCCTGGACGTCGAACTGCAGCGACAGCGGCGACAGGCGCGGCGCGGTGAGGCGTGCCTGCATCGGAGAGTCTTCGACGCGGCCCTGCAGATTCAGCGCGGCGGTCTTGCGTTGCAGGTCTACCGTTCCGTCGCCGCCGAGCGACGCTTTCACGCCGTCGGCGGGCAGCGTGCCGCCCGAGGCGACGAGATTGGCGCGAATGTCGCGCAGCACGATCGGCTGGTTCGCCGGCGCGGATATCTGCGTCGACAGCGAGGCGTCGAGCTTCGTGGCGTCGCGCTGCATCTGCAGTTGCAGCGCGACCGGCTTGCCTTCGATCGATCCGCCCGCGATCGTCAGCATGGGCGCCTCGAGATGCGCGGTGACGCCGTCCTCCGTGGTCGCGTCGAGCTTTGCCTCGGTGAGCTCGATGCGGCCGGTGGCGAAATCGGCGCGGTAGCGGCTCGTGGCATCGAGTTCCGCGTCGATGCCGGCTTTCTTGCCGGTGAGTCGGCCGCCGGCCTTCAACTGACCGGGCTCGCCGCTGCCGATGCGGTCGGCGTTCAGGTCGAGGGCGTGCAGCCGCCATTCGTCGCCGCTGCCCTCGTCGCGCCAACCGAGCGCCGCGTTGCGCAACGCGATCTCGGCGACGGTGACGGTGGTCGCTGCGGCTGAAGCCGCCTCGCCTTCGGGAGTGGATGCGGCCGGCTTTGCACTCGCCTGCGGCTGCTGCGACTTCAGGCGCGCAAGCAGGTCGTCGAAGTTGGTGCTGCCGTCCTTGTGGCGTACCGCGTCGATGCTGAGCGCATCGAGCGTGACGCGCTGCACCTGCACTTCGCGCGACAACAGCGGCCACAATGCGACGCCGATCTTCGCCGAGTCGACGCTGGCGAAACGGCCTTCTCCGTCGGGGCCCGAAAGCGTGGCCCTGCCCATCGAAAGCGCGATGTCGGGAAGGATCGACAGCGACAGGTCGCCTTCGATGGCGAGCTTGCGGCCGGTCTGCTGCTCGACGAGCGAGACGATCGTCGGCTTGTAGCGGTTCGCGTCGAAGGTCGCGACGAAGACGACCAGCGCGATCGCGACGAGCGCGACCACGACGGCCAGTCCGATCCATACTGTGCGCAGGCGCATGGGACGATGCTAAGGGCAAAAGCGGGCAAGGGTAAGCGGCAGTGGCAAACGGCAGGCGGATTTGCACTTACATCCTGTTACGCTTTTTGCAGGATCGGGGCTGGCTGCCGCGGCGCGGGCGGCCTACGCTGCATTCGTGGGTCCGGCGAAGGCGCCGGACGGGCAACGAGGGGGTCGAAATGAACGAGACGCGAGGCACGATGAAGACACGAAGAGTGTCGCCGGCGATCGTGCGATGGATGGCGGCATCGGCGCTGGTCGTATCGGCGGCGGTGGTGCTTGCGCCGCGCGCGCACGCCTCGCAGCCGGTGGTGGGGGCGATCATCGGCGGCGGCGCCGGCGCGATGATCGGCCAATCGTTCGGCGGACGTGACGGAGCGGTGATCGGCGGCGCGATCGGCGCCGCAGCGGGCGCGGCGGCCGCGCAGAACGCGCGCCACGGCTACGGCGGTTACGGTGCTTCGGTGGGCGTCGGCGTCGGTTACCCGCCGCCGGTCTACGTGCCGTCTCCTCCCGTCTACTACGCGCCGCCCGCGCCGGTGTATTACGCGCCGCCTCCGCCCGTGTACTACGCGCCTCCGGCGGTCATCTATCGCGCGCCCAGGGTCGTTTACTCCGCGCCGCCACGGGTGATGTATCGTCCCTCGTACGGGTGGTCGCACGACCGCGGCCATCACGGACATCGCGGCGATCGCGGCCGCGGACATCGCCACTGACCGCCTCCCGGGCTCCTTCGGCGCGGCTGCCGAAGGGGCTGTCGGAACTGCCGCGCCGCACGCTTGCAGCGGAGGTTCCGAGTTGTTCCCTTCCATTCCTCCCGGCCCCACCGATTTCCGGGCCGCGTCGAGCATCGTTTCGGCGGCGGCCTCGCTGGCGGGGCGTTTCGGCGCCGGCGGCGTGGTGCCTGCGTTGCCCGATCGTGCGATCGTCGACGCGCTGCAGGCAAGCCGCGTCGCGGTCTTCGTGTTGATGGACGGCCTCGGCGAGCAGGCGCTCGGCGTGCACGCGCCCGACGGCGCGCTCACGCATTTCCGTTTTCGCTCGCTCGATTCCGTGTTCCCCTCGAGCACGGCGCCGGCGCTGTCGGCGCTATCGGCGGCAGCGCCGCCGGCGACGCACGGCAACCCCGGCTGGCTGATGTGGTCGCAGGCGGCGAATGCGCTGATCCGCACGCTGCCGATGGATCTGCGTGTCGATCACGAAGCGAAGGTGCTTGCCGCCGACACCTGGCGCTGGTCGGCGTGGATGACCCGCTGTCGCGTGCCGGCGTTTTCGCTGCTGCCGGTGCAGATCGCCGATTCCGAGTTTTCGCGGCATTCGTACGCCGGCTCGACGATCGTCGCGTATCGCAGCCTGAACGAGGTCTGCGACCTCGTCGAAGAGGTGCTCGCCGGTGCCGGCCAGGAAGCCTTCGTCTTCGTCTATCTGCCGCATTTCGACACCGTGAGTCACGAGGCGGGGTGCGCCAGCGAGAAGGCCGCCGGGGTCGTGCGGCGGCTCGATGCCTGGTTCGCCCAACTCGTCGAGCGAATGCGCGTGCGCGATGCGCTCGTGCTGGCCACCGCAGACCACGGCTTCGTCGACGTGGCCGACGAAGATCAGTTGCAGCTCGAGGATTTCCCGCAGATTGCCGCTTGCCTCGATCAGCCCCTCGCGGGCGAGCCGCGGGTGCCGTTCTGCAGCGTGCGCGTCGATGCGCGCGAGCGTTTCGCCGAAACCGTGCGCGCGGCGCTCGGCGACGCATTCGACGTGCATCGTTCGGAGGAACTGCTCGCGGCCGGATGGTTCGGGGCGGGGGACGGGCTCGCGGGACGGCTCGGCACGCACGTGCTCGTGCCGAGGCGGTGCGTGACGCTGGTCGATACGCTCGAGGGGGAGAAGCCGATGCGGTTCATCGGGATGCATGGGGGGCCGAGCGAGGACGAAATGCGGGTCCCGCTGCTGGCAGCGCGACGCGGCGAGCCGTTGGGGTAAGCGGCCGCTCAGCCCGGCGGTTCGCCGCGCCGCGCTGTACCGCTTGTTTGGGGTGGTGGGTGCGGCAGTGCGCTTGCGTTCGCCCATATTCAGACGGCGCGGGTACCATCGCGTCCGGCGCATGGCGCCTCGTTTTTTTTCCACGCACCGCTGCGTTCGGGCAGCACGAAACGTGAATCAACGTAGAAATTCCCGCGCTTCGGGCGGCGATGGCCCGCGCAACGTGGGCGACGCGTCGTCGTCGCGCACGAGGATTCCCAATGCCTTGTCGATCGCAGGGGTGGATCCGAGCGGAGGGGCGGGGATCTTTGCCGACCTGAAGGCGTTCTCGGCGCTCGGTGCGTATGGCACCGGGGTCGTGGCGGCGCTGACGGCGCAGAACACCTGCGCGGTGACCGGCGTGCATGCAGTGCCGCCGGCGTTCGTGCGGCTGCAGATCGACACGCTGTTCGCGGACGTGCGCATCGACGCGGCGAAGATCGGGATGCTCGGCACGACGTCGATCGCAACCGCGGTGGCCGAAGGGCTGGCCGCGCCGATTGCCGCCGGGCGGCTGCCGCACCGGGTGGTCGATCCGGTGATGGTCGCCAAGAGCGGCGACCTGCTGCTCGATCGCGATGCCGTGGGGACGCTGATCGATGCGATCCTGCCGCTGGCGACGATGATCACGCCGAACCTCCCGGAAGCCGGCGTGCTGTTGCGCGAGCGCGCGCCGGAGTCGATGCGGGAGATGCGCCGCGCTGCCGAGCGGCTGCGCCGCCTGCTCGCCGATGACGGACAGCGTTTCGTGCTGCTCAAGGGCGGACACGCCAGCGGCGATCCGGTCGACCTGTTGCACGACGGCGACCGCATGATCGAGTTGGTCGAGACGCGAATCGAGACGCGCAACACGCACGGCACCGGCTGCACGCTGTCGGCGGCGATCGCCGCGTTGCTCGCGCGCGGGCTCGACGCAGTCGATGCGGTGCGTGAAGCGAAGCGCTACCTCACCGAGGCGCTGCGCCAGGCCGATCGGCTCGACGTGGGCAGCGGGCACGGCCCGGTCCATCACTTCCACGCCTGGTGGAATCGATGATCGAGGTGCTCTACGCGCTTCCGCTGCTGGTGAAGGCCGCGCTGCTCGGTATCGTCGAAGGCCTCACCGAGTTCCTGCCGATCTCGAGCACCGGACATCTGATCCTCGCGTCGAGCCTGCTCGGCTTCGAGGGCGAGAAGGAGAAGCTGTTCTCGGTGGCGATCCAGACCGGCGCGATGCTGGCCGTGATCTGGTACTACCGGGTGCGCATCGTCGACACGATCGCCGGTGTGTTCACCGAGCCGCGCGCGCGCCGCTTCGCGATCAACGTCCTCGTCGCGTTCCTGCCGGCGGCCGTGCTCGGCGTGCTGTTCGCCGGCGCGATCAAGGCGCGCCTGTTCCAGCCGGTGCCGGTGGCGATCGCGTTCATCGTCGGCGCGTTCGTCATCCTGTGGGTTGAGCGCGGGCGCGGGCGCGGGCAGGCCGCGCCGCGCATCGACGACATCGACGAACTGACGCTCGTCGACGCGTTGAAGCTCGGCATCGCGCAGGCTTTCGCGCTCATCCCGGGAACGAGCCGTTCGGGCGCGACGATCATCGGCGGGATGCTGTTCGGACTGTCGCGTCGCGTCGCGACCGAGTTCTCGTTCTTCCTCGCGATCCCGACGCTGATCGGCGCCGGCGTCTACGACACGTGGAAATACCGCTCGCTGCTCGGGCCCGGAGACGTTCCGCTGTTCGGCGTCGGGCTTCTGTTCTCGTTCTTCGCGGCGCTCGCCTGCGTGCACTGGCTGATCCGCTACGTCGCCAGCCACGATTTCGTTCCGTTCGCCTGGTACCGGATCGCGTTCGGCGTGGTCGTGCTCGTTACGGCATGGTCGGGACTGGTCCGGTGGGCGTGACGCGCCGGAAGACCAGGTCGCGCACCTCGTGGCCGAGCCTGCGCCCGCGGTTCTCGAAGCGGGTCGGCGGGCGATAGCCGGGGCGCGGCGCGAAGCCGCCGTCGCGTGCCGTGTTCTCCAGCAGCGGCTCGCGGGAGAGCACTTCGAGCATCTGTTCGGCGTACGGTTCCCAGTCGGTCGCGCAGTGCAGGATCGCCCCCGGCTGCAGCCGAGTCGCGAGCAGCGCGACGAACGGCGACTGGATCAGCCGCCGCTTGTGATGGCGCTTCTTCGGCCACGGGTCGGGGAAGAACACCTGCACGCGAGCGAGCGAAGCCGGCGCAATCATGTCGCGGAGCACCTCGACGGCGTCGTGCTGGACGATGCGCACGTTCGCCAGGCCTTGCGACTCGATTCGCATCAGCAGCGCGCCGACGCCGGCGGGGTAGACCTCGATGCCGACGAAATCGAACTGCGGTTCGGCTGCGGCGATCTGCGCGGTGGCGTCTCCCATGCCGAAGCCGATCTCGACGACCCGCGGCGCTTCGCGGCCGAACAACTCGACGAAGCGCGATGCGTCCAGCGGCTGTGCGGGGTCGTAGGCGATGCACCAGCGATCGCGCAACGTCTCGTACGCGTGGCGCTGCCCGCTCGTGAAGTGGCCGCGCCTCCCCGAGAAGCTGCGGATGTGCGGGTGCGGCGACGTTCGCGGCGTCGTCGCGCTCACGAATGCGACGCGGCCGGCGCGATGATTCCGCTGGTGGGCGACGAAGGTGCCGCGGAGTACGGCTTCTTCGGCATGCGGCCGGCGAGGAAAGCCTCGCGGCCGGCCTCGACCGCCTTGCGCATCGCGCTCGCCATCCGCACCGGATCGCGCGCCGATGCGACCGCCGTGTTCATCAGCACGCCTGCGCAACCCAGCTCCATCGCGATCGCGGCGTCCGATGCCGTGCCGACGCCGGCATCGACGATCACCGGAACCTTCGCCTGCTCGAGGATCAGTTGCAGGTTCCACGGATTGAGAATGCCCATTCCCGAGCCGATCAGCGACGCGAGCGGCATCACGGCGACGCAGCCGATCTCCTCGAGGCGCCTGGCCTGGATCGGATCGTCGCTCGCGTAGACCATCACTTCGAAGCCTTCGCGCACGAGCGTCTCGGCTGCCTTGAGCGTCTCGGGCATGTTCGGGTAGAGCGAGCGCGCATCGCCGAGCACCTCGAGCTTGACCAGCGTGTGTCCGCCGAGCAGCTCGCGCGCCAGGCGCAGCGTGCGCACCGCGTCGTCGGCGCTGTAGCAGCCGGCGGTGTTGGGCAGGATCGTGAAGCGATCGGGCGAGAGGAAATCGAGCAGGTTCGGTTCGCCGGCGTTCTGGCCGATGTTGGTGCGCCGGATCGCCACGGTGACGATCTGCGCGCCGCTCGCCTCGACGGCGTCGCGCGTCTGGTCGAAGTCGCGGTACTTGCCGGTGCCGATCAGCAGGCGCGAGGTGAAACTGCGGCGACCGATCGTCAGCGGGTCGGAAATGCTCATGATGCGGCTGCGAAGGTAGGAAAGGTGTGGGAACGGTGTCAGGCGGCGGTTTCGATGCGCACCGGGAAGTTCACCGAATTCGACATGAAGCAGTTGCGGTGCGCCTTGTCGTGCAGCGC
Organism: Pseudomonadota bacterium; assembly: GCA_023389055.1. Lineage (GTDB taxonomy): Bacteria > Pseudomonadota > Gammaproteobacteria > Burkholderiales > Burkholderiaceae_E > Zeimonas. Next base: position 36,074 of record JAEWFA010000008.1, on the reverse strand, counting down.
GGCGAGCCGCTCGGCGTCCACCGGCTCGTCGAAACTCACCGACGGACGCAGCACGATTTCGACGAAGCGCATCTTGCCGTCCTTCATGCCGAGCCTGCCGACGGCTCGATCGGAGTAGCCGCTGACGCGCAGCTTCGACTTGATCGCAACCGCCATGAACGTGAGGAAATGGCATTGCATCAGCGACGCCAACATCAGCGTTTCCGGATTCGGATGATGGTCCTCGCCATGGAAGACCGCCGGAGCCGACGCAGTCAGCGACGCGCCGCCTTCGAATTCGAGGCGCGTCGTGCGGTGCAGGTTCTCGTAATCGAAGGGCGCATCGGCCGGATGGCCCTGCCACTGCAGGCTGCCTTCGAACAGGTGCTCGGCGGACATGGTCCCTCGTTCGGGTCGGAATGGGCGCCGGCTCAACCACCGCCGACGGCGACGACGATTTCGAGCCGGTCTCCGGGCTCGAGCGTCTCGGCCTCGTGCCGGCTGCGCGGGACGATCTCGCCGTTGCGTTCGACGGCGATGCGACGGCCCACGAGACCGAGTTCACCGAGCAGCGCGAAGACCGTGGCCGGCGCCGGCAGCGCGCGCGGCTCCCCGTTGACGACGATCGTTTGCATGATCCGAATTGTCTCACGGCGGCACGGGCCGGCCGGCAGCGCGGCTCGCTATAATCAGCGGCCCGAGCGGGTGTAGTTCAATGGCAGAACGGCAGCTTCCCAAGCTGCATACGAGGGTTCGATTCCCTTCACCCGCTCCATGTCGCCGGTGGCATCAGGAACTCCCACGGCGAGACTTCGCTGTTCGCATCCACCTGCACCTCGATGAGCGCCGGCGCGCCGTCGGCAAGCGCGCGTTCGAGCCGCGCCTGCAGCGCCGGCGGCGAATCCACCCGATGCCCGGCCATCCCGAAGCTCTCCGCAAGTCGCACGAAATCGGGATTGATCAGGTCGGCGCCGATCACGCGTCCGCCGAAGCGCTGCTGTTGGTCGCGTCGCACGTTGCCGAACCCGCCGTTGTTGAAGACGACGGCGACGACGCCGATGCCGTGCTGGACCGCCGTGGCGAGTTCCTGCACGCCGAACAGGAATCCGCCATCGCCGGAGATCGACACCACGGCCTTGTCCGGGTTGCCGACCTTCACGCCGAGCGAGGTCGAGTAGCCGAAGCCCAGCGTGCCCTGGTGCCCGCAGGTGACGAAAGTGCGCGGCGCGTAGACGGGGAACCCGAAATACGACGTGAAGCCCGCCTGGCAGATCTCCTCGACGAAGAAGCCGTCGCGCGGCAGCACGCGCCGGATCGCCTCGAGGTAGGCCATGTGCGGCTGTACCTTGCGCGTCCGTGCGAGCGTTGCGGCCTTGACCGCCTCGAATTCCTCGCTGCGGCTGCTGCGTTGCACGCCGTCTCGCTCGACTGCCTGCGCCAGTGCGCGCGTCGCCGCCTTCGCGTCGGCCGTGATCGCGATCGTCGGCCGGATGCGCGGAACCTGCGCCGGGTCGATGTCGATGTGGACGATCTTCAGGTCCTTAGGCGGGTTCGGCCATCGGAACCACTGCAGCTCGAGCCGTGAGCCGATGCCCACGAGCACGTCGGTGTCCGCCCAGCGCTGGAAGCCGGCCGCGCAGGGGAAGCCGAGCGGGTGGTCGTCGGAGACGATGCCGCGGCCGCCCCGCCAGGAGACGACCGGTGACTGCAGCAGCTCGGCCAGCGCGAGCACCTCGGCGTGCGCGTGCTGCGCGCCGCTGCCGACCATGATCATCGGGTTGCGCGCATCGCGCAGCAGCCGTGCCGCCTGCGCGAGCCGGTCGGGGTCGGCCTCGACCGCCGGTTCCGCCGGCATCGGCTGCAACGGCACGACCGGCGCGCTCGCCGTGAAGACTTCCCATGGCATCTCGAGCGCCACCGGCCGCGGCCTTCCGGAAGTCATCTGCCGGAAGGCCTCGGCGACCCGCGTCGGAGCCAGCGCCGGGTGCTCGATGCGTTCGGCCCACTTGACGAGCGTGCGCAGCGTGGCGAGCTGATCGGGCAGCTCGTGCAGATGGCCCTTGCCGGAGCCGATGAACTCGGAGGGCACCTGGCCGGTCACGCACAGGATCGGCGCGCTCGCCCCGTACGCCGAGCAGATCGCCGCCGATGCGTTGAGCACGCCGGGCCCGGGCACCACCGAGAAAACGCCGATCCCGCCGGTCGATTTCGCGTAGCCGAAGGCCATGTAGGCGGTGGCCTGCTCGTGCCGCGGGCCGACGACGCGGATGCGGTCGCCGGCGCGGTGCAGCGCGTCGAACAGGCCGTAGGTCTGCACGCCGGGCAGGCCGAAAAGCGTATCCACGCCGTGCCGCAGCAGCGAATCGACGATCGCTTCGCCACCGGTCATCCGTTCGGGGGTCAGAGCAGTTCCTCCGGCGCGAACGGCGTCAGCAGCCACATCAGCGTGCGCAACCCCCGGCTTGCGCCCGGTTCGCTGCCTTCCGCGTCGGGTACCGCGGGCGAGCCGCCGACCCAACGCAGCCGCCCGTCGTCTTCCTCGAGCACCCGGTAGCTGCTGTTGCGCGCGACGTCGTCGAACAGGTTCACGACCTGGCCGGAGACGACGGCGTCGGGTATGACGAGTCCCATCTCGGTGTTCAGGTGCTGCGAGCGCGGATCGAGGTTCATCGAGCCGATCAGCACGGTACGGCGATCGACGACGACGGCCTTCGCGTGCAGGCTCGCCAGCGACGAGCCGAAGCGTCCGAGTTGCGAGCGCGGGGTGCCCAGCTGGTTGCGCAGTTCGTAGAGTTCCACGCCCATCTCGATCAACTGCGGGCGATAGCGCGCATAGCCCACGTGGACGACCGGCGCGTCGGTGGAGGCGAGCGAATTCGTCAGCACGCGCACGCGCACGTTGCGCTGGCGAAGCGCGCGGATCAGTTCGATACCGTGCTCGCCGGGGACGAAATACGGGGTGATCAGGATGAGTTCGGTGCGCGCCGACGCGAGCAGCCGCGCCACCTCGTCGGCGATCGACGCCGACGCGGGTGCCGGTGCGTCGCTGCCGACGATCTTCGCCGGCGTGTCGGCGAGTACGCGAACGTCGCTCCAGCGCATTCTCAGGCGCCCGGCTTTCAGGTCGGCAGCGAGCGCGCTCGACGGCACCGGAGTGGAATCGGGTGCCTCGACCGTCTCGCCCTGCGCGGTCGTTTCCTGCTGCGGCGATTCCGAGACCGGTCCCTTGCAGCGCGGCGTCTCGCGAATCAGCTGCGCGACCGGGTAGGCGAGCGGATCGTTCCAGAAGCGGTCGAAGGTGCTCGACAGCCTGCGCACCGCGGGGCCGGCGACGAGCACGTCAAGGTCCACGAAATTGCTCTTCGGGCTGCGCACGAAATACTCGTCGCCGAGGTTGCGCCCGCCGGTGGCGGCGATCGCGTTGTCGGCGACGAACATCTTGCCGTGCATGCGCTGGTTGATGCGATCGAGGTCGGTGAGCGAACCGAGGATGCGCGTGTAGGTGGAGAAGCGCCCGGCGGGGAGCGGGTTGAACAGGCGCAGCTCGACGTTCGGATGCTGCGTGAAGCACAGCAGGCTCTCGTCGGTGCCGGCCGTGTTCAGGTCGTCGACGAGCATCCGCACGCGCACGCCGCGAACCGCCGCCGCGTGCACCTCGCGCAGCAGCGTCCTCGTGGACGCGTCGTTGCGCACGATGTAGTACTCGAGGTCGAGCGAACGTTCGGCGCGACGCGCCAGCGTGATCAGCGAGCCGAGCGCGTCTTCTCCCGAAACGAGCAGTCGCACGCCGGAGGAGTCCCTCCCGGGTGCGCTGGCGGCGACGATCCGGCCGAGCGCGGTGCCCTCCGGATGCGCGAACGCGCGCTGCGCGGGCCGCGGTTGCGGGGCGGGCAGGCTGGCGCAGGAGACGAGAGCCGGCGCGAGCAGGGCGAGTGCGAGCGCGAATGCGCACGACGACAGCAAGCGCGCCCGGGCGCGGGGAAATGCGTCGGTCATTTCGATGGTCGAGACGGAGGAGGCAGCCACCCGGCGAGGCGCGCCGCGCGCGGGCCCAGTCTACCCCGACGCCGTACGCTACAGTGGCGCATGGAGGAGTCCCGATGAAGGCCGCTTACCTCACGCACCCGAGCTTCCTGCTGCATGAGATGGGGCCGCACCATCCGGAGTGCCCCGAGCGACTGGCGGTGATCGCCGACCGGTTGCTGCTGCGCGGCGTCAGCGACTACCTCGACACGATCGACGCTCCCGAAGCGACAGCGGAGCAGATCACGCGCGCGCACGACCTGCGCTACTTCCTCGAATTGCAGGCGAGCTCGCCGCGCGAAGGCTATTCGCAGATCGACCCCGATACCGCGATGAACCCGCACACGTGGAACGCCGCGCTGCATGCCGCGGGCGCCCTGGTGCGCGCGACCGAGCTGGTCGTCTCCGGGCAGTACCGGCGCGCGTTCTGCGCCGTGCGGCCGCCCGGGCATCACGCCGAGCGCGGCCGCGCGATGGGTTTCTGCTTCTTCAACAACGTCGCCGTGGGCGTGCTGCACGCGCTCGACGCCCTCGGACTCGAGCGCGTTGCCCTGGTGGACTTCGACGTGCATCACGGCAACGGCAGCGAGGATATCCTTGCCGGCGACGAGCGCGTGATGATGGCCTCGACCTTCCAGGCACGGCTGTACCCCTTTCTCGGCGAGAACCCGCGTGGGCCGAACATGTGCAACGTGCCGCTCGAGCCGTACAGCGACGGCGCGTCGATGCGCCAGGCGGTGCTCGAATGCTGGCTGCCGAGAATGAAGGCCTTCGCCCCGCAGATGGTCTTCGTCTCGGCGGGCTTCGATGCCCATCGCGAGGACGACATGAGCCACCTGGGGTGGCGCGATGACGACTACGCCTGGCTCACCGGGCAGATCGCACGCTTCGCGGACGAGCATTGCGAAGGCCGGATCGTCTCCACGCTGGAAGGCGGCTACGAGCTCGCGGCGCTGGCGCGCTGCGTCGAGTCGCACCTGCGCGCGCTGATGGGAATCGACTGACGCCTTCGCGGCGCAGCGACTGACGTGGAACACCTGCACTCGCTGACCTCGCTCTTCGATCCGTCGCGCGTCGCGTTCGTGTCGGGGCCCCATCCCGCACCGCCGTGGGTCGAGCAGCTCGGGCGCAAGCTCGAGGAATCGAAGGCGGCCGTGCTGCGCATCGTGCTGCAGGAGCACGGCGAGCGCGACGCCACGCAGGCCGGGCGCGGGCAGCGCGCGCGCGATGGCGTCGATCTCGCGGTGCTCGCCGTCGATGCGGCCCATATGCTCGAGGCGCTGCGCGAGGCAATCGCCGTCGGCGCGCGCACGGCGATGCTGCTCGGGCAGACGCCCGAGCCCGAAGTCGTGCAGGCGCTGCTCGCGATGGCGCGCGAGGCGCGCGTGCGGCTGCTGGGTCCCGGCACGCTCGGCTTCGCGCGTCCGCCGCGCAGGCTCGACGCCGGACGCCTGGGTGCGCTCCCCCCGCCGGGCAACGTGGCGCTCGTCACGCAATCGGGCGTGCTGGGCGGCGCGATACTCGATTGGGCCGGCGACACCGCGATCGGTTTCTCGCTGGCGGTGTCGCTCGGCGCCGAGCTCGACATCGACGTCGCGCAGGTGCTCGATTTCCTGGCGAACGATCCTTCGACCAAGGCGGTCGTCGTCTACCTCGAGGCGGTGCTCGACTCGCGCAGCTTCATGAGCGCGCTGCGCGCGCTGGCCGCCGTCAAGCCGGTCGTCGTGCTCAAGGGCGGGCGCGATGCCGCGAGCCGGCCGACGGCGCGCACGCATTCCGGGGCGATCGTCGGTAGCGACGCGATCTACAGCGCCGCGCTTCGACGCGGGGGCGCCGTGCAGGTGCGTCTGTTCACGCAGCTGTTCACGGCGGTGCGCTATCTCGCGACGCGCAACTGGCCGCTCGGCAAGCGGCTCGCGATGATCGGCAACGGCAACGGCCCGCTCGTGCTCGCCTCCGACCAGGCATGGTTCGCCAACATCCGGCTGCTGTCGTACACCGAGCCGACGCGGCGACGACTCCAGGCCGCGTTGCCCGACGTGGAGATCTCCAATCCGCTGAACCTCGGACTCTCGGCCAGCGCCGACGACTACGCCGACGCGCTGGAAGCCATCGCCTACGATCCCGAGTCGGACGCGATGCTCGTGATGCTGTCGCCGTTCGCGGGTGTCGATGCGCCGCAGATCACCGAGCGCGTGGCGCGCATCGCCGGCACGCTCGGCAAGCCGTTGTTCGCCTGCTGGCTGGGCGACAACTCGACGCGGCCGTTGCGCGCGTGGCTCGACGCGGCCGGCGTGCCGGTGTTCCGCACGCCCGAAGCGGCGGTCGACGCGTTCTCGACGGTGGCCACGTTCTATCAGAACCAGCTGCTGCTGCAGCAGACGCCGCGCTCGCTTTCGGACATGACGGCGCCCGACCTCGCGCGCGCGCGAGCTGTGCTCGATGCGGCGCTCGCCGAAGGACGCGAGGTGCTCACCGAGCTGGAGTCGAAGGCGCTGCTCGACGCCTTTCACATTCCGGTGAACCGCACGCTGCTCGCCACCGACCGTCACGAGGCCGTCGCGGCGGCCAACCGGATCGGCTATCCGGTCGCGATGAAGATCAGCTCGTCGGACGTCGCGCACAAGAGCGACGTCGGCGGCGTGTCGCTGAACGTGCGCAACGCCACCGAGGTGCGCCAGCAGTTCGACGAAATCGTTCGCTCGGTGCGCAGCGCGCGTCCGGCGGCGCGCATCCAGGGCGTGACGCTGCAGCCGATGAAGCTCGGCCGGCACGGTCGCGAACTGTACGTCGGCGTGTTCCGCGACCCGCTGTTCGGCCCGGTGATCGCCTTCGGCACGGGCGGGACGCGCGTGGAGATCCATCGCGACACCACGCTCGAGTTCCCGCCGCTGAACAGTTTCCTCGCGCGCAGCATGATCGCCCGCACGCGCGTCGCGCGCACGCTCGGCGAGTACGGCGATGCGCCCGCCGTCGACCTCGAAGCGCTCGAGCGGCTTCTCGTGCGGGTATCGGAGATGGTCTGCGAGCTGCCGCAGCTCGCCGAGCTCGACATCAATCCGATCATCGCCGACGAGGGCGGCCTGATCGCGGTCGATGCGCGCGCGGTGGCCGACGCCACGGTTCCCGCGCGCGAGCCGCAAGACCAGCGCCGCTACGCGCACATGGCGATCATGCCGTACCCGTCGCAACTCGTGCGTCACTGCACGCTGCGCGACGGGCGCGCCTACACGATCCGGCCGATCCAGGCCGAGGACGGCGAACGACTGCAACGCTTCGTTCGCGGTCTGTCCGAGCAGTCGCGCTACTTCCGGTTCATCTCGGCGCTGAACGAGCTGTCACCGCGAATGCTCGTGCGCTACACGCAGATCGATTACGACCGCGAACTGGCGCTGGTCGCGGCGCTGCCGGGCGACGGCGACGAGTCGATCATCGGCGTCGTGCGCTACCTGCTGAACCCCGATCGGCGCAGCTGCGAGTTCGCGATCGCGATCGGCGACGACGTGCAGCGCCAGGGCCTGGGTTCGACGCTGATGAACGCGATCGTCGCGCAGGCGCGCAAGCGCGGGCTCGATCGCATCGAGGGTTTCGTGCTCGCCGCGAACGCGCCGATGATGCGGTTGATGGCGTCGCAGGGCTTCTCCGTGCAGACGGATCGCGACGACCCGGCACTGAAGCGCGTGTGGCTCGAGCTTCAGGGCGTGAAGGGTGAAGGGTGAAGGGCGAAGAGTCACCCTTCACGTCTTCTCTGCCTCGAAGTGATAACTCGTCACCCGTTCGACTTCCTCCTTGGAGCCCAGGATTACCGCGACGCGTTCGTGCAGCTTCGAAGGGACGATCTCCATGATCCGTTGCCGCCCGTTGGTTGCGGCGCCGCCGGCCTGCTCGACGAGAAACGACATCGGATTCGCTTCGTAGAGCAGGCGCAGCTTTCCGGGCTTGGAGGGGTCGCGGTTGTCGCGCGGATAGAGGAAGATGCCGCCGCGGGTCATGATCCGATGCACGTCGGCAACCATCGATGCGACCCAGCGCATGTTGAAGTCGGCGCCGCGCGGGCCTTCCGTGCCGGCGAGCAACTCGTCGATGTAGCGCTTGACCGGCGGCTGCCAGTGACGCGCGTTCGACGCGTTGATCGCGAACTCGCGCGTGCTCTCCGGGATGTGCATCCGGTCGGCGGTGAGCATCCACGCTCCCGGCTCGCGATCGAGCGTAAAGCAGGCGACGCCGTCGCCCACCGTGAGCACGAGCAGCGTCGACGGGCCGTAGACCGCGTAGCCTGCCGCGACCTGCCTGGTGCCCGGTTGCAGGAAGTGCGTCTCGCCGGGATCCTTCACGCCCTCCGGAAGGCGCAGCACAGAGAAGATCGTGCCGACCGACACGTTGACGTCGATGTTCGACGACCCGTCCAGCGGGTCGTACAGCAGCAGGAACTCGCCCTTCGGGTAGCGGTTCGGAATCGGGTGCGGGTGATCCATCTCCTCGGAGGCCATCGCGGCGAGGTTGCCGCCCCATTCGTTGGCCTCGACCAGCGCCTCGTTGGCGATGACGTCGAGCTTCTTCTGCGACTCGCCCTGCACGTTCGACGAGCCGGCTTCGCCGAGCGAGTCGGCGAGCGCGCCTTTCGAGACGGCGATGCCGATGCGCTTGCAGGTGCGTGCGATCACCTCGAGCAGCATGCGCAGTTCCGTGGGGATGAGCCCTTTCTCGCGCTGCTTCTCGACGAGATACTGGGTGAGGCTGACGGGGCGGGGGGGCATGGCGACTCCTGCGGAAAACGGAAACCGGTGCATCCTCGGTGCTGCGCTCAGGCGGCGAGCGCCTTTTCCACGATCTCCCGCACGTCGTTCGACAGCGGCTCGCGCCGCGCGACGCGTTCGAGCGATGCGTGCATCAGCGCCTGCCTGCCGGGTTCGAATTTCCGCCAGCGGTCGAGCGCCCGCGCCAGTCGGGCCGCGACCTGCGGATTCAAGGCGTCGGCCTCGAGCACGCGCTCGACCCAGAACGCGTAGCCCGAGCCGTCGGCCGCGTGGAATTCGGCCAGGTTCCCGTTGCAGAAGCTGCCCACGAGCGCGCGCAGCCGGTTCGGGTTGCGCATCGAGAAAGCGGGATGGCGCATCAGTTCGCGGACGCGCTCGAGGACCGGCGCGTCCCCGGGCTGGCGCTGCATCGTGGCCTGCAGCGCGAACCACTTGTCGAGCACGAGCGGCTCGTCGGCATGGCGCGAGGCAAAACGCGCGAGCGCGTTGTCGCGCGGTGCGCCCGACGTGCGCACCAGTGCGTTGAGCGCGCCGATGCGGTCGGTCATGTTGTCGGCGCCGTCGAATTGCACGACGGCGGCGTCGATCGCCTCGCTCGCCTGCGTCTCGACCCAGTAGGCGAGCGAGACGTTCTTCAGCGCTCGCCGGCCGGCCGCCGCGGGCTCGGGCGAATACGGTGCCGCGTCGCAGCAGGACGACCACGCCTCGCGCCAGCGCGCGCCGAGCGCGTTCGCCAGGCAGCTGCGAACCGCATTGCGCGCCGCTCGCAGCGCCGCCGGGTCGACCACGTCGATCTGCTCGGCGACGAAGCCTTCGGAGGGAAGCGTGAAGAGCTGCTCGCGAAACGCCGCGTCGAGCGCGTCGTCGTCGAGCAGCGCGCCGACGGTGGTGACCAGGGGGGCGCACCGCTTTCGCGCATCGGAGCCCGCGAGCACGGCGAGGACGCTCGCGACGATGAAGCGTTGCAGCGCTTCCCATCGATTGAAGGGATCGCTGTCGTGCGCCGCCAGCAGCGCGAGCGCGGCGTCGTCGTAATCGTGCTCGACGACGATCGGCGCCGAGAAGTTGCGCGCGAGCGAGGGCACCGGTTCGGCGTCGACATCGTCGAAGACGAACACATGGCGCGCTTCGGTGAGGTCGAGCACGGCGGTGTGATCGCCGGTTTCGCCCGGCCGGGCCTGCACCGGTCGCGCTCGTCCGTCGACGAGTTCGGCGACGCGCAACGCACGGTCGCGGCCATCGTTGCGTCCGACCAGGCCTACGGCGAACGGGATGTGCAGAGGGCGCTTGTCGGCCTGGCCCGGCGTGGGCGGGGTGCGTTGCTCGAGCTCCAGCGTGTAGCGGCGTGCCGAAGCGTCGTAGCGGCCGCGCGCCGTGACGCGCGGGGTACCGGCCTGCGAGTACCAGCGGCGGAACTGCGTGAACGGCTGTCCGTTGGCGTCGCCGATTGCCGAAACGAAGTCGTCGCAGGTAACGGCCTGTCCGTCGTGGCGCGCGAAGTAGAGGTCGAGCCCGCGGCGAAAGCCGTCGCGCCCGGTGAGCGTCTGCAGCATCCGGATGACTTCGGCACCCTTCTCGTAGACGGTGACGGTGTAGAAATTGTCGATCTCCTCGTATGCGTCGGGGCGGATCGGGTGCGCCATCGGGCCGGCATCCTCGGCGAACTGCGCGGAGCGCAGCACGCGCACGTCCTCGATGCGCTTGACCGCGCGAGCGCTGGCGGCAGCGCCGGCGCTTGCCTGCGAGCTGCGCGCAGCGAGCATGTCGGCCGAGAACTCCTGGTCGCGAAAGACCGTCAGCCCTTCCTTCAGCGTGAGCTGGAACCAGTCGCGGCAGGTGACGCGGTTGCCCGTCCAGTTGTGGAAATACTCGTGCCCGACGACCGATTCGACGGCCGCGAAATCGCTGTCGGTGGCGATGTGCGGATCGGCGAAGACGTACTTCGCGTTGAAGATGTTCAGTCCCTTGTTCTCCATCGCCCCCATGTTGAAGTCGCTCACCGCGACGACCATGAAGCGATCGAGATCGAGCTCCAGACCGAAACGCTGCTCGTCCCAACGGATGGCCCGCTCGAGGCAGTCCAGCGCGTGACCGGCGCGGGACTCGTTGCCCGGCTCCACCCAGACCTGCAGCAGCACTTCGCGACCCGAGCGCGTGCGCAACCGTCGCTCGATGGCTGCCAGGCGCGCGGCGACGACGGCGAACAGATAGCTCGGTTTCGGGAACGGGTCGTGCCAGGTGGCCCAGTGCCAATCGTCCTGCGCGACCGGATGGTCGTCGTCGCCGGGCCTGCCGCTTCCCGCGTCGACCAGGTTGCCGTTCGACAGCAGTACCGGAGAGCGCTCGCGCTGCGCGCGCAGCGTGACCGTGTAGCGGGACATCACGTCGGGCCGATCGGGAAACCAGGTGATGCGCCGAAAGCCCTGCGCCTCGCACTGCGTGAAGTAGCCGCCGTTCGACACGTACAGGCCGGTGAGCGCGGTGTTGGCCTGCGGATCGATGCGCGCGACCGTGCCGAGCTCGAAGCGCTCGGGCACCCGGTCGATGGTGAGCGTGCGTTCTTCGACGCGGTAGGCGGTCGGCTCCAAGGGGCGTCCGTCGATGCGCAGGTCGAGCAGCTCGAGTCGTTCGCCGTCGAGCACCAGCGCAGCCGGCGCATCGGGCGCGGCCTGCGGATTGCGGCGCATCGACAGCGCCGCGCGCACCCGCGTGTCATGCGGGTCCAGATCGAAGACCAGCCGGACCTCGTCGACGAGCCAGGGTGGCGGCGTGTAGGCGGTACGATGAACGGTCACGGAGCGACGCTCGGGCTTCGGCGAAGGGGCTTCCGATTGTAAGCGCTCGTCGCAGTCGCCGAGCCGATGGCCGACGAGGGTATCGGCGAGCCGGATCGCTTCATGCAGGAGGCCGGGCGCAGCACTTGCCGGAGACGACCATGATCGCGTTTCGTCGTTGGTTGCTGTTCGCCATGCTCGCCGCGCTCTCGGGGCTGGCCGGCTGCGCCGCCCCGTTGCGCGGGGAAGTCACCACCTTCAACGATTGGCCGGCCACTGCGCAGCGCACGTACCGCTTCGTGCGCACCGAGCCGCAGCGCAACAGCCTCGAGCACGCGCAGTGGGAGCAGTTGCTGGGCTTCGAGCTCGCACGCGCCGGCTTTCGCCAGGCCCCCGAGCCGCGCTTCGCGGTTTCGTTCGACTATCGGGCAGATCGGAAGATGAGCCGCGTCGTCGACTACCAGCCGATGGTGCAGCCGTATTTCTGGTGGGGCGGTTTCGGGCCGCACGCCGGATTCAGCGTCGGCGGGCCGTTCCCGTGGTGGGGCTCGGCGTACTACCCGGTGGCGAGCGACCGGATCTGGTACGACTACCGGCTGCACCTGCAGATCGACGATCTCTCCGCGAAGCCGCCGCGGCGCGTCTACGAGGGCACTGCGGTCAGCGACGGCTACGTCCCGCAGGCCGAGGAAGTGCTGCCGCTGCTGGCACGGGCGCTGCTGACTGATTTCCCCGGGCCGAGCGGGGTGACGAGGCGAGTGGAAGTGCCGCGCGCGCAGAAGTAGCCACGCCTCGCAGGCGGTTCTTCTACTTCAGCGCCCGCGGACGCCACCAGTTCGGCGTCACCGATTCGAAGCGTGCGCTTTCGTGCAGGCGGTTGGCCAGTGCCAGGGAATCGAGCCCGGCGGGCGACGCGACGAGCCAGGTGCGCTGCTGGGGGTCGATCGGGCGCACCGGTTCGAGGCCGGCTTCGGCCAGTGCCTTGCGCGGATCGGCGAGATCGGCGTCGCGCAGGCGGACGATGACGCCACCGGGCAGGGCGCGCGGCTCGCCGTTCGAATCGCGCAGCACCGGGGAGACGCCGGCAACGAGCCCATCGGATTTCTCGGTACCGAAGCGAGCGGGGTCGCGTCGTTCGAACTGCGGCTTTGCAGTGCGGAAGTCGACCACCCATTCGGGATCGACCTGAAGTTCGCGCCGATGCTCGCCGTCGTACCAGACACGCCCCGTGGAAGCGTTCGGCGTCGCGGTCGAACCTGCAGCGTCCGTCGCGGGAGTGACGGCGCAGGCGGTCTGCGTGATCGACGCGAGCGCAATCGCTGTGGTGGCGCAGATCCTGCGCAGCTGCTGCGAATTCTGCATTTCAACGCCCCCAGATCGTAAGAGTCCAGCTGTTCCATCGGCCCTCGTCTCCGCGCAACAGGTCGCTGACCTTCAGGCTCCATGGGCCCGGCGCGGATTCGTTCAGGTTCGCCACGCTGGTGAAGATCCAGTGCGAATAGTCGCCGCAGGGAATCGTCGACCCGTCGGACTTGCAGATCCGGGAGCTCGCCAGGATCGTCGACGACGCCGGGGCGTCGGTGCGTTGCAGTTCGATCTGCAGATCGCCCGAATACGAATGCGTCGCGTCGAACTCGATCTCGACCAGTTCGATCGCCGTGACGGTGCAATCGGTGGCGCCGACGACGACCGTGTCCGATACGACACCCTGGTCGGGAATCGCAACGTCCGGTTTCCGAGCGAACACGCATTTGCGCAGCGATTCGCTTCCGCCGACACTGCTCCAGCTCTTCGCGGCCGACACCGCACTGGCGGCGTCGACGACGCCGAAGCCGTAGAACCGGTGAACCGCAAGCCCGGCGCGATTCGTCTGCCAGCCGGAAGCCGCGTCGTTCTTGCGTGCCGTGGTCGCCAGGATCAAGCGGACGTCTCGCCAGCTGAGCGCCGGCTGGACCTGCAGCAGCATCGCCGCGACGCCGGAGACCATCGGCGTGCTCGCCGAAGTTCCGGCGAAATCGTTGGTGTATCCGTTGCGCACCGCCGTGGTCGTGATCCCGCGCGTGCCGCCGCTGACGCCGCACACGAGGATGTTCGCGCCCGGTTCTGCAAACGACGGCTTGCCGTCGTTCTCGCCGACGCCGCACGCGGCGATGACGCCGCGCGTGTTCGCGTAGCCGTCGTAGTTCGAATCGTCGTTCACGCAGTCGATGCTTGCGGAGCCGCCGCAACCGCCGTTGCCGGCCGCAAAGACATAGATCGATCCCTTTCCGTTCCTGCCGCGGTCCAGACCGTCGCCGATCGCGCTGCGGAACAGCGCGCCCGGATCGCGCAGAAGGCCTTGCGAATCGGGCGCGCCCCAACTGTTGTTGTAGACGCCCGTGACCGCCTCGTCGCGCCGCAGCGCGTCGGCGACGTCGGCCTCGGTGCCCGCGCCCTTCGCAATCGCGTTGTAGGCGGCGAGCGTCGCACGAGGAGCGACGCCGGCGATCCCCAGGCCGTTGCCGTCGCGGGCGGCAGCGATCCCGGCGACCGAAGTGCCGTGCGTGTCTTCCGGGTCGCACGGCAGCGGAAGCGAAGCGGGGTTCACGTCGCGACGGTAATTGCGATACGCAACCACGTTCGGGAAGAGGTCTTCGTGCAGCGTCTCGATCCCGTCGTCGATAACCGCGATCCGCACGCCGTCGCCCTTGGTCGAGTTCCACGCAGGCGGCACGTCGAGTACCGGCAGGTGCCATTCGTCGCCCAGCAGCGGATCCGGGCCGCTGTGTTCGGCGGGTGGCGATCCGTCGTACTGGAAGTGGCAGCCCTGCTGCGCGTCGGCGATCCCGCCGCCCGAATCCGACCCGCCGCCCCCGCCACCGCACGCGGCCAGTGCGAATGCCGCAACCGACGTCGTCAGCAGCGCTCCGAGGCGGTGAGGTCGACTTGCTCGCTCGGTCATCGGCGTCGAAGGAAAGCGTCGCGCGATGCGCAACCGGAAGGCGATCGTAGCGCGTCCGCGCGCGCCGCATCCCGATACCGGTGCGGCGCGCGTGCGGCGTGCGCGCGTATCATCGCCTGCTCCGCCGCCTGTCCCGTGGCCGCTCGAGTCTCATGCCTCGCATCCAGTCGCTGCTCGTCGCCAATCGCTCGGAAATCGCGATCCGCGTGATGCGCGCGGCCGCCGAGTTGGGCATGCGCACGGTGGCGATCTATTCGCACGAAGACCGCTTTGCGCTGCATCGGTTCAAGGCCGACGAGAGCTACCTCGTCGGCGAGGGGCGCAAGCCGCTGCAGGCATACCTGGACATCGACGACATCCTGCGCATCGCGCGCCAGGCGCGCGTCGATGCGATCCACCCGGGGTACGGTTTCCTGTCGGAGAATCCTGCGTTCGCACTGGCGTGCCGGCGTGCCGGGCTGCTGTTCGTCGGGCCCTCGCCCGAGGTGATGACGACGCTGGGCAACAAGGTCGCCGCGCGCGCTGCCGCCGTTGCTGCGGGTGTTCCCGTGATGCCGGCCACCGGGCCGCTGCCCGTCGATCCGTTGCAGGCGCGCGAGAGCGCCGAGGCGATCGGTTATCCGCTGATGCTCAAGGCGAGCTGGGGCGGCGGCGGGCGGGGCATGCGCGTCATCGAATCGGGCGCCGATCTCGATGCGCAGCTGGCACCCGCGCGTCGCGAGGCGCAGGCGGCGTTCGGCAACGACGAGGTCTACCTCGAGAAGCTCGTGCGCCGTGCGCGGCACGTCGAGGTGCAGGTGATCGGCGACCTGCACGGAAACCTCGTGCACCTGTTCGAGCGCGACTGCTCGGTGCAGAGACGGAACCAGAAGGTCGTCGAGCGGGCGCCCGCGCCGTACCTCGACGATGCGGCGCGCGGCGAGCTGTGCGACGCGGCGTTGCGGCTGATGAGTAGCGTCGGCTACACGCACGCCGGCACCGTCGAGTTCCTGCTGGACGCCGACACGGGCGGGTTCCACTTCATCGAAGTGAACCCGCGCATCCAGGTCGAGCACACGGTGACCGAGCAGGTCACCGGCATCGACATCGTGAAGGCGCAGTTGCGCATCACCGAGGGCGCGAGGATCGGCGACGCCGATTGTCCGGTGCCCGCGCAGCCGCAGATCCGCCTGAACGGGCACGCGCTGCAGTGCCGGATCACCACCGAGGATCCGGAGAACCAGTTCACGCCGGACTACGGCCGCATCTCCGCCTACCGCAGCGCCGCCGGCTTCGGGTTGCGACTGGACGGCGGCACCGCGTACAGCGGCGCGGTGATCACGCCGTACTACGATTCGTTGCTCGTGAAAGTCACCGCCTGGGCGCCGACGCCGCAGGAAGCGATCCGGCGGATGGATCGCGGGCTGCGCGAGTTCCGCATCCGCGGCGTGGCGACGAACCTGCAGTTCGTCGAGAACGTGATCAATCATCCCGATTTCGTCGACGGGCGCGTTACCACGCGCTTCATCGACGACACGCCCGAGCTGTTTCGCTTCGCCAGGCGGCGCGATCGCGCGACGCGCCTGCTGCACTACATCGGGGAAGTCACGGTCAACGGGCACCCCGACATGAAAGGGCGCAGTGCGCCGGATCTGTCGCGGCATCACCTCTCGCGCCCCGCGGCGTCGATGCTCGACGCAGGCGCGCCGGCGCCCGGTGGAACGCGCGAGCGGCTGCTCGCGGTCGGGCCCGAGCTCTTCGCGCGCTGGATGTTCGAGCAGCCGCAGGCACTGCTCACCGACACGACGATGCGCGACGCGCACCAGTCGCTGTTCGCCACGCGCATGCGCACGATCGACATGCAGCGCATCGCGCCGCATTACGCGCGGCTGCTTCCGCAGCTGTTCTCGATCGAGTGCTGGGGCGGCGCGACCTTCGATGTCGCGCTGCGCTTCCTGAAGGAGGATCCGTGGGATCGTCTCGCGCGCCTGCGCAAGGCGATCCCGAACGTGCTGCTGCAGATGCTTCTGCGCGGCAGCAACGCCGTGGGCTACACGAACTACGCCGACGACGTCGTTCGCCATTTCGTCGCGCGTGCCGCCGCCGGTGGGATCGACCTGTTCCGCGTCTTCGATTCGCTGAACTGGGTCGAGAACATGCGCGTGGCGATCGACGCCGTGCTCGAGGCGGGCGCGTTGTGCGAAGGCGCGATCTGCTACACGGCGGACCTCTTCGATGCGTCCCGGCCGAAGTATTCGCTGCGCTACTACCTGGATGCGGCGCGCGAGCTGCAACGCGCCGGTGTGCACGTGCTCGGCATCAAGGACATGGCTGGCGTATGCCGGCCGCGCGCCGCGCGCGAGCTCGTGCATGCGCTGCGCAGCGAGACCGGGTTGCCGGTGCATTTCCACACGCACGACACGAGCGGCGGCGCCGTCGCTTCGGTGCTTGCCGCGCTCGAAGGCGGCGCCGATGCGGTCGACGGCGCGATGGACGCGATGAGCGGGCTCACCTCGCAGCCGAACCTCGGCGCGATCGTCGCCGCACTCGAGGGCGGGCCGCGCGATCCGGGCATCGATCGCGAAGCGATGCAGGCGATCTCGCATTACTGGGAAGGCGTGCGCGAGCTGTACGCGCCCTTCGAGGCGAGCATCCGCGCCGGCACCTCCGACGTCTATCGTCACGAGATGCCGGGCGGTCAGTACACGAATCTGCGCGAGCAGGCGCGATCGCTCGGGCTGGAGCACCGCTGGCCGGAGGTCGCGCGTGCCTACGCCGACGTCAACCGCGCGTTCGGCGACATCGTCAAGGTGACGCCGACCTCGAAGGTGGTCGGCGACCTGGCGCTGCACATGGTGGCCAACGACCTGACGGCCGAGGACATCGTCGACCCGCAGCGCGAAGTCGCCTTTCCCGAGAGCGTCGTCGCGCTGTTTCGCGGGGAGCTCGGTTTCCCGCCCGACGGCTTTCCGCAGCCGCTGTCGCGCAAGGTCCTGCGCTGCGACAGCGCGCATCCGATCGAAGCGCAGCCGCCCGCGCCGTACCGTCCGGGCGACCGAATGCCGCCGGTGGACATCGAGGCGGCGCGCCAGGAGGCCGCCAAGGCGCTCGGGCATCGCGTCGACGACGACGAACTCGCGTCGTGGTTGATGTATCCGAAGGTCTTCCGCGAGTACGACGAGCATCGGCGCGCCTTCGGCGACGTATCGGCGCTGCCGACGCAGACCTTCTTCTACGGGATGCGCGAGCGCGAGGAAGTCGCCGTCGACATCGAGCGCGGCAAGACGCTCGTCATCGCGATGCAGGGAACGGCGCCGGCCGAGGAGGAGGGCGTGGTTCGCGTGTTCTTCGAGTTGAACGGCCAGCCGCGCACGATGCGCATCGAAAAGGCGGGCGCGCCGCGCGCCGTGCGTCGCGCGCAGGCGCAACCCGGCAACCACGCCCACGTGCCTGCGCCGATGCCCGGGATGATCGTCACCGTTGCCGTCAAGCCCGGGCAGTCGGTGCGTTCGGGCGATCCGCTGGTCTCCATCGAGGCGATGAAGATGGAGACGCAGATCCGCGCCGAGCGCGACGCGAACGTGCGCGCGGTGCACGTCAAGGCGGGCGACACCGTATCGGCGCACGACCTGCTGATCGAACTCTTGCCGGCGGACGGCGATGCGGGACAGGCGACCGTGCGGGCATGACGGGTCGGCCTTCCGCGCATCGCCTGCCGTATCGCCCCCCCTTCGATTGGCAGCGCACGCTGGAGTTCCTTGCGACGCGCTGCGTCGGCAACGTCGAGTGCGCCGACGCGTCGTCGTATCGGCGAAGCATCCGGTGGAACCAAGACGCGAACTCGCCGGCCGTGGCGGGCGTTCCCGCCCGCACCGGATGCACCGGATGGTTGCGCCTGAGCCAGGCGCCCGGGCGCGACGCGCTCGACGTGCAGCTCTCGGAGTCGCTCGGCTCCGTGGCCGATCCGGTGCTGCGGCACCTGCGCGCGATCTTCGACCTCGACCTCGAGTCGTCCCGGCCGCTCGCCGCGCTGCCCGTCGGCACGCCGATGCACGGGCCGATGCGACTGGTCGGCGCCTTCGACGGATTCGAGCTCGCGGTGCGCGCGATCGTCGGGCAGCAGATCAGCGTCAAGGCGGCGCGCACGGTGATCGGTCGGATCGTCGAACGGCACGGCGAGCCTCTTCACGAGGCGCCCGACGGCGTCGGGCGCGTCTTTCCGACGGCTGCTGCGATCGCCGAGCTCGACGACGCAGCGATCGCGGCCTTCGGGATGAACCGCCGGCGCGCGGCAACCATTCGACTGCTCGCCGCAGCGATCGCCGACGGAACGCTCGTGCTCGCGCCCGGCGCGGCGGTGCAGCCGACCGTCGAGCGGCTGCTCGCCACCCCCGGCATCGGCGACTGGACGGCGCAGTACATCGCGCTGCGCGCGCTGTGCTGGACCGATGCGTTCCCGGCCGGAGACCTGGCCGTGCTGCGCGCGCTGGGCGCTGCGACGCCTGCGCAAGCGCGCGAGCTCGCGCGCGCCTGGCAGCCGTGGCGCGGCTATGCCGTGATGAACCTGTGGAGTTCGCTGGGAGCGCTCGGGTGAGCGCGTGTGCCCGCGAGGCGCCGAATTGAGGCGGCGCGACGTCGTCGACCTGTTGATGCTCGCCGCATTGTGGGGCGGCTCTTTCCTGTTCATTCGCGTCGCGGTCGTCTCGTTCGGCCCGTTCCCGCTGATGCTGATGCGCACCGCGATCGGAGCGCTCGTGCTGCTGCCGTTCCTGCTGCGCGGCGCGCGGCTGGCCGAATTGCGCGCGAATGCGGGCCGCATCGCACTGATCGGCGTCGTGAACTCGGCGCTTCCGTTCGTGCTCTACGGCTACGCGATGCTGCGCCTGAGCGCGGGCTACTCGTCGATCCTGAACGCCACCGTGCCGTTCTGGAGCGCGCTCGTCGCCTTCGCCTGGATGGGCGAGCGGATGAGCCGGCTGCGCGTCGTCGGCCTGGTCGTCGGTTTCGCCGGCGTGCTCGTGCTCGTCTGGGGCCACCTGGGCTTCGGCGACGAGGGCCTGGGCGTGCCGATCCTCGCGGTGCTCGGCGCGACGATGTCGTACGGCATCGCCTCGGTGGCGACGAAGAAATACCTGTCGAAGGTCGATGCGATGACCGCTGCCGGCGGCAGCCTCGTCTTCGCCGCGGCGGCGCTGCTGCCCTTCGCGGCGCTGGCCTGGCCCACGGATTCGCCCGGCGCCGTCGCGTGGCTCTCGGCAGTGCTGCTCGGCGTCTTCTGCACCGGCTTCGCGTACGTGGTGTTCTTCCGCCTGATCGATCGGATCGGCAGCGTCGGCGCGGTGACGGTGACCTTCCTCGTTCCGGCGTTCGCGATGCTCTGGGGGGCGCTGCTGCTCGACGAGGCGATCACCGCCCGGATGATCGCCGGGGCGGCGATCATCCTCGTCGGCACGTCGCTCACGACCGGGCTGCTGGCGGCTGGTCCGGCAGCCGCGCTCCGCTCGCTGCGTCGAACAGGTGCAGCGCGAGAGGGCTCGCCGCCAGACTGATCGAGTCGCCGGGGCGGAACGCATGCCGCTCGCGAAAGCTCGCGACCAGCTCGCCGGCGGCGCACCGCGCGATCACCTGCGTGTCGGCACCGGTGGGCTCGACGACGGCGATCTCGCAGGCGAGTCCCTCGCCGTTCAGCTCGAGGTGCTCGGGTCGCACCCCTACGCGTACCTCGTGGCCCGGCGGCGCCGAAGCGCGCTGCGGCAGCGCCAGTCGCGCACCGCCGGCCAACTCGACCGTGCGCGCGTCGTCGCCGATGCGCCCGGCGAGCAGGTTCATCGACGGCGAGCCGATGAACGTCGCGACGAAGACGTTGGCCGGATGGTCGTAGATCTCGAGCGGCGATCCCGCCTGCTCGACGACGCCCTCGTGCATCACGACGATGCGGTCGGCCATCGTCATTGCCTCTACCTGGTCGTGCGTGACGTAGACCGAGGTGGTCTGCAGCCGCTGGTGCAGTTCGCGGATCTCGCCGCGCATCTGCACGCGCAGTTTCGCGTCGAGGTTCGACAGCGGCTCGTCGAACAGGAATACCTTCGGCTTGCGCACGATGGCCCTGCCCATCGCCACGCGCTGGCGCTGTCCGCCCGAGAGCTGCCGCGGGTAGCGGTCCAGGTACGGCGTCAGGCCGAGGATCGACGCGGCCTCGGATACGCGCCGATCGATCTCGGCCTTCGGGCGCCGGGCGAGCACCAGCGAGAACGCCATGTTCTCGCGCACCCGCATGTGCGGGTACAGCGCGTAATTCTGGAACACCATCGCGATGTCGCGGTCGCGCGCCTGCACGTCGTTGACGACGCGCTCTCCGATCCGGATGCGCCCGGAGGTGATCTCCTCGAGCCCGGCGATCATCCGCAGCAGCGTCGACTTGCCGCAGCCCGAGGGGCCGACGAGCACGCAGAACTGCGCGTCGGCGATCTCGACGTCGATGCCGTGGACGACTTCGGTCGATGCGTACGACTTGCGGACCTGCTCGATCGAGACCGATGCCAAGCGCGTCTCCGGAAGAAGGTGCGCGCAATGGTACCGAAGAAGCTGCCGCCGTTGACGCGGGTCAAACCGGTCCGGGGCGTGCTTGGGCACGATTGCTTCGATGAAGTCCGGGTCCGACCGCGTCGTTTCGTTGCGTGAACTGCTCGTCTGCACGCTTGCGGCGCGGCGCGAGGCTTCCGTGCGCTACCGCCGCCTCGCCGCTGCCCCGGAGCTGCACGAGGACGCGGCGCTGCGGCGCCTGTACTCGCGCCTGGCGGTCGCCGAATCGGAGTTCGCCGCACGGATCGAGCGCGACTTGCCCGATCTCGACGTTGGCACGATACTGGCCGAACGAGTGACTTGGACGGAAGCGATGAGCCAGTCGATGCTCGACGAGCCGGTCACCCCCGGGGGAGCGTTGGACGCCGCGCGACGCAACGAGCGTCGGATGCGCGCCGTTTTCGAGCACCTCGCGGCCACGTCCCCGCACGAATCGGTTCGCATGCGCTCGCTCGAATCGGCGCTCGCCGAAACGCGCCACCTGTCGTTGATCGAGCAGCTGGTCGCACCGCTTTCCGCGCCTGTCTGCGGAGTGCGCCGATGAGCCGTACGATTCCCACCACACCGGCCGAATTCGACCACACCCGCATCTTCGAGCGCCCCGACGGCTTCTGGTGGATCGACGAGGCCGACGCGCGCGAGTACGGCCCTTTCCGTACGCTGCTCGAAGCGGTGGACGACATGCGCGCCACCGACGACGAAGCGGCCGAGGAAGATTCCGATGAAGCGGTGCGCAGCGCCGGGCAGGCGCTGGGCGTTCCCGACTGGGTAGACCCCGATACAGGAGAACTTGCCGACGACGAGCGAACGAGAACCGACGAGCACTGAACGACCTGACGGTCGCCCGCGTCGTGCGGGCATCGATGACGAGAAGGAGTCCTATGCGCACGCAGTTGCAGATCCATTTCCATGGAATCGATACTTCGCCCGCCCTCGAGGCCTCGATCAGAGAGAAGTCGAACAAGCTCGAGCAGTTCCACCCGAACGTCACCAGCTGCCGCGTCGTCGTGCAGCGCCCCCACAACCACAAGCAGCAGGGCGAGGAGTTCCTCGTCTCGATCGACGTCAGCGTGCCCGGCGGCAACATCGTCGCCAACCAGGCGCGTCGCCAGGACGTGCACGTCGCGTTGCGCGATGCGTTCTTCGCAGCCCGCCGACAACTCGACGAGCACGCGCGACGCCTGCGACTCGACGCGAAGCGGCGCTTCGAGCCGCGCGCGATCGAGGGGCGCACCGACGCCGTGTCCGCCGACAGCGCGGTCGATGCGTTGCCTTTCGTCTCGGCCCTGACGACCTGAATCGGGCCACGCCGACCATGACGAACGACGCGGGCGCCGCCGTGGTTCTCGTCACGGGCGCCAGCAAGGGGATAGGCCTTGCCTGCGCCCGCGTCTTCCTGCGCGCCGGAAGTCGCGTGGTCGGCGTCGGCCGCGACCCGGCTCACCTGGCCGCGGCGCGTGACTCGTTCGCCGATCCGCCTGTCGCGGGCGACGGGTCGGCGCCGATCGATGCATCGGCTTTCGTCGCCGAGGCGGTCGACCTGGTCGATGCGCAGGCGGCGGTACGTCTCGTCGAGCGCGTCGAGGCCGAGCACGGGCCGATCGACGTGCTGGTCAACGCCGCCGGCGCGGCACGCCGCTATGCGCCCGACGAGCTCGACGCCGCCGCGTATCGGCAGGCGATGGACGCGAAGTATTTCACCTACATGCACGTGACGCAGCCCGTCATCGAGCGCATGGGCGCGCGCGGGCGCGGCAGCATCGTCAACATCGTGGGGCAGGGCGGCCGCCAGGCCGGAAGGTTCCACATCGCCGGCGGCGCGGCGAACTCGGCGCTGATGCTCGCCACCGTCGGCCTGGCGCAGGCGTGGGCCGGTCGCGGCGTTCGCGTGAACGCGATCAATCCGGGGCTGACGCGCACGACGCGCGTCGACGAGGGACTGGAGGCCGCCGCCCGCGCCAGCGGGCGCAGCAAGGCCGACCTGCTCGAGGAGGCGATCGCGCGCATCCCGATGGGGCGCATGGCCGAGCCCGACGAGATCGCGCAGGTCGCGTTCTTCCTTGCGTCCGACGCCGCCTCGTACGTGTCGGGCGCGATCATCCCGATGGACGGCTGCGTGTCCTCGGTGATCTGAGTTCCGGGCGAGTCGCGCCCCTTGGAAGAAGTCGAGTCGATCCCGCACCTGCGCGAGACGCTGCTGTTCCTCGGGCTGGCCGGGATTCTCGTTCCGTTCCTGCAGCGCCTGCGCGTCGGTTCCATTCCCGGCTATCTCGCAGTCGGCATGCTGCTCGGCCCGTTCGGCCTGGGCCGCCTCGCCTCCTCGGCGACGACCTTCGGACGCGTGATGAGCTGGCTTGCGTTCCCGCAGCTCGAAGCCGTTTCCGTACTGGCCGGCATCGGCGTCGTGTTCCTGATGTTCATGATCGGGCTCGACCTGTCGGCGCGTCGGCTTTGGTCGATGCGCAGCTGGGTGTTCGGCGCGGGCGCCTCGCAGGTCGTCGTGACCGCCGCGCTGATCTTCGGCGCCGCCGTTGCGCTGGGCGTGGATCGGGGGGCGGCGCTCGTCATCGGACTGGCGCTGTCGTTCTCGTCGACCGCCGTCGTGATGCAGTTGTTGACGTCGCGGCACGAACTGGCCACGCCGCTGGGCCAGGCATCGTTCGCCGTGCTGCTGTTCCAGGACCTCGCCGTGGTGCCGGTGCTGATCCTCGTCTCGCTGCTGGCGCAGCCCGGGGAGACTCCGGTCTTGGCCGTGCTGTCGCTCGCGCTCGGCAGGGCGGCGATCGCGATCGCCGTCATCTTCGTACTCGGGCGAGTCGTCCTGGGGCCGCTGTTTCGCCAGTTCACGGCGAACCGGCAGGCCGACACGTTCATGGCGCTGACGCTGCTCGCTTCGCTGAGCATCGCGTCGCTCACGTGGCTGGCCGGTTTGTCGATGGCGCTGGGCGCGATGCTCGCCGGCCTGCTGCTCGCCGAAACGGAGTATCGGCACCAGGTCGTCGTGATGATCGACCCGTTCCGCGGCCTGCTGATGGGCGTGTTCTTCCTGTCGGTGGGGATGTCGATCGATCCGCTCGCGATCTTCCAGCAGCCGCTACGGCTGCTGCTGGCGGTGGCAGGGTTGTTCGCCGTGAAGGCGCTGGTGACGGCGGTCGTGCTGCGCATCGGCGGACTGTCGGCACGCGTCGCGACGCACGGCGGATTGCTGCTCGGGCAGGGCGGCGAGTTCGCATTCGTCGTCTTCGGCGTGGCCACCACGCTCGGGCTGCTGGGACAGGAGGCGGGTCGCTTCCTGTTGCTCGTCGTCGGCCTGTCGATGTTCGTTGCGCCGGTGGCCGCCGCGCTCGGCCGAAGGATCGAGGCCGCGCGCCCGGCAAAGCAGTCCGAAATCGATGCCGCTCGCGTGCCCGTTGCGCCGCGCGCCGGCGGCCACGTGGTCATCGCAGGCTTCGGCCGGGTGGGGCAGTCGCTCGCGCGGCTGTTCGACGCGCAGGCGATCCCGTACGTGGCGGTCGATCCCGATCCGGGCGTGGTCTCGTCGTTCCACGCCAAGGGCTGGCCGGTCTACGTCGGCGACGCCAGCCGCGGGGACCTGCTGCGCCAGCTCGGGCTGTCGCAGGCGAGCGCGGTCGTGCTGACGATGGATCAGCCGGCTTCGGCGGTGCGAGCGGTGCGCGCGATTCGCGCCGATGCGCCCGACGTGGCGATCTTCGCCCGGGCGCGCGACGAGCGGCACGCCGGAGCGTTGCAGACCGCCGGAGCCGACGAGGTGATCCCCGAAACGCTCGAATCGGCATTGCAGCTGGGCGCGCTCGCGCTCGGTCGCGCCGGAATGTCCGAAGCGGAACTGCGCGCGGTGCTCGCGGCCGAGCGCCTCGAGCGCATCGCGCCGTATCGCAGTCAGTCCTCGAACGGCAGCCCGACGTAGTTCTCGGCGAGCGACGTCGACGCGGCCGTCGAGCCGGTGAGGTAGTACAGCTCGGTTTCCTGGATTTTCTGGCCGAAATCGCCCGTGTCCGGGAAGCGGTGCATCAGCGACGTCATCCACCACGAAAAGCGCACGGCCTTCCAGACGCGCCGAAGGCACTTGCCGGAATACGCGTCGATCTCCTTCATCGACCCGGTGCGATAGTGGTCGATCAGCGCGCGCGACAGGTAGCGCACGTCGCTCGCTGCGAGGTTCAGTCCCTTCGCTCCGGTGGGCGGGACGATGTGCGCGGCGTCGCCGGCCAGCAGCAGCCGGCCGAAGCGCATCGGCTCGGCGACGAAACTGCGCAGCGGCGCGATGCTCTTCTCGATCGACGGCCCGGTGATCATCGTGCGCGCCGCCTCGACGTCGACGCGACGCTTCAGTTCCTCCCAGAAGCGCTCGTCGGACCAGTTCTCGACTTTCTCGTCGAGCGGCACCTGCAGGTAGTAGCGGCTGCGCGTGCGGGAACGCATGCTGCACAGCGCGAAGCCGCGCGGATGGTTCACGTAGATCAGCTCGTCGGAGACCGGCGGCACGTCGGAAAGGATGCCGAGCCAGCCGAAGGGGAACACGCGCTCGTATTCCTTCACGGCGCTGTGCGGGATCGTCTCGCGGCAAACGCCGTGAAAGCCGTCGCAGCCGGCGATGAAGTCGCACTCGATCTCGTGCACCGCGCCGTCCTTGCGATAGCGAACTTTCGGACGGTCGGAGTCGTATTCGTGGATCGAAACGTCGGCCGCCTCGTAGACCGTGCGCCCGCCTTCGATTGCCCGGGCGTCCATCAGGTCGCGCGTGACCTCGGTCTGGCCGTAGACGGTGACGTGCTTGCCGCCGGTGAGGTCGGCGAGCGGGATGCGGTGTCGTACGCCGTCGAAGCACAGCTCGATTCCGCCGTGCACGAGGCCCTCGGCGTGCACGCGCTCGCCGACGCCCGCCTCGTCGAGCAGGTCGACGGCGACCTGCTCGAGCACGCCGGCGCGGATGCGCCCGAGCACGTACTCGCCGCTGCGGCGTTCGAGGATGATCGAGTCGATGCCGGCGCGGTACAGCAACTGGCCGAGCAGCAGACCCGCCGGGCCCGCGCCGATGATGGCGACCTGCACTCGCATGATGCGTTCTCTCCCCTTTGGATCCGGCCGGCCGCGACACCGAAGCAGCGCTGGACGATGCCGACATGCGCAATGGTAAAGCGTTGCCGGAAAGCCGAGGTCCGATGTGATGAAAGGCGCTCGCGTACGCGGAGCGCACGGACGGCGATAATGACGACCCTTGCGTTGCGGTCATGGTCCTTCGATGTCGATCCTCTTCCTCGTGCGGCATGCGCAGGCGTCGTTCGGCGCCGAGAACTACGACGCGCTGTCCGAACTCGGCGTGCGGCAGTCGCGCTGGCTGGGCGAATACTTCGCCGCGCGCGGACTTCGCTTCGCGCGCGCGATGTCGGGAACGATGGTGCGACAGCAGGAGACCGCGCGCGCCATCCTCGATGCGATGGGCGAAGCCGGTGCCGCGCTCGCGCTACACGAGGGGCTGAACGAATATCCGGGCGAGGCGCTCTACACGGCGCACACGGGGATCGAACCGCGCGCGCACCAGCTGTCCGACGCGCGCGACTACTGGCGTACCTTTCGCCTCGCGATGCAGGCCTGGTCGCAGGATCGGCTCGTCGACGTTCCCGAGAGTTGGCTCGACTTCGGCACGCGAGTGAACGCAGCGCTCGCCGAGGCCGTGCGAGGCACCGCGCGCGACGACGCGGTGCTGGTCGTGAGCTCGGGCGGGGCGATCGGGCGCGCGCTCGCCGATCTCACCGGCGCGCCGGCGAGCACGGCGATCGAGCTGAACCTGCAGTGCCGCAACACAGGGTTCACCGAACTGATCGCCGGCGGCCGTGCGTTGCGCCTGCTCAGCTTCAACAACGTGCCGCATCTCGACAACGCCGAGCGGCGCTCGGCGATCACGTTCGCGTAGGAGTCTGGCGCCGGCAGGCTCCGCGCGCGGTCCCGGCTTTCTCAGCCCTTCGGTGCGCCGGCACCCTTGCCGTTCGCCGGCGCCCCGACCGCATCCCGCGTGCACTTGCGCACGAAGCTCGTCTGCGCCGCTCCGCTGAGCTTGCGGTCCTTCGCCTGCAGTTCGCAGGTTGCCTTGGAGTCGGTCTCGCACTTCTTCAGGAAACTCGTGCGCGCGGCGCCCGCGAGCTTCTTGTCGTTCGCGCGCTCGGTGCAGCTCGGATCGGCGGCCAGTGCCGACAGCGCGAACAGGGAAAGCGTTGCGGCGAGGATCGTCTTGTGCATGGCGGGCTCCCAGGGGCGGACGGTGCGCGGCGAGTCCGCGCGCGAGGAATATACGCCCGGCCGCGCCCGGCGCCGCTATCGGCGGGCGCCAGCCGACGACGTTGCCGTTTCCTGCATCGGCAGCGATCCGGTGACGCACAGTCCGCCGAGCCGATCGGAGCGCCGATAGTCGATCGTGCCGCCGTATTGGGTGACGATGTCGCTCACGATCGTCAGTCCGAGTCCGTGCCCCGGTTTTCGCTCGTCGGTGCGCAGCGTGCCCCGACCTAGCCGCTCGAGTATCGAGTCCTCGACGCCCGCGCCGTCGTCGTCGATGCGAAAGTGCAGCGCGTCGGCCCGCTCGACGAGTTCGACGCGAACCGTCGTGCGCGCCCACTTGCAGGCGTTGTCGAGCAGGTTGCCGAACAGCTCGAGCATGTCCTCGCGATCGAGCGCGAACCGCTTTGCGGGCGAGACGACGTCGATGTGCAATGCGCGAGCGGCGTGCAGGCGTCCCAGCGCCTCGGCGAGCGCCTGCAGCTGGGTGCGGGCGTCGAAGCCTTCGGAGCGCACGCCGCTGCCGGCAAGCCGCGCGCGGCGCATCTCGCGCTCGATCGTGGCGCGCATCGATTCGACCTGCTCGCGGATCGCGCAGGCAGCCGGCGAGTCGCCGGTCGCGTCGCGCTCGTCGGCGATCTGCGCGAGCACCGCCAGCGGCGTCTTCAGGGCATGCGACAGATTGCCGGCGGCGTGCCGCACGCGCGACAGGCGTTGCGTCTGGTGATGCACCAGGCGGTCGACCGCCTCGAGCATCGGGCGCACCTCGTCGGGCGCCGCGCTGGGCACCGAAGCCCTTTCGCCTCGCTCGAGCCTGCGGCACGCCTCGACCGCGCGCGCAAGCGGCGCGAGTCCGCGAACGACGATCGCGCGCTGCAGCCAGGCCAGCGCGAGCAGCGCGACGAGCATCGAAGACAGCAGCAGGCGACGGAAGCGAGCGATCGACGCGTCGAGGCCCGTGACGTCCTCGGCGACGGTGATCGTCCATTCGGCATCGGCGCCCGAGAAGCGACGCGTGTAGGCGAGCAGCATCTGCCCCGCGGGGCCGGCGCGGCGCATCGTGCGCTCGCCGGTTCGCGCCAGCGGCGCGACCGGAAAATCCTCGTCCCACAGCGAGCGCGACAGGATCGTTTCCTCGCGCCCGGCGTCGCCGTCGCCGGCGCGCGGCGTGCGATTCGCGACGAAGTAGTGGCCCGACAGCGGCAGCGCGTACTCGCCGCCGAGCGCATCGCTCGCCGCAGCGGCCGGGTCGGGCGCCTCGTCGAGATGGACGTACAGCATCTCGGCGTCGTGCTCCAGGCGAGACGCGACGTATCGTTCGACGAGCTCGCGGGGGAAGTGCTGCAGTCCGATCGCCAGCAGCGCCGCCATCGCCGCCAGCACCAGCGTCAGCGCGAGCGTGAGCCGGTTGCGCAGCGAGCTCATTCGTCAACGCGAAACACGTACCCCTGCCCACGCCGCGTCTCGATGCGTTCGGCGCCCAGCAGCGAGCGCAGCCGGCGCACGTAGACCTCGATCACGTTGCTGTCGCGGTCGGCGTCGTATTCATAGACGTGCTCGGCGAGACGCGTCTTCGACAGCACTTGTCCGGGATGACGCATGAAGTAGCGCAGCAGCCGGAACTCGGTGGCCGTGAGCGATGGCTCGTGTCCGTCGTCGTGCACGAGGCATTGTCGCGCCTCGTCCAGCCGCCATGGACCCGCACGCAGCGCGACGTCGGCCGCCGGCGCCGCGCGGCGCAGCAGTGCGTGGATCCGGGCGACGAGCTCCTCGGTGTGGAAAGGCTTGCCCAGGTAGTCGTCGGCGCCGGCGCGAAGACCGTCGACCCGATCGCTCCAGCCGTCGCGGGCGGTGAGGATGAGCACCGGAACCCGGTTGCCGGCCGCACGCCAGTCGGCCAGCAGCTCCAGACCCGTGCGTGCGGGTAGCCCGAGATCGAGGACGATCGCGTCGTACGGCTCGGTGGCGCCAAGGTGGCCGGCGTCGACGCCGTCGTGGGCGACGTCGACCGCGTAGCCCTCGCGCGCCAGCCGCTCGCGCAGGCGCGCCGCGAGCTGCTCGTCGTCCTCGGCGATCAGCAGGCGCACGTCATTTCCGCGAGCGCCGCAGCACCTCGCCGGTGGACGCATCGAGCTCGAGCTTGTGGATCGCGTCGGCGTCGTCGATCAGCTTCACTTCGTAGACCAGGCGCCCGTCCTCGCGATCGAGCTCGATCTCGACGACCTGCCCGGGTTGCGCGGTCCGTACGCGTGCGAGGATGTCTTCCATCGGCAGGATCTTGCCTGCTTCGCGCAACTCGCGCACCTCCGATCGCTTCAC
Organism: Pseudomonadota bacterium; assembly: GCA_023389055.1. Lineage (GTDB taxonomy): Bacteria > Pseudomonadota > Gammaproteobacteria > Burkholderiales > Burkholderiaceae_E > Zeimonas. Next base: position 6,426 of record JAEWFA010000008.1, on the reverse strand, counting down.
GCGGGAGTCGGCCTGCGCGAAATCGACGCCGACCGTGGCTGCCGTGGCGACCGAGACGGCGGCCATCGCAAGAATGAGTCTTCGGGATCTCGACATGGGTGATCCTCCTGTATGACGATTGCGTGCAGTATCGACGTACCGGGCTGAACCGAAGCTGAAATTCCCGGCGGCGTTCCCTTTCGACAGGAGGACATCCGAATGTTCCGCGATCGCAACGATGCAGCCGATCGGCTCGCCAGGGCGCTGGAGTCGTTCTCGGGCAAGTCCGCTCTGGTGCTGGCGATCCCCCGGGGCGCGGTTCCGATGGGGCGACGCATCGCGCAGGCGCTCGGCGGCGATCTCGACGTCGTTCTCGTACGCAAGATCGGCGCGCCGTATCAGCGCGAGCTCGCGCTCGGCGCGATCGACGAGGAGGGAGGGATGCACTGGGCCTCGCCGGAGGCGGCGCACAGCGTCGACCCGATGTGGCTCGAGCACGAGAAGCACGACCAGCTCGAGTTGCTGCGCCAGCGCCGCGAACGCTATCGGGCGGGCCGTCCGCCGATCGACCCGCAGGGCCGCATTACGATCGTCGTCGACGACGGGCTGGCCACCGGGTCGACGATGATCGCCGCGTTGCACGCGACGCGGGCACGCTCGCCGTCGCACCTGATCTGCGCGGTTCCGGTTGCCGCGCCGGAGAGCCTGGAGCGCGTGAGCCCCTATGCCGACGAGGTAGTCTGCCTGGAGGCGCCCGAGGACTTCCGCGCGGTGTCGTTGCACTACGAGCATTTCGAGCAGGTCGACGACGCAGACGTCGAACGCCTGCTCGCCGGACGTTGAAAAAATGACGCAACAGCAACGAGAACGGCCGCTGCACGAGATGCTGCGGCAGCATGCCCACCGGCGCCCGGATCATCCCGCGTTTCTCTGGTACGGCGCGGCGCTGTCCTGGGGCGAACTCGATCGCGCGAGTGACGCGTTCGCAGCACGTCTCGTGCAGCTGGGCGTCGAGCGCGCGCAGCCGGTGGCGCTGTACCTGCAGAACTGCCCGCAATACGTGATCGCGCATTACGCGATCCAGAAGATCGGCGCCATCGTCTGTCCGTGCGGCCCGCTCAGCCGCGAGCACGAGCTGCGCTACCAGCTCGACGACCTGAAGGCGCGCGTGCTGGTCGCCGCCGCGCCCCTGCTCGATGTCGTCGCGAAGGTGCGTGGGAACACCGCGCTCGAGCATGTCTTCGTCGTGCATTACGACGATCTGCTGCCGCAGACGCCGTCCATCGACGTGCCGGAGGAACTGCGGGCGATGCGCCGCCTGAGGCGCGAAGGTGCAGCGCCGATCGCCGACGCGGGCAAGGTCGAAGACTTCCTCGCCGCCACCCGAACCGGCGCGGCACCGCCGCAGGTGGACGTGGGCCTGGAGGAGATCGCGCTGATTACCTATACCTCGGGCACGACCGGTTTGCCCAAAGGCGCGATGCTGTCGCACGGCAACGCGCGCTACAAGACCGCGGTATCCGTCGACGGCTATCGCGTGTCGCAGGACGACGTGCTGCTCGCGGTGGCTCCTCTGTACCACATCGCCGGAATGCTCACCGGCGTGGACATCCCCGTGTACGCGGGCGCCACTACCGTGCTGCTGTACCGCTTCGATGCGCGTGCCGTGATGCAGGCGATCGAAAAGCATCGCGTCACGTGGTGGTACAGCATCGCGCCGATGAACGTCGCCGCGATGCAGCTTCCCGACGCGCAGGAGTTCGACCTGTCGAGCCTGCGCGTGAACCCGGTGACGAGCTTCGGCATCACCTTCACCGAGACGATTGCGCGACGATGGCGCCAGTTCGCGCCGAACTGCGTTTCCTTCGAGGCCGCGTACGGACTGTCCGAGACGCACACGATGGACACGTACATGCCGGCCGACGCCATCCGGTGGGGCACGCACGGCAAGCCGGTGCCGGGCAACGAGATCCGCATCGTCGATCCTGCGACCGGCGCGTCGCGTCCGGTCGGGGAATCGGGCGAGATCCTGATCCGCGGGCCCGGAGTCTTCGCCGGCTATCGCAACCGCCCCGATGCGACGGCGCAGGTGCTGCGCGACGGCTGGCTGCACACCGGCGACATCGGCCATCTCGACGACGACGGCTACCTCACCTTCGAAGGACGGTTCAAGGAGATGATCAAGGTCTCCGGCTACAGCGTCTTTCCGGAGGAGGTCGAGTCGATCCTCGTGCGGCATCCGGCGGTCGCGCAGGCCGGCGTCATCGGCATGCCCGATCCCGAGAAAGGCGAGGTCCCGAAGGCCTTCGTCGTGCTGAAGGCGGGCGCCGCCGGTACCGTCAGCGAAACCGACATCGCGCAGTGGGCGCGCGCGAACATGGCGGTGTACAAGGCGCCGCGCGAGGTCGTCTTCTGCGAGTCGCTGCCCGCGACCGGTTCGGGGAAGATGCTGCGCCGCCTGCTGAAGGATCTCTGAACGCATGTCCGGCACCGGGCTGGTCGCGCTGCGCGCGCCGATGGCGGCGCGCCTCGTCGAGATCGCGGCGCGCGAGGGCGAGCGGGTTCGCGAGGGTCAGGCGCTCGTCGTCGTCGAGGCGATGAAGATGGAGCACTTGATCGTCGCTCCGTGCGCCGGACGCCTGCGCGGACTGCGCATTGCCGTCGGTGAGCAGGTCGCCGAGGGGCAGCCTCTGCTGTGGATCGAGCCGGGCGAAGTCGAATACTCGACCGACGAGGCGTCGCAGTCGCAAAAGCCCGGCGGCATCCGCGCCGACCTGCAGCGCGTTCTCGATCGGCATTCGCTGCTGCTCGACGCGGCCCGCCCGCAAGCGGTGGCGCGCCGACGGGCGCGCGGGCAGCGCACGGCACGCGAGAACGTCGCCGATCTCTGCGATGCCGGCAGCTTCGTGGAATACGGCGCGCTCGCCGTCGCGGCGCAGCGCAGCCGTCGATCGCTCGACGACCTGATCGCCAACACGCCCGCCGACGGAATGATCACCGGAATCGGTTCCGTCAACGGCGACGTCTTCGACGCCGAGCGCGCGCGAACCGTCGTCCTCGCCTACGACGCGACGGTGCTCGCAGGCACGCAGGGAATGCGAAATCACGCGAAAACCGACCGCATGCTGGAGATCGCCTTCGGCGAGCGACTGCCGCTCGTGCTGTTCGCCGAGGGCGGAGGCGGACGGCCGGGCGACGTCTACGTTCCGGTGGTTGCGGGACTGCACCTGCGCAGCTTTGCGAGCTTCGCGCGGCTGAGCGGGCGCGCGCCGGTCGTCGGCATCGTGTCGGGCCGCTGCTTCGCCGGCAACGCGGCGTTGCTCGGTTGCTGCGACGTCATCGTCGCGACGCGAGACTCGAACATCGGCATGGGCGGGCCGGCAATGATCGAGGGCGGCGGTCTCGGCGTGTTCCGCCCGGACGAAATCGGCCCTGCCACCGTGCAGGCCACCAACGGCGTCGTCGACGTGCTGGTCGACGACGAGGCGGCGGCGGTCGCCGTGGCCCGACGCTACCTGTCGATGTTCCAGGGCAGCTTCGCGAAATGGCAGGCGCCCGACGCGGCTGTGCTGCGCGACGCGGTTCCGGAGAACCGGCTGCGCGTATACGACACACGCGACGCGATGCGCGGCCTCGTCGACGTCGACAGCCTGATCGAACTGCGCGCGGGCTTCGGCGCCGGTATTCACACTGCGCTTGCGCGCATCGAGGGCACGCCGATCGGGCTCGTCGCGAACAACCCGCTGCATCTCGCCGGCGCGATCGACACCGATGCCGCCGACAAGCTCGCGCGCTTCCTGCAGTTGTGCGACGCGCACGGCCTGCCGATCGTCTCGCTGATCGACACGCCCGGATTCATGGTGGGTCCCGACATCGAGGCGCGGGCGCACGTGCGACACGCGAGCCGGCTGTTCGTCATCGGCGCCGCGCTGCGCGTTCCGTTGTTCGCCGTGGTGCTGCGCAAGGGGTACGGGCTCGGCGCGATGGCGATGGCGGCGGGGGGCTTTCATTCGCCGGTGTTCACGGTCGCTTGGCCTACCGGAGAGTTCGGTGCGATGGGACTCGAAGGCGCGGTACGACTCGGCTATCGCAAGGAGCTCGAGGCCGTCGCCGAAGGCACCGAGCGCGAAGCGCTGTTCCAGCAGCTCGTCGCGCGCCACTACGAGCGCGGCGAAGCGATGAACATGGCCGAAGCGCTCGAGATCGACGCGGTGATCGACCCGGCGCAGACGCGCGACTGGGTGGTGAAGGGGTTGGCGAGCGCTGCTGGCGGGGGTCGCGCGCAGGACGGTGCGCGGGGTGCGGGGCGGTTCATCGATACGTGGTGAGTGACGGGCGGCGAAGCTGTGGAGGCGTGTAGATCGGGGGGGCTCTGCGGTCGGGCGGATCAGTGGGCGAGGGAGGAAGAAAACGGCAACTGTCCTCGGAAACGGGTCAAGCCCGAGGACGGTGCGTCGAGGACCGAAACGTCCACCAGTCTACCGAGCGGTGTCGACGCGTAGAACACTGTGAAAGGCTGCATTCCTGCCTGTGGAAGCTGCTCCGCGGACTAAAATGCTGCGGTTTGCAGCAAACCGCGGCGCCACTGCGCCGAGCCGCACCGGCGCCGCGCTGAACGCAGTACTGCCGCGCTGCCGCGCCGAACGCAGCGCGGACAGCCGCCGTCTAACCGCGGCACCGCTACGCTGTCGGCGGTCGGCAAGGCGCAGACGGTCAACGTTGCGTCGCCGCACCTCCGTTTACGTCGAGGACAAGGACGTCAACCCGTCTACGGAACCGAGTCCGAGCGTAAGACGCTGTGAAACGCTGCATTCTTGGCTGCGGAAGTTGTTCTCTGGCCCAGAACGCAGTGGTTTGCAGCAAAACCGGCCGCCACGCGCTACGCCGCGCCGCGCCGCCGCGCCACCCCCACAAACCGAGCAACTCAGCGCTGCGCACCCAACCCGGGCACCGCAGGATCGCAGCGCGGCGCCGGTGCGCTGCGTAACTCGGGCGCGACCCACTCCTCGCATCCACTGCCGCCGTCGATGCGCCGTCCCCACCACGCGGGACCGAGATGCACGAGCACGAGAGCCCACGCCGCGATCCACGCGAGCGACGACAGCGTCACGAGCGCGTGCGCCGGCGCATCGGCGATGCCGGCTGCCGCGCGCATCAATGCGGCGGCAACCAGCAGCGCGGCGCCGATCGGTGTCCAGAGCCGCTCGTCGAGCGGCCGGCCGGCGTGCATGCGACCGGCGATGTTCAGCACCGCGTAGATCGACAGGCCCATTCCGCCGATCGTGAGCAGGTGGGTGCCGCCGCTCGCAGCGATCGGAGCGCCGAGCAGCGCTGCGCCGATCCACGCATACCCGAGCGCGATCGTCCAGTAGACCGCATACAGCATCGACGCCCAGCGCCCGAACAATGCGCGTCCGACGTGCCAGTCGTTCAGCAGGTTCAACACCGCCGCCGCGGTGGCGAGCGCGATCCAGCCGGTGACCGGCGACCCGGGCGCGACGAAGCTTGCGAGCGCGTGCAGCGCAATGACGACGATCGCCAGGTTGCGACGCGGCGGTCGCGCGCGGTATTCAGGCAGGTCGTCGTGGGCCGCGTCGACGCTCGCGCCAGTGACCCCCTGCCCGCCGGCTCCCCCGCCCGCGCCCGGGCGGCGCGCATCGAGCGCATCGTTCACGATGCGCATCGAGATGCGGCTCATCGCGACGACGACGAGGATCGACATCACGTCGAGTGCGGCCTGGATCCAGCGCATCGGCCAGTCGCCGCGCAGCACGTCGAACCAGAAACCGGCGGTGACGAACGCAAAAGCCGCCAGTCCCCAGAAGAAGCCCCGGTGACGGCGCTGCGGATCGCGCAGCAGCCGCGCGCCGAGCAGCGCCGGCAGCGTAACCGCGAAGCTGATCTCGGCGGCCGCCGCGGGCCATGGGCCGATGATCGGTGAAAGCCAGAATGCGACGCGCGCCGCCACCCACGTCGATGCGATCGCAACCGAAACGCGTGCGCGCAGCGGTGGCGTGTCGGTGAACTCGGGAACCGCGGTGAGCACGAAGCCGGCGATCGCCGCGAGCCCGACGCCGAACATCAACTCGTGCGCATGCCACGCCAGCACGCCGCCGACGACGCCAGGCATCGGGTAGCCGAGCGAAAAGGCTGCGCCCGAAACCGCGATGCCCACGGTAGCCCACAGCGCTGTCGCGACGAACATCGCGCGGAACGGACACGAGAAGAGGGGCAGTCGTTCGAGGCGCGCGAGCGTCAGCATCTCGGCGCCCTGCGTTCGAAGGGAATCACCGGCGCCACGGCTGCAGGCTGCGAATTGCGTGCACCGCGAACGGCGGCGAGCGGCAGTTCGATGCTCGCGGCAACGGCGGGCGGCAGCCCGAAGCTGTCGCGAACCTCCGGCCGCGCGAGCAGTCGCGCGGTGCCTGCGTGGATCCAGCCGTCGTC
>JAEWFA010000001.1 GCA_023389055.1 Pseudomonadota bacterium | reverse complement strand
CCCCGCGAAGCGGGGCTGCGCATCGGCGCGCCCGCGGCAGACGGCCCGCGCCTTTGCCCGCGTCGGATCAGCGTAGGTCAGCGTAGGTCAGCGCGTCGGCGGCGTCAGGTAGTCGGCCGTCGCCCCGAGCGTGGCCTTGCTCGCGCCGACCTCCATGCGCGCGATCGACTGCAGGTGCACCTCGTCGGGCCCGTCGGCGAAGCGAAGCGCCCGGCCCCAGGTCCACGAGTCGGCCAACGGCGTGTCGGGGCTGATGCCCATCGCGCCGAATACCTGCATCGCGCGATCGACGACGGTCGTGTGCATCGCCGGCACGAGCGCCTTGATCATCGAGATTTCCTTGCGCGCGCCCTTTGCGCCCACGCGGTCGATCATCCACGCCGTCTTCAGCACGAGCAGTCGCGCCTGGTCGATCTCGATGCGAGAACGGGCGATCCACTCGCCGACGCTGCCGTGCTGGTACAGGTACCTGCCGAAGGTCTTGCGCTCCTGCGCGCGCTCGGTCATCAACTCGAGCGCGAGTTCGGCGGCACCGATCGAGCGCATGCAGTGGTGGATTCGCCCCGGGCCGAGCCGCGCCTGCGCCAGGGCGAACCCGCTGCCTTCCTCGCCCAGCCGGTTGGTGACCGGCACGCGCACGTTGCGGAAGACGATCTCGCAGTGGCCTTCGGGCGCGACGTGGTTGACGGTGGTGATGTTGCGCACGACCTCGAGACCGGGCGTGTCGTGCGGCACGAGCACCATCGTCTGCTGGCGATGGCGCTCGGCGTCGGGGTCCGTCTTGCCCATCACGATGAGGATGCGGCAATTCGGGTGCGCCGCGTTCGTGATGAACCACTTGCGCCCGTCGATCACGTAGTCGTCGCCTTCGCGTCGGATCGACGTCGTGATGTTCGTCGCGTCGGATGACGCGACGTCGGGTTCGGTCATCGCGAATGCGGAGCGGATCTCGCCGTTCAGCAGCGGAACCAGCCACCGCTGGCGCTGTTCGGGCGTGGCGAACATGTGCAGCAACTCCATGTTGCCGGTGTCCGGCGCGCTGCAGTTGAAGGCCTCCGAGCACCACGAAACGCGCCCCATGATCTCGGCCAGCGGGGCGTATTCGAGGTTGGTCAGCCGCGTCCCCGGCTCGTCGTCGGCGAGCGCCGGCAGGAACAGGTTCCACAAACCTTCGGCCTTCGCCAGCGCCTTCAGGTCTTCCATGAACGACACCGGGTATCGTCCTGCGTGCACCTCGTCGCGCCACTGGCGGATGCGCGGGACGATGTGGTCGTCGAGGAATTCGCGCACGCGCCGGCGCAGTTCCTCGACCTTCGGGGTGTAGGCGAAGTCCATCGATTCCTCCGGTCGGGTTCGGGCCGATCGTAGCGCAGCCGGCTCGCGGCGAGCGCGTTCAGCTTCGGTTCAGCACTGCGAGACAATACTCGCCGGATTCGCGTGGTGAAGGAAGCGGCGCCGGATCGGTGCCGCCTCGCCGCGCTCACTTGCCCACGGCGCTCTTCGATGAATCACTCTCCCGTTCTCTCTGTTCGCCTTCTTAGGTCGGTTCCGCAAACGGCGGCGCTCGTCGCCGCCGCGGTCCTCGCTTCGCAGGCGATCGCTGCGCACGACGCGCCGACGCTGCCGGTGAAGCAGTTCGCCGCGCTCGGCATCGAAACGGCTCCCGCGCGGCCGGCGGCTTCGGATCGCCTCTCGCATCTGCCCGCACACCTGCAGGTGCCCAATGCGCAGCAGCGCTTCGTCGCCACGCCCATCGGCGGCCTGGTCACCGAGGTGCGCGTGGGCGTCGGCGACACGGTGAAGGAAGGCCAGCCGCTGGCGCGTGTGGTCAGCGCCGAGTTGCTCGCGCTGCAGCGCGACCTCGCGCAGGCGGGCGCCGAGCGCGAGCGTGCGCAGCGCGTGCTCGCGCGCGACGAGCGGCTGCTCGCCGAAGGCCTGGTCGCCGAGTCGCGTGTGGACGGGAGTCGCGCCGCCGACAGGCAGGCGCAGGCTGCGCTGGCCGAGAAGCGCAACCTGCTCGCCCTGTCCGGCATACGTCCGCTGTCGGCCGGCAACTTCGAGCTCGTCGCGCCGATGGCCGGCGTCGTGCTGACGCAGGACGTGCACCCCGGCCAGCGGATCGACGCGGCCACGACGTTGTTCCGCATCGCTCGTCTCGATCCGCTCGAGTTGCAGATCGACGTGCCGATCGCAGCGGCGTCGCGCGTCTCGATCGGAGCGGCCGTGCGCGTGCCGGTGGCGGGTGCCGCCGGGCGCGTCGTGGCGGTGGGGCGCGCCGTCGGCGACGCGCAGACGGTCCTGGTGCGTGCACGCCTCGACTCGGGACTGACCGCGCTCGGCCCGGGCCAGCACGTCGAAGCGGAGATCGAGGCGGGCGGAGCGGCGCAGTCCGCAGAGCGCAGCTGGGCGGTTCCCGCAGCGGCGCTCGTGCGCCTGGGCGCAGGCGGGTCGAGCCCGGCGGTGTTCGCGGTGCGCGGCGACAGCTATGTCGTCGTTCCCGCCGTTCCGATGGGCGAGTTGGGGCGCGACGTCGTCGTGCAGGCGGCATTGCAGGACGGCGAACCCGTCGTGAGCTCGGGCGCGAGCCAGCTGAAGGCGGCGCTGGGGGCGTCCGCTTCCGCCCCCGCGCCGGGTGCAGCGCCGGCAGCGAAGTAGGAAGACGCAGCATGCTCGCCCGTCTCGTCGACTTCTCGCTGACGCAGCGCCTGCTCGTCCTGGTGCTGACCGCGTTGCTGGTGGGAGCAGGCGTCGTTGCGCTGCGCGAGCTTCCGATCGACGCCTTCCCCGACGTCTCGACCACGCAGGTCAAGATCATCGTCAAGGCGCCCGGCATGACGCCCGAGGAGGTCGAGAGCCGGATCACGATTCCGATCGAGCAGGAACTGCTCGGCATCGAGCACCAGCGACTGCTGCGCGCGGTCTCGAAATACGGCATCACCGACATCACGGTCGACTTCGACGACGGCACCGACATCTACTGGGCGCGCAACCAGGTGGCCGAGCGCTTCGGCGCCGCTAGCGAACTGCTGCCGACGCAGGCGAGCGGCGGGCTGGCGCCGATCACGACGCCGCTGAGCGATCTGTTCATGTTCACCATCGAGGGTCCGCTGTCGCTCGAGGAGAAGCGCACGCTGCTCGATCGCGTCGTGCGCCCGCAGTTGCGCACCGTGCGCGGCGTGGCCGACGTCAACAGCCTCGGTGGTTTCGTTCGCAGCTACGAGGTGGTGCCGAATCCGCAGTTGCTGGCCGTGCGCGGCCTCGGCCTCGACGACCTGCGCGGTGCCATCGAACGCAACAACCGCAACGACGGCGCCGGACGCATCGTCGAGGGCGAGGAGGTGCTGATCGTTCGTACCGAAGGCGCGATCGGCAGCGTTGCGGAACTCGGCGAGATCGTCATCGCCACGCCTGGCGACGTTCCGGTGCGGGTGGCCGATGTCGCCGACGTGCGCATCGGCAGTCTCACGCGCTACGGCGCGGTCACGCGCGACGGCGAGGAGGCGGTCGAGGGACTCGTGCTCGGACTGCGCGGCGCCAACGCGCAGCAGGTGATCGACGGCGTCCAGCAGCGCCTGGCCGCGCTCGCGCCGTCGCTGCCCCAGGGAACGACGATCCGCCCGTTCTACGACCGCTCGGCGCTGGTCGACCGCGCGGTGGGCACGGTATCGAAGGCGCTGCTCGAGGCGATCGTGCTCGTGCTCGCGCTGCTGCTCGCGTTCCTCGGCAACCTGCGCGCCGCGTTCGTCGTCGCGTTGACGCTGCCGCTGGCCGCGCTCGGCACCTTCGTGCTGATGCGCTACACGGGGCTGTCGGCGAATCTGATGAGCCTGGGCGGCCTGGCGATCGCCATCGGGCTGCTCGTCGACGGCGCAGTCGTCGTCGTCGAGAACATCGAGAGCCGGCTGGCGGAGGGCGGCGCGCAGCAACGGCTGCCGATGCTGCACGTCGTCTACCGCGCCGTTCGCGAAGTCGCGGTGCCGGTGGTCTCGGGCGTGGCGATCATCGTCATCGTCTTCGTCCCGCTGCTGTCGCTGCAGGGGCTCGAGGGCAAGCTCTTCAAGCCGGTGGCGCTGTCGATCGTCTACGCACTGTCGACGTCGCTCGTGCTCGCGCTCACGGTGATCCCGGTGCTCGCTTCGCTGCTGCTGCGGCGCGGACACGGCCACGCGCCGTGGCTCGTTCGCAAGCTCGACGCGCTCTACGTCCCGGTGCTCGGCTGGTCGCTTCGCAACGCGAAGTTCGTCTTCGGCGTGGCGGTCGCGCTTCTCGTCGCCGCCGGCGGCGCGTACACGCTGCTGGGCAAGAGCTTCATGCCGACGATGGACGAGGGCGACGTCATCATGCAGCTCGAGAAGCTGCCGTCGATCAGCCTGGCGCAGACGATCGCCGTCGATGCGCGCGTGCAGCGGGCGATCCTCGACCGGGTGCCCGAGGTGCGCAGCATCGTCGCCCGGTCCGGTTCCGACGAACTCGGGCTGGATCCGATGGGCTTGAACGAGACCGACAGCTATCTGGTGCTGAAGCCGATCGCCGAATGGCGCGTGCCCGACAAGGCCTGGCTCACCGACGAACTGCGCAAGGTGGTCGACGGATTCCCGGGGCTGGAGGGGTCGTTCACGCAACCGATCGAGATGCGCATCTCGGAGATGCTCACCGGCGTGCGCGGCGACGTCGCGATCAAGGTGTTCGGTTCGGATCTCGCCGAGCTCGGCGCCGTCGCGTCGCGCATCGAGGCGCTGCTCAACGGGATTCCGGGCGCCGAGGACGTCTTCACCGCGCGCAACGAGGGCGTGCAGTACCTGCAGGTGCGCATCGACCGGCTCGCGGCGGGGCGCCTGGGGCTTTCGGTGGACGAGCTGCAGGCGAGCCTGCGCGCGCTGATCGAGGGGCAGCCGTCCGGCGCCGTGATGGAAACCGGATGGCGGGTGCCGATCCTGCTGCGCGCCGGCGAGGACGTGCGCGCCAGCGCCGCGCGCTTCGGCGACCTGCGCATCGCGTTGCCCGACGGCAAGGCGGTGCCGGTGTCCGCAGTGGCGAGCATCGAGCGCGTAGACGGACCCGTGAAGATCGAGCGCGAGAACGCGGCGCGCTACGTGACGATCCGCACGAACGTGCGCGGGCGCGATCTCGTCGGCTTCGTCGACGAGGCGCGCGCACGCATCGACTCCGAAGTGTCGCTGCCGACGGGCTACCGCATCGAGTGGAGCGGCCAGTTCGAGAACCAGCAGCGCGCCGCCGCACGCCTGGCCGTCGTCGTTCCGGTGGCGCTGCTGCTGATCTTCCTGCTGCTGTTCTCCACTTTCCACTCGGTGCGGCAGGCGGCGCTCGTCCTGGCGAACGTGCCGTTCGCGATGGTCGGCGGCGTCTTCGCGCTGCTCGCCTCCGGCGAATACCTTTCGGTGCCGGCTTCGGTGGGGTTCATCGCGCTGCTGGGCATCGCGGTGCTCAACGGCGTCGTGCTGGTGGCGCATTTCAACCAGTTGCTCGAGCATCGGATGCCGATCGACCAGGTCGTCACCGAAGGCGCCCGCCGGCGCCTGCGGCCGGTGCTGATGACCGCGTCGATCGCGGCCTTCGGGCTGGTGCCGCTGCTGTTCTCCACGGGGCCGGGCTCCGAGATCCAGCGGCCGCTGGCGATCGTCGTCATCGGCGGCCTGGCTACGTCGACGCTGCTGACGCTGTTGCTCTTTCCGATCCTGTTTCGTCGTTTCGGCGTGGAGAACGGCGCGAAGCGGTTGCGCGCCGACGAGTCGCACGAGACGCCCGGCGAGCGTGCGGCCCCGCTCGCGGCTTCGAGGGTTCAGGCAGCCACGCGGCGCGACGACGGGACAGCAGTGCAGGGCGCCGAGAACCGCTCCGATGCGATCGCCCAGGAGACGCGCGAATGATCGAAGGCTACGACCTGCCGCGCGGCTCGCCGCCGATGGCCTCCCGCGTGCTGCTGACGCTGATCGCCCCCGTGACGCTCGAGGAAACGCTCGCCGACCTGCTGCTCGAGTCGCCCGAGCTCGCCGCCGGCTTCACGTCCAGCGCGGCATCCGGGCACGGCCCCGAGTTGCGATTCGAGGCGCCGAGCGAGCGCGTGCGGGGCAGGGGGCGACGGGTGCGCTTCGAACTCGCCGTCGACGAAGCAGCGGCACATGCGCTGCTCGGACGCTTGCACGCGTCGCTCGGCGAGGCGAACGTCTACTACTGGATCTGTCCGATGATCGAATCAGGAAGCCTGAACAAGCGCACGACGACCGGAGCGAAATCGTGACGCGCCGGCTCCTCCGAATGCTGGTCGCAGTGTCGTTCGGTGCGGGGGCGGCCGGCGCCGTGCTGGCGCAGCAGGCGCCGATGCGCCCGGCCGATGCCTACCCGCTCGAGCTGCCTTCCGCCGAGCGCGTGCGCGCGGCGATCGAAGATGCGCCGAACGTTCAGGCCGCCGCGGCACTGCTCGAAGCTGCCGTCGCCGAACGTCGTCGGCTCGCCGCAGGTCCGCACGAATGGTCGACGCGCGCCGATTACCAGCGCCGCCGCGTGAACGAGGTCGGGGCCAACGACCGCTTCAACGAGTGGAGCCTGTCGCTCGAGCGCGGGGTGCGTTTGCCCGGCAAGGCGGAGCTCGATCGCAGGCTGGGAACCGAACGCATCGCCGAATCCGAGATCGCGCTCGGCGACGCGCGGCACGAGGCGTCGCGTCGGGTGCTCGGGCTGTGGTACGCGATGCTTCGCGAGCGCCAGAGCGCTCAGTTGCTGGCGCGCCAGGCGGAACTCGCCGCCCGCGAAGCCGCCGCGGTCGCCCGCCGGCGCGAGTTGGGCGACGCATCCGGGCTCGAAGAGACGCAGGCCGCCGCCGAAGCGGAGCAGGCCGAAGCCGCCCGCCGCATTGCCGCCGACCTTGCCGAGCGTGCCGCGGTGACGCTCGCGCGCGAATTCCCCGTGCTTGCCGACGTCGCGTCGCCGCAGGAACTGCCCGAGCCGCCCGAGCCCGCCGACGACTTCAGGGCGCTCGCGCAGGATGCGCTGAAGGAAAACCATGCGTTGCGCGGCGCGCTCGCGGCCGCGGTGAGCGCGCAAACCGAGGCGCAACGCGCGCTCGCCGATCGCCGCCCCGATCCGACGATGGGCGTGCAGTACGGCAGCGAGCGCGCGGGCGGGGAACGCATCCTGGGCGTGTTCGTGTCGATCCCGTTCGGCGGCGAGGCGCGTCGTGCTGCAGCCGACGCGAGCCTCGCGCGAGCGGCAGCGCTGGGCCGGCGCGCCGAGGCGCAGCGACGACAGGTCGACGCGGAAGTCGGCGCGCTGCTCTCCGCCGCGCGTTCGGGCCAGAACCGTTGGCAGGCTGCGCAGCGCAGCGCGGAATTGCAGGCGCAGGCGGCCGTGCGGGTTGCTCGTGCTCGCGAACTGGGAGAGGCCGATTTCGCCGAAGTGCTTCGCGCTCGCCGTCTCGCACTGGACGCGGCGCTTCGGGCGCAGGCCGTGCGCGTGGATGCGCTCGAGAGTCGCGCGCGGCTGCTGCTCGATGGCCACCGACTCTGGGACTTCGAGCCGCAGCCTTGAAGCCGTGTCCGACCGCTGCTGTCCACCCGAACCCCCGCCGCCCGCCTCGCCGCGGTATCGACGTGTACTGTGGATTGCGCTCGTCCTGAACGTCGCGATGTTCTTCGTGGAGATCGCGGGCAGCCACCACTCCGGTTCGGTTTCGCTGCTGGCCGATGCGATCGATTTCTTCGGCGACGCGGCCAACTACGGAATCTCGCTCGCCGTACTGTCGATGGCGATTGCCTGGCGGGCGCGCGCATCGCTGTTGAAGGCGGCGTCCATGGCCGCATTCGGCGTCTTCGTGCTCGGACGCGCCGCCTGGAGCCTGGTGTCGGGCATCACGCCCGAACCGGTGACGATGGGGCTGATTGCGGTCGTCGCGCTCAACGTGAACGTGGGCGTCGCGCTGATGCTCTACCGGCACCGTGCGGGAGACTCGAACATGCGCTCGGCGTGGATCTGCTCGCGCAACGATGCGTTGGGAAACGTCGCGGTCGGCCTGGCTGCTGTCGGCGTCCTCGGAACTCAGGACGGTTGGCCCGATCTGGTCGTAGCCGCTTGTCTGGCTACGCTGGCGCTTGCCGGCGCGTGGTCCATTGCCCGGCAAGCCCGCGGCGAACTGAGGTGGTCGGGGTGAGAGGATTCGAACCTCCGGCCTCTACGTCCCGAACGTAGCGCTCTACCAGGCTAAGCTACACCCCGCGATGCGCTTCCGGTGCACGACCGGGCGCGGGACCCGGAAAGGAAGCGGCGATTCGCACCCGCCTCGCGCCGGAAAAACGGCCCGGATGTCGGGACCGGCCGCCCTCCGCACCACCGCAATCTCAGTGGTCGCGCTCGATCGAGTAAGCCGTCAAGTATAGCAGTGCGTCGCGGTACACGGAAGCCGCCGAGGCCGGCAGCATCGCCGCAACGGCGTCGCGCGCCGCCTGCGCTTCATCCCGTGCGCGCTCGCGCGTGTAGTCGAGCGCGCCGGTGCGCCGGATCGCCTTCAGGATGGGGTCGAATTGGTCGGTGGAGCCTTGCTCGATCGCCTTGCGAACGAGGTCGCGCTCGGCCGGCGTTCCGCGTTCCATTACGTGGATCAGCGGCAGCGTCGGCTTGCCTTCGCGCAGGTCGGTGCCGACCTGCTTGCCGATGTCCCCGGTGACACCGGAGTAGTCGAGTACGTCGTCGATCAGCTGAAACGCGGTGCCGAGGCGCCGACCGTACTCGGCAGCGGCCGCTTCGACTTCGGCGGAGGCCTTGCACAGCATCGCGCCAAGCTGCGAGGCCGCTTCGAACAGGCGCGCCGTCTTGTAGCGGATCACCTGCATGTAGCGCGCCTCGTCGGTGTCGGGGTCGTTGCAGTTCAGCAGCTGCAGCACCTCGCCCTCGGCGATCGTGTTGGTCGCGTCGGCGAGCACGCTCATCACGCGCATGTCGTCGACGTCGACCATCATCTGGAAGGAGCGCGAATAGAGAAAGTCGCCGACGAGCACCGACGCGGCGTTGCCGAACATCGCGTTGGCCGTCCGGCGCCCGCGACGCAGCTCCGACTCGTCGACGACGTCGTCGTGCAGCAGCGTCGCCGTGTGGATGAACTCGACGACCGCGGCCAGCAGGGACGCCCGGTCGCTGTCTTGCTGCCCGAGCGCGCGCGCGACGAGCAGCACGAGCAGCGGACGCATGCGCTTGCCGCCGGCGCCGATGATGTAGTCGGCGACGTTGCGGATCAGCGGAACCTCGGACCCCAGCCGCTCGCGGATGACGCGGTCGGTGTCGGCGAGGTCCGACGCGAGGACGGGGAAGAGTTCGAGGGGAGTCATCGGTGGGGCGGGAACTTGCGCCGATTATAGTCGGCGGCCCCATTCTTTGACCGGTCGGCTGGAATCAGCCATAATTCCCGGTTCCCCTCGAAAGGAAGTTCCCAATGTACGCGGTCATAAAAACCGGCGGCAAGCAGTATCGCGTCGCTGCCGGCGACAAGATCAGGGTAGAACAGATACCGGCGGACATCGGAGCGGAGATCACGATCGACCAGGTGCTGGCGGTCGGCGCAGGCGACCAGCTCTCGGTCGGCGCGCCGCTGGTGTCGGGCGCAACGG
This sequence comes from Pseudomonadota bacterium, assembly GCA_023389055.1. Taxonomy (GTDB): domain Bacteria; phylum Pseudomonadota; class Gammaproteobacteria; order Burkholderiales; family Burkholderiaceae_E; genus Zeimonas. The sequence continues at coordinate 8,777 of JAEWFA010000001.1, read as the reverse complement.
TCTCGGCAACGGTGCTTTCCCAGGGCCGGGGCGAGAAGATCCGCATCTTCAAGATGCGCCGCCGCAAGCACTATCGCAAGACACAGGGCCACCGGCAGAACTACACCGAGCTCTTCATCGGCCGAATCGCTTCGGCGCTCGGCGAAGCACGCGCGGACGCCCAGGCGATGACCGACCAGCCGGTCGCGCTCGAAGCACCGGCCGAGCCCGTCGAGTCGTCCGCCGTGGCCACGATGGCGCAGGAGTAAACGAAATGGCACAGAAGAAGGGCGGCGGCTCCACGCGAAACGGTCGCGATTCGCAACCGAAGATGCTCGGCGTAAAGGCCTACGGCGGCGAGGCCGTCCGGGCCGGGTCGATCATCGTGCGCCAGCGCGGTACGCGCTTTCATGCGGGCGAGAACGTAGGCGTCGGCAAGGACTACACGCTGTTCGCGCTGGTCGACGGGCACGTGAAGTTCGGCGTCAAGGGCCCGCTTCGTCGCAGCACGGTCAGCATCGAGCCGGTTCAATAAGCTCCCCGGCGGGGCGCGCCGTGGCGCCGGCGCATCACGAAAGCCCCGCCTGGCGGGGTTTGTGCCACGAAAGCCCCGCCTGGCGGGGCTTTTGCATCACCCCATGAAATTCATCGACGAAGCGCGCATCGAGGTGGCCGGCGGCAACGGCGGTGCCGGCGCGGTGTCGTTCCGGCGCGAGAAATTCGTGCCGCGCGGCGGTCCCGACGGCGGCGACGGCGGGCGCGGCGGCAGCGTCTTTGCGGTGGCCGACCGCAACATCAACACGCTCGTCGACTATCGCTATCAGCGCAAGTTCCTCGCAAGGAACGGCGAGCGCGGCCGCGGCGCCGACCAGTACGGCGCAGCCGCCGAAGACATCCGCCTGCGCGTGCCGGTGGGCACGCAGGTCTTCGACGAGGACACCGGCGAAACGCTCGCCGACCTCGTCGAGCACGACCAGGTCGCGATGCTGGCTCGCGGCGGTGCAGGCGGGCTGGGCAACCTGCGCTTCAAGTCGAGCACCAACCGCGCGCCGCGCCAGTCGACGCCGGGGCAGGAAGGCGAGCACCGCCGCCTGCGGCTCGAACTGAAGGTGCTCGCCGACGTCGGACTGCTCGGCATGCCGAACGCGGGCAAGTCGACCTTCATCGCCGCGGTGAGCAACGCGCGCCCGAAGATCGCCGACTACCCGTTCACGACGCTGCATCCGAACCTCGGCGTCGTTCGCGTCGGCCCCGAGCGCAGCTTCGTCATCGCCGACATCCCGGGACTCATCGAAGGCGCCGCCGAAGGCGCCGGCCTCGGGCATCAGTTCCTGCGTCACCTGCAGCGCACGCGGCTGCTGTTGCACCTGGTCGATCTGTCTCCATTCGACCCGCAGGCCGACCCGGTGCGCGAGGCACGCGCGATCGTCGGCGAATTGCGCCGCTACGACCCGTCGCTCGCCGAGAAGCCGCGTTGGCTGGTGCTGAACAAGATCGACATGGTCGCGCCCGACGAGCGTCAACAGCGAATCGACGACTTCGTCACCCGGTACCGGGGCCGCGGCCGCAACGCGATCCCGGTGGAACGCGTGTTTTCGATCTCGGCGCTGACGCACGAGGGTTGCGATCGGTTGTGCCTGGCGATCTCCGACTGGCTCGACGCGGCGAGACCGAAGGAGAACGAGGAGCGCGACGTTCGATTCGAGTCGCCGCTCGAAGGTGGCGAGCATGGCTGACGAAGCGGCGAGCCGCCCCGGCGATGAGGCGGACGGTATGGTCGCGGCCTCGCCCGACGACCGTCACGTCGGCGCCGTGCGCGATGCGCATCGCATCGTCGTCAAGGTCGGCTCGTCGCTCGTCACCGACGAGGGCAGGGGCCTGGACGAAACGGCGATCGCGCGCTGGGCGGCGCAGATCGCGCGGCTTCGCGAGTTCGGCAAGGAAGTGGTGCTCGTCAGCTCCGGCGCCGTTGCGGAAGGGATGAAGCGGCTGGGTTGGGCGCGGCGGCCGAAGGCGATCCACGAACTGCAGGCGGCGGCCGCCGTCGGGCAGATGGGGCTCGTGCAGGCCTACGAGAGCGCTTTCCGTCATCGCGGCCTGCAAACCGCGCAGGTGCTGCTCACGCACGACGACCTCGCCGACCGCAAGCGCTACCTGAACGCCCGCTCGACGCTGCTCGCGCTGCTTGCGCTCGGCGTCGTCCCGATCATCAACGAGAACGACACCGTCGTCACCGACGAGATCAAGTTCGGCGACAACGACACGCTGGGCGCGCTCGTCGCCAATCTGCTCGACGCCGAGGTGCTCGTCATCCTCACCGACCAGCGCGGCCTGTTCACCGCCGACCCGCGACGCGACGTCGATGCACGCCTGCTCGATTGCGTGGTCGCCGGAGATCCCGCACTGGAGTCGATGGCGGGCGGGGCCGGCTCGGCGATCGGGCGCGGCGGGATGATCACGAAGGTGCTCGCCGCCAGGCGCGCTTCGACCGGCGGCGCGCACACGGTGGTCGCTTCGGGGCGTGAGCCCGACGTGCTCGTGCGGCTGGCCGCCGGCGAGTCGCTCGGCACGCGCTTCGTCGCGCAGACGCCGCGGCTTGCGGCGCGCAAGAAATGGCTCGCCGATCACCTGCAGCTGCGGGGCTCGGTGCGGCTGGACGCCGGCGCCGCGCGCGCGTTGCTGCGAAGGGGCGGGAGCCTGCTGCCGATCGGCGTCACCGACGTCGTCGGCGACTTCGAGCGCGGCGAGGCGGTGGCGATCCTCGATCCGCAGGGACGCGAGATCGCGCGCGGGCTCTCGAGCTATTCCAGCTCGGAGGCGCGCCTGATCATGCGCAAGCCGTCATCGGAGATCGCGCGCATCCTCGGCTTTGTCGAGGAGCCCGAACTCGTGCACCGCGATCACATGGTGCTTCGCGGCGCTCAGGGCGCGATGCGCGAGGCTTCCGGCGGCGATGACGACGGCACGGCGTACACGACCTGCGCGTCCGGCGCGTCGAATCCTTCGCCGAACTCGCCCAGCGCCTCGAGCTGATCCACCGGCACCACGCGCCGGTTCTCGCAGAAGAAGCGAAGCCCCGAGCGGTTTCGCTGGTAGAGCCGGCGCGCAGCGTCGAGCGCGGCCTTCGGCGTGTGCATCGTGGCGAGCGAGCAGCTCGAGTCGGCGACGAAGGCGTCGTCTTGCTCGGCCGGCATTTCGATCTCGATCGTTTCCATCGGACGTCTCCTCGTCTGAAGGGCCAGATCGAGAGTAGGCGCCCGCATTCGAGGCTACGACGCGCCGGGGTGTGAACGCGAGGCAACGCAGGACGAACGTCGTCCGGCGGGTCCGTGTCGTTGCGCCGCTGCGACGTGGGTCCGCCGGTCAGGGGACGAGCGGCGCGAACTCGTAGCCTGCGCCGCGCCGCGCGACGCGGCCCATCGCCGAGCCCGGCCAATGAAAGCCGGCGACGACCCAGTTGCCGGCGACGGCGTCGTCGAGCAGGCGGCGTCGCGTGCGCCGCGCCGCTTCCGGATCCATGTCGAAGCGAACCGCCCAATCGGGGTTGCGCAGAAAGAGCGCCGCGACGTTCGTCACGTCGCCCAGATACGCGAAGCGGTGACCACCGTCCTCGAAGCCGTAGCCGGTATGCCCCGGGGTATGGCCGAAGGCGGGAATCGACGCGATGCCGGGCAGCACTTCGGCTGCGGGCACGAAGCGCCGGACGTCGGCCGCGATCGGTGCGAACACGCGGCGCGTCGCCTGGAATGCTCCTCGCATCGCCTGCGGGGCCGACGCCATGCGTGCATCGTCCATCCACCAGTCCCATTCAGGCGCGGGGACGTGGATCGTCGCGTTGCGAAACGTCGGCTGTCCGTCGTCGCCGCGCAGTCCGTTGATGTGGTCGCCGTGGAAATGCGTGATCAGCACGTCGTGGATCGAAGCGGGCTCGATGCCGGCGGCCTGCAGGTTCGCGACGGCGCGCCCGCTGCCGGGCGCGCCGAAGCGCCCGTTCCCGGCGTCCAGGAGCATGCGCCGGCCGCGCCGCTCGACGACGAAGACGGTGAAGGGGATCGTCACCGACGCGCTGCCCAGGCCGCCGTCGGCGAGCGCTTGCTGCACCTGCGCCAGCGGCACACCCGGAACGAAGCTCTCGTCGAGCGACATCGTGGCGAAGCCGTCGCTCACGGACGTGACGAGGGTTGCGCCGACCTCGGTGCGCGCAACCCCTTCGCGCAATGCGATGCCGCGCACGCCTTTGGGCCGGTAGGCGATCGAACCGGGCAGGTCGCCCGGGCCGAAATCGGCGCAACCGCCGAGCCAGGGAATCGACGAAGCGGCGGCGAGCGCGGCGCTCGTGCGCAGGCAGGCGCGTCGGGACGGATTCATCGGAGCTCCTTTCGAATCGGGTCCCCGATTCTCGACGAAACCGGTGTCTCCAGCGGCGATTCATCGACAGCGGCGTCGGCCGCGGGGTCGGCGCCGGATGCCGATGCGGAAAAGGACGACAATCGCGGCGGCCCCTCTCCTCGTCTGCCGCGATGAACGAACCCGCTTTCCATGGAGTGTTTCCGTACCTCGTCTCCCCCGTCGGCGACGACGGGCGCGTGCGCACCGGGGTGCTCGCGCGCCTGTGCGACGACCTGATCGGAGCCGGCGTGCACGGGCTGGCCGCGCTCGGCTCGACCGGCGAGTTCGCCTACCTGAACTGGGAGCAGCAGTGCGAGGTGGTTCGCACCGTCGTCGAGGCCGCGGCCGGACGCGTTCCGGTGCTCGCCGGCGTTGCGGCGACGACGATCGCCGAAGCACAGCGGCGCGCGCGGGCTTTCGAGCGGATGCGCTGTGACGGGATCATCGCGATCCTCGAAGCGTACTTCCCGATCGCCGATGACGGCGTGCACGACTATTTCGCTTCGATCGCGGGCGCTGTCGACCTTCCGCTGGTGCTCTACACGAACCCGAATTTCCAGCGCTCGGACCTGTCGCTGCCGGTGATCGAACGGTTGAGCCGCATCCCGAACATCGCCGGCATCAAGGACGCTTCGTCGAACACCGGTCGGCTGCTGTCGATCCTCGATCGCGTCGAGGGCCGCATGCACGTGTTCGCGGCTTCGGCGCACATTCCGGCCTGCGTGATGCTGATCGGCGGCGTCGGCTGGATGGCGGGTCCCGCGTGCATCGCGCCGCGCCAGAGCGTCGCGTTGTACGAGGCGTGCCGCGATCGCGACTGGGTGCGCGCGATGGATCTGCAGCGCCCGCTGTGGCGCTTGAACCAGGCGTTTGCCAGGCACAACCTCGCCGCTTGCATCAAGGGCGGGCTCGCGCTGCAGGGCTACGCGGTCGGCGCACCGATGCCGCCGCAAGCGCCCCTTTCGGCCGCAGGCGTCGACGAGGTGCGTGCCGCGCTGCAGTCGATCGGTGCGCTGCCCGTCTGATGGAAGGAGAGTGAACGCATGACGACGAACGAATCGATGCGCATCGAGCGCGACACCTTCGGTCCGATCGAGGTCCCGGCAGACCGGTTGTGGGGCGCGCAGACGCAGCGTTCGCTGCAGTTCTTCTCGATCTCCACCGAACGCATGCCCGGCGAGCTCGTCTCGGCGCTCGCACAGGTCAAGCGCGCGGCAGCCGTCGTCAATCGGGACCTCGGCCGGCTCGACGCCGCGAAGTCCGACGCAATCGTGCGCGCCGCCGACGAAGTGCTCGACGGCGGTCATGCGCAGGAGTTTCCGCTCGCGGTCTGGCAGACGGGCTCGGGCACGCAATCGAACATGAACGTCAACGAGGTGCTCGCGAACCGCGCGTCGGAACTGCTCGGCGGCGAGCGCGGGCCGAAGCGCCTCGTGCATCCGAACGACGAGGTCAACCGGGGCCAGTCGTCCAACGACGTCGTGCCGACGGCGATCCATGTCGCCGTCGCCACTGCGGTCGCGCAGCGCCTCGTGCCGTCGCTCGATGCATTGCGCACGACGCTCGATGCGAAGGCCCGCGAGTACGCGGACATCGTCAAGATCGGACGCACGCATCTGCAGGACGCCACGCCGCTGACGCTCGGCCAGGAGATGTCGGGCTGGGTCGCGCAGCTCGATCGCGCCCGCGAGTCGGTCGTGCGCGCGCTGCCCGGCGTCTGCGAGCTGGCGATCGGCGGCACCGCGGTCGGCACCGGATTGAACACGCATCCCGAATTCGGCGCGCGCGTCTGCGACGAACTTTCGCGGCGGTTGTCGCTGCCCTTCGTACCGGCGCCGAACCGCTTCGCGGCGCTCGCCGGCCACGAGCCCGTCGTCGCGCTGCACGGTGCATTGCATGCGCTCGCGGCCGCGGCGACGAAGATCGCCAACGACGTGCGATGGCTGGCGAGCGGCCCCCGCTCCGGGCTGGGCGAGATCCGCATCCCGGAGAACGAGCCGGGCAGCTCGATCATGCCGGGCAAGGTGAACCCGACGCAGTGCGAGGCGTTGACGATGATCGGCGCGCAGGTCGGGGGCAACGATGTCGCCATCGGCATCGGCGCGTCGTCGGGCAACTTCGAGCTCAACGTATTCCAGCCGCTCATCGCGCACAACGTGTTGCAGAGCCTGCGCCTGCTCGCCGACGGGCTCGCGAGCTTCGAGCGCAACTGCGCGCGCGGCATCGAGCCGGTGCGCGAGCGCATCGAGGAACTGCTCGAGCGTTCGCTGATGCTGGTGACGGCGCTGAACCCGCACATCGGCTACGAACGTTCGGCCGAGATTGCGAAGAAGGCGCATCGCGAGGGAACGACGCTGCGCGAGGCGGCGCTTGCGCTCGGTTACGTCGATGCGAAGCAGTTCGACGAATGGGTGCGTCCGCAGGACATGACGCATCCGAGCGCTTGAGCGCGCGAGGATCCGCCGAAGTCGGCGATTCCGCGAAGCGGCCCGGGGCGGAGCAGCGCCGCGTCGCGAGCGCCGCGCGCGGCTCGCTGTCGATCCTGCGTGCGCTGTGGCCGTTCATGACGCCTTACCGCGCGCGAGTCGCCGTCGCCGCCGTCGCGCTGCTCGTTGCCGCCGCCGCGACGCTCGTCATCCCGCTCGCCTTCCGGCGGATGATCGACCTCGGCTTCGCCTCGCCGCAGGGCGTGGCCGATGCGGCGCTGTCGGGCGACGTCGACACCTGGTTCGTCGCGCTCTTCGGCGTCGCCGTCGTGCTCGCGCTCGGCACGGCGTTGCGCTACTACAGCGTCTCCTGGCTCGGCGAGCGCGTCACCGCCGATCTTCGCCGCGCGGTGTATCGGCAGGTGCTGCGGCAGGATGCGCGCTTCTTCGAGACGCTGAAGACGGGCGAGGTGCTCTCGCGGCTGAGCACCGACACGACGCTGATCCAGACGCTGGTCGGTACGAGCGTCTCGCTCGGGTTGCGCAACGCGCTGCTGTTCGTCGGCGGGCTGGCGATGCTGATCGTCACCAGCCCCGAACTCGCGTCGATCATCGTCGGACTGCTGCTGGTCGTCGTGCTGCCGATCCTCGTGTTCGGGCGCCGCGTACGAAGGCTGTCGCGCGCGAGCCAGGACGCGCTTGCCGACACCAGCGCGCTGGCCGGCGAGACGCTCGGCGCGATCCAGATCGTGCAGGCCTACGTGCGCGAGCCGCTCGAGGCGCAACGCTTCGGCGCGGCAACCGAAGCGGCCTTCGCCAGCGCGATCCGCCGCACGAGGGCACGCGCGCTGCTCACCGCACTGGCGATCGTCCTCGTGTTCGGCGCGATCGTCTTCGTGTTGTGGCTGGGCGCTCGCGCCGTTCTCGACGAGCGACTCACGCCGGGGCTGCTCACGCAGTTCATCCTGTACTCGGCGCTGGTGGCGGGCGCCACCGGCGCGATCGCCGAGGTGCTGGGCGACGTGCAGCGTGCGGTCGGCGCCACCGAGCGGCTGCTCGAACTGCTCGAGGCGCAGCCGTCGATCCGTTCGCCGCGTGCGGCGCAGCCGTTGCCCGCGCGGGTGGGCGGCGCCTCCCTCGCGTTCGTAGGCGTGAGCTTCCGCTATCCGTCGCGGCCCGGCGAGCTTGCGCTCGAATCGATCACGCTCGACATCGCGCCCGGCGAGACCGTGGCGCTGGTCGGTCCGTCGGGTGCGGGCAAGACGACGATGTTCCAGCTGCTGCTGCGCTTCCATGATCCCCAGGACGGCCTGATCCGCTTCGACGACCTGGACCTGCGCGCGCTGGATCTCGCCGACCTGCGCGCAGCGATCGGCCTCGTCTCGCAGGACAGCGTCGTCTTCTCCGCCGACGCGATGGAGAACATCCGATACGGCAGACTCGACGCGACCGACGCGGAAGTGATCGAAGCGGCGAAGTCGGCCAACGCGCACGAGTTCATCGAGCGTCTGCCCGACGGCTACCGCACCTTCCTCGGCGAACGCGGCGTTCGCCTTTCGGGCGGGCAGCGCCAGCGGATCGCGATCGCGCGTGCGTTGCTGCGCAATCCGCCGCTGCTGCTGCTCGACGAGGCGACGAGCGCGCTCGACGCGGAAAGCGAGCGCGCGGTGCAGGCGGCGCTGGAGCGGGCGATGCAGTCGCGCACGACGATCGTCATCGCGCACCGGCTTTCGACGATCGTCGGCGCGGACCGCATCGTCGTGCTCGATCGCGGGCGCATCGTCGAGGTCGGGACGCATGCCGAGCTCGCGGAGAGCGGCGGCTTGTACGCGCGGCTCGCCGCAATGCAGTTCGAGGCGTAAGCGTCGGCGGCACCGTCGTCGGCGCGTTCGCGGCAGTCGGCAGCGAGCCGGTGCGCCGGGGGCCCGCTGCGGGCGGCGCGCGGCGGCCGGCAAGCGCTGTGCGCGCTGGCGCTCCTGCTGC
>JAEWFA010000044.1 GCA_023389055.1 Pseudomonadota bacterium | reverse complement strand
CATACGGCCCGGCGCGCCGCGACCCTCGATTTACGAGATGTGCGGCCGCTGCAATCAGCAGACGATTCCTCCCCGGGGGTTTTGCTCTGAACACGATCCGGCTGCCCGGTCTGCCGAGTCGTCGGTTCACGAAGCGACGGGAACCGGCGGCTCAGCGACCGACCGGGACGCCGGTCGGGTGGATCCAGCCCATATACTGCGCAAACAGGATGAACGCGAACAGCGCCACCGAGAACCCGACGCGAAAGCCCAGCGCCCGCATCGTGTTGCGCGTGCGGCCGCGGTCACGCACGAGGAAGAACAGCGCGGAAGCGAGGCTTCCGATGATCAGCACGAAGCCGAACGCGACGATCCATTTCACGGAAGAACGCTCCCCGGGCCGGGATTCGATTCTAGTGCAGTGTTTCGTGCCGAGCGCCGCTCATGAGCCTCGGAACTGCGCGTCGGCCTGATGTCCGCGCGTATGCGCTTTCGCGCGTGGGCGCCGACGCTTGCCGCGCTCGTCGTCGTCGCCGTCACCGTTTTCCTCGGCAACTGGCAACTGCGGCGCGCCGACGAGAAGCGGGCGCTGCAGGTGCAGCGCGACGCCGCCGGACGCGATGCGCCGATCGACGTGAGCGCCGCCGGCAACGACGCCGCCGCGCTCGACGGACGCCGGGTTCGGCTGCGCGGGCGCTTCGTGTCAGAATTCGGCGTCTTCGTCGACAATCGGACCCATCGAGGCGTTGCCGGCTTTCATGTGCTCTCGCCGTTGCGGCTCGCGGGGTCGGGTTCGCACGTGCTCGTGCTGCGCGGATGGGTCGCATCCGATCCGCGCGAGCGATGGCGCGTGCCCTCCGTGCCGACGCCAAACGGCGAGGTCGACGTCGAGGGCATCGCGCAACTCGAACTGCCGCGCACGCTCGAGCTGGGCCGAACGTCCGCGCCAGGGCCCGGTGACCGCATCTGGCTCAACGTCGACCTCGACGAATACCGGCGCTGGTCGGGGCTGAGGGTGCAGCAGCCGATCGTGCGCGAACTGGCGGCGCCGAAGACGTCGGCCGGCGACTTCGACGACGGGCTCGTGCGCGACTGGCCGCAACCGGGCGGCGACGTCGACAAGCACGTCGCCTACGCGTTCCAGTGGTACTCGATGGCCGCCCTCGCCGCCGGGTTGTGGATCTGGTTCGTCGCGCTCGCACGCTGGCGCGGACGATCGCGCGGTGAAGACGCATCTCGCGAATGAAGGGCAGGGGCAGGCAGTGACGGATTCGACGGTTTCAGGGGAAAGAGCGTCGGCAACGCGGCCCGTCGCGGGGCGTGCGCGCGGCCGGCTCAAGCTGTTCGTGCTGCTGCTCGTGCTCGTTTCGCCGATCGCCGCCTCGTACTACACGTATTACGTTCTGCGCCCGGACGGACGGACGAACTACGGAGCGCTCGTCGAGCAGCGGCCGGTCGATGCGCTGGGGGGCGAGGCCGTGGTCGGCGACGTACGAACGCTGGGCGCGCTGCGCGGACGCTGGGTGATGCTCGTCGTCGGGCCTTCGGACTGCGACGATTCCTGTCGTCTGCGTCTGTATCATGCGCGCCAGGTTCGCTTGACCGCGGGCAAGGACCGCAACCGCGTCGAGCGCGTATGGTTGCTGCCGGACGCGGGAACGCCGGATCCGGGACTGCTCGCCGAGCACGACGGGTTGCTCGTCATCCGTGCGCCCGAGCAGGCGATCGCGGCGAGCCTGCCGGCCACCGAAGCGACCTCCGTTTCGGACCACATCTGGTTGATCGATCCGCTGGGGCACCTGATGATGCGCTTTCCGCGCGATGCAGATCCCAGCCGGATCAAGAAGGATCTCGCGAAGGTGCTGCGGGCCTCCGGAATCGGATGAGGCGTCGGTCGCAGCGTCCTGAAGCACGAGAGCAAGAGTCGAGAAGATGAGCGCAACGATCGAGAGTCCTTCCCTGCTGCGCGAGCGCACCCGCACGCGCGCGTCGCTACGTTACCGGCGGTTGATCGGCTTCACGCTGGTGCTCACGTTCGCGTTGATCATGCTCGGCGCCTACGTGCGGCTGACCGACGCGGGCCTGGGTTGCCCCGACTGGCCCGGCTGCTACGGCACGCTCAGTCCGTTCCACGCGCAGGACGAGATCGCCAGGGCGGTGGCCGCGCAGGGGGGCGAGCACGGGCCGGTGTCGATGGGCAAGGCCTGGCGCGAGATGATCCATCGCTATTTCGCCAAGCTGCTCGGCCTGCTCGTGATCGGCATCGCGGTGATCGCGTGGCGCAAACGCGAAGAGTTGCGCCAGTCGCCGACGCTACCCATTGCGCTGGTCGGCGTCGTCGTGTTGCAGGGCATCTTCGGCATGTGGACGGTCACGCTGCTGCTCAAGCCGGCGATCGTCACCGGACACCTGATCGGCGGGCTGCTGACGTTCGCGCTGCTGCTGTGGCTGTGGCTGCGCCAGACCGAGCGGCCCCGCTACGTCGATGCCGAACCGGTGGCCGCGCTGCACGCGCCCGCGGTACTCGGCGTCGCGCTGCTCGCGGTGCAGATCTTCCTCGGCGGCTGGACGAGCACGAACTATGCGGCGCTCGCCTGCACGGACCTGCCGACCTGCCGCGGGCAGTGGTGGCCCGAGATGGATTTCGCCAATGCCTTCCATTTCGTGCGCGAGCTCGGACGCACCGGCGACGGCGAGCTGCTGTCGCAGCAGGCGCTCACCGCGATCCACGTGATGCATCGGCTCGGCGCCGTCGTCGTCGCACTGTACGTGGGCTGGCTCGCATGGCGCGCTCGCGGCACCGAGGGCGTGCGCGCGCTGGGCACGGCGATTCTCGTCGTCCTCGTCGTTCAATGGCTGCTCGGCCTGTCCAACGTGTACTTCAGCCTGCCGCTGCCCGTGGCGGTGATGCACAACGGCGGCGCAGCGCTGCTGCTCGGCCTGCTCGTCGCGCTGCTGTTTCGCGCCCGCCAGGCGCGGTCGATCATCTGAGTAACCGGGGTTCGAACACGATGGACATGCCCGCTGTCCGGCCCTCGAACTGGCGCCTGGCCGTCTCGCAGTACGTCACGGTGACCAAGCCGCGCATCGTGCTGCTGGCCGCTTTCTGCGCACTGATCGGCATGCTGCTCGCGAGCCGCGAGCAGGTGCACTGGCAGATCCTGCTGTTCGGCACGTTGGGCATCTCGCTGCTGGCCGGTGCGGGGTTCGCGTTCAACTGCCTGATCGAGCGTCACATCGACGCGCGCATGGCGCGCACCCGCGGCCGGCCGTCGGCCAGCGGCGAGGTCGGCGTCCCGGGGCATGCGCTGTTCGCGACTGCGCTCGCGGTGCTCGGCGCCTTCGTGCTGTACTTCTTCGTCAATCCGCTGACGATGTGGCTGACGCTGGCGACCTTCGTGGGTTACGCCGGCGTCTACACGGTGCTGCTCAAGCCTGCCACGCCGCAGAACATCGTCATCGGCGGGGCTTCGGGCGCGATGCCGCCGGTGCTCGGATGGGCCGCCGTCACCAACGAGGTGAGCGCCGCCCCGCTCGTGCTGTTCCTGATCATCTTCGTCTGGACGCCGCCGCACTTCTGGTCGCTCGCGCTGTATCGCATCGACGACTATCGCAAGTCGGGCCTGCCGATGCTTCCGGTAACGCACGGCCCGGAGTTCACGCGGCTGAACATCCTTCTCTACACCGTACTGCTGGTCGCCGCTTCGGTGCTGCCGTTCCTGATCCGGATGAGCGGCCTGCTCTACCTCGTCTGCGCGCTCGTGCTCGACGCGATCTTCCTCGGCTACGCGTGGCGGATGTGGCGCAAGTATTCCGACGAGTTGGCGCGACGCACCTTCGGTTATTCGATCTTCTACCTGGCGGCGTTGTTCGGTGCGCTGCTCGTCGACCACTTCATGAGCTGATGCCCGCACGGAGGACCCTTCCGCGATGACGAATTTCGACGCGCTCGCGCCGTTGTCCGGGCGCTGGACGCGCCGTGCCGCACTGGCGGCGATGCTCTCGGGAGCGTTGTGGCTGGCCGGCTGCCAGTCGAAGCCCGAGTTTCGCAACACCGACGTCACCGGCGCCGATTTCGCGCAGGACTTCCACCTGACCGGCCACGACGGCAAGTCGTATTCGCTTGCCGATTTCCGCGGCAAGGCCGTCGTGATCTTCTTCGGCTACACGCAGTGCCCCGACGTGTGCCCGACGACGATGACCGAGCTCGCCGAAGTCATGAAGGGCCTCGGCGCCGACGCCGATCGCGTGCAGGTGCTGTTCGTCACCGTCGACCCCGAGCGCGACACGCCGCAACTGCTCGCGAACTATGTGCCGACCTTCGATCCGCGTTTCCTCGGCCTGTACGGTGACGAACAGGCCACCGAACGCACCGCGAAGGCGTTTCGCGTCTTCTACCAGAAGGTGCCGGGCAAGACGCCGGGCAGCTACACGGTCGACCACACGGCAGGCAGCTACGTGTACGACCCACAGGGCAGGCTGCGCCTGTTCATCAAGCACGGGACCGGGCCCGAGCCGATCGTTCACGACCTGCGGGCGCTGCTGGGCTGAGCGCCACCAGCACGGTGGCGGCGAGGATCATCGCGCCGCCGGCCAGTGTGCGCGCATGCAGCGTCTCGCCGCCGATCGCCATCGCTGACAGTGCCGCGAAGACGACCTCGCTGAGCATCACGATCGCGGTCACGCTGGCCGGCACGCGCGCAACGCCGTACTGCAGTGCGAAGTTGCCGGCGAGCAGCGCAAGCGCCAACGCGACCGTTCCGGAGATCCACAACCAGTGCGGCGCCGGCGGATAGGCCATCGCTCCGGTGCCCGACATCAGCCAGGCCATCGCAACGGCGACGACGAAGCCGCCGACGAACATCGCCAGCGCGCGCACGTCATCGGGAGCATCGCGGTTGTGGCGCACGAGCACGTTGACGAAGGCGAAACACACGCCGCCGGCCACGCCGAGCCAGTCGGCGAGCGACGACGGCAGCGGCAGGCCTGCGCCCGGCTGCCACAGCACGATGGCCGCGCCGCCCAGCGCGAGCGTCATGCGCGCGAGCGCCGCGCGCGTGATCGGCTCGTCGAGCAGCCAGCGCGCGAGCAACATCGACCACACCGGCATCAGGTAGAAGAGCAGGACGACGCGGACGACTTCGCCGATCATCACGCCCCAGTTGAAGGCGACGTTGGTCGCGCCGGCGGCGAGGAGGAGCCAGTACAGCCCCGGGCGCCGCACGAGTCCTGCCCATGCGCGCGGGCGCCAGAGACTGATGACGATCGTCGAAAAGAGGAATGCGAAGCCGGTCGCCCAGACGCTGTGAAGGCCCAGCGCGTTCAGTTGACGGAACGGCCACCACGAGACGCCCCAGACGAAGGCGTTGAACAGCAGGCAGGCGAGGGCTGCGGCGGGCACGCGCGTGAGAATACGCGCCCGCGGCGCGTGCCCCGTCAGACGTAGTCGGCCAACGCCCCTCTCATCTTCTGCAGCGCTTTCGCCTCGATCTGGCGAATGCGCTCGGCGGATACGCCGAACTCGTCGGCGAGTTCGTGCAGCGTGAGCGTTCCGCCTTCGGCTTCGTCCTTCAGCCAGCGCGTCTCGATGATCCGGCGACTGCGCGCATCGAGCGCGGCCAGCGCGCTGGCGATGCCTTCGCTGTGCAACCGGTCACGGTCGCGCGACTCGAGCACCTGCACAGGCTCGGCCTGCGGCGCAGCGAGCCACGCGATCGGCGCGAAGCTCTCCTCGCCGTCGTCGGCCGACGAGTCGAGCGCGACGTCCTGGCCGCCCAGGCGCGTCTCCATCTCGATCACGTCTTTCTCGCGCACGTTCAGGTCGCGCGCGATCGCACCGACTTCCGCCGCGGTGAGCGCCTGCGGGCCCGGCTTGCGCGAGCGCAGGTTGAAGAACAGCTTGCGTTGCGCCTTCGTCGTCGCGACCTTCACGGTGCGCCAGTTCTTCAGGATGTACTCGTGGATCTCGGCGCGGATCCAGTGCAGTGCGAACGAAACCAGGCGCACCCCCCGGTCGGGGTCGAAGCGCTTGACGGCCTTCATCAGGCCGATGTTGCCTTCCTGGATCAGGTCGGCGTGGGGAAGCCCGTAGCCGAGATACTGGCGCGCGATCGAGACGACGAGCCGCAGGTGCGAAAGCACCATGTCACGCGCCGCGTCGAGATCGCCGGTATCCCGATAGCGGCGGGACAATTCGGACTCCTGCTCGGCACTGAGCATCGGCAGGCGGTGAACCGCGGCAATATAGGCATCGAGATTCCCGACCGCGGGCAGCGCCATCATCGCATTGGGCGAAGCGGGCACCAGCGCAGCCGAATTTCCCTTTGTCATCCGATTACCTCCTTACTGAACCGAGAGATTAGCACTCGCAGGCCGAGAGTGCCAGCGCCACGAAACTCGCAGACAGGATAGACAGCTTAGAAGGATTTCCATGCTCCAGCTCTACACCTATTTCCGCAGCTCCGCTTCGTTCCGAGTACGCATCGCCTTGAATCTCAAGGGTTTGTCGTGGGCGCCGCAGGTCGTCTGGCTACCTTCGGGCGAGCAATGCGGCGACCCGTTCCGGGCGGTAAATCCGCAAGGGCTGGTGCCCCTTCTGGTCGACGGCGAGCGGCGCGTGGCGCAGTCGCTGGCGATCATCGAGTACCTCGACGAGACGAAGCCCGGACCGAAGCTGCTTCCCGGCGACGCACCGGGACGGGCCCGCGTCCGCTCGCTGGCGATGCTCGTCGCCGCCGAGATCCATCCGCTGAACAACCTGCGCGTGCTCAATCACCTGCGCGACGAGCTCGGCCTCGACGCGCAGGCCATCGCGCGGTGGTATCGCCACTGGTGCGATGAAGGGCTCGCCGCGCTCGAGCGCGAGCTTGCCGACTCCCGGACCGGTCGCTTCTGCCACGGCGACGAGCCGACGATGGCGGACGCCTGCCTCGTGCCGCAGATCTTCAATGCGCGCCGCTACGACACGGAAGTGGAGCGCTACGAGCGCACGCTGCGCATCTTCGACGAGTGCATGAAGCTCGACGCGTTCCGCAAGGCGCAGCCTTCCGAGCAGGCCGAGGCGACGCGCAGCTGACGGCGTCGGCGCCTGCTGCGGGCGTCGCTTTTCGTGCGCTGTCCGTCGTCCGTGTCGTTCGGCCGTCCCGTTCGTCCGACCGGCGTACCGGGCACGCCGACCGGTGGATGGCCTCGGTCGCGGCGGCGGGCCTACGATGGGCATCGATCCGACGCCGCCGCACGCGGAGCGCGTCGAACTTCCGAAAGCTCGACCGCAAGGTGCTTCGATGCCCACCCAAGTAGCCGTTGCCTCAACCGTCACCGTTCGCGTGGCGCGCAGCGAGCAGGATCGTGCGCGCGTGTTCGCCTTGCGAGCGCGCGCCCGAACCGACGCCGTCGCGGCGGTGTCCGACGCCTACGACCGGCAACCGAATGCCACACTGCTGCTGGCGGAGTCGCGCTTCGACGGGGAGGCGCTCGGAACGCTACGCATCCTTGCCGGCGAAAACGGCCCGATGATGATCGACGCCGTGGTGGCACTGCCGGAGTCGATGCGGCACCAGTCGATCGCCGAAGGCTCGCGCCTGGTCGTGCGCGAGTCCGGCGACCCGACGCTCGTGCGTCGGATGCTCTGGAAGGCCTTTCATCGCTACTGCCTGGCTGCGCAGGTGCAGACGATGCTCGTCGCGGCACGCGATGCCGCGGCCCGCGAGTACGCCGCGCTCGGCTTCACCGACGTCTTTCCCGATGCGCCGCTTGTCGCGCTGCGCGGCCGCGACGTCGCCACGCACCGCCTGATGCGGCTGGGCGTCTTCGAGGCGCACGAGGCCATGCGGCACAGCCGCCATCCGCTGCGGGAATTCTTCTTCGTCGAGCGCCATCCCGAGATCGACCTGCTCGGTCCGGTCGGCGCCGCCAGTCGCCACAAGGCAATGCCGCGCCTCGTGCCCGAGCAGCTGCGCGCGATGGCCGAACTGTCCGAGTTGGCGATCGTCTAGTGCGAAACCTGTGTCGCGCCCGGATCGTCGCCGAGCCGGGCCCTAGTCGAGCAGCGCGCCGGCGAACTCGTCGGCCGAGAAGGCCTGCAGGTCGTCGATCTTCTCGCCCACGCCGATGAAGTAGACCGGAACCGGGCGCTCGCGGCGCGTGAAGGCGAGGGCGACCAGCGCGCCGCCCTTCGCCGTTCCGTCGAGCTTCGTGACGATGAGCCCGCTCAGCGGGACCGCATCGTCGAAGGCCTTGACCTGCGCCAGCATGTTCTGCCCGGTGTTGCCGTCGAGCACGAGCAGCGTTTCGTGCGGCGCGCCTTCCATCGCCTTCGCCACGACGCGCCGGATCTTGCGCAGCTCGTCCATCAGGTGCGTCTGCGTCGGCAGTCGTCCGGCGGTGTCGATGATGACGATGCCGGTTCGCCGCGCACGACCGGCGTGCACGGCGTCGAAGGCCACGGCTGCCGGATCGCCGCCCTGCTGCGCGATGACGTCGACGCGGTTGCGTGAACCCCACTCGGCGAGTTGTTCGCGCGCGGCGGCCCGGAAGGTGTCGCCGGCGGCGAGCAGGATCGACTTGCCTTCGCGTTGCAGGTGATGCGCGAGCTTGCCGATCGAAGTCGTCTTGCCGGCGCCGTTGACGCCGGCAATCATCATCACCAGAGGCTCGGCCGCGTCGATGTCCATCGGTTTCTCGAGCGGCATCAGCAGTTCGACGAGCAGCGCACGCAGTGCCAGGCGCACCTGCTCGGCGTCGGCCAGCCGCTCGCGGCGCACGCGTTCCTGCAGGCGCTGCATCAGCCATTGCGTCGTCGCCACGCCGGCATCGCTGGCGATCAGGGCCGACTCGAGCTCGTCGAAGAGCGCGTCGTCGACCTGGACGTTCGAGAACAGCCCGGCGAGGTTGCCACGCGTTCGCGACATGCCTTCGCGCAGTCGCTCGACCCACGTGCGCCGCTCCGCCTCCGACAGCGTGACGACCGCATCGCCCGACGGAAGGACGATCGCCTCCGGACGGGCGAGCACCTCGGCCGAATAGAGGCTGCCGTAGAACGGCGCCGGAGTTTCCGCTGGCGTGCGGGCGTCCTGCGCCGCAACGGATTGCGCAGCCTGCGGCGCAGGCGCAGCAACGGGCGGTGGTGCGTCCGTCTCCGCCTGCGGCACTTCGACCGGGGTCTTCGGCGCTTCGGCTGGCGTCGGCTCCGCTTCGGCCAGGGCCCGCGGCGGTTCGGTCGTGTCGAGGGGCGGCTCGGTCGGCGCCGGCGGCAGAACCGGTTCGGCTTCGGCCGGCGGCAGCACCTCGGCCGGATACAGGATCTCCGAAGGGTACAGGCTGTGCGTCGGCGCACCGATTCCGCCGGATGCGGCTTCGGGCGCTGAAGCGCCGGGCGAGGCCGAATCGTCGGAGGTGGGGGAGCTTTCGGCCGCGGAGGGCCTCTTGCGACGCAGGAATCCGAACATGGCTACACTCGGGGCCGATTCTACCTGCCCCGCCCATGCCGCTTTTCCCGCTCGCGCGGATCGCGCCGCTGCTCCTGCTGCTCGTCGTTGCGTTCGCGCCCGCGCCCGCGGTGCGGGCCCAGTCGGCGCCCGCGCCGAACGCGGCGCCGCTTGCCGCCCCTTCCGATTCCGCTCGCCAGACCGTCGAACGCACGCTGCCGAACGGAATGAAAGTGATCGTGCGCGAGGACCACCGCGCGCCGACCGTCGTGCACCTCGTGCTCTACCGCGTGGGCTCGGTGGACGAACCGAAGGGGCGCACGGGCATCTCGCACGTCCTCGAGCACCTGATGTTCAAGGGAACCGAGCGATACCCCGCCGGCGAGTTTTCGCGTCTCGTCGCGCAGCTGGGCGGGCGCGAGAACGCGTTCACGACCAGCGATTTCACCGGCTACTTCCAGCAGATCGGCGCGAAGCACCTCGAACAGATGATGAAGCTCGAGGCCGACCGGATGTCGAACCTGGTGCTCGCGCAGAAGGAGTTCGACCAGGAGGTGCGCGTCGTGATGGAGGAGCGCCGCCTGCGTACCGAAGACCGCGCGCAGGCGCTCGTCTACGAGCAGTTTCGCGCCGGTGCCTTCGTTGCGTCGCCGGTGCGCCAGCCGGTCATCGGCTGGTTCAGCGACCTGCAGGCGCTCACCGTCGACGACCTGCGCGCATGGTATGCGCAGTGGTATACGCCTTCGAACGCGATCGTCATCGTCGTCGGCGACGTGTCCGCCGACGAGGTATGGCGCCTGGCCGAGGCGAGCTACGGACAGGTGAAGGCGCACGCGCCGGGGCAGCGCAAGCCGCTGGAAGAGCCGGCACAACGAGGCTTGCGCCGCGCATGGGTGAAGGCGCCCGCCGAGAGTCCGTACGTGACGATGGGCTTTCACGTGCCTCGGCTGAGCGACGTCGAGCGCGACGCGGAGCCGTATGCGCTCGAGGTGCTCGCGGCCGTGCTCGATGCCGACGAGAACGGCCGGCTTACGCGCAACATCGTGCGCGGCTCGCGGGTGGCCAACCAGGTCGGCGCCGGCTACGACTCGCTCACGCGCGGCCCGACGCTGTTCGTGCTCGACGGCACGCCGGCCGAGGGGCGCACGACCACCGACGTCGAGCAGGCGCTGCGCGCCGAGGTCGAGAAGATCGCGCGCGACGGCGTCGCCGCCGAGGAGCTCGAGCGCATCAAGACGCAGTACGTCGCCGGAGAGATCTACAAGCGCGATTCGATCATGGCGCAGGCGATGGAGATCGGCGGGTTGGAGATGACCGGCTTCACGCATCGCGACGCCGACCGGATCCTCGCTCGCATCGCTGCCGTCACCGCGCAAGAGGTGCAGGCGGTGGCGAAGAAGTACTTCGCCTCCGACGACTCGCTCACCATCGCGACGCTCGTCCCCCAGCCGCTGCCCGAAGGCGCTCGCACCGGCGCGCAACCGCCCGAAGACGCGAAGGCGGGGGCGATCCGATGATCTCGCGCGCCGTCTTCGTGCTGCGCTGGCTGCTCGCTGCGTGCATCGCGCTCGTCGCCGCCGCCGCGCAGGCGGCGCTTCCGATCGAGCATTGGACGACGTCGAATGGCGCGCGCGTGTATTTCGTTCGCGCCGACACGATCCCGATGCTCGACGTGCGCGTCGATTTCGACGCGGGCGGACGTCTCGATCCGTCGGAGAAGATCGGGCTGGCGTCGCTGACGGCTTCGATGCTCGGTCGCGGAACCGAGGAGGCCGACGAGACGCAGCTCGCCGAACGCTTCGCGCGCATCGGCGCGCAGCGCGGCACTGCGGCGGGTGACGACCGTGCGAACGCGTCGCTGCGCACGCTGGTCGGCGAGCGCCAGGCCGACGAGGCGATCGGCCTGCTCGCCGCGATTCTCGCGCGGCCGACCTTCCCGGAAGCGGTGCTCGTGCGCGAGCGCCAGCGGATCATCCAGGCGTTGCGCGAGGCGGAGACGAAGCCCGAGACCATCGCGCAGTGGACCTTCGACGCGATGATCTATGGTTCGCATCCGTACGGCGCGCACGCCACGCCCGAGACGATCGCCGCGATCTCGCGCGACGACCTCGTCGGCTTTCATCGAGCGCATTACCGCGCCGGAAGTGCGGTGGTGTCGATGATCGGCGCGATCGACCGCGGCCGTGCCGAGCGGATCGCCGAGCGCCTCGTGCGCGACCTGCCCGATGGCACCGGCGCCGACGCCGTTGCCGAGGTGAAACCGCTCGCGCGGGCCGACGAGCGCCGCATCGAGCATCCGGCCACGCAGAGCCACATCCTGATCGGCCAGCCGTCGATCGCGCGCGGCGACCCCGATTTCTTCCCGCTGCTCGTCGGCAACTACGTGCTCGGCGGCGGCGGATTCGTGTCGCGCCTGTACGAGGAGGTGCGCGAGAAGCGCGGGCTCGCCTACAGCGTTTATTCGTATTTCTCGCCGCGATTGCAGCCCGGACCGTTCACGATCGGGCTGCAGACGAAGAAGGAGCAGACCGACGTCGCGCTCGGGGTCGTGCGCGAGACGCTCGACAGGTTCCTCGGCGACGGCCCCACCGAGCAGGAACTGCAGGCGGCGAAGGACAATCTCATCGGCGGTTTCGCGTTGCGCATCGACTCCAACGCGAAGATCGTCGACAACCTCGCCGTGATCGGCTTCTACCGGCTGCCGCTCGATTATCTCGACCGCTGGACCGAGCGGGTGGACGCGGTGACGCTGGCGCAGGTGCGCGATGCCTTCGCGCGCGTGCTCGATGCGAAGCGCATGGCGACGGTCGTCGTCGGCGCCGGCGCATCGAATCGATGACGCGTTCCACCGGGACGGATTCCGCAGCATCCGGCACCCGCGCGCATCGGCTGCGCATCGTCGGCGGGCAGTGGAAGCGCACCCCCATCGTCGTCCCCGAGGTCGCCGGGCTGCGTCCCACGCCGGATCGCGTGCGCGAGACGCTGTTCAACTGGCTCGGCCAGCGGCTCGACGGACTGCGGTGCCTCGACCTCTTCGCCGGCACCGGCGCGCTCGGCTTCGAGGCGGCCTCGCGCGGCGCTGCGCACGTCGTTCTCGTCGAGCGCGATCGGCGCGCCGCGGCGGCGATCGCCGCGACGATCGAGCGGCTGCACGCGCGCGAGGTCCGGCTCGTCGCAGCGGACGCCTTCGACGCGCTGCATCGACTCGCGCAGGCGGGCGAGCGCTTCGACGTCGTCTTCGTCGATCCGCCTTTCGATCAGGCGCTGCAAGCGCGCGCACTCGCCGCGCTGGCGCCGGTGCTCGCGTGCGGGGCCGTCGTCTACGTCGAGTCGGGCGACGCGCTGCAACCGCCCGCGGGCTGGCGCCTCGAGCGCGAAGGCCGCGCGGGGCAGGTCCGCTATCATCTGCTGAGCAGGCAAGCCGACGCACCGACAGGGAACGACGCATGACGCGAGCCATCTACCCGGGGACCTTCGACCCGCTCACGCGCGGGCACGAAGATCTCGTCCGGCGCGCCGCGAAGCTGTTCGATTCGGTCGTCGTCGCGGTCGCCGCCAGCCGCGGAAAGAATCCGATCTTCGACGTCGACGAGCGGCTGGCGATCGCTCGCGAGGTGCTCGGCCATCATTCGAACGTCGAGGTCACGAGCTTCTCGGGGCTGCTGGTGAATTTCGTCAAGCAGCAGAAAGCCGACGTCGTCGTTCGCGGGCTGCGCGCAGTCACCGACTTCGAGTACGAGTTCCAGATGGCCGGCATGAACCGGCACCTGATGCCGGACATCGAGACGGTCTTCCTCACGCCCACCGACAAGTACCAGTTCATCTCGGGGACGCTCGTTCGCGAGATCGCGCTGCTCGGCGGCGACGTCTCGCAGTTCGTCGCCCCGCCCGTGTTGCGATGGCTCGAGCGCAAGCTCGCGCCGCAGCGCGCCGGCGCGCCGGCGAAGCCTTGACGTCGGAGCCCTGGCGCGGCCGCTGCGATGGCGCTGATCATCACCGACGAGTGCATCAACTGCGACGTCTGCGAGGCCGAGTGCCCGAACGGCGCGATCTCGATGGGCGAGGAGATCTACCAGATCGATCCGCAGCGCTGCACCGAGTGCGTCGGTCACTTCGACGAACCGCAGTGCCGGCAGGTGTGTCCGGTCGACTGCATTCCGTGGGACCCGGAGTGGGTGGAAACGCCGCAGCAGTTGATGGACAAGTACCGGCGGCTGCACGCCGAGGAAGCGGCGCCGGCGGGCAACGGCGACCGGCACCGCGGGCGTTGAGCGTCCGGTAGCCGCTCAGTCGGCGCCCGCGGCCTGCGTTTCGCTCGTCTCGTAGACGAATCCCTCGAAAGCGCCTGCCTGCGACCACGCGCGCGCTTCGGCGACGAGGCCCTGGTGCGCGAGCGGAAAGCGTTGCGCCCAGGCACTGGTCGTCTGCAGCCGCAGCGTTCCGCGCGACCGCGAAAGCGTGGGGGCAGCGGCGTGCGGCGCATCGCGACGGCGGTGCACGATCGTCGCCACGCGCAACGCGAGCACCGCCAGTCTTCCGGCCTCGTCGTCGGCGAGCGCGCGCAGCGCATCGAGGCCGCCGGTCTGCGCCAGCGCGAGCAGCGCGAGATGGCCCTTCTCGCTCTGCGAGAAGCCGGGCATCTCGGCATGCGCGAGGAGGTACGCCGAATGCCGATGGAAGTCCTCGTGCGAGATCGAGCGGCCGATGCCGGCGAGTTCGGCGGCCCACCCGAGCAGCCTGCGCCTGGCCTGTACCTCTTCCTGCGCGCCGGGCGCGACCTGGTCGAAGAGCGCGAGTGCCGTGTCACGCACGCGCCGCGCGTGCGCGGCGTCGATTCGATGGCGGCGAAGCATGCGCCTGATCGTCAGCGCGCGCACGTCGCGCTCGTCGTCGCGGTCGAGCAGGTCGTACAGCACGCCCTGGCGCAGTGCGCCGTCGCAGTACTGCATGCGGTCGATGCGCAATTCGTCGAAGACTGCCGTCATCACCGCCAGTCCGCCGGCGAGGACCTGCCGGCGGTCGGGCGTCAGGCCGGCGAGCCGCACCGACGACGCGTCTCCGCAGGCGAGCAGTTCGCGGCAGGTGCGCTCGAGCGACGATCGGTCGAGGGTGTCGGCGCCCCATTGCGCTCGCGCGATCTGCCACAGCGACTGCGCGGTACCCGACGTGCCCACCGCGTAGCGCCAGCGGTGCGCGCCCAGCGAAGCGGCGGTCTGCGCGAAGGCGTCGCGCGCCTCGTAATAGGCGGCCTCGAATGCCTCGCGCGAGACGCGCCCGTCGGCGAACCGGCGGTTCGACAGCACGATGCAGCCGGCCCCGGTCGATTCGAGCGCGAGCGCTTCCCCGTCGATGCCGACGATGCATTCGGTCGAGCCGCCGCCTATGTCGACGACCAGGCGCGCCTTGCCGTCGCGCGGAAGCGAATGTGCAGCGCCGAGATAGATGAGCCGGGCTTCCTCGAGGCCGGAGACGATCTCGATCGGGAAACCGAGCGCGGCTTCGGCGGTGCGCAGGAAATGTTGCGCGTTGCGCGCCACGCGCAGCGCGCTCGTGCCCACGGCGCGTACGACGTCGGGTGAGTACGAGCGCAGGCGCTCGCCGAAGGCGGCAAGCGTGACGAGCGCGCGTTGGCGCGAGGCTTCATCGAGCGTGCCGTCGTCGCGCAGTCCGTCGGCGAGCCGTACGCCGTCGCGCAGGCTTTCCACAGGGACGACGAGGTCGCTCTCCGGCGAAGCTTCGACGCGGGCGATCAGCAGACGAAAGCTGTTCGAGCCGAGGTCGACCGCCGCGAGCAGGCGGTGTCCGGGCATCGGTTCGGGTGCGACGGGCGGCATCGGACGAAGTATCGCAAAGCGCACCGCGTTTCCGCGATCGCGCACGTTCGCCGTGCCGCCTTCATCGAGAATTTCGCCGGGACCGATGGCGGCGCCGGCCAGTGCCTGTCAGCGTGGGCGTGCGACGACGATGTGCGCGGACGCGGCGAAGGCGACATCGCCGTGCGCCCCTTGCAGGTCGAGCATCCCGCGCGCGGCCGCGTCGAGCAACTGCTGCAGTTGCGCGTCGCTGACCAGGTCGGAAAACGCCCAGCCGCGCACGTTGGTGCGGATCCACGACTCGAGCGAAGGGAAGCGTGCCGTTCCGGCGTGCGTGGCGATCCGCACGTCGGGTACCCCCGAGCGGGCGAAGAGTTCGCGCAGCGCGTCGACGTCACCGAGCGAAAACGGCACGCGCAGCGCGTCACCGGCGGCGGTGCCCACGATCCGGTCGAGCATCGTCGCCAGCGCCGCGAATCCGGGCGAGTGCTCGAGGACGTCCCATACCGCCACAGCGAGCGCGCCACCGGGTCGAAGCACGCGCATCATCTCGCGAAGGCCGGCCTGGCGATCTTCGAAGAACATCAGGCCGAATTGGCAGAGCACGGCGTCGAACGACGCATCGTCGAAGTCCATGTGCTCGGCGCACCCCGTGCGCCACGCGATCGCGGGTTCGCAGTCGGCGGCCACAGCGAGCATCGCCTCGTTCGGGTCGATGCCGACGACCAGGTGCGCCGCCCCGACGCGCTGCGCCGCCGCGCGTGCGAGCACTCCGGTGCCGCAAGCGACGTCGAGTACGCGGGCGCCCCGCGTCACCGTCGCCGCATCGAGCATCGGCTGCGCCCACTGCGCGAACAGAGCCGGCACGAAGAAGTGTTCGTACAGCGCAGCGGCCTCCCGGCCCACCTGGCCCCGCGTCGCGGCGTCGTGCTCCGTCAGGCGATCACCGGCCGCCGGGCCGCGCCACGCAGGCGTTTGTGTCGCCGATACGGTCGATGTCTGGTTCATCTCGTTCCTCCTGGCACTGCGGGGCACTGGCCCCGGGGTTATGATCGATCGCGTCGTGAGCGGCTTCCATGACCGGGATACCGGATCGCATGCCGCAACGTCCGTCACGGGGCGTACACGCCCGCAGGACGCCGTTGCGCGAGTTGCGCGCGTGCCGTACGACGACGTCGACCTGCTGTCGGACCTCCTGCGCGGCGTGCGGCTGAGTGGGTCGATGCTCTTCCTCGTCGAGGCTTCAAGGCCGTGGTCGACGTCGGCGCCGCGCGCCTCGGAGTTCGCGTCGGCGGTGCTGCCCGGCGCGCGCAGCGTCGTCTCGTATCACGTCGTCGTGCGCGGATCGTGCTGGGCAGGGCTCGAGGGTGCCGAGCCGGTGCGCCTGGCCGCGGGCGACGTGTTCGTCGTTCCGCACGGCCACGCGTATTACCTTGCCGAGCCGAAGCGCCGGCTGATGCGCTGCGGCGACGATGCTTCATCGGAATTTTTTCGTCGAATGGCGGCCGGCGAGCTGCCGCCGGTGGTCGCGGCGGGCGGCACCCGCGGCGACTCGGGCACGGCCGAGTTCCTCTGCGGCTTTCTCGGATGCGACGCGCATCCATTCAACCCGCTGCTGGCTTCGTTGCCGCCGCTGGTGCGCGTCGCCGACGCGATCGGCGCAAGCGCGCGGATGCGGCTGCTCGTCGATCTCGCGCTGTGCGAGCTTCGCGACCGTCGGCCGGGAATGCGAGATGCGCTTCTGCGCGTGGCCGAGCAGATGTTCGTCGAGTTGCTGCGCGCGCGCGTCGACGCCGCCGATGCGGGCGCGCAAGGATGGTTCGCCGCGCTTGGCGACCCGCTCGTCGCGCGCGCGCTGGCGCGGCTGCATTCGCAGCCCGAGCGCGCGTGGACGCTTGCGCTGCTCGCCGACGCGATCGATGCATCGCGCTCGGTGCTCGCCGAGCGTTTCTCGCGTCGGCTCGGCCGAGCGCCGATGCACTACCTCGCAGCCTGGCGCATGCAGCTCGCAGCGGCGATGCTTCGCGAGCCGGCGGCGCACGTGAAGCAGGTTGCCGGGGCGGTCGGCTACGAATCGGAGGCGGCGTTCAGCCGCGCGTTCAAGCGGGCGACCGGCCAGGCCCCGGCCCGGTGGCGCGATTGCGGCCGATAGCTACAGCCGCTTCATCCAACCGAGCATCGTGCGCACCAGGGGCCGGTACGGTGGCGTGAACAGGTTCATCGCGTGCCAGCGCGACTGGCGGAACACCGGCGTGAGCTTGCTGAACGAGTCGAAGCCCCAGCGGCCGTGGTAATGGCCCATTCCGGAGGCGCCGATTCCCCCGAAGGGCAGTCCTTCCTGCGCGACGTGCATCAGCGTGTCGTTGATGCACGCGCCGCCGACGTGGGTGCGCTCGATGGCCTGCCGCGCGCGCCGGGCGTCGTCGTCGAACCAGTAGAGCGCCAGCGGCCGCGGCATCGACTCGACGAAGTCCACCGCTTCGTCGATCCGGTCGTAGGGCAGCACCGGCAGGATCGGCCCGAAGATCTCGTCGTGCATGACGGCCAGCGAGGTCGGCGGATCGACGAGCGCGACCGGCGCGAGGCGGTGCCGCTCGTCGTCGCGTGCGCGTCCGTCGAAAAGTTCCACCCGTCGTACGCCTGCCTCATCGGCTTCGTCGAGATAGCGCTGCAGTCGCGCGTACTGGCGCGCGTCGACGATGCTGCAGAAGTCGGGATCGGCCAGGCCTCGCGGATGCATGGTCCGTGCGCGCTCACGCAGCGCCTCGACGAACTCGTCGAGTTGCTCGCGGGGCACGAAGGCATAGTCGGGCGCGATGCAGGTCTGGCCCGCGTTGAGCAGCTTGCCGGCGAGGATGCGCGGCACTGCGCGTGCGAGGGGAAAGCCGGGCGTAACCACCGCGGGCGACTTTCCCCCGAGCTCGAGCGTCACCGGCGTGAGGTTCTCGGAGGCTGCGCGCATCACCTTGCGTCCGATCGCGGTCGATCCGGTGAACACCAGATGGTCGAAGGGCAGCAATGTGAATGCCGCGCCGGTCTCCACGGCGCCGGTCACGACGGCGATCTCGTCGCGAGCGAAGCGCTCGGCGACGAGCCGCGACAGCAGCGCCGAGTATTCGGGGGAGTGCTCGGAGGGCTTGATCATCGCGCGGTTGCCGGCGGCCAGCACGTCCACCAGAGGCCCGATCGTGAGGAACAGCGGGTAGTTCCAGGTGGCGACGATGCCGACCACGCCGAGCGGTCGCGGGACGATCTCGGCGCGCGCCGGCAGGAACCATTTCGAGACGTGGGCACGTCGGCGCTTCATCCAGCGACGGCCCCAGCGAAGCGCGGTGCGGATGACGGCCACCGACGGGAAGATCTCGGCGATCTGCGTTTCCATCCGCGGGCGTCCGCCGAAGTCGGCGTCGATCGCGC
The DNA here is from genome assembly GCA_023389055.1 of Pseudomonadota bacterium. Taxonomy (GTDB): domain Bacteria; phylum Pseudomonadota; class Gammaproteobacteria; order Burkholderiales; family Burkholderiaceae_E; genus Zeimonas. The sequence goes on along the minus strand of JAEWFA010000044.1, from coordinate 32,681 downwards.
GCTCGATCGCCGCCTCGTTCTCGAGCACGAGTCGCAGCAACCGCTGCAGGCGGTCGCGCCGCGTCGGCCAGTCGGGGAAAGGCGCGCGCCGGTACGCCTCGCGTTGTGCGGCGAACACCGAATCGAGCTCGGAGGTGCCCTCGTCGGGTCTCATTGGCGGGTCTTCCTGCCGCAAGACGCGGCTGCGTGGGCGATACCCCATCAGAATAGCGGCATCGGCACTTCGGGGAGGCAAGCGATGCGCTACGTTCTGGCGCTCGACCAGGGCACTTCGAGCTCGCGCGCGATCGTCTTCAACGAGCTCGGCGCGATCCGTTCGATCGCGCAGAGCGAGTTCCGCCAGATCTACCCGCAGCCGGGCTGGGTCGAGCACGATCCGCTCGAGATCCGCGATACGCAGTTCGCAACCGCCCGGGAAGCGATCGCAACCGCCGCGATCGATCCGGGTGCGGTCGTCGCGCTCGGTATCACGAACCAGCGGGAGACGACGATCGTCTGGGAGCGCGCGAGCGGCCGACCGATCCACAACGCGATTGTCTGGCAGGACCGGCGCACCGAGCCGATCTGCGAATCGATCCGCGCGCGCGGGCTGGCGCCGCTGGTGGCCGCGCGAACCGGGCTCGTCGTCGACGCCTATTTCTCGGCGAGCAAGATCGCCTGGCTGCTCGAGCACGTCCCTGGTGCGCGTGAGAAGGCGCGTCGCGGCGAGCTCGCCTTCGGCACCGTCGACAGCTGGCTCGTGTGGCATCTCACCCGCGGCGCGGTGCACGTCACCGACGTCACCAACGCGTCGCGCACGATGCTCTACGACATCGTGCGTGCCCGATGGGACGACGAACTGCTCGATGCCTTCGACGTGCCGCGCTCGATGCTTCCCGACGTGCGGCCTTCGAGCCACGTGTACGCGACGAGCGATGCCGACGCGATCGGCGCCGCGTGGCCGATCGCGGGAATCGCCGGCGACCAGCAGGCGGCGCTGTTCGGCCAGGCGTGCTTCCGGGCGGGGATGGCGAAGAACACCTACGGCACCGGCTGCTTCCTGCTGATGAACACCGGGGAGCGTTTCGAGCCGTCGCGCAATGGCCTCGTCGCGACGGTCGCCGCGCAAGCCGATGCGGTGCGCCGCTACGCGCTCGAGGGAAGCGTCTTCATCGCAGGAGCGGTCGTCCAGTGGTTGCGCGACGGCCTGCGCGCGATCGAGCGGTCTTCCGACGTCGAAGCGCTCGCTGCGTCGGTGCCCGACGCCGGCGGCGTGATGTTCGTGCCGGCCTTCACCGGTCTGGGCGCACCCTGGTGGAAGCCCGACGCGCGCGGCACGATCACCGGGCTGTCGCGCGGCACGACGGTTGCGCACGTCGCGCGTGCGGCGCTCGACTCGATCGCCTTCCAGAGCGCGGCGCTGCTCGCCGCGATGGGGCGCGATGCGGGCGCGCCGATCACGGAGCTTCGCGTGGACGGCGGCGCGGCGGCGAACGACCTGCTGATGCAGTTCCAGGCCGATCTGCTCGGCATTCCGGTCGTGCGGCCGAAGATCACCGAAACGACTGCGCTGGGGGCGGCGTATCTTGCCGGCCTGGCCGTCGGCGTGTGGCGCGACACCGACGAGCTCGCCCGTCACTGGCGCGTCGAACGCACGTTCTCGCCGACGATGAGCCGCGATCGGGCCGCGTCGCTGATGAACGACTGGGAGCACGCGGTGCGGCAGGCGACCGCACCCTGAAACCACGAGCGCGAGCGGGCAAGCCGATCGACGCGGTACGACGAAACCGACGATGAAAAGGAGCGTGGAATGAACAAGGAGCTTTTCGAACAGGGCCTGAAGACGCGCCGCGAGGTGCTCGGCGCGGACTACGTCGACCGCGCCATCGCGAGCGCCGACGACTTCTCGCGCCCGATGCAGGAACTCGTCACGCAATACTGCTGGGGCGACGTCTGGAACCGCCCGGGCCTGGACCGACGCACGCGCAGCCTGCTGAACCTGGCGATGCTCGGCGCGCTGAACCGCCCGCACGAGCTCGAGTTGCACGTGCGCGGCGCGCTGAACAACGGCGTCACGAAGGAGGAGATCGCCGAAGTGTTCCTGCAGCTCGCGGTCTATTGCGGCGTTCCCGCCGGCGTCGACGCCTTCCGGACGGCCCGGCGCGCGTTCGAGAAGGGCGAAGGCTGATTCATAATCCCTGCCGCTCGCCTTTCATCGAACGGTTGCCGCCATGCCCGTCATCACCTGCATCGAGGATCTTCGCCAGCTCGCCCGCCGTCGCGTGCCGCGGATGTTCTACGAGTACGCCGACTCGGGCGCCTGGACGGAGACGACGTATCGCGAGAACGAGAGCGACTTCACGACGATCAAGCTGCGCCAGCGCGTCGCGGTGGACATCGACAAGCGTTCGCTGGTCAGCACGATGATCGGCCAGCCGGTGGCGATGCCGATTGCGCTCGCGCCCACCGGACTGACCGGGATGCAGCACGCCGACGGGGAGATTCTCGCCGCGCGTGCCGCGGCGAAGGCCGGCGTGCCCTTCACGCTGTCGACGATGAGCATCTGCTCGATCGAGGACGTCGCACAGAACAGCGACGCGCCGTTCTGGTTCCAGCTCTACGTGATGCGCGATCGCGAGTTCATCAACCGGCTGATCGACCGTGCGAAGGCCGCCGGTTGCAGCGCGCTGGTGCTCACGCTCGACCTGCAGGTGATGGGACAGCGCCACAAGGACATCCGCAACGGCCTGAGCGCGCCGCCGCGCATGACGATCGCGAACCTCGCGAACCTGGCGAGCAAGCCGCGCTGGTGCCTGGGCATGCTGCGCACGCAGCGGCGCACCTTCCGCAACATCGCCGGGCATGCGAAGGGCGTGGACGACCTGCGCGCGCTGTCGTCGTGGACGAACCAGCAGTTCGACCCCACGCTTTGCTGGGACGACGTGAAATGGATCCGCGACCGCTGGGGCGGCAAGCTGATCCTGAAGGGAATCCTCGATGCCGAGGACGTCGAGCCCGCGATCGCCACCGGGGCCGATGCGATCATCGTCTCGAACCACGGAGGTCGCCAGCTCGACGGCGCGATGTCATCGATCCGTGCGCTGCCGGCGATCGTCGACGCAGCGGGCGGGCGCATCGAGGTCCACTTCGACGGCGGCATCCGCTCGGGACAGGATGCGCTCAAGGCAATCGCGCTCGGCGCGCGCGGCGTCTACGTCGGACGCGCGTTCCTCTACGGCCTGGGCGCGATGGGCGAAGCGGGCGTCACGCTCGCACTCGAGATCCTGCGCAAGGAACTCGACATCACGATGGGCTTCTGCGGCCAGCGCGACATCAAGAAGGTCGATCGCGGAATTCTCGTGCCGGGGACGTATCCCGGAGTGAAGGGTGAAGGGTGAAGGGTGAAGGGGATCATCGTCGGACGGCGGTGAGGATGCCGCGCAGGATTTCCAGGGGGGGCGGCGGGCAGCCGGGCACTTCGACGTCGACGGGGAGGATTCGCGAGACGCGCCCGAGTGTGGCGTAGCTCTCGCCGAAGATGCCGGTGCCGCAGGCGCAATCGCCGACGGCGACGACGAGCCGCGGCTCGGGCGTGGCTTCCCAGGTTCGGCGCAGCGCCAACTCCATGTGCCGCGACACGGGTCCGGTGACCAGCAGCATGTCGGCGTGTCGCGGGCTGGCGACGAAGCGGATGCCGAGGGCCTCGATGTTGTAGTAGGGGTTGGCGAGCGCGTGCATCTCCAGCTCGCAGCCGTTGCACGAGCCCGTGTCGACAGCGCGGATCGCCAGCGCGCTGCCGAGCATGTCGAGGATCTCTCGATGGATGCGCTCGACGGCCGTGCGCATCGCGTCGTCGCCCTGCGGCGCCGGTTCGGTGACGATGCCGGTGCGCGCAATCTGCCTGGCGATTCTCCACATCAGAGGTCGTGTCCCGAGTAGCAGAGATTGAACGACTTGTTGATCAGCGGGAAATCGGGAACGATGTTGCCGATGATCGCGTGCTCGATCACCGGCCAGTTCTGCCACGACGGGTCGTGGCAGTGGCAGCGCCGGATGCGCCCGCCGGCGCCGAGTTCGAGCGCGACGAAGACTTCGCCGCGCCAGCCTTCGACGCGCCCCGCCCCGATCGCGTCGCGCGTGGGCAACGCGGGCGGCACACGCTCGGGTCCGGGCGGGAGCCGCTCGCACAGCGCGCGGATCAGCCGCAGCGATTCGAAGGTCTCGTCGAAGCGCACCGCCACGCGCGCTGCCACGTCGCCCTCGCGGCTCGTGCACATCGTGACGTTCAGCGCGTCGTAGGGCGACCACGGCTGGTCGCAGCGAAGATCGGCCGCCTGGCCGCTCGCGCGCCCGGCCAGCCCGGTGAGGCCGAGTTGTACCGCCAGTTGCGGCGTCGCACGACCGGCGCCGACGAAGCGATCCTGCAGTCCTGCGTGCTCGTCGTAGATCGCGCGCAGGGCGGCGACCTCGTGCTCGATCGCGTCGCACTGCGCGCGGATGCGGCCGAGCGCAATCGCGTCGGGGCGCCCGTCGACGCCGCCGGGGACCACGCGATCCATCATGAAGCGGTGGCCCCAGACGTCCATCGAAAGCCGCAGCCACTGCTCGCGCAGTCGCGAGAACTGCGCGAGCCCGAAGGCGAGTCCGGCGTCGTTGCCGAGCGCGCCCAGGTCGCCCAGGTGGTTCGCCACGCGCTCGCGCTCGAGCATCAGCGCGCGCAGCCATTGCGCGGCCGGCGGAACCTCGCCGCCGCAGGCCGCTTCGAGCGCCATGCACCAGGCCCAGGCGTAGGCTACCGTGGTGTCGGCGGCCACGCGGCCGGCCAGCCGATGCGCGTCGAGCGCAGCGAGTTCCTGGAAGCGTCGCTCGATGCCCTTGTGCGCGTAGCCGAGCCGCTCTTCCAGGCGCAGCACCTTCTCGCCGACCACCGAGAAACGGAAGTGGCCCGGCTCGATGATGCCCGCGTGCACGGGGCCGACGGCGATCTCGTGCACGCCGTCGCCCTCCACGCGCACGAAGTCGTACGGCACCCCGACGCCGGAGTCGGCTGCCAGGTCGCCGGCGCCGGACGCCGCCGGGTCGTCGGTGCCTGTCGGCGGCAGCGTCTCGTCGCGAAGCGGGCGAAAGCCCGACGGCCACAGACCGTGATCGAGCCAGGGGCGCGTGTCGGCAGCGCCCTCGATGGCGATGCCGACGAGGTCGGTCATCGCGCGCTGCATGCGCACCGCGCAGGGAAAGACCGGGCCGATGTCCGGAACGCTCGGCGCTTCGCGCTCGAGCGCCAGATCGAGCCAGGCGAGCCCGTCGCGCAGCGCGTAGGCCGCGCACGCCGCGAAGCCGGCCCCGGCCCACCGTCGGTCGCTGCCCCAGAGCGCCACGAGGCGTCCGCCGGCGGCGGCGACGGCGTGCGCGCTCGCGCGCCACTGCTCGCGCGGGACCGACGCGCGCCGCATCGGCAGCGCTGCCGACAGCGGCTCGAAGCGCAGGTTCAGGTCGCGCAAGGGCATCTCAACCGCCGATCATCCGCGCCGCCTCGCGGTACCACGCGTCGAGCCACGGCGGGATGTACAGACCGAGCAGCAGCCCGAGCGCCAGGTGCACGAACACCGGCACCAGCGCCGGCGGGTGCGGGAGGCGATCGAGCGAGGTGTCGCCGAACACCATCGGTTGCACGCGGCTGAAGATCGAGGCAAAGGCCACGCCGAGCGCGATCAGCAGCAGCGGCGTGGCCCATGGCTGCTCGCGCATCGCCGTCGTGATGATGAGGAACTCGCTGGCGAAGACACCGAACGGCGGCATGCCGAGAATCGCCAGCGATCCGAGGATCATCCCCCAGGCGATCGTCGGGCTGATGCGGATGAGCCCGCGGATGTCGTCCATGACCTGCGTGCCGGCCTTCTGCGCGGCGTGCCCCACTGTGAAGAAGATCGCCGACTTGATCAGCGAGTGCACCGTCATGTGCAGCAGTCCGGCGAAGTTCGCCACCGGCCCGCCGAGCCCGAACGCGAAGGTCATCAGCCCCATGTGCTCGATCGACGAATACGCGAACATGCGCTTGACATCGCGTTGTCGCATCAGCAGGAACGACGCGACGAGCACCGACAGCAGGCCGAAGCCGATCATCATGCGCCCGGCCAGCGGCACCCCGAGCGCACCGTCGGTGAGCACCTTGCAGCGCAGGATCGCGTACAGCGCCACGTTCAGCAGCAGCCCCGAGAGCACGGCCGATACGGGCGTCGGGCCCTCGGCGTGCGCATCGGGCAGCCAGTTGTGCAGCGGCACGAGGCCCACCTTCGTGCCGTAGCCGATGAAGAGGAACGCGAAGGCGATCGTGACGATGTTCGGATTCAGCTGCGTCTTGATCGCGTCGAGGTCGGTCCACAGCAGCGTCGCTTCCTCGGCGCCGATCACGCGCTCGGCGGCCATGTAGAGCAGCACGGTGCCGAACAGGGCCTGCGCGATCCCTACGCCGCAGAGGATGAAGTATTTCCACGCCGCCTCGAGGCTCGCCGCCGTGCGGTAGACGCTCACCAGCAGCACCGTGGTGAGGGTGGCCGCTTCCATCGCGACCCACAGGATCCCGATGTTGTTGGTCATCAGCCCGAGCAGCATCGTGAAGCTGAACAGCTGGTACATGCTGTGGTACAGCCGCAGGCGTGGCGGCGTCATCTTTCCGTGGTCGCGCTCTACGCGCATGTAGGGCCCGGAGAAGATAGCCGTCGTGAAGGCGACGAAGGCGGTCAGCGTGACCAGGAACACGTTGAGCGCGTCGATGAAGAACTCGCGCTCCCAGGCGAAGCGCGGCCCGTCGGCGATGACCTGGCCGGTGAGCACGAGCGCGGCAACGAAGGTCGCGAAGCTGAACGCGACGTTCAGCGCCATCGCCGAGTTGCGGTGACCCCATAGCGCCAGCACGCCGCCGCCGAGGAGCGGGATGCCGAGCACGAACAGCAGCGGTTCCAACTCAGTCGTCCTTGAGCCGTTCGAGGTGATGGATGTCCAGGCTGTCGAACTGCTCGCGGATCTGGAACATGAACACGCCGAGGATCAGCACGCCGATGAGCACGTCGAGCCCGATTCCCAGCTCGACGACCATCGGCATTCCGTAGGTCGCGCACGTGGCCGCGAAGAACAGCCCGTTCTCCATCGACAGGAAGCCGATGACCTGCGGCACCGCCTTCGCGCGCGCGATCATCATGAGGAACGACAGCAGCACGCAGGCGAGCGCGATGCCGAGCGAGCCGCCGGCGATTGTCGACGAGAGCCCCGCGATCGGCGCGGACAGCGCGAAGGCGAAGATGACGAGCGCGATGCCGATCAGCATCGTCGTGGGAATGTTGATCAGCGTCTCGACGTCCCAGCGTACGTCGAGCCGGTCGATGACCCGGTGCAGCAACGCCGGGATCAGCAGCACCTTGAGCACGAGCGTGAGCGCGGCCGAAACGTACAGATGCGGCTGCTGCGTGACGTAGCCGACCGCCGCCGTCGAGACGACGAGCGTCGCGCCTTGCAGCGTGAACAGGTTGATCAGCGACAGGATGCGCCGCTGCGAGATCATCGCGAAGGCGAGCAGCAGCAGCACGGCGCCGAGCAGGTTGACGAGCTGAGTGAACAGGGTGCTCATCGCTTCAGCCGAGCAGGATCTGCACCAGCAGGCCGATGACGGCGAGCAGGAACGCGGTGGCGAGGAACTCGGGCACGCGGAAGATGCGCATCTTCGCGCTGAGCGTCTCGAGCAGCGCGAGGCTCGCCCCGCCGACTGCGAGCTTGGCCATCAGCGCCGGCAGCGCGAATACGAGCTCGAGCGGCGCCTTCGCTTCGGCGATGCCCCAGGGGAAGAACAGCGCCAGCCCGATGCACGAGTACGCGAACAGCTTCAGGCTCGCGGCCCATTCCATCAGCGCCAGGTGCCGGCCCGAGTACTCGAGCAGCAGTGCCTCGTGGATCATCGTGAGCTCGAGGTGCGTCGCCGGGTTGTCCACCGGAATGCGCGCGTTCTCGGCGAGCGAGACCATCGTGAAGGCGACGCCGGCGAAGGCGAGCACGGGGTGGATCGCCAGTTCGCGGTGCGCCAGCAGGCCGACGATGGTCGTGAGCGAGGTCGACTGCGAGATCAGCGACGCCGAGAACAGGACCATCAGCAGCGCCGGCTCGGCGAGGAAGCCGACCAGCATCTCGCGGCGTGCGCCCATCGTGCCGAAGGCGGTGCCGACGTCCATCGCCGCCAGCGAGATGAACACGCGCGCGAGCGCGAGCAGCCCCACGAGCGCGATCGCATCCGCCGCCCTGGACAACGGCAGGTCGGTGGAGAGAATCGGCACGATCGCGCAGGCGACCAGCAGACAGCCGAACACGATGTAGGGTGCGGCGCGGAAGATCGGCGACGCGTGCTCGGCGACCACCGATTCCTTCTCGAACAGCTTGTGCAGCACGCGGTACGGTTGCCACAGGCTCGGCGCAGAGCGGTTCTGCAGCCAGGCGCGGCACATGTTCACCCAGCCGCTGAGGATCGGCGCGAGCAGCAGCGCGGCGACGATCGCCAGCGCCTGCGAGACGAAGGCGTAGAGCGCGCTCATGGACGCACCAGCAGCAGCACGACGACGAGCGTCACGAAGCTGTAGAGCAGGTACACGGCGATGCGCCCCTGCTGCAGCAGGCCGACCACGCGCGCGAGCCTTGCGACGACGTTTGCGATCGGCAGGTACAGCCAGTACCAGATCGAGTCTTCGGCCGTGACGCGGTAGCGCGGATGCGCATCGAAGGGCGTAGGCAGCTCGCGCCTCATGCGGAAGAAGGGCTCGAAGATCTGCCGTATCGGTTGTCCGAAGCCTTCGGCGGTGTCCTGGATGCGCGCGCCCTGCCGGGGAAAGCCGCACGCCCACGGCCGGGCGCGGCGCAGGCGGCCGTGATAGAGCAGGCGCACGAGCAGGAAGACGATGCCGAAGCTCGCGGCGATGCCGAGCAGGAAGATCACCGGTCCGTAGCTCGCACGCTCGATTCCGGTCGGCGCGAGCAGCCAGCCGTGCGCGGAGACGGTGTCGGCCAGGCCGGCGCCGACCAGGAGGCGCGTGATCGGATCGATCAGTTGCACGAACTGGTTCGGCATCAGGCCGAGCAGCAGGCAGCCCACGACGAGCCAGCCCATGCCGATGCGCTCCCGCAGTCCCGCGTCGTGCGCCTGCGCGAGCTTTTCCTCGCGCGGCTGGCCGAGGAAGATGACGCCGAAGAACTTCACCATCGTGTATCCGGCCAGCGCCGCGACGAGCGCGATCACCGCGGCGACCACCGGGATCAGCATGTTCAGCACCGGGTGCGGCAGCCCCGGCGTGAACAGGAAGCTCTGCAGCAGCAGCCATTCGGAGACGAAGCCGCCCAACGGCGGCAGGCCTGCGCTGGCGAGCGTGCCGACCAGCGTCGCCCAGGCCACCCAGGGCATGTAGCGGATCAGCCCGCCGAGCCTGCCGAGATTGCGTTCGGAAGTGGCGTGCAGCACCGAGCCGGTCCCCACGAAGAGCAGGCTCTTGAACATCGCGTGGCTTGCCACGTGATACAGGCCCGCGGTGAGCGCCAGCGACGCCAGTTCGCGCATGTCGTACGACGAAAAGACGAGCGCCAGTCCGATCGCGCAGAAGATGAGCCCGATGTTCTCGATCGACGACCAGGCGAGCAGTCGCTTCATGTCGACCTGCGCAGCGGCGAAGACGACGCCGTAGAGCGCGGTGACCAGGCCCAGCGCGAGCGCGAGCGCGCCCCACCACCATATCTGGTAGGGCAGCAGGTCGAAGCCGACACGCAGCACGCCGTAGATGGCTGTCTTCAGCATCACGCCGCTCATCAGCGCCGACACCGGCGAGGGCGCCGCCGGATGCGCTTCGGGCAGCCAGACGTGCAGCGGCAGGATTCCGGCCTTGGCGCCGAAGCCGAACACGGCGAGCAGGAACGCGATCGACGCCCAGAACGGCGAGAGCTGCTGGGCGCGCATGTTCGCGAAGGTGTAGTCGCCGGTGTTGGCCTGCAGCACGCCGAAGCACATGAGGATCGAGATCGCGCCGACATGAGCGATGAGCAGGTAGACGTAGCCGGCGCGGCGGATCTCGGCGATGCGGTGATTGGCGGTGACGAGGAAGAACGACGACAGCGCCATCGTCTCCCACATGACCATGAACGAATACGCGTCGTCGGCGAGCACGACCGTCGCCATGCTGGCGAGGAACACGTGGTACTCGAGGCAGAGCAAGCCCGCGGGCGTGCCCTCGCCCCGGCGGAAGTACCCGGAGGCGAAGGCGGAGACGCCGACCGACGAGACGCCGATCACGAGCAGGAAGAACGCGGCCAGCGCGTCGAGTCGAAGATGGAAGGGCAGCGTCGGCAGGCCGATCGGCAGCACGATCGACGTCGGCGCAGCAAACAACGCCGCGATCGAGACCGCCGACAGCAGCAGCCCGAGCGCGGCGCCCGCCGGAAAGAGCACGTGCGCGACGAAGCCCAGCCGATGCAGCGCGAAAACGCCGATTGCGGCGACGGCCAGCCAGCCGGCGACGACGACGAGCGCCCAGTCGATCAGCATGTGGTCGATGGAGTCGCTCGATCGTGTCCCGGCTTCAGCGCGCGCCGTCGAAGCGGCCTTTCGCCGGCGTCGTGCGTGAGGACTTGCGGGTTGCGGCTCGCGGCGCCGGCGACGCCGCTCGCGTCGCGGTGAACTCGGCCTTGTGAACCGCGAGGTATCCGCGGATCAGCTTCCGGATCACCTGCGAAGGCGTGAGGTCCTGGCTGGCGCACAGTCGCTCGAAGGCTGCCTTCTTGTCGGGATCGATCAACAACGTCAGTCGCGCTGTCTTCTGCTCCATGACGCCCGCCGCGAATGTCAATCACATTCACATCTGCGAAGCATTCTAGGCGCATGAAATGCGTGTGTGAAGCGGTGAACGTGGCTTGCGCCGCGCCCTGTCGTGGAGTTGTCGCACACGGCTTCGCGGCCGGCAGCGTCGTCGTGCGACAGTCACGCTCGTCGTCGACGCAAACGCGCGTTTCCCGCGCGTTCCTGCGGGTCAATCAGGCAGCGTCGGCCATCTGCTTGCACAGTGCGCGTCTCCGAGCGGCTGTGCTTCCGCGCGCGCGGAATCGCGCGAGTTCCGAGCCATTTGGCGCGGCGCCGCGGCGCGGCGCCACGGCCTACCGCACCAGCACGACGCTGCCGCTCACCGTCGTCGTCACCGTCGTTCGCCCTTCGGCCACCGGCAGCGGCACCGACTCGTCGGCGGCCGCGCGCGCCATCATCATCGTCTTCGGCTCGGGCCCGATCGGCCCCGAGCCGCCGATCGAGACCTCGCGCACTTCGTAGCTGCGAAAGCCGAGCGCGCGCGCCGCCGCGTCGGCCTTGGCGTGGAAGGCCTGGACCGCCTGCCCGATCAGCTCCTGCTCGACGGCCAGGCGCGCCTCGCGGCTCAGCAGATACGCAACCGATTGCACGTTGAGCGTCGCGGCCAGCTCTCCGAGCAGCGCGTTGAACGATTCCGACGGTTTGCCGGTGAGCTGCAGCGCGCCGCGCGTGCGCCAGCCGACGATCCGGCCCTGCTGCCAGACCGGGTCGGTGCGGTAGCCCGCGCTCTGCACTTCGACGTCGGACGTCTTCTTGAGCCGCTCGAGCACCGGAGCGAGCAGCTGGCTGACCTGCGACTGGCCGGCAGCCGGCTCCGGCGATTCGCGTTCCGCGTACAGCGTCGCGACGACGCGATCCTGCACCACCTCGCGCCACGCGGATGCGTCCAGGTTCAGCCTGGGCCTGAGGTCGACCGGATGACCGTGGAAGGATTCGGTCGCCGTCTGCGCGACGGCGGGCGAGCCGGGCGTCAGGCAGAAGGCCGTCGCAGCCAGCGCGACCGCCAGCGAAGATCTCATCGAGCCCCTCCTGGCGGCACGCTGCCGGGCGTCACGAGCGCGGGCTCGGGGGCGGCCGGCGCCGGGACGGGCAGGGCAGGCTGCGGGGTGAACGTGGACGGCGCAGCCGGCATCTGCATCACCGGCGTCGACGGCGGGGTGATGCTCAGCGAGCCCGCCTCGTTCGCGACCGGCGCGGCGCCGGTCTGCGCAGAGGGCGCAGGCACCGGCACGGCTGCAGGAGCCGCGCGTCCGGGCACTATCGGCTGCACGGGTGTGAAGGTCGGCCCGCCGGTCGCGCCCGGTGCGGGCGCGACCGGCGGCATCGGAAGAACCGGCACGGGGGCTGCCGAAGCGGTGCCGGGCGTCGGAACGACCACCGGCGGTGTTCCGGGCGACGGCGCAACGACGGTGGTTCCCGGCGCCGGCGCGGTGGCAGAAGGCGCCGCGGCGGGGGCGGTGGCGTCAGGCGCAGCGGTCGACGGAGTGGTCTGCGCGGCCGGCTCGCGGGTGACGAGTTCGCGGTACAGGCCGCCGCTCTCGACGCTGCCGGTGACGGTGCCTGCTCCCTCGATCCGCAGGCGGCACGCCTGTCGCTGTTCGGGCGGCAACGGCGTGCAACGGGCGAGCGCGTTTTGCCGATAGTTCTCGTCCGCGCCTTCGCGCAGCTTGCCCTGGCGCGCCGCTTGCGCCGCGGCGCCGGCTTCGCGCAGGCACGTCTTCTGGTCTTCTGCCGTGCGGCCGCTCAGGCACGCGGCACGGTCGGCCAGGTATTTCTCGTGGATCGTGGCGTCGCTTGCCGCTTGCGCGGCGGCAGCCGGCGCGATCGCCGACAGCAGGCCCGCGAGCCCCGCCATCAGCGCGGCGGCGGCGAGCGACGATGCAAAGGGTTTCATCGCGGTTCTCCTCGATGGGCGCTGGAAAGGGAGTGTGCAGCAAGCGGCGTTCCGCCGTTGCGGGGGCGGGACGTCCGACCGAGCAGCAATTGCACCGCGCTCGCGCGTTCGTCGGCGCCAGGCGGCTGCAGCCACTCGATGCGCTCGGCGAGCAGCGTGGCGACGGGCACGCCATCGCGGTACAGCACGCGCGCCCCGCCGACGCGCGGGATGCGCGCACCGGGCAGCAGCGAGCCCAGCAGGTTCGAAGGATCGACGGCGGCGACGCAAACCCATTCGGCGGATTCCGACACCCGTCGGCGCGCGCGACGCAGCAGCGCGATCGCTTCCGGAAGCGCGAACTGCTCGCCGGACACGCCCGCGACGAAGCGTCCGCCGCGGATCTCGCCTCGCGCCTCGAGCCGCTGGTAGACCCGTGCCAGCTCGCGCCACGGCGGCAGCCACGGTGCCTCGCGCTCGAGCAGGCGCCAGCAGACGACGCCGTAGCGGCGCAGCAGCGTGCGCGCGACGTGCTCGACATCGCCGGGCCGGCTGGCATCCGCATCGGGTTCGCTCCGCGCCGTCAGCGTCCAACGCCCGGCGTCCTCGATACCCGACAGCGATGCGTTGCGACGGCGGCGCAGCGAACTTCCCCCGCGCCGCGAAGGCGCAACGAGCAGCGCGCGCAGACCGGCGTAGCTGTCGCAGCGTACCCGGCCGAGCGTGACCAACTCGCTCAGCGCGCCTTCGAGTTCGATGCGCAGCATTCGGGTGCCTTCCGCGATCTCGTCGAAGAACGACGCGCCGTGCGCTTCGAGGTAACGCATCACGCGCTGGGCGCGCGCGCTGGACGCCGCATCGGCCTGCATGGGCGACAGCCGTGTCCACGTTGCGACGCTCGCGCGCGGCAGCAACAGCACCGGAGCCGCGCGCAGCGACGCGCCCGCAGGTGCGTGGCCTTCCTCCCGCTGCAGCGGCGGGCGCAGGCGCGTCCAGGCGACGCGGCCCGTGGTGCACAACTCGTCGAGCCACGTCAGTTCGTAGTCGTCGACGCGTGCGGACAGGATCTCGCTCTCCCACGCGGACGCGGGCGCCTCGAAGCCTTCGAGTTGGGCGATGATCGCAGCCAGCGCCTGGGCGCCGCTCACCCGCGTCATCGGCGTGACGTGCTGCCATTCGAACAGGAAGCGCGCGAAGTCGCGCGGCTCGACCGGTTCGATCTCGCGGCGCAGTTGCTGCAGCGTGAGGCGATGGATGCGCGCGAGCAGGTGGCGCTCGCACCATTGCTCTTCGTCGGTACCCGCCGTGAAGCGCCCGCGCACGGCGCCGCCTTCGCGTTCGAGGGCGGCCAGCGCAAATTCGGCGTCGCTGCGGCCCAGTGCGATCGGCGACGCGAGTTCAGCCGCCGTCACGGGCCCGTACGCACCGAGACGCCCGCGCACGAGTTCGCGCAGCGCATCGTCGCGCGACCACGTCCGATTCGCGTACTCGTCCGGCGCCTGGATCGCGGGATCGGGCCGCGCATGCGGGAAGACCGCTTCGACGAGCGGCAGCCGCTCGGCAGCCACCCACAACGACTGCGTCCCGCTTTGCAGGGACACCGCGAGCCGCGTCGCCCGTCGCGCCGCGACGAGTTCCGCGAGCCAGGCCGCCCATTCGCCGTCGCGCTGCGCCTCCTCGCTCGACATCGCGACGATGCCGGTCAGGGCTTCGTGCAGTTCGTCGGCGTTGCGCGCCTGCGGCCATGCATCCTGGCGCACCGCTTCGATCGCGCCGGGGTCGAGGCGGCCCAGATCGCCGGCGGTGTCGGGATCGAGGTGCCTTCGGTTGCGCACCGCCTGCGTGCGTCTTTCCTCCAGCGGCGCGTCGTCCAGGAACGCGTAGACGCGTGCGGCGATCGCCTCGGAGGCGAGCGGCGACGGTTCGACGAGATCGCGGGCGACGAACTCGATCGTTGCATTCTCGATCGATTGCAGCAATCGCAGCCAGCCGCGCGCATCCATCGCATCGTTCAGGCAGTCGTCCAGCGTCTGCGCAACGAGCGGGTGGTCGGGCACCTCGCGTTCGCCCGACAGGTTCTCGGCGCACGCGACCTGGTCGGGAAACACGGCGGCGAGCAGGTCCTCGGACTTCATCCGCTGCAGCGGCGCCGCCACCTTGCGCCCGCCGGCGAAGCGCGGCAGTGCGAGCGCCGTCGTCGCGTTCCAGCGCCAGCGCGCGCCGAACATCGGCGCTGCCAACAGCGCCTGCACGAGCACGTCGAGCGCGCTGCTCGAATGCAGATAGCGCGGGACGTCGGCGAGCGCGAAGCTGTGACTCGCCGAAAGCGAAAGTACGATGGCATCCTCGGTGGCGGCCGCCTGCAGTTCGAAGTTGAACTTGCGGCAGAAGCGCTTGCGCAGCGCCAGCCCCCAGGCGCGGTTGATCCGGCTGCCGAACGGCGAATGCACGATCAGCTGCGCGCCGCCCGACTCGTCCAGGAAACGTTCGACGACGATGCGTTGCTGCGTCGGCAGCACGCCGAGGCCGACGCGCGCGCGATGAAGGTAGTCGACGATCTGCCCGGCAGCCGCCTCGTCCAGTCCGACGCTCGACGTCAGCCAGGTGCGCGCCTCGTCGCGCGCGGCATTCACCTGGCTCGCATCGCCCGTGCCGCCGACAAGCCGTCGCTCGATCTGCGCGCGCAGTCGCGAAACGCCGCTGGAAAGCTCATCGCTGCGGCCCGGGGCTTCGCCGAGCCAGAACGGAATGCTCGGCGGCGCGCCGCGCGCATCCTCGACCCGCACGCGACCCGGCTCGACGCGCCGGATGCGGTAGCTGACGTTGCCGAGCTGGAAGACGTCGCCTGCCAGGCTCTCCACGGCGAAATCCTCGTTGACCGTGCCGATGGTGAGCGCGTCGGGTTCGAGCACGACCGCGTAGTCACCCGTGTCGGGGATCGTGCCGCCCGAAGTGAGTGCGACGAGACGGGCGCCGCGGCGCGGTCGCAACCGCCGATTCACCGCGTCGCGATGCAGCCAGGCCGAGCGCGTGCCGTTGCTCGTCGCGAAGCCGTCGGCGAGCATCCGCACGACTGCGGAGAAATCGCCGCTCGAGAGCCGCGCGTACGGCCAGGCGCGGCGCGCCATCGCGAGCAGCTCGTCCTCGCCGCATTCGCCGCACGCGACTTCCGCGACGAGCTGCTGCGCGAGCACGTCGAGCGGCGCCGCCGGGATGCGCAAGGTGTCGAGCTCGCCGCGTCGCACGCAGTCGAGCAGTGCCGCGCACTCGACGAGCTCGTCGCGCGTTCCGGGGAACAGCCGCGCCTTCGCGGTGCCGCCGGCCGAATGTCCCGAACGCCCGGCACGCTGCAGGAAAGTCGAGATCGAGCGCGGCGAGCCGATCTGGCAGACGAGGTCGACGTCGCCGATGTCCAGCCCCAGCTCCAGCGAGGCGGTGGCGACGAGCGCCTGCAACTGGCCGTTCTTCAGCCTGCGTTCGGCGTCGAATCGCTTCTCGCGCGCGAGGCTGCCGTGGTGTGCAGCGACCTTCTCCTCGCCGAGGCGATCGGCGAGATGGCGCGCCGCGCGCTCGGCCATGCGGCGCGTGTTGACGAAGACGAGCGTCGTGCGGTGCGCGCACGCCAGTGCGGCGAGCTGGTCGTAGACCTGTTCCCACTGGTCGTTCGACATGACGGCCGACAACGGCGTGGGCGGAACGACGAGTGCCAGGTCGCGCCGCCGGGCGTGGCCTATGTCGACGATCTCGCAATCGGCACGGCCGTCGTCCCGCACAGAGGCCGAGCCGACCAGGAAGCGGGCCACTTCGTCGATCGGCTTTTGCGTGGCCGACAGTCCGATGCGCTGCAGCCTTCGCGCGTGCGTCGACTGCACGAGCCGCTCGAGACGTTCGAGCGACAGCGCGAGGTGACTGCCCCGCTTGGAGGCCGCCACCGAGTGGATCTCGTCGACGATCGCCGCGCGGGCAGTTCGCAGCATTGCGCGCCCGCTGTCGGAGCCGAGAAGCACGTACAGCGACTCCGGCGTGGTGACCAGCACGTGCGGTGGCGCGCGACGCGCGAGCGCGCGCTCGCGCTGCGGCGTGTCGCCGGTGCGCACCGCGGTGCGGATGTCGACGTCCGGCAGCCCGAGTGCCGCCAGTTCTTCACGGATGCCGGCCAGCGGTGCCTCGAGGTTCAGGTGGATGTCGTTCGACAGCGCCTTGAGCGGCGAGACGTAGACGACGATCGTCTCGTCGGGGAGGCCTCCCGGCCGCAGACCCTGGCGCACCAACGCGTCGATCGCGGTCAGGAATGCGGTGAGTGTCTTGCCCGATCCGGTGGGCGCTGCAACGAGCGTGCTGCGCCCGGCTGCGATCGCGGGCCACGCGGCGCGTTGCGCGTCGGTGGGCCCGCCGGGGAAGGCGCGGCGAAACCAGCGGGAGACGGCAGCGTGAAGCGAACGCATTGCGTCATCTTGGACCAATGCGCGCGCAAGCACCCGCGCGCGGGTTTCCTTCAGCGCGAATCGCAACCGGGCGCTTCGAGTTGCTGCAGGCAATCGTCGATCAGCGCGTGCAGTTCGACGACGCGTGCGGCGCCCAGCCGCTCGTTCAGTGCGAGTTGCGCCTGCTTCCACGCTTTCTGGCCTTCGGCGCGGATGCGACGCCCGGTCTCTGTAGCGTGCACCATTCGACTGCGCTCGTCGGTGCCGGGCCCGATCTCTATCCAGCCGGCAACGATCAACGGCTGGAGGTTGCGCGTAAGCGTCGACGCGTCGAGCTTCATGTGCCGCGCAAGCTCGCCGGGGCGCAACGGGCCGAGGAGAACGACGTGCGACAGCAGCGAGTACTGCGTGTTCTTCAGCCCCGTGCGCGCGACGTACGAGTCGTAGTGGCGCGTGACCGCGCGGCTGAGCTGTCGCAGCTTCAGGTTCGTGCAGCCCTGCGGCTTGACGTTTTCCTTCATCCGATTTATTGTACTTGCAAATATTGCATATGCAAAGAGATGTGATGAAGACCGCACCGCTTCCCGACGACGATGTGAAGGCCGAAGCGAGCCTCGAGCAAACGCTCGAGCGCTGGCGCGCCGACGAGGCGCGGGTTCGCTCGAAGATGCGCGCGATCGGCGTTTCGCGCCCGGAGCAGGTCGTCGGACTCACCGGCATGCAGATGTTCGAGGCGATGTTCGAAGGCCGCCTGCCGTGGGCGCCGATCGGCCAGACGCTCGAGTTCATGCCCGTGCACATCGAACCGGGGTACGCGGTTTTCCAGGGCGCGCCGAAGTTCGAGCACTACAACCCGCTGGGCACCGTGCACGGCGGCTGGTTCGCCACGCTGCTCGATTCGGCCGTCGCCTGTGCCGTGCACTCGACCTTGCCGGTGGGCAAGGCCTACACGACGATCGAGTTGAAGACGAACATCGTGCGTGCGCTCACCGAGAAGGTTCCGCTCGTGCGCGCCGAAGGGCGCGTCGTGCACGGCGGCAACCAGGTCGCCACTGCCGAAGGCCGGCTCTTCGGGCCCGACGGGCGCCTCTACGCGCACGCGTCGACGACGTGCCTGGTGTTCGATACACGCGCGCCGAAGGCGCGGTGAAAACCTACGACGGCCGCTCCCCCGCTGCCCACAGGAACACGTTCTGGTACCGCACGCTCCCGTCCGGCCGGGTGTGCGACCGGTCGATCCTCCGCGATCGGGAGCAGGCCGGCGCCGCAGCCGGCGTCGAGCAGGCGGGTACCCGGTGCCACGTGCGCGGCGTCGAGTACCGCGCCGCCCAGTGGCAAGGTCAGTTGCTCGAGGCGCGCGGCGAAGTCGCGCGAACGAGCTCCCCAGAGTCGGCCCTGTAGCGTTGCGCTTCCCATGATGGCCTCCGGCGCGGGCGTCTGGAGGCCACGATCCTACTGCGGCGAAATGGACCCGGGAAGGGGTTGCGGCAGCGCTTGACCGGGTGCCGACAGAGAGGATCTCAGACGTTGAACCGGAAGTGCATCACGTCGCCGTCGCGCACGACGTATTCCTTGCCTTCCAGTCGCATCTTGCCCTTCTCCTTCGCGCCCGCCTCGCCGCCGTTCGCGACGAAATCGTCGTAGGCGATCGTCTCGGCGCGGATGAAGCCGCGTTCGAAGTCGGTGTGGATCACCGCTGCCGCCTGCGGCGCCGTCGCGCCTATGCGCACCGTCCACGCGCGCACTTCCTTCACGCCCGCCGTGAAGTAGGTCTGCAGCCCCAGCAGCGTGAACGCGGCGCGGATGACGCGGTCGAGCCCCGGCTCGCTCATCCCCATGTCGGCGAGGAACACCGCCTTGTCCTCGTCGGACATGTCTGCGATCTCGGCCTCGATCGCTGCGCACACCGGCACGACAAGGGAGCCTTCGGCATCGGCCCGCCTGCGCACCGTATCGAGATACGCGTTGTTCTCGAAACCGTCCTCGCGAACGTTCGCCACGTACATCGTCGGCTTCGCGGTGAGCAGGAACAGCGGGCGGATCAGCGTCTTCTCCTCCTCGTACAGATCGAGCGAGCGCACCGGTCGCGCCTGGTCGAGCGCCTCGCGGCATTTCTCCAGCACCGCGACCAGTCGTGCCGCCTCCTTGTCCCCGCCGGCGCGCGCCACTTTCGAGTAACGCGCGAGCGCCTTGTCGACGGTGGCGAGGTCGGCGAGCGCGAGTTCGGTGTCGATGATCTCGATGTCGTGCAGCGGGTCGATCCGGCCGCTGACGTGCACGACGTTCGAGTCCTCGAAGCAGCGCACGACGTGCGCGATCGCGTCGGTCTCGCGGATGTGAGCGAGGAACTGGTTGCCCAATCCTTCGCCCTTCGATGCGCCTTCGACGAGCCCGGCGATGTCGACGAACTCCATCACGGCCGGAACCGTGCGCTGCGGCTTGACGATGTCCGATAGCACCGCGAGCCGCGGATCGGGCACTTCGACGATGCCCACGTTCGGCTCGATCGTGCAGAACGGGTAGTTCTCGGCCGCGATGCCGGCCCTGGTCAGCGCGTTGAAAAGCGTCGACTTGCCGACGTTCGGCAGGCCTACGATGCCGCAGCGAAGGCTCATGGAATTTCCTCGGGATCGGGGCGCCATTCTACCTGCCGCGTCGCGCGTCGATTTGCGTCGTCCGCGGCGACTGCCTACGCTGTGCAACCATGGCTGCCACACTCGACGGAAAGCTCGTCGTCGCGATCTCCTCGCGTGCGGTCTTCGACTTCGAGGAGGAGAACCTCGTCTTCGAACGCGACGACGACGCGGCGTACATGGCGCTCCAGCGCGAGCGCCTCGACGTCTGCGCGCCGCCCGGCGTGGCCGGCGCCTTGGTGCGCAAGCTCCTTCGATTCGATCCGCCCGGTCGCCCCGCGTCGCAGCGGCGCATCGAGGTCGTCGTCGTCTCGCGCAACGACCCCGTCAGCGGCCTGCGCGTGTTCCGCTCGGCGCAGGACGCCGGCCTGCGGCTCGAGCGCGGCGTCTTCACCCGGGGGCGCGCTCCCTGGCGCTACCTCGCGCCGCTGAAGGCGAACCTGTTCCTGTCGGCCAACGCCGACGACGTCGCTGCGGCGCTGGACGCCGGAATCCCCGCCGCGCGCGTGTTTCCCCGCTCCGTGCTCGCTTCCGAGTCGCACCCCGACGAGATCCGCATCGCCTTCGACGGCGACGCCGTGCTGTTCTCCGACGAATCGGAGCGCGTCTTCCAGGACGCGGGGATCGAAGCTTTCCACCGGCACGAAATCGAGCACGCGGCACGGCCGTTGCCGCCGGGTCCGTTCAAGCCGCTGCTCGAAGCGCTGAATCGCCTGCAGCACGAGGACGCTGCGTCGCAGAGCGAGGCGGGCGCCGCGGTTCCAGTCGCGACGAACGCGCCGGTGCGCATCCGCACCGCGCTGGTCACTGCGCGAAGCGCTCCCGCGCACGAGCGTGCGATCCGCACGCTGATGGACTGGGGCATCGAGGTCGACGAGGCGATGTTCCTCGGCGGGCTCGAGAAGGGGCCGTTCCTGCACGAGTTCGAGCCGGATTTCTTCTTCGACGACCAGACAGGTCACTGCGAATCGGCCGCGCGCTTCGGCCCCGCCGGTCACGTGCCGGCCGGCATCGCGAACGAGCGTCGAGAGAAGGAGTAGGCCGATGAAGCCCGCGCCTTTCGTCACGCACCGCGGCATCGTCGCGCCGCTCGATGCCGCCAACGTCGACACCGACGCGATCTTCCCGAAGCAGTACGGCCGCTCGATCGCCGCGAGCGGATTCGGTCCGGTGCTCTTCGACAACTGGCGCTGGCTCGACCCGGGCGACCTCGGTACCGATCATTCGAAGCGCCGCGAGAATCCGCAGTTCGTGCTCAATCGCGAACCCTGGCGCCGCGCCACGGTACTGCTCGCACGCGAGAACTTCGGCTGCGGATCGAGTCGCGAGCACGCGGTGTGGGCGCTGCGCGACTTCGGGTTCCGCGCGATCGTCGCACCGTCGTTCGCATCGATTTTCGCCGACAACGCGCTCGCCAACGGCGTGCTCACCGTCGTGCTGCCTGCCGACGCCGTCGACACGCTGTTCGAATGGGCGCGCACGCAGCGCCCGCTCGAGGCGGAGGTCGACCTGCCGCAGCAGAGGCTGCGGGCGGGCGATCGCGAATGGCGCTTCGACATCGCCCCGCGCGCCAAGCAGTCGCTGCTGGCCGGCTGGGACGAGATCGAGCGCACGCTGCAGCGAAGCGGCGAGATCCGCGACTTCGAGGCGAGGCGCCTGGCGCTGCAGCCCTGGCTGCAGGTCGCCGCGCGAACGAAAGGGTAGGCGACCCGAGCGCCTCGGCCGACGGTCTGCTTTTCGTCATCTGCCGAAGGGTCGACGAGCGAGAATCGAGGATCTCGCAGCGCGGGTCATTCGCCTCGAGGCGCACAGGGAGATGTCGCTGCGGGCAGCCTCGAGGCGCCTGCCCGGTATTTGAGCTACGCGGCCTTCTTCTTCCGTTTCGGCTGCAGGATCGTCCCCGTGCAGTTCTTCGCGCCGCAACGGCACGCCCAGATCTTCTTCATCGCCGGCGTGTGCGGCACTTCGAGCACGATCCCGTAGTTGTAGGTGAGCTCCTCGCCGCTCGGGATATCGCGGATCGCTTCGATGTACACGCGATCGGCGCGACTGTCGCCGTTGCCGCCCTCCACGAGCACCGCTTCGCAGTTCGGGTCGCAGCTGTGGTTGATCCAGCGCGCGCTGTTGCCCTCGCGATTGGCGTCGAGCACCCAGTCGTCGTTGAGCACGAACAGGAACGTGTGCCCGGTGTCCGCGCTGTCCGGATACATCCGGTCGCTCTGTTCGTGCGTGAGCAGTCGGCCCTTGTACTGGATCAGGCGAGCGCCCTTCGGAATGTCGGTGGCTGCGAAGACTCCGTTGCCGTGGATCCGGGACCTGTGCGTGACGATGCGGGCGGGCATGATGTTCGTGTCGTTGCCAATCCGCCATTTTGAGGCATCGCGCAACGACGCGTTGTCGCGCAGTTCGATGTTGCGATTCAGCTTCGCGTATGAAGACGCTGCATGGCCGCTTCGACGTCGCCTGCGACGAGAAGCGGCAGGCAATCGAGTCCGCGCGAGATCGAGTCGTCGATCTGCTGCCGATGTTCTCGCCCCGGGCGGTGCAGCACGAAGTCGGCGACCTCCTGCTCCAGCTGCAGGCTGCGAGGATGGCCGATGCCGAGCCTCAGGCGCCAGAAGTCGGCACTGCCCAGTCGGGCCAGGATGTCGCGCAGCCCGTTGTGCCCGGCGTGCCCGCCGCCGCGCTTGAGCTTCGCCTGCCCCGGCGGCAGGTCGAGCTCGTCGTGGGCGACGAGGATCTCCTGCGGTGCGATCCGGTAGAAGTTCGCCAGCGCGGCCACCGCTTGTCCGGAGCGGTTCATCCACGTCGACGGTTCGAGCAGGAACACGGCTTCGGCGCCGATGCGCACGCGCCCGACGAGTCCGAAGAACCTGCTTTCGCGCGCGAGCGGCGCCCCATGCGAGCGCGCGAGCGCGTCGACGAACCAGAAACCGGCGTTGTGACGGTCGTGTTCGTGCTCCGGGCCGGGATTGCCCAGCCCGACGATCAGGCGGATGGCGCTCATGTCGTTCCATGTTCCGAGAGCGTCTGCGCGTGCGCGCTCGCCGCGCGCACGACCGACGGCCAGCGTCGCTTGAGCATCAGCCAGGCACCCAGCCCGATGCACAGCATCGCAAGCGACGTCGCGGCGAGGCCCGTCGTCGAGTGCATGACGAGCGGCGCAACGATGCCGGCGACGATGCCGTTGGCTACGCTGCCCACCACCGCCTGCAGGGATGACGACATGCCGCGTCGCAGCGGGAACAGGTCGAGCACCATCAGCGTGACCGCAGGAACGTTGAGCGCCCAGCCGAAGGAGAACAGCGCGATCGGCGCGAGCGCCCACCAGGCACGCGGCTCGAACAGCAGGTTGGCGACGAGGTTCACGACCGCGACGACGAACATGACGATGAAACCGTAGCGGATCTGCCGGCGTGCCGGCACGCGCCCGGCGAATCGGCCGCTGACCCACGCGCCGGACATGATTCCACTGATCGTCAGCAGGAAGAACCAGAAGAACTCGGTAGGTCCGAGCCCGAGATGAGTGCCGAGGAACTCGGGCGCCGACAGCACGTACAGGAACATTCCGTTGAACGGAATGCCGCTGGCGAGTGCAAGCAGCAGGAAGCGCGGATCGGACAGCAGCTGGTAGTAGCCGCGCAGCAGGTGACGGACTTCGAAGGGCTGGCGGTGCGTCGGGTGCAGCGTTTCGGGCAGCCAGCGCCAGTTCGCCGTCCATAGCAGCAGGCCGACCAGTGCGAGGAACCAGAAGATGCCGTGCCAGTCGACGTGCACGAAGAGCCACCCGCCGATGATCGGCGCGACCGCGGGAGCGACGCCGAAATAGATCGTGACCTGCGACATCACGCGTTGCGCTTCTTCATGCGGGAACATGTCGCGGATCACGGCGCGCGAGACGACGATGCCCGCTCCGGTGGACAACCCCTGCACTGCGCGGAAGAACACCAGCGAGCCGATCGACGGCGACAATGCGCAGCCCACCGAAGCGAGAGTGAACACGCCGACCCCCCACAGGACGACCGGCCGGCGTCCGAAACTGTCGGCCAGCGCGCCGTGGAAGATGTTCATGAACGCATAGCCGAACAGGTACGCCGAAAGCGTCTGCTGCATCTGAACCGGGGTTGCATCGAGCGAGCGCGCGATCCCCGAGAAAGCTGGCAGGAAGGTATCGATCGAGAACGGCCCGAGCATGCCGAGCGCGGCCAGCAGTGCGGCCAGCGCCCAGCGCGGCGCAGTCCAGAGTCGAGCGGCTTCGGGATTCATCGGCAGTGCGATGGGCCGCGCGATCGGCCCCGCGAGCGGCCGCACGATGGGCGGCGAAAAGCGCAAACAAAAAGCCCGGGACGACCCCGGGCTTGGTGTTCGCGCGGCCCCGGCATATGGCCGGGACCCTGGGGCGATGAGCGACTCGACGGGCCCGTGTCCGTCACGGCTTCTTCGGTGCGGCCGCGGCAGGCGTTGCCGCCGCCGCCGGCGCGGCCGCAGCAGGCTCCTCCTCGACTGCGCCCGGCACCGTGACGGTGACGACGACCGGGTTCTCGCCTGCGGGCAACACCGGCGAGACGCCCTGCGGGAACGCGATCTCGCTCAGGTGTACCGACTTGCCCGCTTCGAGTTGCGACAGGTCGACTTCGATGAAGCTCGGCAGTGCCGCCGGCAGGCAGCTGACCTCGACTTCGGTGATCACGCGCCCGATGATGCCCGCCGAAAGCTTCACTGCCGGCGAGAGCTCCTCGTTGACGAAGTGCAGCGGCACCTTGATCGTGATCTTCTCGTCGGCGGCGATCCGCTGGAAATCGACGTGCATCACCTGCGGCTTGTACGGGTGCCACTGCACGTCGCGCAGCAGCACCTGGGCGCGCTCGTCGCCGATCTCCATCTCGAGGATCGACGAGTGGAATCCCTCGACGCGCATCGCGTGGTACAGCGGGTTGTGCTCGATCGAGACGGCTACCGGCTCGTTCTTGCCGCCATAGACGATTCCCGGCACCTGGCCGGCGCGACGCAGGCGGCGGCTCGCACCCGAACCCTGCTCCTTGCGAACGTTGGCAACGACTTTCATCGTTCTTCCTTTTCCTTGCGCTGCGCATCCGCGACCAGAATGGCAGCTTGTTTCGCCGGCGCTTCGCGCCGATCTGTTGAGTTCCGGCGCTTGCGCGCCGGAACGGGAGTGAAGGGTGAAGGGTGAAGGGCGAAGGGGAAAAGCCTCGGCTTCGATCAGCCGGCTCCGCCCCCTTCACCCTTCACCCTTCACCCTTCACCGTATTTTCAGTCCACGAACAACGACGACACCGAATCCGCGCGGCTGATGCGCAGGATCGTCTCGGCGAGCAGTTGCGCGCACGACAGCACGCGGATGCGCGGGCACGCTTCGGCTTCCGGCGACAGCGGGATGGTGTCGGTGACGATCAACTCGTCGAGCGCGGAGTTCGCGATGCGCGTGACCGCGCCGCCCGAGAGCACCGCGTGCGTGCAGTAGGCGACGACGCGTCGCGCGCCTTGTTCCTTGAGTGCCACCGCCGCCTTCACCAGCGTGTTCGCCGTGTCGACGATGTCGTCCATGATCACGCAGGTGCGGCCCTGCACGTCGCCGATGATGTTCATCACCTCGGCGACGTTGGCCTTGGGCCGACGCTTGTCGATGATCGCCAGGTCGGAGTCCAGGCGCTTGGCGAGCGCGCGTGCGCGAACCACGCCGCCGACGTCGGGCGAGACGACGATCGGTTCGGGAAACTGCTGCTTGTGCACGTCGGCCAACAGCAGCGGCGCGGCATAGACGTTGTCGACGGGCACGTCGAAGAAGCCCTGGATCTGCTCGGCGTGCAGGTCCATCGTGAGCAGGCGGTCGACGCCGGCGGTCTGCAGCATGTTCGCGACCAGCTTAGCCGTGATCGCCACGCGCATCGACCGCACGCGGCGATCCTGCCGCGCGTAGCCGAAATAGGGCAGCGCCGCCGTGATGCGGCCGGCCGATGCGCGGCGCAGCGCATCGACCATCACCAGCACCTCCATCAGCGTGTCGTTGCTCGGAGCGCAGGTGGGCTGGACGACGAAGACGTCCTTGCCGCGTACGTTCTCGAGGATCTCGACCATGATCTCGCCGTCGGAGAAGCGTCCTACCGTGGCCTTGCCGAGGTTGATGTACAGGTTGCGGGCGATGTCGGCGGCGAGCAGCGGGTTGGCGTTGCCCGTGAAGATCATCAGCCCGTCTGGGTCGAGGATGTCGGCGTTGCGGCGGTAGCCGTGCACGGTGCGTTTCCCGAGTGGAGGATCTGGCTGGGGAGGAAGGATTCGAACCCTCGCATGCCGGAATCAAAATCCGGTGCCTTAACCAACTTGGCTACTCCCCAGTGGCCCGCTTGCCGCCCGCTCGCTCGAGCGGGCGGACGACGGCTGAACCTCGGTCGGCCTGCCTTGCGTGGTCCTTCGGAAGTCTTTCGGGACCTGTGCCTCGGCAAACGACCAATCGCGAAGGGGGTGCCGATCGAGCGATCGGACGACGAATACCTGCCCGATCGCGAGCCGCTCGAGCCGTTGCCGGATCGATTCGGCGACCGGTTCGTCTGCTACGGGACAGAACACGCAGGCTCCCGAGCCGGTCATCCGCGCCAGATGCCCTTCGGCACCCTCGGCGTCGGCGGCTTTGCGCAGCGCCTGCAGCGCCTCGGCCACGGGCGGCCACGCCGCCAGAACCACCGGTTCGAGATCGTTCTTCCCGCGACGGACGGGCCGCCCCCGCGAAAGACCGAAGAGTTTGATCGGTTTCGTGTTACGTGTCAATTCGGCTCGTCCGAACACCGACGCGGTCGGCACCTGCACGGCGGGCGCGACGACGACGTACTGCGACGGCGTCGGGTCGAGCGCGACGAGCTCTTCGCCCACGCCACGGGCGAACGCGCGAGACCCGAAGAGGAACGCCGGCACGTCGGCGCCGAGCCGCAGCGCGAGCCGCTGCAGGTGTTCGCGCGGCAGGCCCAGGCGCCAGAGGTGGTTCAGTCCGAGCAGCACGGTCGCCGCATCGGAGCTGCCGCCGCCCATTCCGCCTCCTGTCGGGATGCGCTTGCGCAGGGCGATCTCGACGCCGAGCCGGCAGCCGGTGTGCGTCGCGAGCAGTCGCGCGGCGCGCACCGTCAGGTCGCTGTCGGCGCTCCAGTCGCCGGGCGCATCGACGAGCCGGATCGCGTCGTCGTCGACCAGGCGAAGGTCGATGCGGTCGTACAGGTCGACGAGTTCGAAGACGGTCTCGAGCAGGTGATAGCCGTCGGGGCGTCGGCCGGTGACGTGCAGGAAGAGGTTGAGCTTCGCGGGCGCCGGCAGGTTGCGCAGCTCGACGACGTCGCGGAAGCCGACCCCGCTCACTGCAAGGCGCGCGCGGCCACGCGGGCGACGCTGTCGACGACGAGCTTCAGCTCGAGCCGACGCGCTGCGTCGCCGCCCGTGGCCGGCCAGTCGAGCGACAGCCGCCGCGGTCGTTCGCCGTCGAACGCCTCGAAGCGAACCGCCCAGTCGCCGTCGATTCCCGCAACGACGCGTCCGTCCTCGTGCTGCGTCGGCCGGGCGATCCGGCCCGCGAGCCAGCGCGGCAGGTCGCCGATCGGCACGCGCCATCCGAACACCTGCTCGGTGAGCGTCTCGCCCGAGGCCGCGCTGTATCGGTTGCCGTCGGACGCGACGAGCGTCGCTTCGCCCGCGTCGAGCGTGACCTGCGCCATCGTCTGCCCCAGCGGCGACGAAAGCTCGAGTTCGCGACGCTCGCCTTCGGCCAGCAAAGTGAAACGGCCGCTGGAGCGTTCCTCGCGCGGCTGGTATCCGCCTTCGCTGTAGGTGACCGCGAAGCGGCCGGTCCAGAAGTTCGGTGCCGACGCCGGCACGGCAACCGGCGTGGAAACGGGCGGAGCGGCGGGCGTCGCGCAGCCGGCGGCAAGCAATGCAGCCGCGCAACCGACGGCGAGCGCGCGCAGCCGAGTCATCGGTTCGCGCGCAGCCGCGCGACCGTTTCCTTCAGTATCCGGTTCTCCGGGTCGCTCGCGGTGGCCTGGTCCCAGACGCGGCGCGCCTCGTCGAGATGGCCGGCCTGCCAGAGCGCCTCGCCCAGGTGCGCGCCGATCTCCGCTTCGGGCAACCGCTGCCACGCCTTTCGCAGGTATTCGATCGCTGCCTCGGTCTGGCCGCGGCGGAACAGCACCCATCCCATGCTGTCGAGGATCTGCCCGTCGCCGGGAGCCAGTTCGAGCGCTTTCTCGATCAGGCCCTGCGCCTCGTCGAGCCGCACGCCGCGATCGGCCAGCGTGTAGCCGAGCGCGTTGTACGCGTGCGCGTAGTCCGGGCGCAGTTCGATCAGCTTGCGCAGGCTCGCTTCCATCACATCGAGGCGATCGAGCCGCTCGGCTGCCATCGCATGGTCGTAGAGCAACTCGGTGTTATCCGGCAGTCGATCGAGCGCCGCCGCGAGCAGGGCGTAGGCTTCCTGCTCGCGCCCGGCCTCGCGCAGCACCGTCGCCTCTGCGACCGTCAACTGCACGCGCTCGCGTGCGCTGGGCACCGAGGTGTTTCGCAGCAGCGCGCGCGCCTCGTCGACGTGCCCTGTTTTCGCCATCAGCACCGCGCGACGCGTGAGCGCCGGCAGGAACTGCTCGCCGCGACCGACACGCGCGTACCAGTCGATCGCTTCGTCGTTGCGCCCGGCATCCTCGGCGAGCTGGCCCATGAACAGCAGTGCCGGTGCGTCGTCGCGCTGTACGGAGTCGGGCAGTCCCAGGTAGCGGCGCAGGTAGTCTTCGGCCACCTTGGGCTGCTTCATCTGGTACGCGAGCTGCGCGAGCGACAGCAGGATCGGCGGGCTGTCGGGTTCCTGCTTCAGCGCGATCTCGAACTGCTCGCGCGCCGCGTCCTGGCTGCCGCCGGCGTTGAGCAGCCGGGCGAGCGCGAAGCGTGCCTCGACGCCCTTCGGCTCGCGCTCGAGATAGGTACGAAGCAGCGCGACGGCGCCGTCGACGCCGCGCGGCGTCTGGGCCACGTAGCGCGCGGCGAGGATCGCCGCCTGCTCGTTGGCCGGATCCAGCTGAAGCGCCGCTTCCGCCTCGGCGGCGGCTCGCGGGGCGTCGCCGGCGGCCTGCGCCACTGCAGCCAGCGCCAGGCGCGCGGACGGTTCGCGCGAATCGGGGGCGGCGAGACGTTCGAGCATCCCGAGTCCGGCGCCCGCATCGCTGGAGCGCGCAAGGGTGCGTGCGATCCGGTCGTAGGTCTCGGGCAGGCGATGGTCGCCGCGCGCGCGTTCGAGACGCGCGCGCAGCAGCGGCTCGGCCTGCGCGAACCGGCCGGTGGTCATCCACAGGCTTTCGATCGTCTGCGAGGCGATCGGCGACTCGGGGGCGAGTTCGTGCCAGAGCTGCGCCGCCGGCAACGCGTGTTCGAGCGAACGCTCGGCGAGCGCGAACTCGGTGGCCCTTCGTGCAATGCGCGGGTCGCGCGTTTCCTGCGCGAGCGACAGATAGGTGACGGCCGCGTCACCGACCTGGCCGCGCTGCGCGGCGATCTCCGCAGCGAGCAACTGGTACATCAGCTGCGGACTGAGCGACAGCGACGGAATCGGGTCTCCGGCGCGAGTGTGCGCAGCCGGCGCAGTGGAATGCGCAGGACGCGCGTCGGCGAGGGCGCCCGGCGCCGGCACGACGCGCGGGCCGTCGGCGGATGCCGGCTGCGCGGTGCCGGCGCAGCCGCCGGCCAGCAGTACGAGCGCGCCGAGCGCGCATCCCACGGTACTGCGCAGCCGGAACGGCCGGGCGAGTTGCAGGCGGTGCGTGGCGACGCGACGCTGCCACGGATCGGTCTTCGTCATCGGGTGATACGCTCGGCGAGTCGAATTTCCAGAATACCCGATGCGCACTGACGGGCGCATCGAATCGCGTTTCCGATGCCCGAATTGCCCGAGGTCGAGGTCGTGCGCTGCGGACTCGAAAGCCGCGTGCGCGGCCGAACGGTTCGCGCAGTGCGCGTTCGCGAGACGCGCCTTCGCTGGCCGGTGCCCGAATCGCTCGGCCGGCACCTGGCCGGAGCGGTGCTGCAACGGGTCGACCGGCGCGGAAAGTACCTGCTGCTCGATTTCGGGCACGGAACGCTGCTGGTTCACCTGGGGATGTCGGGCAACTTCCGGTTCTTGCGCGAAGGTGCCGGCGAAGAAGCCGGGCGCCACGATCACGTCGATCTCGAGTTCGAGCACGGGACGTTGCGCTACCGTGATCCGCGCCGCTTCGGCGCAATGCTCTGGCACGAATCGGCGCGGGGCCCCGTACTCGCCCACCCGCTGCTGGCTTCGCTGGGCGCCGAGCCGCTGTCCGACGCTTTCGACGCGGCGCTGCTGCACAAGGCGATGCGCACGCGCAGCGGCGCGATCAAGTCGGTGCTGCTGGCCGGCGACGTAGTCGTCGGCGTGGGCAACATCTACGCGTCGGAGAGCCTGTTTCGCGCGGGCATAAGGCCGACCACCGCCGCACGGCGGATCGCGCTGCCGCGCTGCGAGCGGCTCGCCGCAGCGATCCGCGAGACGTTGAGCGAGGCGATCGAACGCGGCGGAAGCACGCTGCGCGACTTCGTCTCCAGCGACGGGGCTGCAGGCTGCTACCAGAGCGCGAGCCTCGTCTATGGGCGAGCCGGCCAGGCGTGCCGGGTCTGCGGCACGACGGTGCGCCAGATGCGACAGCAACAGCGCTCCACGTTCTGGTGTCCGCACTGCCAGCACTGACGTGCCGCCTGCCCGGCGGAAACGGCCACAGGGCGGCTGCCCGCGATGCGTGCGGACGACGCCGCTTTCGCCGGCGAGGCGCCGTGCTATAGATCGGGCCCCACGATTTCGGTCATGGAAGGAGCGCGATGGGATTCCTCGGAGAGCGCATCGCCGAATATGGCGGTTGGCGACGTTCGCTCGCCGATGCCGTCCTGCGCTACGCCCAGTGGCTCGATGACGCCGAGCTTTCGGATGCGTCGCTGCTCTCGCGAGTCGATCGCATCGTCGAGCGCCTCGGAAAGGAGCGCGTGTCGATCGCCTTCGTCGCCGAGTTCTCGCGCGGCAAGTCGGAACTGATCAACGCGATCTTCTTTTCGCGTTTCGGACGCCGCATCGTCCCCTCCGGTGCGGGTCGCACCACGATGTGCCCGACGGAGTTGCTCTACGACCCGCAATGCTCCAGCGCGATCCGGCTGCTGCCGGTAGAGACACGATTGCTCGACGCACCCGTTTCGGAACTGCGCGAGGACGCATCGCACTGGGAGGAACGCGAGATCGACCCGCAGGCTCCGGAGAGCCTTCGTCGAGCGTTCGAGAGCGTGCAGGAAACGGTGTGGGTCGATGCTGCGCAGGCGTCGATGCTCGGCTTCTACGACGAGGACGATCCGGCCTCTCCGGTGCGCCCCGACGCGCAGGGTCGCATCGAGATACCGCGTTGGCGGCATGCGATCGTCAACTGGCCGCACCCGCTGCTCGAGCAGGGACTGGTCGTGCTCGACACGCCGGGACTGAACGCGATAGGCGCCGAGCCGGAGTTGACGCTGAAGCTCATCCCGGGCTGCGACGCGGTGCTGTTCGTTCTCGCCGCCGACGCCGGCGTGACGATGAGCGACCTGGCGGTCTGGCGAGAGCACATCGTGACTCGCCACGGCGCCGGTCGCTACGTCGTGCTCAACAAGGTCGATTCGCTGTGGGACGGCTTGAAGGACGAGGTGCAGATCCAGCTCGAGATCGCCCGCCAGGTCGGATCGGTCTCGCAGACGCTGCAGGTGCCCAACGACCGCGTCTACCCGGTGTCGGCGCAGAAGGCGCTGCTCGCGCGAGTGAACGGCGACGCGTCGCTGCTCAAGCGCAGCCGGATCTCGGACCTCGAGTACGCGCTCGGGCGCGAACTCGTCCCGCAGCAGCGCGACATCGTGCGCGAGCACGTCGAGCGCGAGTTCGGCGAACTGCATTCGCTGGTCGCGTCCTCGCTCGCCGCGCGCCGACGAAGCCTCGTGGAACAGCAGTTCGAGCTCAACGGGCTGCGCGGCAAGAACCGCGGGGTGATGGATCACATGGCCGCGCGTATCCGCAACGAGCGCGAGGAGTTCGAGAAGAGCCTGCGACAGTTGCAGGCGCTTCGGTCGGTGTTCTCCCGGCACGCGCAATCGATCCGGGAGACGATGAGCCGGCAATCGCTGAACCAGCACGTGCGCATCGCGCGCGAGTCGATGCGGCGCAGCACTTTCTCGTCGGGACTGCGCGAGGCAATGAGTTCGCTGCTGACCGCCGCGCGCTTCGACCTCGACGAGGCGACGCGCCTGGTCGGCGAGGTGAGCACGATGATGAGCGCGATGTACCGGAGCTTCAGCGCCGAGCACGGACTGGCGCTCGGCAATCCGGCACTGTTCTCCACGCAACGCTACTTCGCCGAGCTCGAGCGCCTCGAGCAGGTGCAGCGGCGCCAGTTCGGTACCGTCACGCTGGCGACCACGTCGCAGTGGGCGCTGATGCGCCGCTTCTTCGAATCGGTCGCGGCGCGCCTTCGCGAGATCTACGACGTCGCGGCGCGCGAGCTCGAGTCGTGGCTGCGCGCGGTCATGGCGCCCATCGAGAGCCAGGTACGCGAATACCAGGGGCAGCTCAAGAGAAGGCTCGAGACGGTGCGGCGCGTGCTCGATGCGAACGAGACGCTCGAGTCGCGGCTGGCCGAGATCGAGCAGGATCGCTCGGCGCTCGAGCAGCGCATCGGGCTCGAGGGCGAGTACGCCAGGCGCGTGACGTCGCTCTTGGCTGCGAACGCGGAGACGCTCGTCGACGCGTGACTTCGGCGCGTTCGCGGCCTGCGGCAACGGGTTGGGCGCGCGGGCAGGCGGCCAGCGCGGCCAGCGCGGGTGGCGCGGGT
>JAEWFA010000025.1 GCA_023389055.1 Pseudomonadota bacterium | reverse complement strand
GCGTGGATCCAGCCGTCGTCTCGTCGCGCGGCCGGTTCGTCGAAATCGACGCGCGAGACGATTCTTCCGGGCTTCGCGGCCATGACCAGCACGCGGTCGGACAGGCGCACCGCTTCGGCCAGGTCGTGAGTGATCATCAGCACGCCGACACTGCGCGCAGCCAGGTGCCCGAGCAGCAGTCGGTACATCTCCTCGCGCAGGCCGATGTCGAGCGCCGAAAAGGGTTCGTCGAGCAACAGCAGGTCTGGTTCGATGACGAGCGCGCGCGCCAGCGCGATGCGGCTCTGCATGCCGCCCGACAACTGGTGCGGGAACTTGGCGAAATCGCGGTGTGCAAGGCCCAGTTGCAGACTGATCTCGCGCGCGCGGTACGCGCATTCGCCACGCGCGACGCCACGCGCGGCGATCGCGAGGGCGACGTTGTCGAGCGCGGATTTCCACGGCAGCAGCCGTGGCTGCTGGAACATGCAGGCGCGCGTGGCGAAGCCGTCGTCGATGGTTCCGCCGTCCGCGCGCAGCAGCTTCGCGCACAGGTGCAGCAGCGTCGTCTTGCCGCAGCCCGACGGACCGACCAGCGCGACGATTTCGCCGGCGCGCAGATCGAAGTCGATGCCTTCGAGCACGGTCTCGCGCGCGAAGCCGTGATGTAGTGCGCGCACGTGCAGCGCAGCCGCTTCGCGCCCCGTGATCCCGGCGTCCGTGATCGCAGTGGGGGTCATCCTTGCGTCCCGCCGGCCGAGCTCCTCACGGCGTCGCTCCCCCGGCAGCCGCGCCGGGCTCGCGCCATCGCTCGACCTCGCGCTTGATGGGTTCGAGCAGCAGATACTCAACGGCGAGCAGCAGTCCGACGACGGCGACGATCCAGGCCATCGTGCCCGCCGTGTCCAGCTGCGAGCGCGCCACGGCGAGCGCCGCTCCGACGCCATCGGGGCTCGACAGCAGCTCGGCCATCACGACGACCTTCCACGAGATGCCGAGCGCGGAGATCCACGCGGGAAACAGGTACGAGACGACGTGCGGGAGATAGACGTCGACGAACATCATCCGCGGCGGCAATCCGAAAGCGCGCGCCATCGTCTTGAGCTGGTTGTCGAGCGTGCGCGCGCCTTGCAGCGCGCCGACGAAGACGACCGGGAAGGCGGCCACGAAGACCGTGAACACCGGCGTGCCGTCGCTCGCGCCGAACCACAGCATCGCCAGCACGAGCCAGGCGATCGGCGGCGTGCCCAGCAGCACGGTGACGATCGGGCGAGACATCGTCGATGCGGTCATCGAGATGCCGGCCAGCAGCCCGAGCGAGCTGCCGGCGAGAAGCGACAGCGTGAAGCCCGCGAGCGCGCGGCGCCCCGTTGCCGCGAGCTCGGGCCCCGCAACGCCTGCAATGAGCGATTGCGCCAGCGTCGCGAAGGCAGCGCGCGGATCGGGCAGCACCAGCGCACCGTAGTGCTGCGCGACCGCCTCCCAGGCTGCGACGAGCAGCAGCAGGCTCGCGACCGCCCCCCAGCCGCTCCAGAGGTAGGCGGGCAGCTTCACGAGCGCGGTGCGCAGCGACTTCATCGGCTCGTACGCGTGTTCATCCGATCGACTCGGCGCGAGGCGTCGGCGCGTAGAAGTCGTCGGGCGGGAGCTTCCCGCCGATGAGGCCGGGGCTCTTCTGCAGCAGCATCCGGAACAGCGACTCGAGCGCCGGGCGCGCCGTCGACGCGGGCACCGCGTCCATGTGGCCGTGGCCGATCGCGTCGGCTACCGCTTCGGGCGACAGCATCGGCACGTGCTTCGCGACGATTTTTCCGCATTCGCCGGCGTTTTCGTCGCACCAGGCGAGCGCGCGATCGTAGGCCGCGCCGATGCGGGCGACAGTGTCCGTACGATTGCGCAGCGCGCCGAGCACCGCGATGCCGGCCTGCGGAATGCGTGCGTCGCCGCCGAAGGCGCGCGCCCATTCCTGCTGCAGGTCGACCGCGCGATACAACTCGGGTGCCACCAGGCTCACCGGAAACGACCCCGATTTGCGCAGCGCCATCGAGACGGCGGGTTCGGCGAGCAGCGCGTGATCGACGCGGCGCATCAGCAGCAACTGCATCGCGTCGATCGGTGAAGCGACGTACCGCAGCCGCACGTCGTTGCGCGGGTCGATTCCTTCGCGCTGCGCGAGCAGCGCGAAGACGATGTCGGGCATGTCGCCGCGAAACGGCATCGCGATCTCCTTGCCGACGAGGTCCTTCAACGCGTGAACGTGCGGATCGCGCGAAACGATCCACAGGATTCCCCACGCCGACACGTTGAGCAGTCGCAGCTTTGCGCCGCGGTTGTACAGGTTCGCCGCAACGTTCACCGGCATGGCGAGCACGTCGGCCTTGCCGTCGAGCGCCATGACGCGCAATTGGTCCGGG
This sequence comes from Pseudomonadota bacterium, assembly GCA_023389055.1. Classification (GTDB taxonomy): domain Bacteria; phylum Pseudomonadota; class Gammaproteobacteria; order Burkholderiales; family Burkholderiaceae_E; genus Zeimonas. The sequence continues at coordinate 22,823 of JAEWFA010000025.1, read as the reverse complement.
TCGCGCCAGCCCACGAAGCGTACTTCGTGGGCGAGATCGGCCAGCGCACCCGATTCGGCGATCCTCATCAGCGGGTTCGACACGCTCGCCGGAGGCCCGCCCAGCGTCAGCGTGGCGAGGCGCTCGCGCGCACCGCGCGCCGTTTCAGCGCCGCGTGCGGGGCCGCCGACGATCGACGCCCCGAGACCGGCTACGCTCGAGGCCAGGAAGCGGCGGCGCGACGGGTGCATCGAAAGACTCCCGCTGAAGCTGAAGGTATATATTACATAATGAGAATCGTTTCCGTTTGAGGCGGATCAAGTGAACGAGGAAACCTTCGCTGCGGCGCCGCCGCTGTCCGTCTCGCAATGGTTCAACGCAGCGCAGCCGCTGTCGATCGAGGCGCTGCGCGGACGCGTGGTCGTGCTGCACGCGTTCCAGATGCTCTGTCCGGGCTGCGTTGCGCACGGGATCCCGCAGGCGAAGGAGATCCATCGGCAGTTCGCCGCCGAACCGGTCACCGTCGTCGGGTTGCACACGGTGTTCGAGCACCACGATGCGATGACGCCGGTCTCGCTGGCGGCATTCCTGCACGAGTATCGAATCGGCTTTCCGGTCGGAGTCGACGCCGCCGCCGACGACGGCGGCGATGTGCCGACGACGATGCGCGCCTATGGAATGCGCGGCACGCCCACGCTGGTCGTGATCGATCGTGCCGGGCGAATTCGCCTGCACGCCTTCGGTCGCGTCGAGGACCTGGTCGTCGGCGCGCTGATCGGAAGCCTGCTCGCCGGCGGTTGACGCCGGCCGCAGCGGCAGGCACAGGTACGACCGTGGCGGCGTTTCGTCAGCCGTGTGCTTCGCGTTCGCCGACGATCGTGCCGTCGACGACCTGGATCGTCTTGTCGCAGCGTCGCGCCAGCTCGGGGTTGTGCGTGACGAAGAGCACCGCCGTCCCCTCGTCGCGGTTGACCTTGCGCAGCAGTTCGAACACCGCGTCGGCGCTCTTCGTGTCGAGGTTTCCGGTGGGCTCGTCGGCCAGCAGCACCGCCGGATTCATCGCGAGCGCGCGCGCTACCGCGACGCGCTGCTGCTGGCCACCCGACATCCGGTTGGCCGGATGGTCGCGCCACGCCCCGAGTCCGACCGCGTCGAGCAGCCGCTCGGCGCGCTCGAACATCGCCGAGTCGGGTCGGCCGGCCGCGCCGAGCATCGGCAGGACGACGTTCTCCACCGCGGTGAACGCCGACAGCAGGTGGTGATACTGGAAGACGAAGCCGATGCTGTGGCCGCGCAGCCGGGTGAGCGCAGCGTCGTCCAGGCCGGTTGTCTCCTCGCCGCAGAGGGCCAGCGTCCCGCTGGTCGGGCGATCGAGCAGCCCGATGATGTTCAGCAGCGTGCTCTTGCCCGAACCCGACGGACCCATCACCGCGCAGAATTCGGCGCGGCGCAACTCGAGGTCGATGCCGTGCAGCACCTCGGTCTCGATCGGCGTGCCGACGTTGAACGCCTTGCGCACTGCCCGCAATGCGACGACGATCGGTTCAGCCACGGATCGCCACCACCGGGTCCAGGCGCGAGGCGCGCAGTGCCGGCGCCACCGCCGCCGCCAGCCCGGTGAGCGTCGCGAGCACGAGCGCGGCGACGAAAAGCCACGGCTCGAAGGCCAGCGGAAAGAGCGGCGTGCCGTCGGCATTGCGCGCGAACTGTCGCCACAGCACGAGCGCGAGCGCGCCGATCGCCGAGCCGGCGAACGAGCCCGACAGGCCGAGCAGGCTTCCCTGCAGCAGGAACAGCCGAAGGATCTGGCCGCGGGAGATTCCCATCGCGCGCAGGATGCCGATCTCGCGCGAGCGCTGCACCACCGAGACGACGAGCACGCTGGCGATGCCGAAGGCGACCGAAAGCGCGACGAACACGCGGATGACCGTGTTCGACGTCTGCTGCGCGTTGATCGCGGTGAAGAACTGCGCGTTGGTGCGGATCCAGCTGTCGGCCTGCACTCCGGTGGCCGCGGTGATGCGCTGTGCGATCCGCTCGGCGGCGTAGACGTCGTGCACCGTCACGTCGATGTCGGTGACGCCGCCGGGCAGCCCGAGCAGGCTTTGCGCGGTGTGCAGCGCGAGGTAGGTCGTGCGCTGGTTCGCGCCCTTGTTGCCCAGGTCGAAGATCCCGGTCACCGTCAGCGTGTTGTTCGCGCCGAGCGCCGAGGACACGCGAAGCTTGTCGCCGACGCCCACGCCCAGGTCGCTCGCCAGCTCGGTGCCGATCAGGATGTCGGTGGCGCCCAGGCGCGTGCTCCCGTTCACGACCTTCTCGGGAATCGCGACGATGCGGAAATACTGCTCCGGCTCGATTCCGATCGCCGAGATCGCGCGGCTCGCGCTGCCGCGCACCGCCAGCGCCGATCCGCTCGCCTCGGGAGAGACGATGGCGACCTCGGGCATCGCGCGGATCTGCGCGGCGATCGCCTGCCACTGGTCGATCGATTTCAGGCGCTGCAGCGGCGGCTGCACGATCGCGCCGTGATGAACGTTGCCGTTCGCGTCATTGCCGCGCTGCGGTCGGGCGACCTCCTTCGGCGGCAGCAACTGGATGTGCGGCTGCGCGGTGAGCACGCGACGGATGAAGTTCGACTGCAGTCCGCTCAGCAGCGCCGACATGAAGACGATCACGCCGACGCCGATCGCCACGCCTGCGATGATGAAACCGGTCTGCATCCGGCCCTCGCGCAGGAAGCGCAGTGCGATGATCCATTCGAAGGGCGCCCAGCGCGGCAGGCGCGCGTGCGCGGGAACCGCCGCACTCACTCGGGGCTCGCGCGATCGATCCGCGGGCGCACGCGCATGCCCTCGACGACGTCGGCCATGCCGGCCGGTACGACGAGATCGTCCGGCGCGAGGCCTTCGAGCACTTCGGTCCACCCGCCGCTGCGCAGGCCGGTGCGCACCGGCTGGCGCCGTACGCTGCCGTCGACGACCTGCAGCACCCACGGTGACGAAGACTGCGGCTGGCGCACCGCGTCGCTCGCCACGAGCAGCGCGTTCGCCCGCTGCGCGACCTCGATGTCGACCGAAACGGTCATGTCCTGCTTCAGCTCGGGCGGCGGGTTCGGCACGTCGAGCTTCACTTCCACTGCGCCGGTCTGCGCGTTCACTCCGGGGTTGATGTACGCGAGCGTCGCGTCGAAGCGCTTGTGCGGGTACGCGTCGGCCGAAGCGATCGCATGCTGACCCGACGCGAGCAGCGCCAGGTTCTTCTCGTCGATCTGGACGACGAGCTGCGTATCGCCGGCAGGCGACAGCGTCATCAGGACCTTGCCCGGTTGCACGACGTCACCGCGCTCGACGTTTCGGCCGATCAGCGTGCCCGCCACCGGCGCGGCGATCGTCGCGTAGGAAAGACGCGCACGCGCAGCGTCGGCGTTCGCGCGCGCCTGTGCCAGCGCCGTCTCGGCGAGCGCGACGTCGCTGCCGCCGGCGCGCGCCGATTCGAGCTGGCGCTGTGCCGCCCGAAGCTGCGCGTCGGCGAGTTCGACGTTCTTGCGCGAATCGTCCAGCGTCGCCTGCCCGATGAAGCCCTTGGCGAACAGCTCCTCGTTGCGCCGCTGCTGCGTGCGCGCGTGCCCGAGCGTGGTCTGCGCCTGTCTCACGTTCTGTTCGGCGACCGGCGCCTGCACCTCGTGCAACTGGCGCAGCTTCGCCTGTGCCTGCGCCACCGCAGTCTGAGCCTGCTGCACGGCGGCGCGCAGCTCGGTGGCATCGAGCTCGACGAGTACCTCGCCGGCGCGCACGACCTGGCCCTCGGCCACGGGCACGGCAACTACCGTTCCGGTGATCTGCGCGCCCACGTCGACGCGGTGCGGCGTCTGCACGCGCCCGCTGGCGACCACCGATTGCACGAAGTCGCGCTGCACGACGGTGTCGACCGGCACGACCGGGCCGTAGAGCGCGCGCGGCAGCGCGAACGCGGCTCCTGCAGCGAGGAGCAGCACGGCGAGCGCTTTCCACAGGTGCCGGCGCCCCCAACGGGCGGGCGGTGGCGTCGCGCTCATTGCCGGACCCCGCGCAGGCCGTCGAGCAGCAGCGAGAAAGTCGCGTGCGCCGCTTCCACGACGCCGCCTTCGCCGCCGAGCAGCGAGCGCTGCACGGCCAGTCCCTGCAGCGTGGCGACGAACAGCGTCGCGCCGATTCCCGGATCGAGCGCCGGGGAAAGGTCTCCTGCATCGCGCGCCTCGCGCAGGCACGCCGCTACCCGTGCGGTGTACGCGGCAACCATCGCCCGCGCGCGTTCGTGGGTCGGCGTGCGTTCGACGCCCTGAAGCGCGTGATAGAGGATGCGCGGCGCGCCCGGGTGGCGCGCGACGAAGCGCGCGTGCGCGAGAAAGACCCGCTCGAGGATCTCCACCGGGGTTCCCCCGTCGGCGAAAGCCGCGCCGACGGCTGCACCCAGGTCGTGCTGTACCCAGTCGAACACGGCGCCCCAGATCGCTTCCTTGTCGGCGAAATGGCGGAACAGGGCGCCGTGCGTGAGCGCCACACGGTCGGCGATCGCCTGCGTGGTGATCGCTTCGGGGCCGCGCTCGCGCGCCAGCTCTACGACTGCAGCGACGATCTCGGCGCGGCGCTCGTGCGACGGAAGGCGCCGGCGCAGCGGCAGTGAAACGGACGGGTCCCGGGTCGTCATTCGACAGTCGAGCGTTGGCGGCGGAAGTAAGTAACGCGTTACTATTTTAGCTTCGTTGGCAATCTTTCCGGACCCCGCCGCCATGTCCGTCGTCGAATCATCCCGCACCGAAGCCTTTCCCCCCTTCTTTGCAGACGCCCCCGTGCTCGACGTGCACGATCCGCTGGCCGAGTTTCTCGGCGCGGTCGAGGGCGGGCGGCTGCGCTACCACTATGCCGACGTCGTTCGAATGGCGGGGCATTCGTGCCCGACAGTGGCGTCGGCGTTCCTGATGACGCGCGCGGCGCTGCGCCGATTGTACGAAGGCGAATTGCCGCGCCGCGGCGAGATCCGCGTCGAGATGCGCGAGCGGCGCGACGCCGGCGTCACCGGCGTCGTCGCCGCGGTGGCGACTTTGATCACCGGAGCCACCGAGGACAGCGGCTTCCCGGGACTCGGCGGGCGCTTCGGTCGCCGCGAGCGGCTGTTCTTCGGTCGGCCCCTCGACGCCGAGATGCGTTTCTCGCGCATCGATCGGGGCGGCGTCGGCGTCGAGGTCGCGGCGCACCTGCAGCAGATTCCGGGCGACCCGCGCACGTCGTTGTGGATGGGCCGCTGCCTGCATGGCGAGGCGAGCGACGAGGAGGCCGACGCGTTTCGCGCCGCCTGGCAGGATCGCGTGCGCCGGCTGCTGCTGGAGCACGCCGACGATCCGGACGTGATCGAGGTGCGCGACGTGCGCATCTGACTTTGCGGGCCCTCCGCTTGCGCAAAAAGGAGCTCAAGCAACGGAGGATCAGATGTTCCACCACAACAAGCGGCTCCAGTACACCGTTCGCGTGGCCGAGACGAATCCCGGCCTGGCGAACCTTCTCCTCGAGCAGTTCGGCGGCCCGCAGGGCGAGCTGGCTGCGGCGATGCGCTATTTCACGCAGGCGATCGCCGAGTCCGACCCCGGTCGCAAGGACATGCTGATGGACATTGCGACCGAGGAGCTCAGTCACCTCGAGATCATCGGTACGCTGGTGGCGATGCTCAATCGCGGCGCCAAGGGGCGAATCGCCGAGGCAACCGATTCCGAGGCCGACATGTACCGCTCGATCACCGGACCGGGCAACGACTCGCATCTCACGCAGGTGCTCTACGGTGGCGGCCCGCCGTTGACGAACTCCGGCGGCGTGCCCTGGAGTGCCGCCTACGTCGACACGATCGGCGACCCCACCGCCGACCTGCGCTCGAACATCGCCGCCGAGTCGCGCGCGAAGCTCATCTACGAGCGGCTGATCAACGCCACCGACGACGCGGGCGTCAAGGAGGCGCTCGGCTTCCTGATGACGCGCGAGGCGGCGCACCAGATCTCGTTCGAGAAGGCGCTGTATGCGATCCAGCCGAACTTCCCGCCCGGGAAGATGCCGGTCGACCCGCGCTTCGCCAATGTGTACTTCAACATGTCGCAGGGCGACGGCGACCTGCGCGGTCCCTGGAACAGCGACGACAACTTCCGCTACGTGAGCGAACGCGACGAGCAGAGCGCGGTCGACGGCGGCGACGGAGCGGCGCACGTCGGCCTGGGCTCGGGCGAGCGCGGCACGCTCGAGCAGGCCGCGCAGCGCACGCGCTCCGATCCGGCGTCGGATCCGCTCACCGGCGCCGAGCTCGGCATGGGCAGCGCGACGCCGGCAAAAGGAAACGGCCGCGCTTCGCGCGGCGCATCGACCTGAGCGCTGGTACGCCGCTTGCTCCCCCGGCTCGCGGCCGCCGCTTCCGAGCGGCCGCGTCCCGACACGGAGTTGCAGCATGCCCAATACACGAACCGCGGGTCGCACGACGGCGACACGCTCCCGCTCCCGAAAGGAGAACGATCCGATCGAGCTACTCGAGGCCGATCACCGCAAGGTCGAGAAGCTGTTCAAGGACTTCGAGAAGAAAAAGGAAAAGGATCGCGAGGCCGCGATCGAAGTGGTTGGACAGATCCTCCTGGAGCTGACCGTTCACGCGCAGATCGAAGAGGAGATCTTCTATCCGACGATGCGTGAATCGGGCGGCGAGAAGATGACGGACCTGCTCGACGAGGCCGAAGTCGAGCACGCGAGTGCCAAGGACCTGATCGCGCAGATCTCGTCGATGTCGCCGGACGAAGAGCTGTACGACGCGAAGGTGACGGTGCTCGGCGAATACGTGAAGCACCACGTCAAGGAAGAGGAGGACGAGATCTTCCCGAAGGCGAAGAAAGCCGGCGTCGACATGGAGGAACTCGGCAACCTGCTCGCCGAGCGCAAGCAGGAGTTGATGCAGGAAATGGGCGACGGCGCCGAGTCTGCGCAGTAGTCGGCGCACGCCGAAGCAGGGTCGGACCCGCCCGCATGTGGATTCCCGCCGAACCGTGGTGGGAGCCCGTGTTGCGGGCGGCGTCCATCTATCTCGCGCTGATGGTGCTGATGCGCATCGCAGGCAAGCGCACGCTCAGTCAGCTCACGCCGTTCGACCTGCTGGTGATGTTGCTGCTCAGCGAGGCGGTAAGTCCGTCGATCGGCGGCAACGACGATTCGATCTTCGGCGGGCTGATCCGGGCTGCGACGTTGATCGGGTTGAACCTGATCCTCGGTTATGCGACGGTGCGCAGCCGCTCGGCAGAGCGCTTCCTGCAGGGCGCGCCGGTCGTCCTCGGTCGAAACGGCAAGCTGTTCGACAAGGTGCTGCGACGCGAGCGCATCGGTCGCGACGACATCGAGAAGGCGCTGCGCGAGGCGCAGTGCGAATTGCAGGAGCTGGAGCTCGCCGTTCTCGAGGCGGACGGCGAAATCACCATCTGCAAGGCATCCGGGAAGGCGTAGGCGGCGCAGGGCGAGCAATCCGCTCCACCCCCATGACAAGCGGCGGTTGCGTCCGGCTTTCGCGTGCGCCGCGTCAGTGCTGCCCCTTCGATGTACGCGACCCGCGAGGCGCTCCCGCGTTGCGGTGATAGTGCGGGATGCGCTCCAGACCGTAGTCGGCTGCCGAGCGGCGCACGACGTTTCGCGAACCGGCGAAATGTCGCGTCTCGGAGAAGATGCGCGCGCCGTCGTCGGTGCGCACCGCCCACGCGAAGCACACGGTGCCGCTCGGGACGTCGCTGCCCTCGGGCGGCTCGTCGGCGAGCCCCGTGTCGGCGACCGCGATCGACGCATGGCTGCGCTCTACGGCGCCGAGCGCCATTTCGCGTGCCACTTCCTCGCTGGTGAGACCGAAGCGCTCGATCGTCTGCTTCGAGACACCCAGCCGACTGCACTTTGCCGCCGGCGAATAGACGACGTAGCCGACGTCGAGCGAGCTGCCCAGGCCGCTCGCGTCGGCCAGGCGTCCGGCGATCAGGCCTGCCGTGCACGACTCGGCGGTCGCGACGACCAGGTCGTTGTCCTTCAAATAGGAGAGCAGTCTCTTCAGCTTCATGGTGGCCGCCATAAGTCGGGTCGGACCGCTCGTGCACTTGGCAAGCCTGTCTTCCACGGGTGTAAGATTTTCGCTCCACGCGGCGCAACGGGCGAGTCTCGGTTTCGACGCGTGGCCGCAGGAGTTGGCATGAGCACTTCGCCGTCGATGCTTGACGCCATCCTCGCCACGGTCGTCCAGCTTGCGGGCGCCAGTGCGGGAACCTTGCACCTGCCATCGTCGAACGGCGAACCCGAATTCTTCGCTTCCTGGCAGCCCGAGCAGGCTCGGCCCGGGCAGATCGGCCTGTCGTCCGCCAGCGTCGTGCTTCCGCTGCAAAGTGGCGGTGAGACTCTCGGCTTGTTCACCCTGCACTACGACGCTTCCGGGCGTGCCGCCGGTACTCCGGGCACCGGGTCTGCGGCAGAAGCGGGCGAGGACGTGAATTTCCCTCCGGACTCGCTCACCGCCCGGGAGCAGCAGATCCTCTCGCAGCTTGCCGGTGGGAGCAGCAACAAGGCCATCGCCCGCGAGCTCGGCATCAGCCCCGATACGGTCAAGCTGCACGTGCGCCACATCCTTGCCAAGCTGGGCTGCCGCTCGCGCGTCGCCGCCGCCGTGCTTGCCGCTCGTCACGGACTCGCGCGCTAGCACCTGTCGCTGCTCGCCGTATCATGAGAGGTTTCTCCCGCGGATCCTGCGTTCGATGGAACCGGCATTGCCTTCTGCGACGCTGATCGCATGGCTCGGCTTCGCCCTCGGTGCCGTCTTCGGCTTCGTGGGCAACAAGACCAATTTCTGCACGATGGGCGCGGTGTCCGACATCGTCCACATGGGCGACTGGACGCGCATGCGCATGTGGGTGCTCGCGATTGCGGTGGCCATGCTCGGCGTCTGGGGCTTGCAGGGGCAGGGCCTGGTGGACACGCACAAGTCGCTGTATGCGAGTCCGAACCTGATGTGGCTGTCGAACCTCGTCGGCGGACTGCTGTTCGGCGTCGGCATGACGCTCGCCTCCGGTTGCACCAGCAAGACGCTGATCCGCATCGGAGGCGGCAACCTGAAGTCGGTCGTGGTCTTCGTCGTGCTGGCGATCTCGGCCTACGTGACGCTCAAGGGGCTGTTCGGCGTCTGGCGCGTGAACACGCTCGACGCGGTCTCGGTCCGGCTGCCGACCACCCAGGACCTGCCGACCCTCGTCGCGGCCACCTGGAGTCTGTCGGGCGCTGCCGTCGCACGCTGGCTGCCGCCGCTCGTTGCGGTGGCGCTTCTCGTCTTCGTCTTTTCCGACCGGCACGCGCGCGGTTCCGACACGCTGCTCGGCGGAATCGTCGTCGGACTGACGATCGTCGGTGGCTGGTACGTCACCGGCCACCTCGGATACGTCGCCGAGCACCCGGAGACGCTCGAGGAAGCGTTCATCGCCACCAACGGCAACCGTCCCGAGTCGCTGTCGCTGGTGGCGCCCTTCGCCTATACGCTCGAACTCCTGATGTTCTGGAGCGACCAGAGCAAGCACGTCACCTTCGGCATCGCGACGGCGCTGGGCATCGTCGCGGGCTCGCTGGCTTACGCGCTGCTCACGCGCACGTATCGCGAGGAGAGCTTTCCCGATGCCGCCGACCTCAAGCGGCACGTGGCGGGGGCGACGCTGATGGGCTTCGGCGGCATCACGGCTCTCGGCTGCACGATCGGGCAGGGCCTGACCGGCCTGTCGACGCTGGCCGTCGGGTCGATGCTGACGTTCTTCTCGATCGTCGCCGGCGCCGCGCTGATGATGAAGCTCGACTACTGGCGGATGATGCGCGAAGCCCACGCCTAGCACCGGCGTCGATCCCCGCGCATATGTGCCTGGCGTTATAATAAGAAGCACATCCCGCCGCCACTTCCCCCCCGAGTTCGAAGCCGATGATCGCACTGCTCGAAGCGCGCAGGGCCGGCCTCCTGCGCCGCGAGCACTGGCTGCCGAACATCGTCGCCGGCGCGATCGTCGGCGTCGTCGCCTTGCCGCTGGCAATGGCGTTCGCGATCGCCAGCGGCGCCAAGCCCGAGCAGGGCATCTACACGTCGATCGTCGCCGGCTTTCTCGTGTCGGTGCTCGGCGGCAGCCGCGTGCAGATCGCCGGACCTACCGGCGCGTTCATCGTGATCCTCGCCGCCATCACGGCGCGCTACGGCATCGACGGCTTGCAGATCGCGACGATGATGGCCGGGGGCATCCTGCTGCTGCTCGGCGTCGCGCGAATGGGCGCGATCATCAAGTTCATCCCCGACCCCGTGATCGTCGGCTTCACTTCGGGCATCGGGGTCATCATCTTCGTCGGGCAGTGGAAAGACTTCTTCGGGCTGCCGCCGGTCGTCGGCGAGCACTTCCACGAGAAGCTGTGGCATCTGCTGCAGGCGTTGCCCGAGCTGCACCTGGCGACGACGCTGCTCTCGGTCGTCTCGCTCGCGCTCGTGATCTTCGGCAGCCGCATTCCACGGCTCGAGCGGGTGCCCGGTCCGCTGATCGCGCTGGTGTTCGCCACCATCGTGCAGGCGCTGTTCGGTTTCGACGGCGTCGTCACCATCGGCAGCGCCTTCGGCGGCATTCCGCTGGGGCTCCCCGAGTTGGGCCTGCCCGAGCTCAGCGTCGCGCGGATGATCGAGCTGATCGGCCCGGCATTCACCATCGCGATGCTCGGGGCGATCGAATCGCTGTTGTCCGCCGTGGTCGCCGACGGAATGGCCGGCACTCGCCACGACTCGAACCAGGAGCTGATCGGCCAGGGCATTGCCAACCTCGCCGCGCCGCTGTTCGGCGGATTCGCCGCCACCGGGGCGATCGCGCGCACGGCGACGAACATCCGCAACGGCGGCACGAGCCCGCTGGCCGGCGTCGTGCACGCCGCCACGCTGCTGTTGATCGTGCTCGTGCTCGCGCCGCTGGCGGTGAACGTCCCGCTCGCGGCGCTGGCGGCGATCCTCTTCGTCGTCGCGTGGAACATGAGCGAGGCGAAGCATTTCCTGAAGATGGTGCGCCGCGCGCCGCGCGCCGACGTCATCATCCTGCTCGTCACCTTCGGGCTGACGGTGTGCGCCGACCTCGTCGTGGCGGTGAACATCGGCGTCATCCTCGCGACGCTGCAGTTCATGCGCCGGATGGCCGCCAGCGTGGAGGTGCAGAACGTCACGCACCAGGAACTGCACCAGGAGTTCGCGCATCGCGGCTTCCAGCGGCTGCCCGAAGGCGTGCTCGTCTATTCGATCGACGGGCCTTTCTTCTTCGGCGCCGCCGAGAACTTCGAGCGTGCGCTGGCGACCACGCACACCGATCCGCGCGTCCTGATCGTGCGCCTGGGCTGGGTTCCCTTCATCGACGAAACGGGGTTGCAGACGCTCGAGGAGGTCGTCAACGACCTGCGCCGCCGCGGCGTGACGGTGATGCTCAGCGGGGCGAACGCGCGCGTGCGCAGCAAGCTCGAGCGCGCCGGGCTGATCGAGCTCGTCGGGCGCTCGAACGTCTTCGACGATCTGGCCGATGCCATCCTGGCTTCGCGCGCGCTGGCGGCGGAAGGCCCGACGACGACGGTGGGCCGGCAGACGGTGCTCAGCGAAACCGCGCAGGCGGTGCTGCGAACGAGCCGGCAGTTCTTCTCGCAGCGGCCCGGCGATTCGTGAGGCGCCGGTCGCGATCGGGCCGCAGCGGCGCGGCTATCTCACCTTCGGATTGGCCACGCCCGGCTGCGTGCGATAGGTGACGCCGTGCTGCGCGAGGTAGTCGCGGATCAGCTGGCGCACCACCTGCGAAGGGGTGACGTCCTGTCGCGCGCACAGCGTCTCGAAGGCCTTCTTCTTCGCCGGGTCGATCAGCACCGTCAGGCGGGCGGTCTTGCGTTCCATCCGCGAACGATCTCCTCCATGTTCATCGCATTCTAATCCGATGTGTGCGGCGCGCTGCCCGGCGCGCGCGGACCGTTTGCGCTGGCGGCCCGGACGAGCGACCATCGTGTCGATGATGGTCACCAGGCGCCTGCTGATCCGCGGTCTCGTACAGGGCGTCGGCTTTCGCGCGTCGCTCGCCGACGAAGCGCGCCTGCGCGGCCTGGCCGGCTGGGTGCGCAACCGCCGCGACGGCACGGTCGAGGCGCTCGTGCACGGCGACGCGGGCGAGCTCGATGCGCTGCTGGCGTGGGCCAGGCGCGGGCCGAGCGCCGCCCGCGTCGATCGCGTCGACGTCGAGGAGGCGCCGGCCAGCGACGTTCCGGCGCACTTCGAGCAGCGTCCCACCGTCTGAGCGCCAAGGCGCCCGGTGGACGGCGCGCTTTCTTCCACGCGCCGTCCCGCGCGTATCAGGTTGCGGCTTTCTTCGGCGCCTCCAGCGCCGACTCGATCGCCTGGTCGACGCGTTCGAGCCAGACGAACTCGAGTTTGTCGCGCGCGTCCGACGGGATCTCTTCGAAGTCGCGCCGGTTGCGCGCCGGCAGCATCACGCGCTCGATGCCGGCGGCGGCCGCGGCGACGACCTTCTCCTTGATTCCGCCGACGGGCAGCACCAGGCCGCGCAGGCTGATCTCGCCGGTCATCGCCGTATCGCTGCGAACCGTCCGGCCGGTGAGCAGCGAGACGAGCGCGGTGAACATGGCAACGCCCGCGCTGGGCCCGTCCTTCGGCGTGGCACCGGCCGGCACGTGGATGTGGATGTCGATCCTGCCGAGCCGCTCCTCGTCGATGCCCAGTTCGCGCGCGCGATGCTTGACGATCGAAAGCGCCGCCTGCGCGCTCTCGCGCATCACGTCGCCGAGTTGCCCGGTGAGGATCAGCGCTCCCTTGCCGGGCACGCTCGTCGCCTCGATGAACAGGATGTCGCCGCCGACCGGAGTCCACGCCAGCCCGGTGGCCACGCCCGGCGTGCTCGTGCGCATCGCGACCTCGTTCTCGAAGCGAGGCGCCCCGAGGATCTCGGCGAGGTCGTCGACTGCGATGTGCAACTGCGTCGCCGAACCTTCGGCGATGCGCACCGCCGCGAAGCGCAGCGCGCGTCCGATCTCGCGCTCGAGACTGCGCACGCCCGCCTCGCGGGTGTAGTCGCGGATGATTCGATGCAGCGCCTCGTCGGCGATCGTCGCCTGTCCTTCGGCCAGACCGTTGGCCTCCAGCTGTCGCACGATCAGGTAACGGCGCGCGATCTCGAACTTCTCGTTCTCGGTGTATCCGGCGAGCGAGATGATCTCCATGCGGTCGCGCAGCGGCCCCGGGATCGTGTCGAGCACGTTTGCCGTCGCGATGAAGACGACGCGACTGAGGTCGAACGAAACGCCCAGGTAATTGTCGCGGAACGTGGAGTTCTGCTCGGGGTCGAGCACCTCCAGCATCGCCGCCGACGGGTCGCCCTGGATGCCGCGGCCCATCTTGTCGATCTCGTCGAGCATCATCACGCAATCGCGCGCCTTCGCCTTGCGGATCGCCTGGATGATGTTGCCCGGCATCGAGCCGATGTAGGTGCGCCGATGGCCGCGAATCTCGGCCTCGTCGTGCACGCCCCCCAGGCTCACACGCACGAACGGGCGGTGCATCGCACGCGCGATCGACTGCCCGAGCGAGGTTTTCCCGACGCCCGGCGGGCCGACGAAGCACAGGATGGGTGCCTTTCCGTGCGGCGCGAGCTTGCGCACCGCGAGGAATTCGACGATGCGCTTCTTGATCTTTTCCAGGCCGAAGTGGTCTTCGTCGAGGACGCGGCGCGCTTCGGCGATGTCGATCGTCCGCTCCTCGGGCTCGGCCCACGGCAGCTCGATCATCCAGTCGAGCCAGGTGCGCACCATCCCGGCCTCGGGCGCCGCCTCGGGCATGCGCTCGTAGCGGCGCAGCTCCTTGCGCGTCGCCTCCTCGACCTCCTCGGGCATCTTCGCCTCGTCGATCGCCTTCGACAGGTCGGTCACTTCCTGCGACTTGCCGTCGCCTTCGCCGAGCTCGCGCTGGATCGACGCCATCTGCTCGCGGAGGATCGCCTCGCGCTGGCGCTCGTCGAAGGTCGCCTTCGTGCGCTTGCCGATCTCCTGCGTCAGGCGCATCACCTCGATGCGCTTGGCGAGGAAGGCCGACACCTTGTCGACGCGCGCGCGCAGGTCGATCGTCTCGAGAAGCTCCTGCTTGTCGTCGCGGCCGATGTCGAGATACGCGGCGACGAGATCGGCGAGCGGGCCTGCCGCGCTTGCCGCCTGCACCGCGGCGATCAGCTCCTGCGGCACCTGCGGCAGCAGTTGCAGCGCCTCCATCGCCTGCTGCTTCAGGTGCAGCAGACGCGCCTCGATCTCCGGGCCCTGCTCCTCGGGATCCTCGATCGGCACGACGCGCGCGGCGAGGAATGGCCGCTCGCGAACGAATTCGACGATGCGAAAACGTTGCAGCCCTTGCACCACGATGTGGTGCCCGCCGTCGGGCACGTTCACGTAGCGCAGGATGTTCGCCGTGGTGCCGGTGCGATGCATGTCGATCGGGGCCGGCTGCGCCGTTTCCGATTCGCGCTGCATCAGGATGCCGATCGGACGTTCCTCGCGCAGCGCCTGCTGCGCGGCGAGAATCGAGCTGTCGCGGCCGATCGCGATCGGGAATACCGTGCCGGGAAAGAGCACGGTGTCGCGCACCGCAACGATGATCAGCACGTCGGGCGGCAGCGGCGGCAGCGACGCGCCTGCCTGCTGGCCCGGCGCAGCTGCGGCGGTGCCCGCCGCTTCGGTCGACTGCGCGCCTTCGGCCGACGCGCCTGCCTCGGCCGCGTCGAATGAGCCGGCTGGATTGCGTTCCTGGTCGTTCATGTCGTTTTCTGCAGGCTGATCACGAGGCAGCCGTTCTCCGAGCCGACGCGTACGCCGGCGTAGCGGCCGGGGGGAAGGGGAACGCGGCGCTCGAATCGGCCCTGCGGAAGCTCGAGCCGGTGGATGACGGCGCTGCCGAGCTGGCGGGGCAGCAGGCGCCTTCCGCTGACGACGAGCGAGGCGCCGTCGAGCACTGCCTGCACCTCGCGCTGGTCGACGCCCGGCAGCGCGACGTAGATCAGTACCTCGCGCTCGTTCTCGAGCACGTCGACCGGCGGCTCCCAGGTGGGCACCGGCTCGCGGCGCGGCTGGAAGAACTGCCTATGCAGGCGTTCGACCCGACCGAGCGCAGCCAGCGCATCGGCCCACATCCAGTCGGGGGATTCGTCGTCTCGTCTCATCGGTTTCTCGTCCGGGTCGTAGGCAAGACGCATACGCGCCGTCTACGGCCTGCGCAAGATACTCGTAGTTCCCGCTCGGGTACTGCCGCGCCGCCCCAAAACCCCCCGCCCAGTGCCGGCGTTCGCTGCGCAGGGCGGCGCCGCGTTATCGTCGCTGCGGTCATAACGAGAACAGGAGGAGCCGTCATGCACTGCCCGCGTCCACGCCTCTTCGGGTCGGCGTCGCGAAGCGCCGGCCGGCTCGCCGCAGCGATCGCGGCCTGCGCCGCGCTCGTCGCCGCCTCGCCGTCGGCGCATGCGCAACAAAAGCCGATCCGCTTCGGCGCGATCTACATCATGTCGGGCAGTGCCGCGGCGTACGGGCAGTTCGCCAAGCAGGGCATCGAACTCGCGGCCGACGAGATCAACAAGAAGGGCGGAGTGCTCGGCAGGCAGGTCGAGTTCGCGCTCGAGGACGGCCAGGGCAAGGTGGACGTCGCGATCCAGGCGGCACGCAAGCTCGTGTTCCAGGGCGGCGCCGATGCGCTGATGGGGCTCGACAGTTCGGGCGTCGCCAACGGGCTGACGCCGATCGTCCCCGAGCTGCGCAAGCCCTTCCTGATCACCCATGCCGCCTCTCCCGACGTGACCGGCAAGCTCTGCAACGCGTATACCTATCGCGTCAGCGTCAACGTCAACCAGAACATGGGGGCGGCCGCGCAGATCGCGGCCGAGAGTGGTGCGAAACGCTGGACGACGATCGGGCCCGACTACGCTTTCGGGCACCAGTCGTGGGAGTACTTCGGCAAGTACCTGAAGCAGCGCAAGCCCGACGTGGAACTGATGCAGGAAGTGGCCTTCCCGCGTTTCGGCGCCGAGGATTTCGTCCCGTTCATCAACAGCGTCATGCAGAGCAAGCCCGACGGCGTGCTGATCTCGCTGTGGGGCGGCGACCTCGTCAACTTCGTACGACAGGCGAAGAACCTCGGTTTCTTCGAGCAGAAGTACCAGGTCCTGCTCACGCTGGGCGCCGCCGTCGAGGTGCTTTCGGCGCTCGGCGAGCAGATGCCGCAGGGCGTCTGGGCCGGCACGCGCTACTGGTTCGCCGCGCACGACAACCCGATCAACCAGGCCTTCGTCCAGGCGTACCTCGAGCGCTTCGGCGCGCCGCCCAGCTACAACGCCGAGGGCGCATACGCCGCGATGTACCTCTACAAGGCGGCCATGGAAAAGGCCGGAAGCGTCGACGGCGCGGCGGTGGCGAAGGCGCTCGCGGGAATCTCCTTCGATGCGCCGAACGGACGGCTGACGATCCGCGCCGAGGATCACCAGGCGGTCGTCGCGCCCACCTGGGGCAAGCTCGGCGCCTTCGACCCGAAGTACAAGGTCCGCATGCTCGAATCCATGCGCACGTTCAAGGGCGAAGACGTCACGCCGTCGGCCGCCGAAACCGGCTGCAAGCTCTGATCGCCCCGATCGTTCTCGAGCGCCTCGAGCCGGCGGGTCGGCGCCCATCCGTCGGCTGAGCCGTCCCGCCCGCATGCAGGCAATCCTCGCGGCGCTGCTGAACAGCCTCGAGATCGGCTTGCTGCTGTTCGTCATCGCGGTCGGCTTGAACATCGTCTTCGGCGTCCTGAACGTCATCAACTTCGCGCACGGCGGCCTATACATGCTGGGCGCGTACTTCACGTATTCGGTCGTCGCCCATCTCGGCCTGCCGTTCTGGCCCGCTCTGGTGCTCGCGCCGCTGGGGGTCGCGCTGATCGCCGTTGCGCTGGAGCGGATCGTGTTGCGCCGGGTATACGGCCGCGACGTCTCCGACAGTCTGCTCGTCACGTTCGCGCTGTTGCTGGTCATCGACGACGCGGTGCGCGTCGCGTGGGGATCGGGCATACACGTCGTTGCGCCGCCGCCGTCGCTGCGCGGTGCAGTCGACGTGTTCGGCATCACCTACCCGGTCTACAGTTTCTTCGTGATGGCTGCGGCGCTGGTCGCGATGTTCGCGCTGTGGCTGTTCTTCGTTCGCACGCGCGCCGGGCGGATCGTCCGCGCCGCTGCCATCGATCGCCGGATGGCCGAAGGAATCGGCATCGATGTTCCGCGCGTGATCACGGGCGTCTTCGCGCTCGGCGCGTGGATGGCCGGCGCTGCCGGCGTCGTCGCCGCGCCGATTCGCGCGATCGCGCCGGGGATGGGCGATCGCATCATCATCGATGCGTTCATCGTCGTCGTCATCGGCGGCCTGGGCAGTTTTCCGGGAACCCTGCTGGGGGCCCTCGTGCTCGGGGCGATCTACGGCTTCGGCGGACGCTACCTGCCGCAGGTCAACCTCGTGCTGCCGTACCTGGGCATGGCGCTGGTGCTGCTGCTGCGCCCGCGCGGGCTGATGGGCAAGCGGACGGCCTGATGGCGCAGGCGAGCGACAGCGCTTCCGCCGCCGTTGGCGTGCCGCGCGCCCCCGGCACCGGCCGAACGATCCTCGTCGGCGCACTGCTCGCGGTGCTGCTGGCCGTGCTGTGGATGCTGCCCATCTGGGTGCCGTACTTCTACGTCTTCGTCGCCACCCGCATCCTGTTGATGGGCCTGTTCGCCGCGAGCTTCAACCTGATCTTCGGCTACGGCGGAATGCTGTCGTTCGGTCACGCCGCCTTCTTCGGCGCCGGCGCCTACACGTCGGCGCTCGTGCTGCTGCACTTCGGCTGGCCGCTCATGGCCGTCGTCGTGGTCGCGATGATCGTCTCGGCGCTGCTCGCTTGGGTGATCGGCGCGTTCTGCGTGCGGCTGGACGAGGTCTACTTCGCGATGCTCACGCTCGCCTTCGGGATGATGGTGTACGCGATCGTCCATCAGTGGCGCAGCCTCACCAACGGCAGCGACGGAATCGCCGGATTTCCGCTGGGCAGCCTCGGACCGGGAGTGGACCTGCAACTCGCCGATCCCGCGGTGTATTACCGCGTCGTGCTCGTCGTCGTCGCAGTTGCCGCGTTGGTGCTGTATCGCATCGTGCGTTCGCCTTTCGGCCTGCTGCTCGCCGCGATCCGCCAGAACGGCGAGCGCGTCGCCTTCTGCGGCGTGAACGTGCGGCGCCACCGATTGATCGCCTTCGTCGTCGCGGGCCTATTCGCCGGCCTGGCCGGTGCGCTCTTCGCGCCGTTCAATCGCGTGGCGAATCCCGACATGGTGCACTGGACGCAATCGGCACAGCCGGTCCTGATGACGATTCTCGGCGGGTCGGCGTACTTCCTGGGTCCGTTCTTCGGCGCGGCGATCTTCGTGCTGCTCGAGACGTGGATCACGACCTACACCGAGCACTGGATGCTGTTCCTCGGCATCGTCCTGGCGGTGCTGGTGATCTTCTTTCGCCGCGGCATCTTCGGCACGATCCTCGACCGCTTCACGGGGCCGCGATGAGCGAGGCGACGCCGCTGTTGTCGGTACGGGGGTTGTCGAAGCGCTTCGGCGGCGTACGCGCCGTCGATCACGTCGACCTCGACGTGGCAGCGCGTGAGACGGTTGCATTGATCGGGCCGAACGGCGCCGGGAAGACCACCTTCTACAACCTGCTGTCGGGACGCATGCAGCCCACCACCGGAAGCGTCGTATTCGACGGTCGCGACGTCACGGGCCTGGCGCCTCATCGCATCAGTCGGCTCGGCATCTCGCGTTCGTTCCAGATCACCAACGTCTTCCCGGAGCTGTCGGCGCGCGAGAACGTCGAGGTCGCGCTGACGGCGCTGCACGGCAAGGCGCTGCGTTTCTTCTCGCGGGCAGCGGGCGATCGCGAACTGCACGACGAGGCCGAAGCGTTGCTCGGCAGGCTCGGGCTCGGCGCGCTCGCCGCATCACGCGCCGGCACCTTGAGCTATGGCGACAAGCGGCTGCTCGAGATCGCGATCGTGCTGGCGACGCGCCCGAGGCTCGTGCTGCTCGACGAGCCGACCGCGGGCATGACCCCCGAGGAAACGCGCGGCGTCGTCGCGCTGGTGCGGCAGCTGGCGCAGACGAGCGAATACACGTTCCTGATCACCGAGCACGACATGGAGGTCGTGTTCGGGCTGGCCGACCGGATCGTCGTCATGCATCGCGGCGCGGTGCTCGCGCAGGGCAGTGTCGACGAGATACGGGCGAGCCGCGTGGTGCGCGAGGCGTACCTGGGCGAGCCGGATGATTGACGTGAGCGCGGCCTACGAGAGTCCGGGGCGCGTCGAGGCGGGGTGGCGCCCGGCGCGGCGACGACTGCGGCGGCCGGCGCTGCGCGCCGGCTACCCTGTGCTGCTCGCCTCGGGGTCGCGCGTCCGAACTCGCTGCGCGCGCTTCGCGCGCTCCGCTCGGACATGCGGCCGCGAGTCAGAGGAACGAAGCGCGCTTCGCGCGCCGCCCCCGACGCTGCGCTGCCCGGCGCCGCAGAAGTCGCCGCGCCGCGCGCCACCCCGCCTCGACGAGAGTCGGCTTGGCGTGCGTCGGGCTCGCACACATCACCGCATCGCCATGGCGCGCGCGTGCGCGCGCGAAATCTTCCAGGCGCATGGCGCGCGAGCTGACGGCGCAGCTTGCAAGGGCGCGGGCGCCGTGCCGCCGGCGCGCTTGTGCGCAGCCGAGAAGCGCAGCAGCGCCGGCGCGCGCGCGAAGCGCGCGTCGTGTCCACTATCGCGGCGAATGTTCGAACGGAGCGAGCGAAGCTCGCGTAGTGAGTTTCGCCGCGCCAGCCGGCGATGCGAGCATCGCAGGGCACCCCCCGCGGAGCGGGGGGCTGCGCGCCCGCGCGCCGGCGGCACGGCGCCCGCGCCCTTGCCCGCTGAAGCATCGCGTGCTCGACCGAGCGAATGACACGATGCTCGTCGTCGACGACCTGCATACGTACTACGGCGAGAGCCACGCGCTGCAGGGGGTGAGCCTGCAGGTGAACGCAGGCGAGGTCGTCTGCCTGCTCGGGCGCAACGGCGCCGGCAAGAGCACGACGCTGAACAGCATCGTCGGGCTGACGCCTGCGCGCCGCGGTACCGTTCGCTTCGAAGGCGACGAGATCCAGCGGCTGGCGGCGCACCGCATCGCGCGCCGCGGGTTGGCGCTCGTCCCCGAGGACCGGCGCATCTTCGCCGGGCTCACCGTCGCAGAGAACCTCGAAGTCGCGGCGCCGGTGCGCACGCGGGGCGAGCGGCGCTGGCCCGTCGAGCGCATCTTCGACGAATTTCCGATGCTCGCCGAGGTGCGCAACCAGGATGGCGCGACGCTGTCGGGCGGACAGCAGCAGATGCTCGCCATCGCGCGTGCGCTCGCGGGCGAGCCGCGGCTGCTGCTGCTCGACGAACCGAACGAAGGGCTTGCGCCGGTGATCGTGCAACAGATCGGCGCGCTGATCGATCGTCTGGCCCAAACGACGACGATCCTGTTCACCGACCAGAGCGTGCGCTTCGCGCTGCGGCACGCGCAGCGAGGCTACATCCTGCAGAAAGGACGCATCGTCTACGAGGCAAGCGCGCAGCGCATCGCGGAGGACCCGGACGTGCAGCGCTATCTCGCCGTGGCCTGATCGTCCGGCGCTTCGAGCGGCGCGGCAGGAGCCGCCGTCTGCGGCTGCTCGAGCAGCAACTCGCGCGCGACGTCGTCGTACTCGTACAGCTCGGCGTAGCGGCCCCACTCGATCGCGGCATCGAGGGTCTCGCGCGCGTATTGCCCGGTGAGGTGATCCTCGAGCTCGGTCTCGAAACGCAGGCGCGGCGCTCGGCCGCTCGGGCGAGCATGCAGCACGTCTCGAATGTGCGCGATCAGCGGAACTCGCAGCGCCTGCTCGCTGAACAGGCGCTTGCGCTGCTGCGTGTCGTCGTGCGCGTACGCCCGCCCTGCGTCGGTGAGCACGACGTCGCCGTGGGCGACTTCGGCCAGGCCGAGCAGGTGCAGTGCTTCGGCCACCGGCAGGAGCTCGTCGAGCTCCAGATGCAGCGTGTGGGCGACGACCGGCAGGTCGGCGGCACCGTCGTACGGCGGCGCGGCGACCGTCTCGACGAGCCCGGCGATCAAATTCACCGAGACGCGACGGATGTGGCGTGCGATCGGCGCTTCGGCCGCCCGCGCAGGGGCCGGCCCGCGCTCGGTGAGCAGCGCGTAGACGTCCTCGACCACCTCGCGGAATGCCGCCGACAGCCGGTCGCGCGGATGCGGCAACTCGATCGTGATCTCCGCCGCGATGCGTCCCGGGTTCGGCGCGAGCACGACGACGCGGTCGCACAGGAACACCGCCTCCTCGATGTTGTGCGTGACGAGCACGACCGCGAGGATGTCGAGCCGGCGCTCGGTCCACAGGTCGAGGAAGTCGGTGCGCAGGGTCTCGGCGGTGAGCACGTCGAGCGCGGAGAAGGGCTCGTCCATCAGCAGCAGCTTCGGCTCGATGACGAGCGCGCGGGCGAAGCCCACGCGCTGCTGCATGCCGCCCGACAACTCGCGCGGGTACGCGCTCTCGAAGCCGTCCAGGCCGATCAGGTCGATTGCGGCGAGCGCACGTCGGCGCGCCGTTTCGACGTCGACGCCCTGCGCGCGCAACCCCAGCGTCACGTTCTCGAGCACGGTGAGCCACGGGAACAAGGCGAAGCCCTGGAAGACCATTGCGACGCCCTCGACCGGCCCGCGCACCGGCTCTGCCTCGAAGAGCACGTCGCCGCTGCTCGGCGGCACGAGCCCGGCGATGCTTCTGAGCAGCGTCGACTTGCCCGACCCGGAGCGCCCGAGCAGGCCGACGATTTCGCCGGCTCGCACCTGAAGGTCGATGTGGTCGAGGACCAGTACCTCGCCGTTGGATTTCGGAAAGCTCTTGCACAGCTTCGCGACACGCAGCAGCGGCTCGTCGGGCATCGGGGTTCTCAGCCGAGTCGGAAGCGACGCTCGATCGCGTCGTACAGCGGGCGCCACAGAAGCCGGTTGAAGGTGACGACGAACGCTGCCATCGTCGCAACGCCGAGTGCGATGCGCGCATAGTCGCCCGCTTCGGTCTGCACCGTGATGTAGGCGCCGAGACCATGCGCGACCAGGCTCCGGTCGCCCCAGCGCACCGCCTCGGCGACGATCGTTGCGTTCCACGCGCCGCCCCATGCAGTGAGCGCGCCGGTGACTGCGTACGGTGCGATGCCGGGAAGCAGCACCTTGCGCCAGCGCAGCCAGCGTCGCACGTGCAGGCTGCGCGCGATCTCGAGCAGTTCCTGCGGAATCGCGCTCGCGCCGGCGATCGTGTTGAAAAGGATGTACCACTGGGCGCCGAGCACGATCAGCGGGCTGAGCCAGACGTCGGGGTTCAACTGCCAGCGCACGACCGCGAACACGACCAGCGGAAAGAGCAGGTTCGCGGGCACCGCTGCGAGGAACTGGACGAGCGGTTGCACGCGCGCGGTCCAGCGCGGATGCAGCCCGATGGCCACGCCGATCGGAATCCACACGAGCGACGCGAGCGCCGTCATCGCGATCACGCGCACGAGCGTCGCACAGCCCAGCAGGAACACCTGCAGCCATTCCTGCGCGTCGATCCCGGCCAGGAAATGCCAGCCGTAGGCGAGTGCCGCGCCCGCCAGCGCGGCGAGCGCCGCCCACCAGACGAGCGCTCCCGCTC
>JAEWFA010000050.1 GCA_023389055.1 Pseudomonadota bacterium | reverse complement strand
TCCCTTCCTCGAGAACCCCCGACGGTCGGCGCGCACAGCGCGCCGACCCCCGCTGCATTACACTTCGCCGTCGAGCGAAGCGTCAGCCTACTGCCCTTGTCCGAATCGTCAGCGCACCCGCTGCCAGGGGAAGGCGGCCTCGCCCCCTTCCCCCGGATGCTGCTCGCCACCGGCATCGCGTTTCTCGCGTGCCTGGTCGCACAACTCATCTCGCTACACAGCACCGACCTGCTGCTTGTCTGGCCGGGCGCCGGGGTGGCCTTGGCGTTCGCCTGGCGCTACGGGCTCGTATGGTCGGCGCCTGCCGCAGCGGGCGCCGCGCTGTGGGCATGGATCGAGTTCGGAAGCGCCGGCGTCACGGCGAGCATTTTCGGCGCAAGCGCGCTCGGCCCGGCGATTGCCACGCTGGCACTGCGCCGGCTGAACGACTGGAAGCCTCCGGAATACCGACTCGAAACGTCGGTGCGCTTCATCGCGATCGTCGTGCTCGTCGCCGCGCCTGTGGATGCGATGCTCGCCGGCACGGGCCTGCGCATCGTCGGCGGGGTGGGCGAGTTGCACTGGGCGCATCGCTTTCTCGTCTGGTGGCTGATCGACTCGCTCGGCATCCTGCTGATCGCGCCGGCGCTGCTCGCGTGGTTCGGACAGTCGCTGATGGCGAAGGCCGAGGAAGCGCGCCGCGACGAACCGCTGCTCGATGCGCCGGCGTTCGTGCTGACGGCGCTGGTGGTGGCGGCGAGCCTGGGGCTGTCGCTGCTCGGCTACGGCACCTATGCGTACGTGCTGCTGTTCCTCTATTTTCCGATCGTCGTCTGGATCGCGATCCGGATGAACGAGCGCGCCACTGCGCTCTCGCTCGTGGCGACCACCATCCCGCTGCTCGTCGTGCGCTCGCACCAGATCGCCGCCGCTGCCGATCCCGCCGGGCGCGCGATCGAGGCGTCGATGCTGGTCTTCACCGCGATCGTCGTCGCGCTGATGCTGCAATCGATTGCCAGCGACCGTCGCTTCGCGCTCGCGCGCGTCGGAGCCCAGGCGCGCGAGGACATGTCCACCGGCCTGCTCAACGACCGCGGGCTCATCGCCGAGGTCGGCGAGCGACTGGCGACGACTACCCGCCCCGATTACGGACTGATCGGACTGCACCTGGCGAACTTCGACACGCTCAATGACCTGTGCGGAACGATGCCGGCGCTGCAGCTCGAGCAGAACGCCGCTTCGCTGCTGCTGCGCCAACCCGGCGCGCAGGCCGCCGCGCGCCTGTCGGGCGGGCGCTTCGCGCTGCTGGTCGAAGCCGATTCGGTCGCGCAGGTGCGCTCGGTGGCGCGCGAGGTCTACTCGCAGCTCAACGGGCAGCTCTTCAAGACGGTGAACGGCAGCGTGCGGCTGCAGACCTGCGTCGCCGGCCTGCTCGTCGATCGGCATGCGCTGATCAACAGCGAGGATTGCCTGATGTCGCTGTCGGACGCGATGGCGATCGCGGCGAGCGTGCGCGAGCCGCAACTGTTCGTCGAGCCGCTGTCGCAGACGATGATCGACGCGCGTCGCGCGCACCAGGGAAAGATCGAGCACATCCGCGAGGCGATTCGCGAGAAGCGCTTCGAGATGCATGCGCAGCCGATCGTCGATCCGGAGGCACCGGCAGGCATGCTGTCGTACGAGGTGCTGATCCGCCTGCTCGACCGCGACGGCGGACTGATCCGGCCCCCGGAGTTCCTGTCGCTCGCGGTGCAGGCGCAGATGACACCGGCGATGGACCGCGGCGTCATTCGGCGGATCTTCTCGTGGCTCGCCGAGCATCCCGAGGCGCTCGCCCGCACCTGGAAGTGCTCGATCAACCTGTCGGGGCTCACGATGAGCGACGGCACGATCGCCGGCTACATCCGCGAGCAGCGCGCCGAGTTCAGCATCCCGCCGGAGAAGATCGTCTTCGAGATCACCGAGAGCGAGGCGATCCGCAACCCGGCGGCGGCGTCGCGGCTGGTCGACGACCTGAAGGCCGAAGGCTTCGGCATCGCGCTGGACGACTTCGGCACCGGACTGGCGACCTTCGAGTACCTGAAGCGATTCCCGCTCGACTACCTGAAGATCGACGGCTCGTTCATCCGCAACCTGGTGACCAGCGCGATCGACGAGGAGATCGTGCTGTCCACCGTTCGCGTGGCGCGCAGGCTGAACATCCGCACGATCGCCGAGCACGTGCACACGCAGGACATCCTCGATCGGCTCACCGAACTCGGCGTCGACCACATCCAGGGCGAACTGATCGGCAAGGCGGCGCCGCTGGAGGAGATCTTCACCAAGCCGTTGGTGCGCGAGATGAGCGAGGAGCGCTGACCGGCCATTCGGCGGTGCGGCGAGCCCGCCGCATTCGAGCAGCGTCGCGGCCGGCCCTCGCCGGCCCTACTGCTTGGCGAACAACGACGACAGGTCGCGAAACGCCTTGAACTCGAGCGCGTTGCCCGAAGGATCGAGGAAGAACATCGTCGCCTGCTCTCCGGGCAGCCCCTGGAAGCGCACATGCGGCTCGATGATGAAGCGCGTGCCGGCCGCGCGCAGACGCTCGGCGAGCGCGCTCCATTGCTCCATCGACAGCACCACGCCGAAATGCGGTACCGGCACCGCGTCCCCGTCGACCTCGTTGTGCGATTTCGCCCGCGGATGCTCGGGCGCCAGGTGCGCGACGATCTGGTGGCCATAGAGATCGAAGTCGATCCACTCGTTCGAACTGCGGCCCTCGGGGCAGCCGAGAAGCTCTCCGTAGAACGCGCGCGCGGCGGCGAGGTCCGTCACGGGAAAGGCGAGATGGAAAGGTTGCAACGTACCGCCTCCTTGGGCAAACGCGCCGCAGCGGCGCGGGCGATTACCGCAGCCGATGGCGCAAGGTCCGATATACCACGCCTTCTAGCCCGAGAAGCTGCCGCGCTGGAAATCCCGCAGGGTGCGCGAGATCTCGTCGGCCGTGTTCATCACGAACGGCCCGTACTGCACGATCGGCTCGCCGATGGGGCGACCCGCGATCAGCAGGAAACGGGCTCCGTCGTCGCCGGCCTGCACGAGAACACCGCCCTCGTTCGACAGAACGCCCGCAGCGTGCGCCTCGAGCGCGCGCGCTGCATCGGTGGGGCCGACGCGAAGCTTTCCTTCGTACGGATAGACGAAGGCGTTGTGCCCGTCGGCAACCGGATGCGCGAAGGTCGCGTCGGCGGCAAGGCGCACGTCGAAATAGACCGGTTCGGTCGACCGGCCGGCGATCGGCCCCCGTGTCGAGCTGCCGTCGGCACCGAAGCTGCCTGCGATGACCCGCACGAGACCCCCGCCGGGCAGCGCGACTTCCGGGATGGTTTCCGGCTGCAGGTCGACGTACTCGGGCTCGCGCATCTTCTCGCGCGCGGGCAGGTTCAACCACAGCTGGAAACCGCGCATGCGGCCCTGCGTCTGCTGCGGCATCTCCGAATGGACGATGCCGCGGCCCGCGGTCATCCACTGCACGCCGCCGCTCCTGAGATCCCCGCGGTGCCCGAGATGGTCCTCGTGCAGCATGTGGCCGTCGAGGATGTACGTGATCGTCTCGAAGCCGCGATGCGGGTGCGAGGGAAATCCGGCGACGTAATCGTCGGGGTCATCGGACGAGAACTCGTCGAGCAGCAGGAACGGATCGACGCGGATCGCCTGGCGCGGCCCGAGCGGCTGGCCCAGGCTGCGCAGCAGGCGAACGCCGGCGCCATCGGACGACGCAACGGCGCGCACGATGCGTTGCAGGGTTCGGACTTTCATGAATCGATGATACGACTCGCCGGCGGTCATTCGCGGACAGGCCGCAACGTCGCCGCGCCTCGCTGGCGAGCGGGACGCGGAAAAGGAAAGGGCTCACGTCTTTCAACGTAAGCCCTTGACTTTACTGGTCGGGACGGCGGGATTCGAACTCGCGACCCCTTGCACCCCATGCAAGTGCGCTACCAGGCTGCGCTACGTCCCGAAGCCGCGAAGTATATCAGCCGCCCTGCGCCATCGGACGAAGCCGACGACGAATCAGCGCAGCAGCGCGAGCGCCTTCTCCAGCTCCGCGCGGATCGCGGCGAGATCAATGCTCGCAGGAGCCGGCGCCGCTTCGACGGATGGCGCGTCGGCCGGCAACGCATCTTCTTCCTGCACGGGCGCCGTCTCGCGCCCCTTCCCCGCCTGCTGCGCCTCGCCGAGCCGGTTCCTCGCCCCGCTGATCGTGAAGCCCTGTTCGTAGAGCAGTTCGCGAATTCGTCGCACCAGCAGCACCTCGTGGTGCTGGTAGTAGCGCCGGTTGCCGCGCCGCTTCATCGGGCGCAGTTGCGTGAACTCCTGCTCCCAGTAGCGCAGCACGTGCGGCTTGACGCCGCACAACTCGCTCACTTCGCCGATCGTGAAATAACGCTTCGCGGGAATCGGCGGCAACGCTGCCTTGGTATCGGTCTTCTGCATCGTTTGCCGTGCCGGCGCGGAGCGCGCCGGCCTCAGTTCTGGTCGCCCTCGATCTGCGACTTCAGCTTCTGGCTCGCGTGGAACGTGACCACGCGGCGGGCCGAGATCGGGATTTCCTCGCCGGTCTTGGGGTTGCGTCCCGGGCGCTGGGGCTTGTCGCGCAACTGGAAGTTGCCGAAACCCGAAAGCTTCACGCAGCCGCCGCGCTCGAGCGCGCCACGGATCTCGTCGAAGAAGGTCTCGACCATGTCCTTGGCTTCGCGCTTGTTCAGGCCTACCCGCTCGAAGAGCATCTCCGCAAGCTCGGCTTTCGTCAGCGTGAAGCCCTCGCCCTGCGGCGGTTCGTCGTCGGGATCGCGCTCGTCGCGCAGGCTCGCCACGGAGCCGCCGGCATCGGTCGAATCGCTGCGCAGGCTGCGCTGCGACCATCGCGCGGCCGTCGACGCAGCCGGGGCGCTCAACGCGGTCGCTTCGGACTCCAGAGGGGCAACGCCCGCCTGCGATTCGGCGGACGCCTCGTTGCGATGGTCCGGGACCGCGTGGCCGAACGGGATCATCGTTTCCGCCATCGTTCTCGAATCTGCTTGGGAATGCTTCTGGGGCTGGGCTACGGCTCTTCGTTTCGGGGCCCGGAGCGGAGTCGTGCCCCCACCGACCGGCTGAGCCGAGAGACGATCGCCTCGACCGCTTCGGCCGCCTCGGCTTCGCTCAAGGTACGGCGAGTATCTTGCATCCAAAGCCGGAAGGCAAGGCTTTTTTCCTTATTTTCCAATCCCTTACCGCGATATTCGTCAAACAGTCGCACGTTCCGGACCACCGCTGCGGCGGGCGACGAAGCCCTCGCCTGGTCGATCTCGGCGAGCACCTGCGCAGCGGGAAGCGCTGCGTCGACGACGATCGCAAGATCGCGGACGATCGGGGGGAAGCGCGAGCTGTCTTCGTGAGCGGGCACGCCGCGCGCGAGCGCGGGGGCGAGATCGATCTCGGCGACGACCGGAGCGAACGGCAGCTCGAGGTCGTGCTGCAGTTGCGGATGCAACTCGCCGATCCAGCCGATCGCTTCGCCGGCGCAGTCGATGCGCGCACTGCGACCCGGGTGCAGCGCCGGATGCGATGCGGCTTCGAAATGCAGCGGCGGCTCGACGATCGCCTCGAGGTCGCCCTTCAGGTCGAAGAAATCGGTGCGCCGAGCGGAGGTGCCCCACTGCTCGTCGAACTGCGGGCCGTAGGCGAGCAGGCCCAGGCGCAGCGGCTGGGCGATGCCCTTCACGTGATGCGCGTCGGCGACGCGCATGGCGTCGGCCGAGAACACGCGTCCGGTCTCGAAGACGCGCACGCGCGCTGCCTTGCGATTGAGGTTCGCGCGAAGCGTCTCCACGAGGCCCACCCACAGCGTCGTGCGCATGACGTCCATCTGCGTGGCGATCGGATTGAGCAGGCGGATCGGCGTGCCGCTGCCCAGGCACCGGTCGAGTGCCGACGCGACGAAGCTGTAGCTGACGACCTCCTGGTAGTCGCGCGCCGCGATCGCTCGCGCGAGTTGCGCGACGCTACGCCGCGCCTCCGGCACCGCGCGCATCGGCATCGGGCCGATCGGCGGGCGCACCGGCAGCCGCTCGTAGCCCCAGATGCGCACGACTTCCTCGATCAGGTCTTCCTCGATCTGCAGGTCGAAGCGGTACGACGGCGGCTGGACGAGGAAGTCACCGCCGTCGCGTCGCGCAGGCAGTTGCAGCCGCTCGAAGACGCCCGCGATCTCGTCGTCGGCGATATCCACGCCGATCACCTTGCGCGCGCGAGCCGCGCGCAGCCGCACCGGCTCGCGCGCCGGCAGCCCGGTGACGACGTCGTCGACCGGGCCGACCTGCCCTCCGCAGACGTCGACGATCAGCCGCGTGATGTACTCGATGTGCTCGACGGTGCTCGCCGGGTCGACCCCGCGCTCGAAGCGCGCGCCGGCGTCCGTGGAAAGGTTGTAGCGCCGCGGCCGACCGGCGATCGCCGTCGGCCACCAGAAGGCGGCCTCGACGTAGACGTTGCGCGTGTCGTCGGTGACGGCCGTGGCCTCGCCGCCCATGATGCCCGCCAGGCTCTCGACGCGATCACCGGCGGCAATGACGCCGACGCCGGCATCGAGTTCGACGGTCTGGCCGTTGAGCAGCTCCAGGCTTTCGCCCGGACGGCCCCAGCGCACTTCGAGTTCGCCGTCGATGCGGTCGAGGTCGAAGACGTGCGTCGGCCGGCCGAGCTCGAGCATCACGTAGTTCGAGATGTCGACGAGCGCGGCGATGCTGCGCTGGCCGGCGCGTTCGAGGCGGCGCTTCATCCACTCGGGCGTGGGCGCGGCGGGATCGACCCCGCGGATAACGCGCCCGGAAAAACGCCCGCACAGGTCGGGCGCCAGCACGCGCACCGGCAGCCGATCGTCGATCGTGCACGCCACCGGCGGAAAGGCGGGCGACTGCAGCGGCGCACCGCTCAGTGCCGAAAGTTCGCGCGCAACGCCGAACACGCTCATGCAGTGCGCGAGATTCGGCGTGAGCTTCAGCTCGAAGACCGCCTCGTCCAGCGCGAGCGCGTCGCGCAGGTCGGTGCCCAGGGCCAGCGCGGGGTCGAGCGACAGGATGCCGGCGTGATCCTCGGACAGTCCGAGTTCGCGCGCCGAGCAGAGCATTCCCTCGCTCGCGACCCCGCGCATCTTCACCGGCTTGATCTTCAATCCGCCCGGAAGCTCCGCGTCCGGCAGCGCGCAGGCGACGCGCATTCCGGCGGCGACGTTCGGCGCGCCGCAGACGATCGTGCGCGTCGTGCCGTCGCCGACATCGACCGCGCAGACGCTCAACCGGTCGGCGTCCGGGTGACGCGCGACTTCGACGACGCGGGCGACGACGACACCGCGAAACGGCGGCGCCGCGCGAGTGGTCTCCTCGACCTCCAGCCCGGCCATCGTCAGGCGGTCGGCGATCTCGTCGGCGTTCCAGTCGGGCGAAACGAAGCTGCGAAGCCAGCTCTCGGGAATGCGCATGGATGCTTCAGCCGTTGAACTGCTGCAGGAAGCGCAGGTCGTTCTCGTAGAACAGCCGCAGGTCGCCGACGCCGTAGCGCAGCATCGCCAGCCGCTCGATGCCCGAGCCGAAGGCGAAGCCGATGTATCGCTCCGGATCGAGGCCGTAGTTGCGCACCACGTTCGGGTGCACCTCGCCCGAGCCGCTCACCTCGAGCCAGCGTCCGGCGAGCGGACCGTCGGCAAAGCGCATGTCGATCTCGGCCGACGGCTCGGTGAACGGAAAGTACGACGGCCGGAAGCGCACGTCGAGGTCGTCGCGCTCGAAGAAGCGACGCAGGAAATCGGCGTAGACGCTCTTCAGGTCGGTGAAGCT
Organism: Pseudomonadota bacterium; assembly: GCA_023389055.1. GTDB lineage: Bacteria > Pseudomonadota > Gammaproteobacteria > Burkholderiales > Burkholderiaceae_E > Zeimonas. The sequence goes on along the minus strand of JAEWFA010000050.1, from coordinate 66,145 downwards.
CACGTGCTCGTCGATCCACAGCCCCTCGAACTGATGGAACATCGGCGAGTGCGTTGCATCGGAGTCGACGCGGTACGTCTTGCCCGGTGCGATCACGCGGATCGGCGGCTCGTGCGTGCGCGCGTAGCGAACCTGAACGGGGCTCGTGTGCGTGCGCAGCAGCAGCTGGCGCCCGTCGGCGTCGCGGGCGTCGACGTAGAAAGTGTCGTGCATCGAACGCGCCGGATGATCGGGCGGCGTGTTCAACGCGGTGAAGTTGAAGAAGTCTTCCTCGATCTCCGGGCCGTCGGCGACGTCGAAGCCGATCGAGCGGAAGATCGCCTCGACGCGCTCGATGGTGCGCGTGAGCGGATGCAGGCCGCCGCGGCCCAACCCGCGTCCGGGCAGCGTGACGTCGATCGCCTCCTGGGCGAGACGTTCGCGCAACGCCTCGTCGGCGAGCGCCGCCTCGCGCGAACGCAGCGCCGCTTCGATTCTCTGCTTCGTCTCGTTCAGCGCGCGCCCGGCGGCGGCGCGCTCGGCGGGCGTGAGTGCGCCGAGCTTCTTCATCTCGGCGCTGAGCGCGCCGTCCTTGCCCAGCGCACGCGCCTTGGCGTTGGCGAGCTCGTGGGAACTGCGGGCGGCGCCGATCTCGCCGAGCAGGCGATCGATCGTCGCCGCCCACTCGGCGGAGGCGCTCATCCGGGATCCGCCGCGGGGCTCAGGCCGCGCCCAGCGAGGCCTTGACCTGCGCGACAATCGCCGCGAACGCGGGCTTGTCGGCCACGGCGAGGTCGGCGAGCACCTTGCGGTCCAGGCCGATCGACGCCTTGTTCAGCCCGGCGATGAACGTGCTGTAGTTCATCCCGTGCTCGCGCACCGCGGCGTTGATGCGCGTGATCCACAACGCGCGGAACACGCGCTTCTTCGTGCGGCGATCGCGGTAGGCGTACTGGCCCGCCTTCATCACCGCCTGCTTGGCGATGCGATAGACGTTGCCGCGGCGGCCGCGAAAACCGCGCGCGGCGGCGAGAACCTTCTTGTGGCGCGCGCGCGCCGTCACTCCACGCTTTACTCGGGGCATCGTGCGCTCTCCTTAGGCGTAGGGCAGCAACGCCTTGATCGCGGGCGCGTCGCAGGCACGCACCTCCGCGGTTCCGCGCAACTGACGCTTGTTCTTCGTGGTCTTCTTCGTGAGGATGTGGCGCTTGTACGCCTGCGCACGCTTCACGCTGCCCGAGGGGCGCACGCGGAACCGCTTCGCGGCCCCTCGCTTGGTTTTCATCTTCGGCATGATTGCCTTGCCTTCTTCGATTGCCTCGTCGGGTGTCCGGCAACCCGCCGGAACTTCGGGAACCCGCTCGGCTTGTAGGACGCCGCATGGCGGCGTCGTGCCTGGCCGGCGCCGCAACGCGGCGCCCGACCTCGGTTCTTGCCTCACTTCTTGCGTTTGGGCGAGATGACCATGATCATCTGCCGCCCTTCGAGCCGCGGCATCTGCTCGACCTGCGCGAGGTCGTCGACGTCGGTGCGCACACGCTCGAGCAACCGCACGCCGAACTCCTGGTGCGCCATCTCGCGGCCCCGGAAACGCAGCGTGATCTTCGCCTTGTCGCCTTCCTCGAGGAACCGGCGCAGGTTGCGCAGCTTGACCTGGTAATCGCCTTCGTCGGTGCCGGGCCGGAACTTCACTTCCTTGACCTGGATGATCTTCTGCTTGGCCCGCGCCTCGTGCTGGCGCTTCTGTTCCTGGTACTTGAACTTGCCGTAGTCCATCAAACGGGCTACCGGCGGGTGGGCCTGGGGGGCGATCTCGACGAGGTCGACTTCCGCATCTTCGGCCATCCGCATGGCCTCCCGCAGGCTGACGATGCCGATCGGTTCGTTGTCGATGCCGACCAGCCTCAGCTCGGGAACATTGATTTCGCCGTTGATGCGATGCGGGCGTTCAGTAGCGATGCTGCGTTCTCCAGTTCGTGACAGTTACGACCGCCCCACGCAACGCCGAAAGCAACGATGCCGCCTGCCCCGGGAGGGAGCACCGGCGGGTCATTGCGGTTGGGATCGCTTCAGCGCGACGTCTTCGGACAGCCGCGCCGCGAACGCCTCGACATCGAGGACACCGACTTCGGCACCCCCGCGCGCACGCACGGCCACCTTGCCAGCCTGCCGCTCCTTGTCGCCGACGACGAGGAGGTACGGCACCTTCTGCAGGCTGTGCTCGCGGATTTTATAGTTGATTTTCTCGTTCCGCAAATCGCACTCGACCCTAAATCCTTGTTTTACGAGGCTTTCGGCAACCTCGCGCGCATACGGCGCCTGCGCCTCGGTGATCGTGGCGACTACCGCCTGCACCGGCGCGAGCCACATCGGCATCGCACCGGCATGGTTCTCGATCAGGATGCCGATGAAGCGCTCCATCGAGCCGACGATCGCCCGGTGCAGCATCACCGGCACGCGGCGCGAGTTGTCTTCGGCGACGTACTCCGCGCCGAGCAGCCCGGCCATGTTGAAGTCGACCTGGATCGTTCCGCACTGCCAGGCGCGCCCGATCGCGTCCTTCAGCGTGTACTCGATCTTCGGCCCGTAGAAGGCGCCCTCGCCCGGCGCGATCGTGAATTCGACGCCGGCGCGGCGCAGGCTCTCGTCGAGCGCCGCCTCGGCCTTGTCCCATAGATCGTCGGAGCCCACGCGCATCTCGGGGCGCGTCGCGATGCGATACAGGATGTGCTCGAAGCCGAAGTCGCGGTAGACGCGCTGCAGGTCGCGCGTGAACGCGATGCACTCGTCGAGGATCTGGTCTTCGGTGACGAAGGCGTGGCCGTCGTCCTGCGTGAAGCCGCGCACGCGCATGATCCCGTGCAGCGCCCCGGAGGGCTCATTGCGATGGCACTGGCCGAACTCGCCGTAGCGCAACGGCAGATCGCGGTATGAGCGCAGGTCGGACTTGAAGATCTGAATATGCCCCGGGCAGTTCATCGGCTTGAGCGCGTACGACCGGTTCTCCGACTCGGTCGTGAACATGTTCTCGCGATAGTTCTGCCAGTGACCGGTGCGCTCCCACAGGCTTCGATCGAGGATCTGCGGACCTTTCACCTCGAGATAGCCGGTTTCGCGGTAGACGCGACGCATGTACTGCTCGACCTGCTGCCAGATCGCCCAGCCCTTCGGGTGCCAGAACACCAGTCCCGGCGCTTCGTCCTGCATGTGGAAGAGATCGAGCTCGCGACCGAGCCTGCGATGATCGCGCTTCTCGGCCTCCTCGAGCATGTGAAGGTAGGCGTCCTGCTCTTCCTTCTTCGCCCAGGCGGTGCCGTAGATGCGCTGGAGCATCTCGTTGTTCGAATTGCCGCGCCAGTAGGCGCCGGCGAGCTTCATCAGCTTGAAGACCTTCAGCTTGCCGGTGGACGGCACGTGCGGGCCGCGGCACAGGTCGACGAACTCGCCCTCGCGATACAGCGTGATCGGCTCGGCCGACGGGATCGACGCGATGATCTCCGCCTTGTAGTGCTCGCCGATCGACTCGAAGAAACGCACGGCGTCGTCGCGCTCCCACGACTCGCGCACGACCGGCTCGTCGCGCCTTGCAAGCTCGGCCATCTTCGCTTCGATCGCTTCCAGGTCTTCGGGCGTGAACGGTCGCTTGTACGAGAAGTCGTAATAGAAGCCGTTTTCGATCACCGGGCCGATCGTGACCTGCGCGTCGGGAAACAGCGACTTCACCGCGTAGGCGAGCAGGTGCGCCGTGGAATGGCGCAGCACGTCGAGCCCTTCGGGGTCGCGGTCGGTAATGACGGCGACTTTCGCATCGTGATCGATGCGGTACGAGGTATCGACCAGCTTGCCGTCGACCTTGCCGGCGAGCGCGGCGCGCGCAAGGCCGCTGCCGATCGAGGCGGCGACGTCGGCTACGGTGGGCGGCGCATCGAAGCGGCGCTGCGAGCCATCGGGAAGAGTGATCTGGACCATGTTCGAGTTGAAGCGAGGCAGGGGACGTCGATCAGAGAGCGCTCTGAACGTCCGTCTTGTCGAGACCAGTCGATGGTCCATAACAGCGCCGGCAATCGCAGGACGGAAAGCGGCCCCAGCGGATTCGCGGAAGAATCGCTGGTAGGCGCGAGTGGACTCGAACCACCGACCCCCACCATGTCAAGGTGGTGCTCTAACCAGCTGAGCTACGCGCCTGAAGGCGAAGGAGTATACCGCAGTGCGATGCGGGCCGCCGAGCGCCGTGCGACTGCGGGACGATCCCGTCACCGCCTCTCCGACAACGCCACACGCGACAGCCACACCACCGGGACGACGCCGACGATCACGATCACCAGCGCCGGCAGCGCCGCTTCGGCGAGGCGCTCGTCCGAGGCGAACTGGTAGGTGACGACGGCGAGCGTGTCGAAGTCGAAGGGGCGCAACACCAGCGTGGCGGGCAACTCCTTCAGGCAATCGATGAACACGAGCAGCGCCGCTGCGCCGACGCTGCGCCGCATCAGTGGCCAGTGGACTTCCCGCAGCACCTGCAGCGGTCGGCGACCCAGGCTGCGCGCGCTCTGGTCCATCGACGGACTGATGCGCGCCAGGCCCGATTCGATGCTCTGATAAGCCACTGGAAAGAAGCGCACGGCGTACGCGTAGACGCAGGCGACCGCACTGCCGCCGGCGAACAGCGCCGGAACGCCGATCGCGGCCGTGAGCGGTGCGAGCACCCGGTCGAGCCAGCCGGAGAGGATCAGCAGGCCCACCCCGAGCACGACGCCGGGCAGCGCATAGCCCGTGTTGGCGAGCAGCAGCGCTGCGCGCAGCATCCGCGCGCCGCCCAGGCGCGCAGCGTAGGTGGCGACGAGCGCGCCGGGCAGCACGACGAGCACGCCGCCACCGGCGAGGATCGCGGTGTTGCGGATCCACTCCGGCAGTCGCGCGTCGAACACGGCGCCCCCGCCGATCCACTCTGCCGACAGCAGCGCTGCCGGCAGCGCGAAGCCGAAGACGATCGGCAGGCAGCAGACGAGCGTCGCTCGAAGCGCGGCGCCACCCTGCAGCGCCGTGCGCGGCGCAGGACGCGGATTGCGCACGTGGAATTGCATGCGGCCGCGCTGCCCGCGCTCGATGAGCAGCAGCGCAACGACGAGCACCAGCAGCATCGTCGCGAGCCGGGCAGCGCCGACGCGATCGCCCATCGACTGCCACGCTCGATAAATGCCAGCGGTAAATGAATCAACGGAAAAATAAGCGACGGTACCGAAATCGGCCAGTGTTTCCATCAACGCCAGCGCACACCCGGCCACGACGGCCGGCCTGGCCACCGGCCAGACGATGCGCCACCAGGTTCGTCGCCGGCTCATGCCGAGCGAGCGCGCCGCGTCGGCGAGCGAAGGGCTGCGGTCGGAGAACGCCGCGCGCGCCAGCAGGTAGACGTACGGATAGAGTGCCAACCCGAGGAAGAGCCCCGCCGCAGGCCACGAATGGATGTCGGGGAACCAGTAGTCGCCGACCTCGAGTCCGGTGAGCGCCCGAAAGCCGCGCTGCAGCGCGCCATAGCTCGCGAGGAAATCCGTGTACGCGTAGGCCATCACGAAAGCCGGCGTCGACAGCGGTAGCACGAGCATCCACGAGAGCGCGCGCCGGCCCGGAAAGTCGTAGGCGGCAACGAGCCAGCCCGTGCTCACGCCGATCCACAGCACGACGGCGAGCACCATCGCCGCGAGCTTTGCGGTGGTGATCGTGTAGCGCGGCAGCACGGTGCCGAACAGGTGCGCAAGCGCCCCGCCCTCGTCGGCCTGCCCGGCGCCGGAGAACGCGAGCCAGACGACCGCGATGATGGGCAGCGCCACCACCAGCGAGCCGAGGACCGACCCCGTCGCGAGCAGTTGCGTGCCGGACACTTCGGTGAGGGCGGCGCAACGCCGCAACGTGCTGTTCGGCGCCACGGTTGCTAGAATTCCTGACTGCGAATTATAGGCATTCAGGATGAGCGCCCGACTCCCGACACCGATTCCCGGCTGCGCCGCCGACAGAGCGCCCGACGGCGCCCAGGCGCGGGCCTGGGCGCTGCAGGTCGAGGAGCTGTCTGTCTCGTTCGACGCGCGACCCGCCAAGGTAGCCGCGCTCGACAAGTTGACCTTCCGCCTTCGCCAGGGCGAGATCGGCTGCCTGCTCGGCGCCTCGGGCTGCGGCAAGACGACGGCACTGCGCACGATCGCCGGCTTCCTGCGCCCCGAGAGCGGTTGCGTGCACATCGACGCGCACTGCGTCGCGTCGCCGCAGAAATGGACCGAACCGGAGCAGCGCGGCGTCGGCGTCGTGTTCCAGGATTACGCGCTGTTCCCCCATCTCGATGTCGCGGCGAACGTCGGCTTCGGCCTGCGTCGGCGCTCGGCTGCCGAGCGCGCGCAGCGCGTGCGCGAGATGCTCGAGCTGGTCGGGCTGCCCGGAAGCGGTTCGCGCTATCCGCACGAGCTTTCCGGCGGACAGCAGCAGCGGGTGGCGCTCGCGCGTGCGCTCGCGCCGGCGCCGTCGATCCTGCTGCTCGACGAGCCGTTCTCGAACCTCGACCCCGAGTTGCGCGAGCGGCTCGCGCTGGACCTGCGCGAGATCCTCAAGCGCGCCGGCACCACCGCGCTGCTCGTCACGCACGACCAGTACGAAGCCTTCGCGCTCGCCGATCGTGTCGGCGTGATGCAGGCCGGCCACATCGAGCAATGGGACACGCCGTACCGCATCTATCACCAGCCGGCCACTCGCGCGGTGGCCGATTTCGTCGGGCTGGGAGCGTTCCTGCCGGGTGTCGTCGAACACCGCGACGGCCAGTCGAAGGTGCACATCGAACTGGGCGCGCTGCCGATCCACGCGCGCACCGACCAGGCGATCGCCAGCGCGGCGGCGAACGCCCGCGGCGACGTGCTCGTGCTGCTGCGTCCGGACGACGTCGTGCACGACGACGCAAGCACGGTGCGCGCGCAGGTGGTGCGCAAGGCGTTCCGCGGCGCGCAGTTCCTCTACACGCTGCGGCTGCCCAGCGGCGCGACGCTGCTCGCACTCGTGCCCAGCCATCACGATCACGCGATCGGCGAAAGCATCGGGATCCGCTTCGATGCCGACCACGTCGTCACCTTCGACGTGGAGACGGCGCCTACCGTTCACTGAACGACCCGTGCGGCGGTCGCGCGCGCGTCGCGGAACCGCGGACGCGCGCACAGGCGGCTCAGACACCCAGGTAGGTCTGCAGCGCGCGTTCGTCGGTCGACAGCGACTCGGAGCTGCCTTCGAGCACTACGCGCCCGCGCTCGAGCACGACGCAGCGCTCGGTGTGCGCGAGCACCGCGCGGTAGTTCCGATCGACGACCAGCGATGCGATGCCGCTCGCGCGAATGCTCGCGACGATGCGCCAGATCTCGCGCACGATCAGCGGCGCGAGTCCCTCGGTGGCCTCGTCGAGCACGATGAGGTCCGGGTTCGTCATCAGCGCGCGCCCGATCGCGAGCATCTGCTGCTCGCCGCCGGAGAGCTGGTTGCCGCCGTTGCGCAGCCGCTCGGCCAGCCGCGGGAAGGTCTCGAGCACCCGCTCCAGCGTCCAGTCGACCTGCCCGCGCACGCCCGGTCGCGCCGCCATGACCAGGTTCTCGCGCACGCTCAGGTTGGGGAAGATCCCCCGCCCTTCCGGCACATAGCCGATGCCCAGCCGCGCTACGCGATCGGGGCGCTCGCCCGCGCGATCGCGTCCGGCGATCGTGATGCGTCCGGTGGTCGATCGCATCAGGCGCAGCATGCTGCGGATCAGCGTCGTCTTGCCCATCCCGTTGCGCCCCAGCAGGCCGACCGCCTCGCCGACGTCGATGCGCAGGCTCACCCCCTGCAGCACGTGGCTCTGGCCGTAATAGGCGTGCAGGTTCGCGATGTCGACGATCGGCTCGCGCACGGCTTCGCGGGCGGACGTCGGAGCTTCAGGGGCGGCTGCGGCGGGCATCGCGGCGTTCAATCCACGGCGCTCATGGCGAGACCTCTTCGCCCAGGTACGCTTCCTGGACCTCGGGACTGTTGCGGATCTCCTCCGGGGCGCCGCTGGCGATCACGCGGCCGTTGACCATCACCGTGATCTCGTCGGAGACGCGGAACACGGCATCCATGTCGTGCTCGACGAGCAGGATCGCGTGCTCGGATTTCAGCCCCTCGAGCAGCGACAGCATTCGCTCGGACTCCTCGGCGCCCATCCCCGCCAGCGGTTCGTCGAGCACGAGCACGCGCGGCGCGGTCGCCAGGCACATCGCGATCTCGAGCTGGCGCTTCTGGCCGTGCGACAGCGTTCCGGCCTCGCGATCGGCGTGCGCGACGAGCCCGGCCTTCTCGAGCGCGAGATGCGCGGCACGGCCGCTGAAATCGCAACGCGCGGCGGCGGAGAGCCAGTCGAACGGCCGCTGGCGCCGCGCCTGCGCGCTCAACCGACAATTCTCGAACACGGTGAACGGCGCGTAGATCGTGTTGCGCTGGTAGCTGCGACCCAGCCCCGCCTGCGCGCGCCGCGGCTGCGACCAGCGCGAGACGTCGCGCCCGAGCAGCTCGACGCTGCCTTCACTGGCCGGGATCTCGCCCGACAGCACGTTGATCAGCGTCGACTTGCCGGCGCCGTTGGTGCCGATGACGGCGTGCACGGTGCCGCGACGCACCGCGAGCGAAACGTTGTCGACCGCCTTCAGCCCGCCGAAGCTGCGCGAGACCGACGTCGCGCGCAGCAGCACCTCGCCGGGGACCGTGGCTTTCGGTGACGAATCAGGCATGGCGCAGCCTGCGACGAAGCGAAACGCGCCGCCCGAGCTGGCGAGCGACGCCGATCAGGCCCTCGGGCATCAGCGCAACAAAAGCGATGATCGTCAGGCCGAGCGTGAGCTGCCAGTGGCGCGCGAATTCGCCGAAGATCGGATCGGACTGGAACAGCTCCTGCAGCAGCACGAAGGCGAAGGCGCCGATCACCGCGCCCCACAGGCTGCCGATGCCGCCGAGGATGATCATGATCAGCACCGCGCCCGACTCGTGCCATGACAGCAGTTCGGGGTTGACGAAACCGTCCTTCAGCGCGAGCAGGAAGCCGGCCAGCCCGGCGAGCATCGCGGCGACCACGAACGCGGCGAGCTTGTACGGGTAGGTCGCGAAGCCCGCGGCGCGCATGCGCTGCTCGTTCACGCGAATGCCGGCCAGCGCGCGGCCGAAGCGGCTGCGCACGATCAGCGCGAGCAGGCCGAACGTGAAGGCGAGCGACGCGAGAACGAACCAGTAGAACGTGTTGCCGGCGTCCAGGTCGACGAGGCGCGTGCCGCCGATCGACACGTCCGGACGGAAGTACAGATAGATGCCGTCGCTGCCGCGGCCGAGATCGGTATCGTGGAACACGAAGTAGGCCATCTGCGCGAAGGCGAGCGTAACCATGATGAAGTAGATGCCGCGGGTGCGCAGCGACAGCGCGCCGACGAAGAGCGCATACGCGCCCGAGGCGAGCAGCGCGGCCGGCAGCACGAGCCAGATCGCCGCCGGCTCGCTCTGCGGCGTCATCAGTGCCACCGTGTACGCGGCGATGCCGAGGAAAGCCGCATGACCGAAGGAGACCAGCCCGGTCTGGCCGACCAGCAACTCGAGGCTCAGCGCGAAGATCGCCAGGATCATCGTCTTCGTGACGAGCGCGATGCCGAACTTGCTGCCGACGATCGGGAACAGCGCAAGCGCCACCAGCAGCGCCAGCGCAATGACAACGGAAAGGGAAGACGACTTTCGCACGGCGTCAGGCGCTCCGGAACAGCCCCTCGGGGCGCCACAACAGGATCGCGGCCATCAGCACGTAGACGAGCAGTCCGGCCGCCGACGGAAAGAACACCGTGCCGAAGGTCTCGACGAAGCCGACGAGCATCGCCGCGAGCAGTGCACCGCGGATCGACCCGATTCCGCCGATGACGACGACGACGAAGCAGATGATCAACACCTGGTTGCCCATGCCCGGGTACACCGAAGAGACCGGCGCCGCGATCGCACCGGCGAGCGCGGCCAGCGCGACGCCGGCGGCGAAGACGACGCGATAGAGGAACTTGATGTCGATGCCCATCGCCTGCACCATTTCGCGGTTCGACGCGCCGGCGCGGATCGTCATCCCCAGGCGGGTGCGCGTGATGACCCAGAACAGGCCGAAGGCGACCACCAGGCATACCCCCGAGACGAGCAGTCGGTACACCGGGTAGGTCATCAGCTCGCCCAGCGGAATCGTGCCCGCCAGCCACGCGGGCACCGGCACTCCGTGCACGTCGTCGCCGACGAGAAGGCTGCGCAGTTCCTCGAAGACGAGGATCAGCGCATAGGTCATCAGCACCTGCTGCAGGTGCTCGCGTTCATAGAGATAGCTGAAGAACACCCACTCGAGCACGTAGCCGAGCAGCACCGCGAGCAGCACGACGATGACGAGCGCGACGAAGAAGCCTCCGCCGATCGTCTGCTCGACCCAGGGACCGATCGCGAAAGCCATGTACGCGCCGATCATGTAGAAGCTGCCGTGCGCGAGATTGATGACGCCCATGATCCCGAAGATCAGCGTCAGGCCGCTGGCGACCAGGAACAGCAGCAGTCCGTACTGGATCGCGTTCAGGCACTGGACGAGAAAGACGACCGGATCCATGCGTGCGTCGTTTGATGCGCGGGAAGGCGCTGGGCGGGCGGCGCGGCCCGCCGGGAAAAAAAACCGGCCGCCGGATCTTCCCGCAGATCCGGCGGCCGCCCGATGCGATCGGGCCGGTTACACGTTACATCCTGCAGCCGCGTCCCGGGTCGGCCAGCGCCTTCACCGCCACGCTCTGCACCTGGTTCGTCTTGTTGTCGACCTTGCGCAGGTAGATATCCTGCACCGGGTTGTGCGAGGACGACAGCGTGAAGGCGCCGCGCGGACTGTCGATCTTCGCCTTCTCGATCGCCTTCACCAGTGCAGCGCGGTTCTTCTTGTCGCCCTTGTTCGCCGCCAGCCCGATGCCAAGCATCTGCGCGGCGTCGTAGCCCTGCACTGCGTAGACATCGGGCTGCATCTTGTACGTTTTCGCGTACGTGAGGCGGAACTGGTTGTCCCGCGGCGTGTTCAGCCCGTCGGCGTAGTGCAGCGTGGTGAGCAGGCCCTGCGCGGCGTCACCCTGCGCCTCGAGCGTTCCGTCGGTGAGGAACCCCGCGCCGACCAGCGGGATGGACTCCTTCAACCCGGCGGCGGCGTAGTCCTTGACGAACTTCACCGCGCCGGCACCGGCGAAGAACGTGTAGACGACGTCGGGCTTGATCGATGCGATCTCGGTGAGCAGCGCCTGGAACTCCTCGCGCGGGAACGGCAGCGTCAGGTCCTTCTCGACCTTGCCGCCGGCCTTCGTGAACGCTTCCTTGAAGCCGTTGACGCTTTCCTTCCCGGCCGCATAGTCCCAGGTGATCGTGACGGCGCGCTTGTAGCCTTTCTTTGCGGCGACGTCGCCCATCGCGTAGGCCGGCTGCCAGTTCGAGAAAGAACTGCGGAAGATGTTCGGCGCGCACATCGGTCCGGTGACCGCGTCGGCGCCGGCGTTCGGCACGATCAGCAGCGTGCCGGTGTCCTTGGCGACCTTGGCCATCGCCATCGCGACGCCGGAGTGCACGGTGCCGACGACGACGTCGACGTTGTCCCGGTTGATCAGCTTGTTGATGTTGTCGGTGGCCTTGGCCGGCGCGCTCTCGTCGTCGACGCGGACGTATTCGACGCCCAGCCCGCCGAGCTTGCCGCCCTGCTCGTCGACGTACTGCTTGAAGCCGTTCTCGATCGCGTTGGCCAGCGCCGTGTAGGTGCCGGAATACGGCAGCATGAAGCCGACCTTGATCGAGTCGGCCGCCGACGCGCCGAGCGCGAATGACGCGAATGCGGCAGCCACCGCCAGCTTCGTTGCCTGTGAACCCTTCATCGAATCTCCTCCTGGGGCTTTTTCGGACACCGGCATTATCGAACCGGATGGGGTGCCGCGCGACTGATGGCTTACCCGAGCACGGCGTGCGTGCAACGCGCAGCGGCGGCGACGCGAAGCGCGAGCAAATTACTTCCCGCTCGCAACAGTGTCAAGCATTATAGTGCAGCCGGTTGCCGGTTCGACGCCCCGCTCGTGCCACGCCGGCGCGCGTCATGCTTCGAGCAGGAACGCCCGCTCGCGCGCCAAGCGCTCGCGCAACTCGTCGGTGCGTAGCGACATCGCCCGCCGGTCGGCGCGGCGAACGAGCAGCGCCACCGTACGCCTGCGATTGATCCACGCCACCTTCGAATACCCGCTCGCGCCGTCCCGCGCGACGAGCTCGATCCAGTCGCCGCGCGCGATGCGGTCGATGGCCTGGTCCGGTGCGAGCTGCAGGCGTCGCGGGCTGGTCGGCAGGTCGTCGAGGTCGAGCGACTCGAGGATCTCCAGCAGCTTGCGCCCCGGGCCCTCGGCTTCGGCGGCATCCGATTCAGGCGATGCGGCGCCTGGCTCGGGCGCGCCCCGCTCGACCGAAGCGTATGAGGCGGCGGGACTCGCCTGCGACGCCGGGGAACTCGCCTCCGGCGCGGCGACCGAATCGACGCGCGGGCGGCCTTCGGCCGTCGCAGTGCCCTCGTCCGCGTGCGTTCGCGTGCGGGTGGCTTCACGCTCGCGATCGCGCCGCTGCATGCGTCGCAGGTGGATCAGAAACAACTCGTCGAAGAAGGCCTTGAACTCCTCGTCCTTCGCGCCGATCTCGCGCACGCCCTGCGTCATCAGGCGGATCAGCGGCGGGATGCGCTGGGCGAGCTCGCGCCGGCTGTGGCGCTCGCCGCTGTCGTCCAGGCTCCACAGCAGGTCGTCGACGACGCGCAACGACACCTGGAACTCCGCGCTCTGCTCGCCATCGCGCAGCGCGGCCGTTCGCAGGTGACGCAGCCAGACGTTCATCACGAAGTCGCGCACCGACTCGGGCGCTGCGTGCCGCTGCAGCCGCTCGGCAAGCATCGCGTGCAGATGCCCGGTGACCTCCTCTTCGCGCTCGCGATTCGGCCGTCGCGCGTAATCGCGCCGATTGCGCCGTCCCGGTGCCTCCTCCAGCGAGCGCCGCTCGCGCACGACGTGGTCGATCAGCTGCCCGACGCTGCGCGCGGCGCGCGAGTATTCCTTCTGCACCTGCTGGGCCATCACGGCCGAGCGCGATTGCAGCGCGCTGGTGACGATCTCGACTGCACGTACCACCGTCTCGAGCCTCCGGTGCAACTCGCTGCCGCGCGTGATCTCGTCGGAAAACGCCGCCGAGATCGCGCCGAAATGCTCGACGAGCCGGCGCAGCGAGCGCGGATCGTCGCCGAGATAGCCCGAATCGAGCAGCGACAGCGCGAGCGTCGGCTGCTGAAGCCGCCAGACCAGCGGACGCGCCGCTTCGGGTACGCGACGATCGTCGATCACGTAGTCGAACATCGCCGAGACGAGGTCGACGATCGCGACCTGCGCAGGCGGCGCACCGGCGTCGCGTAATCGCGCGCGCACGTTGCCGAAGAACTCGGTACGCGCTTCGCGGCTGTACGGCATCGCGCCGATCGAATGCGCGAAAGCGACGGCGTCGCGTTCCAGGTCGAGCACCGGCTGCAGCGTCGGCAGCGTGCCCAGGCGCGCGCCGGTGGGCTCGCCGGCCAACGGCGACGTGCCGAGCGTCGCGGCGTCGCGTTCGGCGCGAGCGGACAGGTCGATCGCGCGCACAGGCTCGGGCGGGCGCGAAGGCGAATCGGCGGCGGGCTCCGCCTCGGGCGCGCGCTGTGCGGTGCTGCGCGGCTCTTCGCTGCGCGGCTCTTCGGGCCCGCCGAGGGGCCGGTCCTCGGGCGCTGCATCGGCGCGCTCGTGCGGCCGAGCTCGCGTGGCATCGATCGAAAGCGGCTCGTCGGAAATCCCCATCTGCGCGAGCAATCGCTCGGCGGCATCGATCGCTTCGGCGATCGACGGCGAGAAATGCTTCCATGCGAGATGCCGCAGCCGGTCGCTGGCGAAGCCGCCCTCGGCTGCGTCGGCGACGCTGGCCAGCAGCGCCGCGGCGAGCGTGCGCGCGCCGAGCGGATTGCGCTCGTCGTCGTCCCACGCGAATGCGGCGCCGAGCAAGTTGCGCAGCCGCGCAACGTAGCGCGGGTAGATCGCGCCGCTGCGTTCGCGCGACTCACGCGCCAGCTCGCCGGCGGCGATCTGCTGCTCGAGCTCTTCGTCGTCGACCAGCTCGAGCGCCCCTGCCGCCTCCCCGTGCGCGGCATCCAGGCAGCGCTGCGCGCGCCGCTCGAGCACGCGTGCCACCACGTCTACGCGACTGGCGGCTTCCCGGCGCAGACGGGTCGCCGCGGAGAACATCGCCTGGCGGTCGCGTCCCTGGAGAGCGCGCTCGGCCGCCTCGTCGAGCGCCTCGGCCAGCGCCGGCAACGCCACGTGCGCCGCATCGCGCAACGCTTCGGCAACCCGGTCGCGCACGCGCACGAACAGCGGCGAAGGCTGCGGCGATACGGGACGGGACGGAAACGGTTCGGGCATCGGGGCTCGTCGGGCGCACCCCGCGACCGGGAACGAACGGAGACCGGGCAGGTCGTGCGAACAGGCGCGATGCTAGCGGATCGGACGACGCGTCAACGTGAACAAATCGCCCACTGCGTGCATCGCCCGCCGGGCCTGCGATCACGATGAGGGTTACGCGGAACGACGTCTCGTGCGAAACGTGAACAAGCGCACGCCTGCGACTACCGGGCGAGCCAGCGAGCCGCCGCCAGTTCCTTGCATGAAGCAGTACCGCGTGTCCGGCGTTGTCGGGGTCAGCCCGGGGTCAGCGGATCCGGCTCTTGCTGGCGGAAAGGGTGGGATTCGAACCCACGTTGCGGTTGCCCGCAAACCGGATTTCGAGTCCGGCGCATTCGACCACTCTGCCACCTTTCCGGGCTCGCGCGCATTGCACGCGCGAAGCCCGCAAGTATAGCAAAGCGGCCACTTTCGTTGCGACGAGCGAACGATGTGCCGCAGCGTCAGCCGATGCGATCGACTCCGCCCATGTACGGCACGAGCGCCGCCGGCAGACGGATCGACCCGTCGGCCTGCTGCCCGTTCTCCAGCACGGCGACGAGCGCGCGTCCGACTGCGAGCCCGGACCCGTTCAGCGTGTGCACGAAAGCCGGCTTGCCGTCCGCCCCGCGATAGCGCGCCTGCAGGCGTCGCGCCTGGAAAGCCTCGCAGTTCGACACCGACGAGATCTCGCGGTACGCGCGTTGCGAAGGCAGCCAGACCTCGAGGTCGTAGGTCTTCGCCGCGGAGAAGCCCATGTCGCCGGTGCACAGCAGCACGACGCGATACGGCAGCTCGAGCCTGCGCAGCACGTTCTCCGCGTGACCGACCATCTGTTCGAGCGCGTCGTACGAACGCTCGGGTTGAACGATCTGCACCATCTCGACCTTGTCGAACTGGTGCTGGCGGATCATCCCGCGCGTATCGCGGCCGTAGGCGCCGGCCTCCGAGCGAAAGCACGGCGTGTGGGCGGTGAGGCGCATCGGCAGCGACGTCGCCGGCACGATCTCGTCGCGCACGAAATTGGTGAGCGGCACCTCGGAGGTCGGGATCAGGTACAGCGGCTCGCCCTCGCCCTGCTGCCCGCCCTTGCGGGCCGCGAACAGGTCGGTCTCGAATTTCGGCAGCTGCCCGGTCCCTCGCATCGTCGTCGCGTTGACGACGTACGGCACGTAGCACTCTTCGTAACCGTGCTCCGCGGTCTGCACGTCGAGCATCAACTGCGCGAGCGCGCGATGCAGCCGCGCGACGGCGCCCTTCATCACGACGAAGCGCGCACCCGAGAGTTTCGAGGCGGCCTCGAAATCGAGCCCGAGCGGCGCGCCGAGATCGACGTGATCGCGCGGCTCGAAGGCGAACGGCTGCGGCGCCTCGCCCGACGGACTCCAGCGGCGGATCTCGACATTCGCACGCTCGTCGGCGCCTTCGGGAACCGACTCGTGCGGCAGGTTCGGCCACTGCAGCAGCCATTGGGCGAGTTGTTCGCGCACCTCGTCGTTGTCGCGCGCGACCGCGTCGAGCGCTTCGTTGACCTGCGTGGACTCGGCGAGCGCGGCGGACACGTCTTCGCCGGCGGCCTTGCCGCGGCCGATCGACTTCGACAGCGCGTTGCGCTGCGCCTGCAGCGCCTCGGTACGCGTCTGCAGCGTCTTGCGCTTCGCCTCGAGCACCCGAAACGCGTCGAGATCGAAAGCGACGCCGCGTGCGCGCAGGCGCGCGGCGACGTCTTCGGGATTCTTGCGGAGCTGGGCGAGATCGAGCACGGAACGCAGCGACAGTTCGGACGTCGACCGAGTGTATCAAGGCGCGTCGGCTGCTCGCGGCTCCCCTTTCCCCGCTTCGTCCCCTTCCCCTTTCTCGCTTCCCCCTTCCCTGCCCTCGAGTCGATCCCGCTCGCGCAGCGACGCGAGCTTCTCGCCGATGCGCAGTTCGAGCCCGCGGGCGACCGGCTCGTAGAAGCGTTGCGCTTGAACCTCGTCGGGGAAGTACCGCTCGCCGGCCGCGTAGCCGCCGGGCTCGTCGTGCGCATAGCGGTACGCGCGCCCGTAGCCGAGCCCCTTCATCAGTCGCGTCGGCGCATTGCGCAAATGCATCGGCACCGGCGCCGAACCATGGTCGGCGACGAAGGCGCGCGCCCTCTTCCACGCGACGTACACCGCGTTGGACTTCGCCGCGCAGGCGAGATAGACGACCGCCTGCGCGAGCGCGAGCTCGCCTTCGGGGGAACCCAGGCGCTCGTAGACCTGCGCCGCGCCGAGCGCCAGTTCCTGCGCGCGCGGATCGGCCAGGCCGATGTCCTCGTTGGCCATCCGCACGATGCGCCGCGCGAGATACCTCGGGTCGGCGCCGCCGTCGAGCATTCGAGCGAGCCAGTACAGCGCGGCGTCGGGATCGGAGCCGCGCACCGACTTGTGCAAAGCGCTGATCTGGTCGTAGAACGCCTCGCCGCCGTTGTCGAAACGGCGCAGGTTCTGCGACAGCGCGGTCTCGAGGAACGCGGCGTCGATCGACCCGCGCTTCGCGCTCTCCCCGGCGTCGGTGACGACCTCGATCGCGTTGAGCAGTCGTCGCGCATCGCCGTCGGCCCAGCCGACCAGCCGCTCGCGCGCATCGTCGTCGAACGCGATCGCACGTCCGTCGCCGGCGAGCAGCGCGAGCGCGCGCTCGAAGAGCGTCGCGAGTTCCTCCGTGGACAGCGGCTGCAGCACGTAGACGCGCGCGCGTGACAGCAGCGCGCCGACGACCTCGAACGAAGGGTTCTCGGTGGTCGCGCCGATGAACACGAACAGTCCGCTCTCGACGTGCGGCAGGAAGGCGTCCTGCTGGGCGCGATTGAAGCGATGCACCTCGTCGACGAAGACGATCGTGCGTCGGCCCTGCTCGCGCGCTGCGTGCGCCGCCGCCACGGCGTCGCGGATGTCCTTCACGCCGCCCAGCACCGCCGAGATCGCAATGAACTGCGCGTCGAAGGCGTCGGCCATCAATCGGGCGAGCGTCGTCTTGCCCACTCCCGGCGGGCCCCAGAAGATCATCGAGTGCGGGCGCCCCGACTCGAAGGCGACGCGCAACGGCCGGCCCGGGCCGAGCAGATGCGCCTGCCCGATCACTTCGTCGAGCGAGTGCGGACGCAGCCGCTCGGCGAGCGGCGCCGAAGCCTCAGGCAGCTTCCGCGGCGACATCGCGCATCCGCGATGCCCGTCCGGTGCGGAACGCACCGACGATCAGCAGGGCCTGGGCGATGGCGATGCCGACGAACACGAGCGCCGGCGAATGCGCGTCCATCAGCATCCCGAAGACCAGCGGCGACGTGGAGCTGCCGATGTCGAGACCGGAATAGACGACGCCGTATACACGACCGGTCGCCCCGGGCGGCGCGGCCTTGCGGATCAGCATGTCGCGCGCCGGGTTGGCCAGGCCGCTGGCCACTCCCATCGCCGCGAACACGAAAGGCACCGTCCAACCCGGCCACGGAACCCACGCCAGGCTCAGGGCGACCGCGGCGGCGGCGGCGAAACACACGCCGATCACGCGCTCGGCGCGAT
Source organism: Pseudomonadota bacterium (assembly GCA_023389055.1). GTDB lineage: Bacteria > Pseudomonadota > Gammaproteobacteria > Burkholderiales > Burkholderiaceae_E > Zeimonas. The sequence continues at coordinate 48,078 of JAEWFA010000050.1, read as the reverse complement.
CGAGGTCCTCGACGAGGAAGCCGCCTGCGAGGGTGCCGGCGGCGCTGCCGAGCATGAATGCCGTGAGGCACCAGGCAACGGCCTTCAATGGCACGTCGTGCAGCAGGCGCGCGGCTTCGGGCGCGAAACTCTGCACGCCGGCCAGCGCGAATGCAAGTGCGCAGAAGAAGGCGAAGCCGAGCCACACGGCGGGCAGGCGCAGGAAGTCGAGCGTTCCCTGCTGCCGATGCGCAACCGCCGTCCTCGCGTGCGGCACCTGCAGCGCGTCGCGGCACCACCAGACGATCGCCAGCACGACCAGCATCAGCAGCGCCGCACCGAGGAAGGCCGCGCGCCACCCGGCGATCTGGGTGATCGTGATCAGGAACACCGGCGCCAGCGCCCAGCCGAGGTTCCCGGTGACGCCGTGCACAGCGTACGCATGACCGATGCGCGCATGCGAAATGCGCGCGTTGATGATCGAGTAGTCGACCGGATGGAAGGCTGCGTTGCCGAGACCCGCCAGGACCGCGCCGACCGCGAACATCAGGTAGCCGTTGCTCGCGGCGAAGACGAGCGCGGCCACGAAGAACAGCACGATCGAGCCGAGCAGCACGGGAAGCGCGCCGATGCGGTCGACGAGAAAACCGGCAAGGGTCTGGCCGATCCCCGAGACGATGAAGAAGATCGTCATCAGCAGGCCCAGTTCGGCATAGGACAGCCCGAACGCGTCCTTGAGCCACGGGAACAGGGGCGCGAGCAGCAGTTGCGAGAAATGGGACAGCGCGTGCGCCAGGCCGACGACGCCGATGATGCGCGCGTCTTCGGACCGCGACGGCAGCGTCGCCTGCGGGTCCTTCTTCATCGCCGGGATTCTACGCTGCGGGTCCCGGAACGACGCAGACCGACCGCGTGCGCCCGCGGACGCTCGCGCGTGCAGCGCGCTTCACTGCTCGACGACGTCAGTCCCCGGGGGCGGCACGAAGCCGAACGCGTCGGCGGCGAACTTCGGATCGCGAACGACGTCATGGAAGTCGAAGCGAACCGTTCTTCCGAAGGCGTCCTGCACCTGCATCACGGACGGCAGTCCGGCGCGGAAACCGAACTCGATGCGCTGGTAGCCGGTCTCGGCGTTGCGCGGCAGCGCCTCGACCCGCTCGAGTCCGTCCTGCGCGGGAAGCGCGCGCAACGTGAAACCCGACTCGACGTCGCTCGATCCGAACAGGATCGCCGCCGGCGTCGATGCGAGTGCATCGCGCAGCTTGCGCACGGTGACCTGGTTCAGGTCCTTGTCGTAGAAGTACAGCCGCTCGCCGTCGCCGACGAGCAGTTGCTCGAACGGTTCGGTGACCTCCCAGCGGAAGCGGCCCGGGCGCACGAATGCGAAGCGCCCGCGGCTGGACTCGACGACGCGTCCGTCGCGCAGCACCTGCTGCGTGAACGTGCCGCTCGCCGAACGCGTGCTCGACAGGAACTCGCGCAGCGGATTCGCTGCAATGCCCTGCGCATGTGCCGGCGCGACCGACAACGTGCCGCAGACCGAGCATGCCGCGACACCGACGGCAAACACCGTGACGCTCAGGTTCCGCACCCTTGCCGTTCCCACCTCAGGCGTCCTGCGACGCGGGAACGAGGATCTCGCGGTTGCCGTTGGTCGCCATCGCGGAAACCAGCCCCGAGCGCTCCATCTGCTCGAGCAGGCGCGCGGAGCGGTTGTAGCCGATGCGCAGATGCCGCTGCACCAGCGAGATCGACGCGCGCCGGTGCTTGACGACGACCGCCACCGCCTGGTCGTACAGCGGATCGGCCTCGCCGTCGACGCCGGCCTCCGCCAGCGTCTGCGACAGCCCGCCGAAGCCGACCGCACTGCCCGCGTCGACCTCCTCGGGAACGCCCCCCTCGAGGATGCCCTCGACGTACTGGGGCTCGGCCAACTGGCGCCAGTGCTCGACCACCTTGTGCACCTCGCCGTCGGCCACGAAGGCGCCGTGCACGCGCATCGGAACGCCGCCGCCGGGCGGCAGGTAGAGCATGTCGCCCTGCCCCAGCAGCGACTCGGCGCCCATCTGGTCGAGGATCGTTCTCGAATCGATCTTCGACGATACCTGGAACGCTATGCGCGTCGGGATGTTCGCCTTGATGAGCCCGGTGATCACGTCCACCGAAGGGCGCTGCGTCGCGAGGATCAGGTGGATGCCGGCGGCGCGCGCCTTCTGCGCCAGCCGCGCGATCAGCTCCTCGATCTTCTTGCCGACCACCATCATCAGGTCGGCGAGCTCGTCGATGACGACGACGATCTGCGGCAGCGATCCCAGCGGCTCGGGCTCGTCCGGCGTCAACGAGAACGGGTTCGGGATGAGATCCTCGCGGCGCTCGGCGTCGGCGATGCGGTTGTTGTAGCCGGAGAGGTTGCGCACGCCCAGCTTGCTCATCAGCCGGTAGCGGCGCTCCATCTCGGCAACGCACCAGTTCAGCGCATTGCCCGCCTGGCGCATGTCGGTGACCACCGGCGCGAGCAGGTGCGGAATGCCCTCGTAGGTGCTCATCTCGAGCATCTTCGGGTCGATGAGGATCAGCCTCACCTGCGACGGGTCGCTCTTGTAGAGCAGCGACAGCAGCATCGCGTTGATGCCCACCGATTTCCCCGAGCCGGTGGTGCCGGCCACCAGCAGGTGCGGCATCTTCGCCAGATCGACGACGATCGGCATGCCGGCGATGTCCTTGCCGAGCGCCAGCGTCAGCGGCGAGGGGCTCGTCGCGTAGACCTGCGAAGCGAGGATCTCGGACAGTCGCACCGACTGACGCCGCGCGTTGGGCAACTCCAGGCCCATCAGGTTCTTGCCGGGAATCGTCTCGACGACGCGGATCGACACCAGCGACAGCGCGCGCGCGAGATCCTTCGACAGGTTGACGATCTGCGCACCTTTCACGCCGGTGGCCGGCTCGATCTCGTATCTCGTGATCACCGGCCCCGGATAGGCGGCGACGACGTTGGCGGCGACGTTGAAGTCGGAGAGCTTCTTCTCGATCAGGCGCGACGTGTACTCGAGCGTCTCGGCCGACACCGTCTCGGTGGCCACCGCCGGCTCGTCGAGCAGCGAGATCGGCGGCAGCTGCGTGTCGGCCGGCAGGTCGACGAACAGCGGCGTCTGCCGCTCGGCCTGCGCGCGCTCGGAACGCTCGATGCGCGAGGCCGGCGCCTCGATGCGCACCGGTTCCGGGTCGTCGTCGAGGATGCGGCGCTTGACCTGCACCTGCTCGTCGCGCACCGTCGCGGCAACCTCGCCGATGCGGCGGTCCTTCCAGGCGGCGACCGCATCGATCGAGCGTTGCACCAGCCATTCGATCGCAAAACCCACGCGCTCGAAGATCGTCAACCAGGACCATCCGGACCACAGGCTGAAGCCGGCGGCGACCATCACCAGCAACGCGAGCGTTCCGCCGACGGCGCCGAGCGCGACGAACATCGGGTCGGCGAGTTGTGCGCCGACGACGCCGCCCGGCCCCATCGGCAGCGACACCTGCAACGAATGCAGCCGCGCCGATTCGATGCCTACGGTGCCGAGCAGCAGCAACGCGAAGCCCAGCCAACGCTCCCACGGAAAGCGATGCGCGTCGGTTTCCTGCTGCGCAGCGCGCAGCGCGCGAAAGCCGCGCAGCACGGCGACTCCCAGCAACGCGACGAACAGGTATGCGCTCAGGCCGAACAGGTACAGCAGCAGATCGGCGAACCAGGCACCCACGCGACCGCCCGCGTTGGCAACCGCGTTGCCGGGCACCGCGTGCGACCAGCCGGGGTCGGCCTTGTCGTAGGTGGCCAGGATCAGCAGCAGGAAGACGCCGAGCGCGGCCATCGCGATCCAGCGCGATTCGTGCAGCAGGCGCAGCGCGCGCTCGGAGATGCCGAAATCGGCGCCGCCGACGCGCGCCGGCGCGCGTCGCGACGAAACGGTGGTCGCGCTGGTCCTGGCCATTCGAAAGTACCGCGTGCTTCGGGTCAGCTGATGTAGGAAGCGATCTTCTCGCGCAGCATCAGTCGCCCCTCGGGCATCGGCACGATGTATCCGTCGGTCTCCAGGCCTTTCATCACGCGCGAGACCATCTCGCGCGAAGCGCCGATCATCTTCGCGATTTCCTGGCGCGGCAGCCGGTTGCGCACGATGCGCTCGCCGCCGACCTGCTCGGAGAAGTCGAGCAGCACGCGCGCGACGCGCCCGTAGACGTCGAGCAGCGCGAGCGTCTCGATCTTCTGGTCGGCTTCGCGAAGGCGACGCACCAGTCCGCGCATCACCGCCATGCACATCTCGTTGTTCTGCAGAAGCATCGCCTTGAAACTCTCCTTGGCGATCGACATGAAATCGCACGACTCCAGCGTGATCACGCTGGCCGAACGCGGCGCGTCGTCGATCAGGCTCATCTCGCCGAAGAAATCGCCCGAGCCCAGCACCGCGAGGATGACCTCCTTGCCTTCGGAATCGGAGCGCTGCACCTTCGCGCGTCCCGACAGCAGGATGTACAGCGACTGCGAGGGTTCGCCTTCCGAGACGATCGTGCGGCCCTTCGGGAAGTTGCGGCGAGCGCTGGCGGCCGCCAGCGACTCGATCTGCTGCTCGTTCAGGGCCGACAGCAGCGGCACCCGGCGAAGGAACGCCTTGTTTTCTTCGTGAGCCATACCCACCTCTCGTCGAACGCAGGGGCGGCTGCTCGGGAGCACCGCACTCCTATAATTCTGCACCACGCGTGCCGAATATCACGAAACGCTTCTAGAATCTCCGCGTAAGTGGATGATTCTTTGAGTTTTTTACAACGCAAAATCCGCCCGTCCCCCGATGACCACCACTCGCCACCTTCGCCTGCTGATCCTCGGTTCCGGCCCGGCCGGCTACACCGCCGCCGTCTATGCGGCGCGCGCCAACCTCCAGCCGGTGCTGATCACGGGACTTGCGCAGGGCGGGCAATTGATGACGACGACCGACGTCGATAACTGGCCGGCCGATCCCGACGGCGTGCAGGGTCCCGAACTGATGGCGCGCTTCCAGCGGCACGCCGAGCGATTCGGCACCGAAATGGTCTTCGACCAGATCCACACGGTGCATCTGAACGAGAAGCCGATGCGGCTGGTCGGCGACGCCGGCGAGTACACCTGCGATGCACTGATCGTCGCCACCGGCGCGTCGGCGAAATACCTGGGGCTGCCTTCCGAGGAGGCGTTCATGGGACGCGGCGTCTCGGCCTGCGCCACCTGCGACGGCTTCTTCTACCGCGGACAGGACGTCGTCGTCGTCGGCGGAGGCAACACGGCCGTCGAGGAAGCGCTGTACCTGGCGAACATCGCGCGCAAGGTGACCGTGCTGCACCGGCGCGACCGGTTCCGCTCCGAGCCGATCCTCTCCGACCGACTGCTCTCGCACACCGAGGAACGCGACGGCAAGGCGGGCAACGTCGAGATCCGCTGGTTCCACGAACTCGATGAAGTGCTCGGCGACGACGCCGGGGTCAACGCGGTACGCGTGCTCGACAACCGGACGGGCGAGAAAAGCGAACTCGCCGTGCAGGGCGTGTTCATCGCGATCGGCCATTCGCCGAACACGTCGATCTTCGAGGGCCAGCTCGAGATGCGCAACGGCTACATCGTCACCCGGGGCGGGCTGGACGGAGACGCAACCGCCACCAGCGTGGCCGGCGTATTCGCGGCAGGCGACGTGCAGGACCACGTCTACCGGCAGGCGGTCACCAGCGCGGGCACCGGCTGCATGGCCGCGCTCGACGCGCAGCGCTACCTCGAGTCGCTCACAGGCCGATGACGCGCTCGCCGGGCCGGCCGTCGTCGCGCCGTCCCGGCCGCCCTGCGTCGCTGGAATCCTTCGACGCGCTCGGCCGGCAGGTGCGGGCCGACGCGCAGGCACGCGAACGCGAGCAAGCCGAACGCGAGCGCCGCGAGCACGAGCAGCGACAGCGCGAGCGCGAACGCCTGCGCGAGGCGAATCTGTTTCGCGAGGCCATCGCCGACGTCGTACCGTTGCGCCCCACCGGGCGCATCGACCCGCGGCGCCGCGAGATTCCGGCCACGGCCGTGCAGCGCGAACTCGACGAGCGCGCGGCGCTCGCGGCGTCGCTGTCCGACGAGATCGGCATCGAACAACACCTGGAGACCGACGAAGCGCTGTCGTTTCGCCGCGCATCGGTCGGACCCGACGTCGTGCGGCGACTGCGCCGCGGCGAATGGGCGATCCGCGGGCAGATCGATCTGCACGGACTGCGCGTCGACGAGGCGCGCGAGGCGCTCGCCGCGTTCCTCGACGAGGCGTTGCGTCGCCAGTGGCGCTGCGTGCGCGTGATCCACGGCAAGGGGCTCGGCTCGATCGGGCGCGAACCGGTGCTCAAGGCGAAGGTGCCGCGCTGGCTGGTGCAACGACGCGAGGTGCTCGCGTTCTGCCAGGCGCGGCCGAATGACGGGGGAGCGGGAGCGTTGATCGTGTTGCTATGCTGAACCGTTCAGCTCGCCACCACGCCCCTTCTCGCCAGTAGAACGACGTCCTCCGGGGTGTCGAGATCGACGATGAAGTGGTCGTCGGGGGTCTCGATGCGGTGTACGCGTTGCGGGTTCGCAGCGAGCCAGCCGCGGCAGCCGACGGTCGGGCCGGCTTCGAGCACGGGCTCGCGAATCTCGCCGGCGATGACCACCGGATTGCCGCGCGTGCCTCGATGGAACGGAATCGCGGCGCTGCCTTCGGGGAGCTCGCGCCAGCGCGCGAGCAGCCAGCGCAGATCGTCGACGTCGACGAGCGGCTGGTCGGCCAGCGCGATGACGATCGCATCGAGCCCTTCGGGCAGCGCGCGAAGTCCGGCGACGACCGATACCTGCTGGTCGCAACCGACCTCGACGCGGCAGAACGCGCGCACCGGAAAGGTGTCCAGCTCGACGCGCACCTGCTGGGCGTCGCGACCGAGCACGACGACGAGATGCCCGATCGGCACGCGCTGCAGCGCGCGCAGCGAACGCCGCACGAGCGGCTCGCCGTCGATGCGCATCAGCAGCTTGTTCGGCCCGCCCATTCGCACGGCGCTGCCCGCCGCGAGCAGCACCGCGCCGAGCCGGGCCGCGTCGTGCGCCGCTGGCACAATGGAACGGCTCTCGTCCGGGGACATTGGCGTTCCGCCCAGGAGACCACGATGCGACCGAGTGTAGCCGAGCGCGCCGCAGCCTTGGCGCTTGCCGCGTCCGCCGGATCGGCGCCGTGATGGAGGCGCTGCTCGCGCAGTGGCTCGGCCTGGTACCCGAGCCCGTGTTGCGTCATGCGCCCGCGATCGCGCTCGCGGCAGCGCTGTCGTGGGGCGCAGGACTGCGGCTGTACCTCGTCGTGTTCGTCTTCGGGCTGCTCGGGCGGCTGGGCTGGTGGCCGCTGCCCGAAAATCTCGAAGTGCTGGCGCATCCGGCGGTGCTCGCGGCGTCGGGTTTCATGTCGGTGGTGGAGCTCACCGCCGACAAGGTCCCGTGGATCGACAGCGCCTGGGACGCGGTGAATACCTTCATCCGCATTCCGGCGGGCGCCGCGCTCGCCGCGGCGGTCTTCGGCGACTCCGGCGCCGCCTGGACGCTCGCCGCGGCGCTGTTGGGCGGCACCCTTACGGCAACGACGCATTTCGCCAAGGCGGGAACGCGCGCGGCGGTAAACACGTCGCCCGAGCCGTTCTCCAACGTTGCAGTGTCGCTGGGCGAGGACGTCGGAGTGCTGGGCGGGCTGTGGCTCGCGCTCGCGCATCCGCTGGTGTTCCTGCTCGCGCTGGTCGTGTTCCTGGTTATCGCGCTGCTGTTGCTGCGCGCGATCGCCCGCGGGATGAGACGGCTGTTCGGCGGCGAGCGTGCGTCCGCAGGTCGCTCTCCGCGGCGAACCTGAACGCTAGACGGCGGCTTCGCCGGTCTCGCCGGTGCGGATGCGCACGACCTGCTCGATGTCGGAGACGAAGATCTTTCCGTCGCCGATGCGCCCGGTGCGCGCTGCGCGAACGACGGCATCGATGACGCCGTCGACGACACTGTCGGCGACGATGACCTCGACCTTCACCTTCGGAAGGAAATCGACCACGTACTCGGCGCCGCGGTACAACTCCGTATGCCCCTTCTGGCGGCCGAAACCCTTCACTTCGGTCACGGTCAGACCCGTCACACCGACCTCGGCAAGCGCTTCACGCACTTCGTCGAGCTTGAACGGTTTGATGATCGCCGTAATCTTCTTCATGCTGGCTCCGAGACTGCTCGTCGGCTGCCCGTGGTGGCTTCAGGGCCGGCGACGGCGTTGGCAAAGGCTGAATCCTACCCGAGACGAACCTCGGCACGTGTGAACCCGTCGGCCGTGCCCGTCGGTTCAGTCGCGAAAATGCGAGGTGACCGGATATCGCCAGTCGCGGCCGAAGGCGCGATGCGTGACGCGGATGCCGAGCGGCGCCTGGCGGCGCTTGTATTCGGCGCTGCGGATCAGGCGCGTGACGCGTCGCACCGTCGCCTCGTCGATGCCGCCGGCGGCGATCTGCTCGACGCTGCGGTCGAGTTCGACGTATTGCGCGATGATCGCGTCGAGCACGTCGTAGGGCGGCAGCGAATCCTGGTCGACCTGTCCCGGCTTGAGTTCGGCGGACGGCGCGCGCGTGATGATCCGCTGCGGGATCACCTCGCCGCCGGCGTTGCGCCACTTCGACAGCCGCCACACCATCGTCTTGACGACGTCCTTGATCACCGCGAAGCCGCCGGCCATGTCGCCGTACAGCGTGCTGTAGCCGACCGCCATTTCGCTCTTGTTGCCGGTGGTGAGCACGAGCGCGCCGGTGCGGTTCGACAACGCCATCAGGAAAACGGCCCGCACCCGCGCCTGGATGTTCTCCTGCGTCGTGTCCGCAGGTCCGGGCAGGTGCACGTCGAGCGCCTCGAGGAATGCATCGAAGCAACCCGCGATCGGAATCTCGTCGTAGCGCACGCCGAGCCGCGACGCCATCTCGCGCGCGTCGGCGACGGAAATGTCGGCGGTGTACGGCGACGGCATCATGACCGCGCGCACGCGCTCGGCGCCCAGCGCATCGACGGCGATGGCCAGCGTGAGCGCCGAGTCGACACCGCCCGACAGCCCGAGCACGACGCCCGGAAAGCCGTTCTTGCCGATGTAGTCGCGAACGCCGAGCACGAGCGCGGCGTACAACTGCTCCTCGATCGACGGCTCGACCGGCGTCGCGCCGGCGACGAAAGCCGGCGCACCGGCGCCGGGAGCCAGCTCGGCGACGAACAGCGCCTCTGCGAAGGCCGGTGCCTGCGCCGCCAGCGCACCGTCGGCGTTCAACGCGAACGACAGCCCGTCGAAGACGAGTTCGTCCTGTCCGCCGACGAGATTGGCCGCCAGCAGCGCAACGCCGAGCTTCGAGACGTTGGCCCGAGCGACGTCGAGCCGCCGATGCTGCTTTTCCGTCTCGTAGGGCGAGGCGTTCAATGCAAGCAGCACCTGCGCACCCGCCGCGACGGCGCGTTGGGGCGCAGGCGCGAACCAGTAGTCTTCGCAGACGAGCACGCCGAAGCGAACGCCGTCGACTTCGAACACCAGCGGCTCGTCGCCCGGCGAGAAATAACGCCAGTCGTCGAAGACGCGATAGTTCGGCAGCTCGTGCTTGTGGTAGCGACCGACGATGCGGCCGCGATGCAGCAGGCTCGCGGCGTTGTAGCGGGCTTCGCCGTCGACGGCCGGATGCCCGACGAGCAGATGCAGGTCGAGGCCGCTCGTCTGGGCGCGCACCCGCTGCAGCGCCTCGTGCGATGCTTCGAGGAACGCGCTGCGGAACAGAAGATCTTCGGGCGGATAGCCGACCAGTGCGAGTTCGGGCGTGACCAATACCCGCGCCCCTGCCGCGGCCGCCTCGTGCGCCGCGGCGATAATCCGCTGTGCGTTGCCGTCGAAGTCGCCGACGACCGGATTGATCTGCGCGGCAGCGATGCGCATCGAAGGAGTTTCTTCTGGCGGACGGTCGGGTGCGAATCGATTATCGCACGCGCATTCTCCCGAACGCGGCGGCGATCGACGCACGGCAATGGAACGGGCTCGCTGCCGCCGCTGCACGACGGGAGCGCGCGCAACCGTTCCTGCGCCACGAGTTCTTCGATGCGCTGGAGCGTTCGGGCTGTGTCGGCCCGCACACCGGATGGCAGGCGCAGCACCTGCTCATGCAGGATCGCGACGGACCGGCCGCGATCGTCCCGCTGTTCCGAAAATGGCATTCCTACGGCGAATACGTCTTCGACTGGGCGTGGGCCGATGCATACCAGCGCCACGGACTTCGCTACTACCCGAAGTGGCTCGCCGCCGTGCCGTTCACGCCGGTGCCCGGCGTTCGCATCGCCGCTCGCGACGCCGCTGCACGGCGCGCAGCGATCGGCGCCCTGCTCGCGTTTGCACGCGACTCGTCGCTGTCGTCGCTGCACGTGCTCTTCCCGCTGGACGACGAAGCCGCGATGCTGCGCGAGGCGGGGATGCTGTTGCGCCACGGCGTGCAGTTCCACTGGCGCAACGATGCCTATCCCGATTTCGACGCGTTCCTGGCGACGCTCGCGCAACCCAAGCGCAAGAAGATCCGCGCCGAGCGCCGGCGGGTCGCCAACGCCGGCGTGCGCATCCGACGCCTGCACGGCCGGCAGATCCGCGCATCGGACTGGCGTTTCTTCGTTCGCTGCTATGAAGCCACGTACGCGTCGCACCTGTCGACGCCGTACCTGAATCGCGAATTCTTCGAGCGCATCGGCCAGTCGATGCCCGAGCACCTGCTGCTCGTCGTCGCCGAGCGCGACGGTGCACCGATCGCATCGGCACTGTTCGTGCACGACGACGAACGCCTGTACGGACGCTACTGGGGCGCGATCGAGAGCGTTCCGATGCTGCACTTCGAGCTGTGCTACTACCAGGCGATCGAGATCGCGATTGCGATGGGCCTTCGCATCGTCGAAGGCGGCGCGCAAGGCGAGCACAAGCTCGCACGCGGGTTCGAAGCGGTGCCGACCACGTCGGCGCACTGGTTGGCCGAGCCGGCCTTCGCCGATGCCGTCGAGCGCTTCCTCGCGCGCGAGGACCGACAGGTCGACCACTACCTCGACGAACTGCGCGAGCGCTCGCCCTATCGGGCGGCCGGCAAGGCGGACGACGGCGGCGGCAGCGCGCCCGAAGCCTGACCGGCCAGCGGCGCCATCGGATCGGCCCAGCCGCCGCCGAGCGCCTGCATCAGGTCGACGCTGTACGACAGCCGCGCCTGGCGGTTGCGGATCAGGGCGAGCTCGGCCGCATGCTGCACGCGCAGCGCATCGAGGACCTCGAGATAGCCCGAGTAGCCGGCCTGGTAGCGTGATTGCGCCAGCTGCACGCTCGCCCTGGCCGCCTCGACCTGCACCTCGACGTCGCGCGCTGCGGAAGCGACGTGCGCGCCATTGGTCAGCGCATCGGCAACCTCGCGGTACGCCGCTTCGACCGACCGCTGGTACGCGGCGAGCGCCTGGCGCTCGCGCGCCTCGGCCTGCTCGCTGCGCGCCTGCAATCGCCCGGCATCGAAGATCGGCAGAGCGAGCCCGACGCCCAGCGACCAGAAGCGCGCAGGCGCGCTCAGCAGGTCGGCGAGGTCGCGGCTCTGACCGCCCAGGGCCCCGGTGAGCGAGATCGTCGGCATCATCGCCGCGCGCGCAACGCCGATCAGCGCGTTGGCGGCGACGAGCTGCGCCTCGGCCTGCCGGATGTCGGGTCGACGCACGAGAAGCGACGACGGAACGCCGGCCGGCGGCAGGGGCGGAATCGGCATCGTGCGCAGGTCGCCGGGGGCGACGCGCAGTCCCGGCTGGCCGACAAGCAGCCCGAGCTGGTGCTCGACGGCGTCTCGCTGCCGTCGCGACTCGGCGAGCTGAACCGCGGCGTCGGCGCGAGCCGCCCGTGCCTGGTGCAGGTCGAGATCCGATACGAGCCCGCCGCTGGCGCGTGCACGCACGACCTCGAGCGATTCCTCGCGGGCGCGAAGGCTCTCGCTCGTGACCGCGATCTGCGCGTCCAGCGAGCGCAACGCGAACCAGGTCTGCACGGTAGTGGCGGCGAGGTCGAGCCCGACGACGTCGAGCGCATACCGGCTCGAGAGCCACTGCGCTTCGACCGCCTCGGCGCCGCGGCGCAGTCGTCCCCAGAAATCGAGCTCGAAGGCGCTGCCCAGTGAGGCGCGGTAATCGCTGCGGGTGCGATCGACGCCGGCGGGCAGCGGCTGCGCGGTCGACGCCGAGATGCGCGAGCGGGTAGCGGCGCCGGCGAGGTCCACCTGCGGAACGAGCACCGCGCGCGCCTCGCGCAACGCCGCCTGCGCCTCGTCCAGGCGCGCGATCGCCGCGCGCACGTCGACGTTGTGTGCGAGCGCGCGATCGACCACGCGCGCGAGCGCGTCGTCGCGGTACAGCGACCACCAGTCCGGCGGAATCGTCGGCGTGGCGGCAGCCGGCGCTTGCGCCGACGCCGACGTCGCCGCGTCGTACTGCGCCGGCAGCGCGAGCGGCGGGCGCTCGTAATCGGGGCCGAGCATCGTGCAGCCCGTGGCGACGAGCGCGAGCAGCAACGCGCCGCCATGAGCGAGCAGCAACACGCCGCGATGGGCGAGCAACAACACGCCGCGATGCGCGACGCTCACGGCGCGCTCCCGGAATCGGCGTCGGCGACGCCCTGTGCACCCTGCCCGCTCGTCGTGTCCGGCTGCGAGGCGGCGCGCGCACGGCGGCGTCGAGCGGTGAGCACGAAGAACAGCGGCACGAAGACGGTGGCGACGAAGGTCGAGACGATCATCCCGCCGAACACGCCGGTGCCCATCGAGCGACGCGCGGCCGCACCGGCGCCCGACGCCAGCACCAGCGGCAGCACGCCGAGCACGAACGCGAGCGAGGTCATCACGATCGGCCGGAAACGCAGCCGCGCCGCCTGCACGGCCGAATCGACGGCGCTCCTGCCGGCCAGGTACGACTGCTGGGCGAACTCGACGATCAGAATCGCGTTCTTTGCCGACAGCCCGATGAGCACCACGAGCCCGATCTGGAAGTAGATGTCGTTCTCGAGCGCGCGCAGGAACACGAAGCCCAGCGCCCCGGTGATGGCGAACGGCACGGCAAGCAGCACCGCCACCGGAAGCCCCCAGCGCTCGTACAGCGCGGCGAGGATCAGGTAGACCATCACGATCGCGAAGCCGAAGGCGAACACCGACGCGCTGCCGGTGCGCTTCTCCTGGAACGCCTGCCCGGTCCACGCGATGTCGTAGCCCTGTGGCAACGCGCGCGCCGCGATCTCCTCGACCGCGCGTATCGCATCGCCCGAGCTCACGCCGGTCGCGCCGGCACCGAGCACTTTCGCCGCGACGTAACCGTTGAAGCGCTCGAGCTGCTCCGGGCCCACGACGTTCGTCGTCGTGATCAGCGCCTTCAGCGGAATCATCTCCCCGCTGTGCGCGCGCACGAACACGCGCCCGAGGTCTTCGGGCTTCGCGCGGAACGCCGCATCGGCCTGCACCTGCACGCGATAGGTGCGGCCGAACTTGTTGAAGTCGTTCACGTACAGCGTGCCCATCGTGCTCTGCAGCGACTCGAACACGTCGTTCACCGACACGCCCAGCGACATGGCCTTCTCGCGGTCGACCTCGACCAGCAACTGCGGCACGGTCGGCCGGAAGAAGCTGTTCAGTCCCTGCAGGCGCGAATCGGTCGACAGCGCGCCGATCAGGTCCTGCACGACGCGTTGCAGCCGCGCCGGGTCGGCGTCGCCGCGCGCCTGCACGTAGACCTCGAAGCCGCCGGCCGTGCCCAGCCCGCGGATCGGCGGCGGATTGAAGGCGAGCGCCATCCCGTCGCCGAGCTTCGTGCCGGCGGCGAAGATGCGCCCGGCCACCTGCGGGGCGCTCTCGCTGCGCTGCGACCAGTCCTTCAGCGGCACGAAGATCGTCGCGGCATTCGTCTTGTTGCCCCCGCCGATCAGGTCGAAGCCGACGACGACGAACATGTGTTCGATCGACGCGTCGTCGGCGAACATCCGCTGCAGCTGCGCGCCCGACTTGCCGGTGCGCTCGAGCGTGGCGCCGTCGGGCAGCACGATCGCGCCGATCACGTAGCCCTGGTCCTCGGGCGGCACGAAGCTGCCCGGGATGCGCACGAACAGCAGCGCGAGCAGCCCCAGCACGCCGACGAAGGCGAGCATCGACACGACGCGATGGCGAAGCGTGAACCCGACCGACCCGAGAAAGAACCGCGTGAGCGCCGCGAATGCGCGGTTGAACGGCTGGAACCAGCGCGACTCGTGTCCGCCGGCGCGCAGCATCAGCGCGCACAGCGCAGGCGTGAGCGTGAGCGCGACGAAGCCCGAGAGCACGACGGCGATCGCCACGGTGACGGCGAACTGCTTGTACAACTGTCCCGCGATTCCGCCGAGGAAGGCCACCGGAACGAACACCGCGCACAGCACGAGGACGATGGCGACGATCGCGCCCGATACCTCGCGCATCGCCTCGATCGCCGCGTCGTGCGCGCTCATCCGCTCCTCGCGCATCAATCGTTCGACGTTCTCCAGCACGACGATCGCGTCGTCGACGACGATGCCGATCGCCAGCACCATCGCGAACAGCGTCAGCGTGTTGATCGAAAAGCCGAACAGCCACAGTCCGGCGAAAGTGCCGATCAGCGACACCGGCACCGCCACCATCGGAATCACGGTGGCGCGCACCGTCTGCAGGAACACGAAGACGACGAGCACGACCAGCAGCGCCGCCTCGCCGATCGTCTTGGCCACCTCCTTGATCGACGACTCGACGAAACGCGTGGTGTCGAACGGAATGACGAAGTCGACGCCTTCGGGGAAGCGCTCGGCCAGCTCGGCCATCTTCGCCTTCACCGACCGGGCGACGTCCAGCGCGTTCGCGCCCGACTGCAGGAAGACCGCCGTGCCGATCGTCGGCTTGCCGTCGAGCGTGTTGAAGGCGTCGTAGCTCTGCGCGCCGAGCTCGATGCGAGCGACGTCCTTCAGGCGAAGCACACCGGCCGGGCCGTCCGCGCGCAGCACGATCTCGCCGAACTCCTCGGGGTCGGCCAGGCGTCCGCGCGCGGTGACGGTGTAGACGAGGCTCTGGCCGGGCAGCGCCGGTTCGGCGCCGATCTTGCCGGCTGCGTACTGCGCGTTCTGCGCGCGCACCGCGGCGGCGACATCCGACGCGGTGAGCCCGAGCTGCGCCATCCGGTCGGGCTGCAGCCAGATGCGCATCGAGTAGTCGCGCGCGCCGAAGATCGTGACGTCGGCAACGCCGGGCAGCCGCTTGAGTTCGTCGACCAGGTTCAGCGACGCGTAGTTCGACAGGAACAGCGTGTCGTGGCTGCCGTCCGGGGAGCTCAGCGCGACGACGAGCAGGATGTCGTTCGAGCGCTTCTGCACCGTGACGCCGTTGCGCCGCACCTCGTCGGGCAGTCGCGGCAGCGCGAGCTGCACGCGGTTGTTCATGTTGAACGTCGCCTGGTCGACGTTGGTGCCGACCTCGAAGGTGGCGGTGATCGACATCGCGCCGTTCGACGACGAGCTCGACGCGAAATAGAGCAGCCCCTCGACGCCCGAGAGCTGCTCCTCGATCGGCGCGGCGACGGTGCGCGCGATCGTCTCGGCGCTCGCGCCGGGATACACGGTGGAGATCGTCACCGTCGGCGGCGCGATCTCCGGATATTGCGCGACGGGAAGCACCTGCGACGCCACGAGCCCGGCGAGCACGAGCACGATGGCCAGGACGCCGGCGAAGATCGGCCGGTCGATGAAGAAACGGGACACCGCGGCTCGCCCCGCGTCAGCGCGAAGGCGCCGCGGCCTTCGGAGCGACCGGCGCGCCGGGACGAAGACGCAGCACGTTGTCGATTGCCACCCGGTCGCCGGCGTTCAGTCCTTCGCGCACGATCCAGTCGTTGCCGCTCCATCCGGCGGTCTGCACGAATCGCTGCTCGGCGCGGTTCGACGCGTCCACCACCCAGACGAAGCGGCCGCGCTCGGTCTGCTGCACCGCCGCCTGCGGCACGAGCCAGGCTTCGCGCTCGCCCACCTGCACGAGCGCCTTGACGAACTGCCCGGGGAGAAGCTGCAGCGACGGATTCGCGAATTCCGCGCGCAATTGCACGGTGCCCAGCTTCGGGTCGATCGTCGAGCCGGTGAAGTTCAGCTTGCCGGGACGCTCGTAGACGGCGCCGTCGGGCAGCGCGACGCTCACTTTCGACGCCCGCTCGCCGGCTTCGCGCAACTGCAGGTATTCGGGCTCCGACAACGCGAAGCGCACCCAGATCGGATCGGCGCGGGTGACGGTCGTCAGCAGGCTGCTGTCGGTTCCGGCCTGCACGAGGCTGCCCTCCGAGCGCAACGCGCGTCCGCTGATGCCGGTGATCGGCGCGTTCACCGCGGTGTACGACAGGTCGAGCTCCGCCTGGCGCACGCGCGCCTGCGCGACCTGAAGCGCGGCTGCCGATTGCTGCTGGTTCGACACTGCGTCGTCGTATTCGCGCCGGCTGATCGCGCGCGTGTCGACGAGCGGCTTCAGGCGCGCCGCCTCGATCCGCGCGCGCTCGAGCCGCGCTCTCTCCTGCGCAAGCGCCGCACGCGCCTGCGCCAAGGCGATCTCGAAGGGCGCGCGCTCGATCCGGTACATCGGCGCGCCCGCGCGGATCGTCTCTCCCTCGCGGAACATCTGCCGCTCGAGGATCCCGGACACGCGCGCGCGCACCTCCACTTCGCGCGAACCCTCGGTGCGGGCGACCGCTTCGAGCACGATCGGCACACGGCTCGCCTGCATCTCGAGCACGCTCACCTCGGTCGGCGGCGGCGCCGCGCCGGCTTTCGGAGCAACCATGGCGCTGCTGTCGCAGCCCGCGAGCAGGACGAACACGACGGCAGCGAGCAGTCGGGACAACGAGGACAACGGCATCGGCGCGGCGAGGACGGGTGGAGGCAAACCCGGCATTATGGAGGCAGTAACGCTTCGTCGCTTCCGATCGCAGCGAGCCGGTAACGCCGGTACGCCTCGTCGGTGCGCCCCATCGCCTCGTACAGGCGCGCAAGCGCCAGATGCGCACGCGGTCCGGGGCCGGCGTGCTCGGCGAGCAGCAGGAACTCCTCGGCCTTGCCCCACAGCCCCTCGGCAGCGCACAACCGCCCGAGCGTCGACAGCAGCACCGCGTCGTCGCCATAACGGCTGCGCCAGCGCTCCGCATTGCCGAGCCGCTCGCGCGCCGGAACCCCGTCGAGCTCGGCATACAGCGACACGAGCCGCTCGGCGTAGCGCGATTCGAGCGCGCGCTCGATCGCACGCGCCGCCTGCTCCTGGCCGCCCACGCGCACGAACCCGCGCGCCACCGCCTCGATCACCTCGTCGATCGCCAGCTCGGCCGGCGCAAGCGACGCGTACCGCCTCTGCAGCTCGCCGGCGTCGGTGTGCGGAGCCGCGAACAGCGCGCGGTACGCGCGGATCTTCAGCCCCTGGATGGCCGCCTGCGGCATCGCGTCGCGTTTCTCCAGCTCGCCCAGCGTCTGCAGCAGCGCGCTCCAGTCCTGCGCCAGTTCCTGCGCGCGCAACGAAACGCGCATTGCGTGCAGGTGGCGCGGGCCGCCGGCGCGCAGCGTGTCGATCGCCGCAAGCGCGTCCTCGGGACGCTGGTCCTCCAGCGCCAGTTCGGCGCTCGTCATCAATTGCGCGTGCCAGGCGCCCGGTTCGTCGCGGGCCGATTCCAGCCACCGGTCGCGACGTTCGGGCTCGCGCATTCGGTGCGCGGCACGGGCGGCAACGAGCGAGGCGGCGCCGGCGAGCGAAGTGTCGACCAGCGCGCTCTGCGCCAGACGCTCGGCGCGCCCGAAGCGCCCCTCGAACAGCGCGAGAACGCCGTCGCGCAGCGAGACCAGCGCGCTCTCGCGACGACGCCTGTCGCGGTATTCGCGCACGCGCGTGGGCAGCCGCCACGCGCCCGCAAGTGCGACGAGGAGCCAGTGCAGCGCGGCGAAAGCGGCGATCAGGATCAGCACCGCAACGTTCGCGGACACGTCCACCCGATACGGCGGCCACAGCACCGCAACGTTTCCATGATTGAAGCGCATCAGCATCGCGAGCCCGACGGCGGCCGAGACGATCAGCAGCGCCCAGATGACTCGTCGCATCGTGCGTGGCGCCCCGCTCAGCGCGCCGCGTCGCGCGTCGTGCGCGCGGCACGCGCAGCGCGCACGGCCGACAGGCTCTCGGCGAGGGTCGGCGGCTCGAGCTCGATGCGGGTGCCCCCCAGTTGACGCAGTTGCGCGACGGCGCCGGCGACCGCGCGATCATCGTCGTCGTAATACTTGCGCATCCAGTCGATCGCCCGTTCGACGTCGCCACGGAACACCGGCTCGTTGCGCGAGAGGAGCGACAGACGGGCGTTGAGCAGCAGCAGTCGCAGGTTCTCGCGCAGGAAATACGACTGCTCGGGCGCAAGCAGCATCGCTTCGGGCGCGTCGACGCGACGCACCCGGAAGAGCTGCTCGAGCTCGTCGCGCAACGCCCCCAGCCCGCCGCCGGGCTGCGTCTCGGCCGGGCGGCGCCGGCTTGCCGACGAGAGCAGCGGGAAACCGTCGATCGAGCGCATCAACGAGTCGAGCCGCAATGCGAGCGAGCCGACGTCGGCCGCCGGGTACGCCTTCACGCGCTCGATGTCGTGCAGCAGCGACGCGCGCAGCGGCTGCAGGCTCGGATCGTCCTGCCGGGCCAGGCGCGCGTCGAGCTCCTGCATCGCCGCAAGCGCCGCCTGTGCACCGACGCCGAGCGCCAGTTGCTGCCCGGCCAGCACGAGCGACGATTCGACCTCGGCCAGCAACACGTCGGTGGAGTCTTCCGCCAGGTTGCGGTAGAGGTTCTCGATCTGCGCCTGCAAGCCCGCGATGTCGAGCCCGCGCCGTTCGAGCACGGCCAGGCGATCGCGCAGGTCGCGCAGTTCGGCGCGCATCGGCTGGTCGGCCGACTGCAGCGCGGCGAGCCGGTCGTCGATGGCCTGCAGCCGGCGGGTGGATTCGGACTGCAACGATCCGATCCGCGGCAACGCAACCAGGAAGGTGAGCAGCGCCACCGCCAGCGCGGCAGCCGACAGCCACAGCGGTGCGTTGCGCCGCAACTGCGCGCGAAGGGATTCGGGGCCATCGTCTGCAGGAGCCGCGGGCGCGACCGTCGGACCGGAAGCGCCGGCCTCCGCAGCAACCTCCCCTGCGCTTTCGCGTTCAGACACCATGACCGCTCGACGAATCGGATGCGGATTCTAGCGCGCGCACCAGCGCCGGTTCGCCGGGCGCGATCGTGCGCACGTCGCGCCATCCGGCGTCGCGCAGCGCCTGCGCGATGCGCGGATGGATCGCCAGCGCGACCTGGCGCTTGGCCCGCTCGCGCAGCCCGGAACGGTCGAGCACGGCGTCGAGTCGCGCAACGCCGGCGACCTGCGAGAGCACGAAATGCACCGGCGCGGCCTCGTCGTCGAACCACCGACGCAACGTATCGAGCGCGCCGGCGTCGGGGTCGCACGTCTCGTGGCGGTAGGCGGCGAGCACTTCCATCTTCGCGCCGCGCGCGCGCAATTCGTCGATCCACGCCTCGGAGCCGCTTTCGCCGCGCAGCACGAGCACGCGCAACCCGGACGGCGCGTCCAGCGGCGCGAGCGCCGCGAGCGCCGCGCCGTCGAACGGCGGTTCCTCGGGCGAGATCACGCGCAGCGGCGGACGGCGAAAACCGGCGTCCTGGAGCGCCGCCCGACTCCCGGGGCCGACGACCGCCGCCGCCGTCGCGGGCGGCCAGTCGGGCGCGAGATTCGCCGCGGCCTGCACCGCCGCGGGACTGACGAGGATCACCACGTCATAGGAGCCGAGCCGACCGAGCGCTTCGCCCAACGCCGGGTCGTGCTCGCGCTCGACGATCCGGGTGAGGCCGAGCGCGAGCGCTTCGTGGCCGTGCCCGCGCAGCCGCGCCGCGACCGTCTCGACGCGCGGCGCCGCCTGCGTCAGGACGACCCGAGCCACTGCGCGGCGCCCTGATCGAGCAGCGAACGCGCCGCGCGCTCGCCCAGACGCAGCGCCGCCTGCGCATCGCCGCCCTCGCACTCGACGTTCGCCTCCGCCATCGAGCGTCCGTCTTCGGAGGCCACGCGCGCGACGAGCTTCAGTCCGCCCGACGGCATCGACACGCACCAGGCTGCCAACGGCACGCGGCAGCTGCCGCCGAGCAGGCGCGACACCGTGCGTTCGGCGTGCACCTCGACGGTGGTGCGCGCATCGACGAGCGGCGCGAGCCAACGCGCAAGGTCGGCGCGCGCGGCGAGCGCCTCGATCGCAAGCGCCCCCTGCCCGGGCGCCGGAACGCTGACGGACGGCTCGACGATCGCGCGGATGCGCTCGGCCAGGCCGAGCCGCTTCAGGCCCGCCGCCGCCAGGACGATCGCGTCGTAGCGCCCCTCGTCGAGGCGGGCCAGCCGGGTGATGACATTGCCGCGCAGCGGCAGCACCTCGAGCGCGGGAAATCGATGCCGGATCTGCGCGGCGCGACGCAGGCTCGATGTACCCACGCGCGCGCCGGCCGGCATCTCGGCGAGCGAGGCGTACCGCGCGCAGACGAAGGCATCGCGCGGGTCCTCGCGCACGAGCACGGCGGCCAGCGCGAACGGCTCCGCGACCTCCATCGGCACGTCCTTCAGCGAGTGCACGGCCAGGTCGGCACGCCCATCGAGCAGCGCGAGTTCGAGCTCCTTGGTGAACAGCCCCTTGCCGCCGATCTCGGCCAGCGCGCGGTCGAGCCGACGATCGCCCTCGGTGGTCATGCCGAGGATCTGCACGTCGCATTGCGGATGGCACTCGCGCAGCCGGCGCTGCACGTGCTCGGCCTGCCACATCGCGAGCCGGCTCTCGCGCGAAGCGATGACGAGCCGCCGCGGTGCGTCGGCGGGTGCGGGTGCCGTGTCGACGCTCAAGATTTCCGCTGCTCCGCTGGCCCGCGCAGATCGATCGGGCGAGAGTAAGTCGATCGCTTCACTTCATCCGACCAGGTTCTTCACGGTGGACCATTGTCGCCGGCTTACCGGAAGACGCTCGGAGATGTCGCGCAGCACGACCTGCCAGTACGGATCGCCGCCCTCGGCCTCGCCGGTGGGCGTCACCCGCTCGAAACCGGCAATCGAAGGACGCGCGACCAGCGCGTTGCGGTGGATGCGCACGAAGCGGTCGCCGAACTCCTCCTCGAGCGACGTGAGCGATTCCTCGATCAGGAACTCGCGCTCCTTCGATCGCACCGTGATGTATTTCAGCTCGGCCTTCAGGTAGATGACCTGCTCGAGCGGCACGAGGATCACGCGGCCGCGCTCGTGCACCGAGAGGTGGCGCCGCCGCGTGTTCGTCGCGCGCGCGAGCTGGTCGATCGCGTGTGCCTGCTCCAGCGGAATTCGCGTGAGCGCGCGTTCGAGCGCCTGGCGCAGTCGATCGGCGCGCACCGGCTTGAGCAGGTAGTCGATCGCACGCACCTCGAAGGCGTCGACGGCGAATTCGTCATGCGCGGTGGCGAAGATGATCAGCGGCATCGGCCGCGGGGGATCGGACTGCGCGCGCGCCGAGATGTGCCGTGCGAGCTCGATGCCGGTCATTCCCGGCATCTGGATGTCGAGCAGGACGATCTGCGGGTGCGACACCTCGATCTGCGAGAGCGCCTCGGGCGCGTTGGGCGCCTCGCCGACGATGCGGTGAGGGAAGTCCGGCGCGAGATCGGCAAGCAGCTCGCGCAGACGCGAGCGGGCGACGGGTTCGTCGTCAACGATCAGGATCGATGGAACGTCTGACATCTCGGCGTCTTCTCTCTTTTCTGTAGGGAAACTGCACGGTCACGCGAAAGCGCCCGTCGGCGTTCGAGGTCTCGAGCTGGCCTTCGACGTCGAAGGTCAGGTCGAGTCGTTCGCGCACGTTCGACAGCGCCATGTGGTTGCCGGTGCGCTTCGGCGCCGACTCCGGCACGGGATTGACGATCTCCACGCGCACCCGGTCGCCCGAGCGCGAGATCGACACGAGGATTTCGCCGCGGCCCGCGCTCGGTTCGATGCCGTGATGCACGGCGTTCTCGACGAGCGGCTGCAGCAGCAGCGAAGGCAGCAGCGCGTCGCCCGGCATGTCGTCGATCTCCCAGTGCACCGCGAGCCGGTCGGCCAGGCGCAGCTTCTCGATCGTCAGGTACTCCTTGCACAGCAGCACCTCGTCGTCGAGCGGAACCAGCTCGCGGCTGTCCTTCATGAACACGCGGAACAGGTCGGCGAGGTTCTCGAGCGTGCGTTCGGCCTTGCGCGGATCGCTGCGCATCAGTCCGAGTACCGTGTTCAGGCTGTTGAACAGGAAATGCGGCCGGATGCGCGCCTGCAGCGCCTGCAGCCTGCCTTCGGCCTGCGACGGCTGCAGCGACAACTGGCGCAACCGCAGGAACTCGATGAAGACCCAGGCCACCGCCCCGGCGAGCAGCACGCGCGGAACGAGCGACAGGAGCGCATCGCCCGTCGCGGCTGCCGGTGCGTCGCCGGCGTCGACGAACGAGACTGCGACCGCGAGCAGCGCCGGCACGCCGAGCGCGACGGCCCACTGCATCGGGCGCCCGACGCCGTTGACTAAGCGTCTGGTCGCACAAAGCAGCAGCAGCGAAGCCGCCGCGGTGGCGTTGACGTTCAGCACCGTCTCGAGCACGGACCACGGCGGCGCGCCGCTCGCGTGCGCGAGCCAGCTGACGAGCAGCACGCCGAGGTTCAACGGAACGAGCACGCGAGCGACCGTTCCCATGTTGCAGCAATCGGGAACGACGGGAAAATCGGCGCCGTCGGTAAGACGACGGCGCGGCGGCAGCGCCGCGACGCCGACGGACGCACCCGCCGCGCCGGACGGCAGGGTGAGGTCCGGCGTGGCCGCCTCGCCCGGCCCCGGACTGCGATCGCTCATCAACCTCCCCAACGACAGCACGCAAGTCGCGCTCGTATAATTCGCCGGCTCGATCGCTACGTGCCGGCCGATTATGACAGATCAACTTTCGAAAAAATCAGAAGCGTGGTCGGCGCGCTTCTCCGAGCCCGTCGACGAGTTGGTCAAACGCTACACGGCGTCCGTCGGATTCGACCGGCGACTGGCGCCCTTCGACATCGAGGCGTCGCTCGCGCACGCGGCGATGCTCGAGTCGGTCGGGCTGATCGGCGACGACGACCTGCGCGCCATCCGCCGGGGGATGGCGCAGATCCGCGACGAGATCGAGCGCGGCGCCTTCGCCTGGTCGATCGACCTCGAGGACGTTCATCTGAACATCGAGCGGCGCCTCACCGAGCTCGTCGGCGAACCCGGCAAGCGGCTGCACACGGCGCGCTCGCGCAACGACCAGGTCGCCACCGATCTTCGGCTGTGGCTGCGCGCGAGCATCGACGACACGCTGCACCTGCTCGCTTCGCTGCAGCGCGCGCTGCTCGAGTTGGCCGAAGCGAACGCCGAGACGATCCTTCCCGGCTTCACGCACCTGCAGGTGGCGCAGCCGATCACCTTCGGCCATCACCTGCTCGCCTACGTCGAGATGTTCGCGCGCGACGCAGAGCGTTTCGGCGAAGTGCGGGCACGAACGAACCGCCTTCCGCTGGGCGCCGCCGCGCTGGCGGGAACGTCCTACCCGATCGACCGGGCGCACGTCGCACGGGCGCTCGGCTTCGAGGCGCTGTGCGCCAATTCGCTCGACGCTGTCTCCGATCGCGACTTCGCGATCGAATACTGCTCGGCGGCGAGCCTCGCGATGATGCACGTCTCCCGCCTGTCGGAGGAGCTGGTGCTGTGGATGTCGCCGCGCGTGGGCTTCATCGACCTCGCCGACCGCTTCTGCACCGGCTCGTCGATCATGCCGCAGAAGAAGAATCCCGACGTGCCCGAGCTGGCTCGCGGCAAGACGGGCCGCGTCTACGGGCACCTGGTGGCGCTGCTCACGCTGATGAAGGGCCAGCCGCTCGCCTACAACAAGGACAACCAGGAAGACAAGGAGCCGCTGTTCGACACCGCCGACACGCTCGGCGACACGTTGCGCATCTTCGCCGACCTCGTCGGCGGCGTTCGCGTGCGCGCCGATCGCATGCGCGCGGCAGCCGCCGAAGGCTTCTCCACGGCCACCGACCTGGCCGACTACCTGGTGCGCAAGGGACTCGCCTTCCGCGACGCGCATGAAGCGGTCGCCCGCGCAGTGCGGGCCGCGTCCGAGCGCGGCGTCGACCTGGCCGACCTGGGCATCGACGAACTGCGCACCTTCAGCCCGCTCGTCGACGATGACGTGCATCGCGTGCTCGAACTCGACGGATCGGTGGCCGCGCGCAATCACCCCGGAGGAACGGCGCCGGCGCAGGTGCGCGCGGCGATCGCCGCGCACCGCGCGCGCCTCGCTTCGTAGACGCTCTCGTTCAGAGCGCGGGCGTGGTGGCCGTCGGCTCGGCGCGTGCGCGCCACCACTGCGAAGCGAGCGCCAACGCGAGCAGCGCGAGCCCCGCCCCGTCGGCTGCCGGGTGCGGATATACGAGCAGCAGCCCTGCGGCAACCAGCGAAACGCGCTCCCAGACCCGGCAGCGCAGCACGACCCAGTTCTGCGCGCCGCCGGCGAGCGCCGCGATGCCCGCCGACGCGGTGAACACGATCCACGCGACCTGCGTCCATTCGACGCCCGGCGGCGGCATGAGCAACAAGCCCGCTCCGGCCGGATCGAGCACGAACACGAAAGGCAGCAGGAAAGCCGGCAGCGTGTATTTCCACGACTGCAGCGTCGTGCGATAAGGATCGCCTTCGGTGATTGCCGCCGCCGCGAACGGCGAGAGCGCGGTGGGCGGCGAAACCTCGGAAAGCACCGCGTAATAGAAGATGAACATGTGCGCCGCGTAATCGGGCACGCCCAGCTTGGTGAGCGCGGGCGCGGCAATCACCGCGCAGATGATGTAGCTGGCCGTAACGGGCACTGCCAGCCCGATGATCCACACGATCAGCGACGTGTACACCGCGGTGAGGAGCAGGTTTCCGCCCGCGTACGCGATGACGATCGAGCTGAACTTCAGCCCCAGCCCGGTCTTGCCGACGACGCCGACGATGACGCCGGCCGCCGCGCAGGTGGCGGCCACGTTCAGCGCCTGGCGCGAGCCGTCGGACAGCGCGGCGACGAGCTTGCGCGGCCACATCGCGGTTTCGCGCGTGAAGAAGCTCGCGACGAAGGCGGTGACCGTGGCCCAGAACACCGACATCAACGGCGAGAAGCCGTAGACCATGAAACCGATGATCGCCACCAGCGACAGGAAATGGAACCAGTAGCGCTGCGCCAGGCGCGCGGCGCTCACCGCCGGCGGCGCGAGCGTGGCGTTCGAGGCGTATTTGCGCGCGTCGATCTCCACCATCAGGAACAGCGACAGGTAGTACAGGCAGGTGGGGATGAGCGCCATCTTCAGCACCTGGAGATACGAGATCTTCAGGAACTCGGCGATCAGGAACGCGGCGGCGCCGAGCACCGGCGGCGAGATGATCGCCCCCAGCCCTCCGGCGGCGAGCAGTCCCCCGGCGGCGTTGCGCTCGTAGCCGGCCTTCTCGAGCATCGGCCAGGCAACGCTGCCGATGGTGACCGTGGTGGCGACGCCCGAGCCCGACGGGCCGCCGAGCAGGAACGACGACAGCACGACGGTGCGCCCGGCGCCCGAGCGCCTGCCGCCTAGCAGTGCGAAGCTGAAATCGAGGAAGAACTTGCCGGCGCCGGAGTGCTGCAGGAACGCGCCGAAGATCGTGAACAGGATGATCAGCGTCGCCGAGACGTCGATCGCGGTGCCGAAGATGCCCTCCAGCGACATGTACATCACGCCGATCATGCTCTCGAGGTCGTAGCCGCGATGCGCCCAGTGTCCCGGCAGCCACGGGCCGAGAAACGCGTAGGCGAAGAAGAGCATCACCACGGCGGGCATGATCCAGCCGGTGGTGCGACGCGCCGCCTCGAGCACGAGCACGACGAACAGGACCCCGTATGCGAGGTCGGCCCGGTCGGGCATCGTGCTGCGATCCCAGAAGTCGTAGCCGCCGAAGACGATGTGCAGGATCGTGGCCACGCCCGCGAGTCCGAGCACGACGTCGTACCACTTCAGCCGGTTGCGCAGCCGAGGCGTCGCCGGGTAGATCAGGAAGACGAGCAGCAGCATGAAGCCGACGTGCACCGGGCGCAGCGTCAGCGTCGGGACGATCCACGCGGCGGCATACAGATGGAACAGCGACATCGCCACCAGCAGCACGGTGACGAGCACCTGCAGCGGGCCGCGGAAGCGGCTGACGGCGCCCTCTTCCTCTTCGATGAAGCGCTCGGCGGCGTGCAACCGCTGCTCGCTCGCCGCGGGATCGGGCGCGATGGGTGGTCGATCGACGGGCATCGGTGATTCCGGATGCGGTAAGCGACGCCGGCCGCCCCGTCGGCGACCCCGTTCGGCGCGGGGCGGGCGCCGCCGGCGCAAGACCGGGCGGCTGCCTACGATAGCGCGCAGCAGGCCGGAGGGCGACCCCCGGCGGTGCGTCGATCGCTGTCCGCCTGCCGCCTCAGTTGGCGAACTTGACGCCGCGCTCCTCGTAATACTTGCGCGCGCCCGGATGCAGCGGAATCGGCGAGCCCGACGCCTGCGCTTCGAGCCTGATGTTCTTCGCTTCGCGGTGCACCGCGATCAACTCGTCCTTCTTCTCGAACAGCGTCTTGACGATCGTGTAGGCCATCTCGTCGCTGAGCTTCTTGTCGGCGACGAGCAGGTTCCAGACGTCGAGGTTGCCCACGTCGGCGGTCTGGCCCTTGTAGGTGTTGGCCGGGATCGTGCCCTTCACGTAGAGCGGACCCCACTTCTTGTTCATCGCGTCGGCGTACTCGGCGTGGTCGATCAGCCGGATCTCGGTGCCCGGCGTCGTTGCCAGGTCGGTGATGGCCGACGTGGGCAGCCCGCCGACCCAGACCAGCGCGTCGATCTTGCGGTCCTTCATCGCGTTCACGCCTTCGGCGACCGAAAGGCGCTCGCGCTGGAAATCGGTACCGACGCCCGCGGCCTCGAGCAGCCTCATCGCCATCACCTCGGTGCCGCTGTTCGGCTCGCCGGTGGACACGCGCTTGCCTTTCAGGTCGGCAACCTTCGTGATTCCGCTGGCGGCGGTGGTGACGACGTGCATCTTGTTCGGGTAGAGCACGATCAGCGTGCGTGCATCGACCTTGCGGTCCTTGAACTTCGCGTTGCCCGACACCGCATCGAATGCCGCATCGGCCATCGTGAACCCGATGTCCTGCTTGCCCTGGCCGATGAGCTGCAGGTTGGCTACCGAAGCGCCGGTGACCTCGGCGGTCGCTTCCCAGCCCGGAACGTACTTCGACAGGACGGCCGCCATTCCGCCCCCCATCGGGTAGTACACGCCCCCGGTGCCGCCGGTGCCGATGGAAAGGCGCGTGGTCTGCGCCACGGCGAAGGCGCCGAAGCCGAGCGCGGCAGCGGCAAGAATCGCGATCAGGATTCGTTTCAGCACTGGTGTCTCCTCTGTTTGTCGATGATCGGCCGACAATCGCGCGCAAGCCGGGGCTTGCACCGCCTCCGCCGAAACGGGCTGAATCATACAGGCGAGCGGCGGCGCGGCTTCATGGGGATACCCCCGATCGGGCGCAACGGTTCGACGGCGGCGTATTCGGCGCCGGAAGCCGCGGCTATAATCGCTCGATCTTCCAACCCGGCAGGTAGGGACGAACCCGCTCGCGCACCCCACCTGACTGAATGAACGGATCCGAGCCTCGATGGCGTCGCGCCGACGCCCGCTTCCCGCTCTGCACGCCTGACCGAACGGCGCGCGAAACCTGATGGAAATCGCCATCCTGTTCGCACTCATCGTGCTGAACGGCCTGTTCGCGATGTCCGAGATCGCGCTGGTCACCGCGCGCAAGGCCCGGTTGCAGAAGCTCGCCGAGGATGGAGACCGCGCCGCGGCAGTCGCCCTCGCGCTGGGCTCCGATCCGAACCGCTTCCTGTCGACGATCCAGATCGGCATCACGTCGATCGGCATCCTGAACGGGATCGTCGGCCAGGCGGCGCTCGCCGATCCCTTCGCCGACTGGCTCGCGAGCCTCGGCGCCCGGCAGCCGTATTCCGACTGGGCGGCCACCGCGCTGGTCGTCATCGTCGTGACCTACGTGTCGATCGTCGTCGGCGAACTCGTCCCCAAGCGCCTGGGCCAGATCAACCCGGAGAACGTCGCACGCCACGTCTCGCGTGCGATGACGATCCTCGCCAAGCTCACGCGCCCCTTCGTGCGCCTGCTGTCGTGGTCCACCGAGGTACTGCTGCGCGCCTTCGGCGCGAACCGCATCACGTCGCCGTCGGTTACCGAGGAAGAGATCCACGCGATGCTCGCCGAGGGCTCGGAATCGGGTGTCATCGAGCGCAGCGAGCACGCAATGGTGCGCAACGTGTTCCGCCTCGACGACCGGCAGATCTCGTCGCTGATGGTGCCGCGGCCGGACATCGTCTGGCTCGACGTCGCCAACGGCATCGACGAGAACCTTCGCAAGATCGCCGAGTCGGAGCATTCGCGTTTCCCGGTGTGCCGCAACGGTCTCGACGAGGTGCTCGGCTTCGTGCACGCGAAGCAGCTGCTGGGGCAGTCGCTGCGCGGCGGACGGATCGACCTCACCGCCAACCTGCAGGAGATGCTCTACGTGCCGGAAACGCTCACCGGCATGGAACTGCTCGAGAACTTCCGCACCTCGAACACGCAGATCGCGCTCGTCATCGACGAGTACGGCGAGGTGCAGGGCCTGATCACGCTGCACGACCTGCTCGAGGCGATCACCGGCGAGTTCGCCACCGGCGACATCGAGGACAGCTGGGCCTACCAGCGCGACGACGGCTCGTGGCTGCTCGATGGCCTGATTCCCACGCCCGAACTGAAGGACCGTCTCGGCCTGCGCACGCTGCCCGAGGAGGAACGCGAGCGCTACCAGGCGTTGAGCGGCATGCTGATGCTGATGCTCGGGCGCATGCCGCAGACGGGCGACACCGTGGTCTGGGACAACTGGCGCTTCGAAGTCGTCGACATGGACGGCAAGCGCGTCGACAAGGTGCTCGCCTCGCAGGTGCCGCTGGCCCCGACGCCCGACGAGGAAGCCGTCTCGCCGCCGACCGAGTGAAGTCGTGCATTGCGCGCCGTCGTCCCGCTGGTGGACAATGGCGCGCTTTTCGCACGACCCGTCGAGGCCCGCCGAGGTGATTCGTTGAACTCGCTGCTCGCGTTCTCGCGCGCAATCGACGCGTTGAACGACCGCGTCGGCCGCGTCGTGCTGTGGCTCGTCCTCGCTTCGACGCTGATCAGCGCAGGCAACGCCGCGGTGCGCAAGGCGTTCAGCATGAGCTCGAACGCGCTGCTCGAGATCCAGTGGTACCTGTATGCGGCGGTGTTCGTGCTGGCCGCCGGCTACACGCTGCTGAACAACGAACACGTGCGCATCGACGTGCTCAGCGGCCGTCTGTCGCCTCGCGGCAGGGCCGTCATCGACATCCTCGGCACGATCTTCTTCCTGCTCCCCTTCGTCGTGCTGATCGTGATCCTCAGCTGGCAATTCTTCTGGAACGGCTTCGTCTCGGGCGAGATGTCTTCGAACGCCGGCGGGCTGATCCGCTGGCCGGTGTACCTGGTCGTTCCGGTGGGATTCACGCTGCTCGGGTTGCAGGGCGTCTCCGAAGCGATCAAGCGCATCGCGTTTCTCGCCGGGCGCGGGCCCGATCCGACCGCACGCCCGCCGGAACCGAGCGCAGAGGAGGAGCTCGCCGCCTTCATGCGTGAGCAGCAGCGCAACGAATCGACGGCCGGGGAGCCTGCGCCGCCGCAGGCATCGCCTCCAACCCGGCCGCAGTGATCGCCTCGTGATCGAATTCGTCTCCACGAACATCGCGCCGGTCATGTTCGGCGCGCTCGTCGTCTTCCTGTTGGTCGGCTACCCCGTCGCGTTCGCGCTGGCGGCCTGCGGCCTGGCGTTCGGCCTGGTCGGCATCGAGCTCGGGCTGCTGCCGCCGCTGCTGTTCCAGGCGCTGCCGCTGCGCATCTTCGGGATCATGGCGAACGAAACGCTGCTCGCCGTCCCGTTCTTCACGTTCATGGGGCTGATCCTCGAGCGCAGCGGAATGGCCGAGGACCTGCTCGATACGATCGGCCAGCTGTTCGGTCCGATCCGCGGCGGCCTCGCCTACGCGGTGGTGCTCGTCGGCGCGATGCTCGCCGCCACCACCGGCGTCGTTGCCGCATCGGTGATCTCGATGGGCCTGATCTCACTGCCGATCATGCTGCGCTACGGCTACGACCGGCGCCTGGCCACCGGCGTGATCGCGGCCTCGGGAACGCTCGCGCAGATCATTCCCCCGTCGCTCGTGCTGATCGTCATGGCCGACCAGCTCGGCCGCAGCGTGGGCGACATGTACAAGGGCGCGTTCATTCCCGGCTTCGTGCTGACCGGCCTGTACGTCGGCTACGTCGCGCTCGTCGCCACGTTCAAACCCTCGGCGGCACCCGCGCTGCCGGCGAGCGCGCGAACGATCCACGAAGGCGACGGCAGCAGCGGCATGCGCTCGCTCGCCGTGCTCTTCGTCCTGTCGCTCGCACTCGGACTGTCCTTCGCGCATCGGTTCGACGAGATCCGCGGCTGGTTCGGCGGCGACGCGTCGCAGCCTGCGCCCACCGACGAGACGATCGTCGTCTCGCTGTTCGCCGGCGTCGGCTTCGCCTTCGTCGTGGCCGTGGTCAACCGGATGCTCGGCCTGCGCCTGCTGTCGCGAATCGCCGAGCGCGTCACCTTCGTGCTGATCCCGCCGCTGGCGCTGATCTTCCTCGTGCTCGGGACGATCTTCCTCGGCGTGGCCACGCCCACCGAGGGCGGCGCGATGGGCGCGGTAGGCGCGCTGGCGATGGCGATCTCGCGCAACCGACTGTCATGGTCGCTCACGCGCCAGGCGCTGAACACGACGGCGAAGCTGTCGAGCTTC
This sequence comes from Pseudomonadota bacterium, assembly GCA_023389055.1. Taxonomy (GTDB): domain Bacteria; phylum Pseudomonadota; class Gammaproteobacteria; order Burkholderiales; family Burkholderiaceae_E; genus Zeimonas. Next base: position 17,003 of record JAEWFA010000050.1, on the reverse strand, counting down.
GTGATGTTCATCCTGATCGGCTCGACGACGTTCAACCTCGTGTTCCAGGGCCTGGACGGCGGACGCTGGATCGAGCACCTGCTCACCAGCCTGCCGGGCGGCGAGCTCGGCTTCCTGATCGTCGTGAACCTGCTGATCTTCGTGCTGGCGTTCTTCCTCGATTTCTTCGAGCTGGCATTCATCATGATCCCGCTGCTCGGACCGGTGGCCGACAAGCTGGGGATCGACCTGATCTGGTTCGGCGTGCTGCTCGCCGTGAACATGCAGACGTCGTTCATGCACCCCCCGTTCGGCTTCGCGCTGTTCTACCTGCGCAGCGTCGCGCCGGCCAACGAGTACACCGATCGCATCACCGGCCGGCGCATCGCGCCGGTGACGATCGGCGACATCTACCGGGGCGCGATCCCGTTCGTCGTGATCCAGCTGATCATGGTCACGATGGTCATCACGTTCCCCGGCCTCGTCACCGGCGGGCTCGACCGCACGAAGAAGATCGACCTGGACACGATCAAGCTGGAAGCGCCCGGCGGCGGCTACGGCGGCTACGGCTCGGATCGCGGATACGGCGCGGATTCGAACGAGCCGCAGGCGCCGGTACCGACTCCGGAGTCGACGCCACTGCCCACGCCGTCGCCTGCCGAACAGCCGGGGGGCGGCCGCTACTGAGCGTATCGGCGCGTGCAAAGGCGCGCACCGTCGCGCGGGCAAAGGCGCGCACCGTCTGCGGCGGACGCGCCGATGCGCAGCCCCGCTTCGCGGGGTTCGCTGCGATGCTCCCAGCGCCGGCTGCGCGGCCGAACTCGCTGCGCGAGCTTCGCTCGCTGCGCTCGAACATTGCGGCCGCGATAGTGATGACGACGCGCGCTTCGCGCGCGCGCCGGCGCTGCTGCGCTTCTCGCCTGCGCAAAGGCGCGCCCGCGACCGTGGGCCCGCGCCTTTGCGGGCGAGGTCGTCTCTTTGGGTCGGATGAAAAGACCCGGCGGCGATCGGCTACGCGATGGCGCTGCCGCTACCCGTACGCGCCGCCGTGCGCCCCCATGCGGCCTCCTCGGCGTGCCCTTCAGCGTCGGACCTCGACGCCGTAGGCGTCCCGCAACCACGCCCCATAGGCCTCCATGTCCACCCGCCCCACCAGCGATGGCCACGCGTCGGCGTCGGGCTGGCGCTGCGGGAACGGAACGAGAAAAGCGAGCGACTCCTTCCAGTCGAGCCCCGGCACGACCGCCGTGCGCTGCGATGCCTGCTGCACGACGCGCCCGGCGGCGTCGCGCCGATAGACGCTGCGATCGGTCTTGCCGACGTAGTCACGACCGTGTACGAGAGGCTCGGTGACCACCGAATGTCCCGGCGCCGGATCGCGCACCGGAACGCGGAGCGACTGCGCCATGCGGGTCATCCAGGCGAGCGTGACGTCGGGAAGATCGCCCTCGGCATTTCCGCCACCGATGTCGGCATGGCTGCCGACGAAGCCGCGCTCGACCACCCAGGCCGGACTGCCGAGAGCCGACTCGAGCGGAAAGAGCGTGCGATGCTCGTTGACGGCAACTGCATGGAAAGTCGCGCGCACCGCCGAAGGAATGGCCAGCTGCCAACTCTGGTTCGCCAGCCCGAGGAACCCGAACTGGGCGACGGTGTCCCACAGCCCCAGGAAGCGCAGGTCGACGCAGACGCCGCGATCGCGGAAATGCCCGTCGTCGATCAACGACGAGACGCGATTGACGAAGTCGCGCGCCATCGCCGCGCCCCGCGAAAAGCCGATGACGTCGACCGGCGCGATGCGCCCGATCCACGCGTCGTCCAGGAAGCGGTCGAGCGTTCCGAGCATCCAGTCGACACGCTCGCGAGCGGTGCGCGCCTCGGCCCAGTCCAGCGGCGTTGCGGTGATGCCGCTCGGATAGTCGTCCCGGCCCACGCCGGCCATGTACCACTTGTCGGGATCGTCCGACGCCTCGAAGAACTTGCGCACGTTGGAGACGTCCTCGCCGCCGACGCCGCTTGCACCATTGCCGGTACCGTCGAAGGCGAACAGGAGCAGTCCGAGCGGATCGATCGCGACGAGCGGGTTCCCGTCGGCGTACGCATGGGGATCGAAGCCGGCTGCGAGGCCGAGCGGATCCGGCTCGAGGTAGCGCCCTGCCTGCGGGTCGTAGCTGCGCATCAGGTTGTCGTGCAGCCCGCTTTCCGCGTCGTGGTACTGCCCGGGAAGCCGCAGCGGCTGGCGAAACGAGCCCGCCTCGTGCACGAGGCCGCCCCAGGCGTCGCGCTCACCGCGCCATACGACGTTCGCGGCTTCGTCGGTCGCGAAGACCGGAGCGCCCAGGTGATCGCCGTGCAGCCAGGCAATCGAGGTCTTCGCCGCACCGTGCTCGAGCACGGCGATCGGAAGCGCGTTCCAGTACACGTACTGGCGCAGCAAGCGGCCGTCGCGATCGGTTTCACCCGAGAGCCGCTGGTCGCGGTAGAGGAATCCGCGATCGCCGTCGGACGTCGCCGTTGCGTCGTTTGACGTCGCGCCCGGAGCAGCGATCGCACGCTCGACGCGCTTGACGATCCGGCGGCCGAAGGCGTCGTAGCGGTAACGCGCGTGCATCGCCTCAGCCCGCGCCTCGACGATGCGGCGCTGCGCGCCATACCGCAACGTGAGCGCGCCGTATTTCGCAGGCAGCCCGGTCGCGTCGCGCGTCACCTCGACGCGGCGCGTCTCGCTTCCATCCCTGCGCCGCGTCGCAAGCCGTTCACCGAGCGCGTCGAGCGCGAAATACTCGACGTGCGCCGCTCTCCGCGCATCGACCGGTTCGTCGGCCGAAGCGTGCCGCTCGCGCGCGATCAGCCGACCGAAGCGGTCGTACGCATAACGGTCTTCGCCGGCTTCGTGCGCGATCGACAGCGGCACGCCGGTGGCGTCCCATCGCAGGCGCCGAAACGGCAGCGACTGCGCTGCGTCCACCGCGCGGCCGGGCCGCGCATCGTCCGCACGCGTCCAGGACAGGGACACGGGCTGCCCGTTGCGATCGTCGCGCCGCTCGAAGCGGATGCCGTTGCCGAGCTGCAGCGTCGTTACGCCCGCTGCGCCTGCCGCGCCCAGACGCGCGAGCGTTTGAAAAGAGTCTTCGCCGGGAAACGCCAGCTCGAGTGCTTCGCGGCGCCCGAGCGCATCGTAGCGATGCCGCAGGCGCGAACCGTCGACGAGCCACTGCATCGCGAGACGTCCGCGCTCGTCGTATTCGAGCCGTTCGTGGAAATCCCGGCCCTCGCGCGTCTCGAGCCGCTCGACGACCCGGCCCTCGTCGTCGTGGCGAACGATCGATCGCTGCCCATCGTGCTCGACCGCGAACAACTGCGCGCCCTGGTAACGGAAAGTCGTCTCGACACGATCGTCGCCGGCGCGCTGCAGCCGGCGCACGAGTCGCCCGCCCGAATCGTGCTCGCGAGCGTCGACGCCGCCGTCGGCGAAGGCGATGCTCGACAGGCGCCCGAATCCGTCATGGCGGTAGCGCTTGCGCCCTTCGTGCGGCGAGCGCGACTCGACCAGCCGACCGAGGTCATCGTACAGACGCTCCGTTCGCCGGCCCTGCGCGTCGACGATCACGTGGCGACCCAGTGCAGCGTGCGCCAGCGCCACCGGCAGCCCCGGCGGCGCCGCGCGCTTCGCACCGGGCGCGATGCGTTCGCGCCATCCGTGATTCGACTCGATCTCGACCCCGCGCCCGGCGATACGGATGGTCCATCGTTCGCCGCCCGACCAGTCGATCGTGCGAGGCCGCCCCGCCTCGTCGTAGCCGAACGAAATCGTCGTTCCGCGCGAAGCCGTGCTCGCCAGGCGCCAGGCAGCGTCGAAACTGCGCCGTCGCGTCGTTCCGTCGGGAAGACGCTCGACGATCGCGCGCCCGAGTGCGTCACGCTCGACGCGGTGCGAAATCGTCGCGCCTGCGTACACGCCGACGAGTCGGCGCTGCGCGTCGTAGCGGAAGCTCGTCCGCTGGCCGCTGCCGTCCGCCGAAACGCGGACGATCGACGCCAGGCGACCGCGCGCGGCCTCGCTCCCGGGTTGCGTGGCAGAGCCGACGTAATCGAAACGAACCGACGCGCGCAGCGCCTGCGTGCCGTCGGCGTCGGGCAGGTGGCCCTCGAAATCGATGGCGACGACCTGTAGCCGCTCGTTGTAGCGAAGCTCGATCTTCGCCTCGCGCCCGGGGACGACGCTCGGCCGCACGATCCGCACCGGCGCCGGCCACGGCGAACCGGCGGCATACGAGAATCGCTCGAACCACGCGGCGCGTCCCTCGCGCGGGTCGATGCGCCGCTCGATCACGCGGCCCTGTGCGTCATGACGGATGCGCATCTCGCCGAGCGCCACGGCGCGCCCGGCGGGGCCGACCCGGACCTTCAGCCCCACCGGCGGGCATCGCCGACATCCGTCGCCTTCGGACGCGACGAGCACCGGTTCGCCGCCGACGTCGATCCATCGATACCGGGTCACCGACCCGTCGACGCGGATGGTCGTCGTTCCCCGCAAGCCGGCACGCGCCGGCACCTCGTAGTCGAAGTGCAGCGCCTGCGCCTGCACTTCCCCGATCCCTCGCGAACTGGCGACGCGACCGTCTTCGCCATAGCGGTATTCGCTGCGCCTGCCGTCGGTGTCGACCACCGACGTGAGCCGATGGAAGGCACGCGGATCGTCGTACTCGTAGCGCAGCGTGCGCCCGTCGGGATAGTGCACGGCCGCGAGTTGGCGCTGCGCATCGAACTCGTAGCGGATGCGCTGGCCGTCGGGCAGCCGCAACGCGATCAGGCGAACGTCGTCGTATTCGAAGCCGATCGCTCGTCCGGCGTCGTCGCGCACCTCGGCAAGCCGACCCCGGTCGTCGCGGCGCAGGCCGATGCGATCGCGATCCGCCGCCACGATCGACTCGAGCAGTCCGTCACGATCGAAATGCAGCAGGCGACCGTCCGGCCAGCGCCAGACGAAGGCGATCGCGACGCCGTTTCGCCGCTGCTCGTCGAGCAGGCCGTCGTCGATCGTCCGCGACGCATAACGCCGCGACTCGTCGACCGCACGCTCGGCACCCGGCAAGGAGGCATCGGGCACGGCGGGCATCGACGCGCGACTCGCGCTCCGAGGCTGCGGCCGGAACACGATGCGGCGCCCGTCGGCCTGGACGATCTGCAACTCGACGCGTCCATCGCGAACGATGCGCGCGAGCCGCGTCTCGAAGCTGTGGCTCCAGCCGCGTCCGAGCGACAGCGCGAAATCGCTGCGGCTGTTGTAGTGCCGGGCGAGCAGCAGGTTCAGCGTGTCGTCCTTCGGCAGGCCGAAGGCATCGGCAAGTCCGTCGGGCGACAGCACGCTGGACTGCGCGTGCGCCAGCACGACGTCGACGTGCCGCTCGTACTTGTTGCCGGTGACGACGTCCACGGGATTTCCCGCCGCACGATCGATCGACGACGCAGACAGGCTCGCCGGCTCGCGCCGCGGCGGTCGGGGCGCATCGCACACCACCGGGGCAGCACGCGGCGGGCGGCTCGCGCGTTCGACCTCGGCGATGAACTGTGCGATCGCGCCGCCGCCGACACCGATGCCGATGCCGCCGCCGATCGGATGCGGGGAATCGACCGCGGCGGGCGCGCCGCCCGCGGGCGTGCAGGTGCCGGGGACGGCCGGCGACGCGCCCAAGATCGATGCGAGCCCGTCCGCCGCATCCGCAACGCTGCACGAAAATGCGAACCAGGCTGCAAGCAGCAGTCGCGCCGGTCGGTGTCGATGTCCCATCCCGCAAAACTAGTTGCGGCCGGTCGCGCCGACCATCCAACGGAGGTCGCATCGCGCTCGTCCCTGCGGCCGGGTACCGACGAAGGTCGCCGTCCTTGTGGACGAGGCCTTCGACCGGGCAGCCGAATCGTCGGCGGTATGCTTGACGCATGTCTGCCCGGATGTCCGTCCGCTACCGGCTGCAGTGCTCCGCCGATGCGATCGACGCGCGTGCCCGAGCCCTTGCCGTCGAACAGTCGATCGAGATGCCGATCGAGGCCGTGCGCGACGAGCGCGTGCGCGCGCAGATCGTCGGCGAGGTCGTCACCATCGAACCGTCGGCGCAACGCGACGATCGCTTCGACGTCGTCCTCGCGCTCGCCGTCGAAACGACCGGCGACGAGCCGGGCCAGATGCTCAACGTCGTGTTCGGAAACTGCTCGCTGCAACCGGACGTCGAACTGATCGATCTCGAGTTGCCCGCCGCCGCGCTCGCGAAGCTGCCGGGACCGCGCTTCGGCATCGCCGGATGGCGTGCGGCGACCTCGCCTTCGGGCGCATCGCCCGCACCGTACCGCCCGCTCAGCTGCACGGCGCTCAAGCCGCAGGGGCTCGACGCCTGGGCGCTCGCCGAACTCGCGTACGTCCTCGCACGGGCCGGCATCGACGTCGTCAAGGACGACCACGGCATTGCCGACCAGGCCTGCGCGCCCTTCGCGCAGCGAGTCCCGCTCGTGCAACGCGCGATCGAACGCGCCAATCGCGAGAAGCGCGATGCATCCGGCTCGCTCGCCGGGCACCGCTCGATCTATGCGCCGACGCTCTCCGGCGGACCACGACGGCTCGCCGCGCAGCTGGCGATCGCTCGCGCCGAGGGTGTGGGCGCGCTGCTGTGCTGCCCGATGATCATCGGCGTTCCGACCTTCGCCGAACTCGTTCGCGCCGAGGCCGGCGTGCCGCTGCTCGCGCATCCCGCGTTCGCCGGCCACCTGCGCATCGAGCCGCCGCTGCTGCTCGGGCGCCTGTTCCGGCTGTTCGGCGCCGACGCGACGATCTTCCCGAACTGGGGAGGCCGCTTCGGCAACACCCGCGCCGAATGCCTGGCGATCGCCGATCGTGCGCGAGCGCCGCTCGGCGCGCACCGGCCGGCGCTGCCGGTACCCGCCGGCGGCCTGCGCATCGAGCGCATCGACGAGATCGTCCGGGCCTACGGCACGGACACGATGCTGCTGATCGGCGGCGACCTTCTGCGGGCCGGCGACGCACTCGCCGAGCGCGCTGCCCGATTCGCGCTACAGGTGGCAAGCGCAGCGTCGGTCGACGACGAAGCCGTCGCAGTCCACGACGAGCGGACGAGCGATGGCTGAGTCGCCGCTACGACGCCGCACCGGTACGGCGCGCTGGGAGCACGTCGACGTGGCACCGTACAAGGACGCCGGCAGCGCCCCGTTTCGCGACGTCACGCGCCAGCTGCTGTTCCGCGAGGCCGACCTCGGATGCGAGTTGCGCTACTTCGAGATCGGCCCGCACGGGCATTCGACGCTCGAGCGGCACGAGCATCGGCACGCGGTACTCGTGCTGCGCGGGCGGGGGCGGTGCCTCGTGGGCGATCGCATCCACGCAATCGGCGAGCACGACCTCGTATCGATCGATCCGCACACCTGGCACCAGTTCCGCGCCGACGACGAGCCGCTCGGCTTCCTCTGCCTGGTGAACCGCGACCGCGATCGCCCGCACCTGCCCGACGCGGCCGAGCTCGCCGCGCTGCGCGCCAACCCAGCGATCGCCGCGTTCATCCGCACCGGCGCCGGGGGTCCGGACGACGCCTGAACGGGCGAACCGGGCCATCTGGCCGGCACCGTAGCCGGGCGGAGAACCGGGCGCCACCCGCTGCAACGGAGGGGACCGGATGAAACACTGCAGGCAGGACGAACGATGCGATGGTTCGCGCCGCAGCGTCATGCGGGCGATCTCGCTGGGCGCGCTCGCAGGAGCGAGCGCCGGCGCATGGGGACCGGCTGCGCTGCGCGACGCGCACGCGCAGTCGCCCGCCGCCGGCGCGCCGGGCGCTTCTGCGGCGCCGCGGGTGGCTCGTGTCGCGTCGGGTCTGGAGCATCCGTGGTCGCTCGACTTCCTGCCCGACGGACGCATGATCGTCTCCGAGCGCCCCGGTCGCCTTCGCGTCGTCTCGCTGTCGGGACGCCTGTCCAAGCCGCTCGAGGGCGTGCCGAAGGTATTCGCACGAGGCCAGGGCGGGCTGCTCGACGTCGTGCTCTCGCCCGACTTCGAGCGCGAGCCGGCGGTGTTCCTGTCGTATGCCGAGCCGATCGACGGCGGCGCTCGCACGGCGGTGGCGCGCGCGGAATTCGCCGACGGACCGACACCCGCGCTGCGCGGCATTACGCGCATCTGGGCACAGAAGGACGCCCCCTCGGGAGGCAACCACTTCGGATCGCGCATCGTGTTCGCGCGCGACGGAACGATGTTCGTCACCATGGGCGATCGCTTCTCGCATCGCGATCGCGTCCAGCAGCTGGACAACCACTACGGAAAGATCGTCCGCATTCGCGCCGACGGCAGCGTCCCGGACGACAACCCCTTCGTGCATCGGGAAGGCGCGCTCCCCGACGTCTTCGCCTACGGCTTGCGCAACGCGCAGGGCGCATCGCTGAATCCGGCCACCGGAGAGCTGTGGATCGACGAGCATGGCCCGCAGGGCGGTGACGAAGTGAACGTCGTCCGCGCCGGAGCGAATTACGGCTGGCCGGTGATCACCTACGGCAAGGAATACGTTACCGGCTTCACGATCGGCGAGGGAACGCAGCGACCCGACGTCGAACCGCCGGCGTGGCAGTGGACGCCGTCGATCGCGCCGTCGGGACTGGCGTTCTACGTGGGCGATCGATTCCCGGAGTGGCGCGGCAACGCGTTCGTCGGATCACTGAAATTCCGACTGCTCTCGCGGCTGAGCATCTCGGAGAACCGCGTCGTGCAGGAAGAGCGCTTGCTGCAGGACCTTCGCCAGCGGGTACGCGATGTGCGAACGTCCCGCGACGGACTGCTGTACCTGCTTACCGACGAGGACGACGGCAGCCTGTTGCGCCTCGAGCCGGGGGCGCAATCGTGAACGAACCGGGAGGCCCGGGATGAGCACGCCGCGCTGCGAAGATGGAATACGCGGACGTGCGCTGACTTCAGCGCCGCCGGAAGCGGTAGATCGCCTGCGTGGCGCGCAGGCCGGCCAGCCGGTGCACCGGGCGTCCGTCGACGAGGAAGGCGCTCGCCGTGACGTCGAGCCCGAGGCGATCGAGGAACTCCTCGAAGTCGCGAACCGTGGCCAGGTGCAGGTTCGGCGTGTCGTACCACGCGTAGGGCATTTCGCGCGACACCGGCATGCGCCCGCGCAGGATCGACCATGCGTGGTACCAGTGCCCGAAGTTCGGGAACGAGACGATGCCCTCGCGACCGACCTCGCTCATCTCGCGCAATACGCGCTCGGTCTCGCGCGTGGCCTGGATCGCCATCGAAAGCACGACGACGTCGAAGGCAAGCGCGTGGAACATTCCCAGGCCCGATTCGATGTCCTGCTGGATGACGTCGATGCCTCGCCCCATGCAGGCAAGCAGTTGCGCGTCGTTGATCTCCACGCCGTAGCCTCGGCAGCCTTTCGAGCGCTGCAGGTGCGCCATCAGCGCACCGTCGCCGCAGCCGAGGTCGAGCACGCGCGATCCGGGCGTGACCCACGCGGCGATCAGCGCGAGATCCGCGCGCAGCCCGTTGGTCGTGCCGGGGAGAGTGCTCACCGCGCGACCCCCACGCACGCCGCGACCCGTTCGAACCAGGCGCGCATCACCGCCACGTACTGCGGATCCTCGAGCAGGAAGGCGTCGTGGCCGTGCGGCGCGTCGACCTCGGCGTAGGTGACGCGCCGCCCGTTGGCGAGCAGTGCCTCGACGATCTCCCGGCTGCGTTCGGGCGCGAAACGCCAGTCGGTGGAGAACGACACGACGAGGAAGTCCGCCGTGGTTCCCGCCAACGCGCTGGCAAGGTCTCCGCCGTGCGCGAGCGCCGGATCGAAGTAGTCCAGCGCGCGCGTGATCAGCAAGTAGGTGTTCGCGTCGAAGTACGAAGAGAACTTCTCGCCCTGGTAGCGCAGGTACGACTCGATCTCGAACTCGACGTCGAAGGTGAACCGGTATTCGCTGCGCAGTGCGGTGTCGCTGACGTGTCGACGCAACGCACGGCCGAACTTCTCGGCCATGACGTCGTCGGAAAGGTAGGTGATGTGTCCGATCATCCGCGCGACCTGCAGCCCGCGCGCCGGAACGACGCCGTGCTCGTAGAAGCGCCCACCATGAAAATCGGGATCGGTGACGATCGCGCGGCGCGCGACTTCGTTGAACGCGATGTTCTGCGCCGACAGCTTCGGCGCGGTGGCGATCGCGACGCAGTGTGCGATGCGGTCGGGATACAGGATCGACCAGGCGAGAGCCTGCATCCCGCCGAGACTTCCGCCCATCACCGCCGCGAAGCGCTCTATGCCCAGCGCGTCGGCCAGCCGGGCCTGTGCGTGCACCCAGTCTTCGACCGTCACGACCGGGAAATCGGGACCATAAGGCTTGCCGGTGGCGGGATTCGGATGCATCGGTCCCGTCGAGCCGAAGCAGCTGCCGAGATTGTTCACGCCGATCACGAAGAAGCGGTCGGTGTCGACCGGCTTGCCGGGGCCGACCATGTTGTCCCACCAGCCGACGTCTTTCGGCGAAGCCGCATAGGTGCCGGCGACGTGATGGCCGGCGTTCAGCGCGTGGCAGACGAGCACGGCATTGCTGCGCGCTTCGTTCAACGCTCCGTAGGTCTCGTAGACGAGTTCGTAGCCGGCGATCGATGCGCCGCTGGCGAGGGCGAGCGGCTCCGAAAAGCGCATGCGCCGCGGCTCGACGACGCCGACCGAGCCTGGAGGCGCAGCAGGCGGCGTCGATTCGTCGACGCGCGCTTCGCCTGGGGCTCCCGCTTCGAGCAGGACCTCGGACGCATCGCGCGCCGATGCGAGTTGCACGACAGGAGGGTCCGTCGCAGCCAACTTCGAATTCCGGAAACGAAAAACCCGACCGGCTTGCTGGCGGGTCGGGCTCGATCGGATTGAACCAGGCCGCTTTAGCCGTACTTGTAACGCGCCCGCAAGCTGATCCTCAAATCGGCGCGATGAGACCGATCGAGGTTACGTCCGACGCACGCCGGATGTCAAATGTCGAGCCACAGATGCGCCAGCATCTCGTACGAACGCCGTCGAGCGGCCGGATCGAAGATCGCCGACGCGACGATCAGCTCGTCGGCCTTCGTGTGCGCAACGAATGCCTCGAGCTCGCGGCGCACGGTGTCGGGCGCACCGACGAACGAGCACGAAAGCATTCGCGAGGCCTGCGCCTTCTCCGCCGGCGTCCAGAACGACTCGATGTCGTCCACCGGAGGCGGCAGCTTCCCGCGCGTGTTGCGGATCATCCGAGTGAAGGCCTGCTGCGCGCTCGTGAAAAGTCGGCGCGCCTGGTCGTCGGTGTCGGCGACGACGACGTTCACCGCCGGCATCGCATAGGGCGACGCGAGTTGCGTCGACGCGCGGAAGCGCTCTCGGTAGGCGGCAAGCGCGTGCATCAGCGCCTCGGGCGCGAAATGCGATGCGAACGAATACGGCAGCCCGAGCGCGGCGGCCAACTGCGCGCCGTACAGGCTCGAACCGAGAATCCACAGCGGCACGTTCAAGCCCGCACCGGGCACGGCCTGGTACGGCTGCCCGGGCTGCACGGGGCCGAACAGCGCCTGCAGTTCGAGCACGTCGTCGGCAAACGCTTCCGCGGCATGCGGGTCGCGGCGCATCGCCCGCATTGTCGTCAGGTCGGTGCCAGGCGCGCGTCCGAGACCGAGTTCGATGCGCCCCGGGTACAGCGACTCGAGCGTGCCGAACTGCTCTGCGATCACCAGCGGCGAGTGGTTCGGCAACATGATGCCGCCGGCGCCGACGCGCAACGTGCTCGTCCCGCCGGCCACATGGCCGATGACGACGGAGGTCGCCGCGCTGGCGATCCCCGTCATGTTGTGGTGCTCGGCAATCCAGTAGCGACGATAGCCGAAGCGCTCGCAGGCGCGGGCCAGTTCGAGCGTCTGGCGAAACGCATCGGCTGGCGTTTCGCCTTCGCGCACGTGCACGAGATCGAGAACGGACAACGGGATCATCGGCCGATCCTAGCGCAGCAGTCGACGCAATGCGCCCCCTTCACCCTTCACCCTTCCCCCTTCACCCTCACCCTTCACTTCCTCATCAGATCCAGCGCCGCACGCGCGCGCGATACGCGTCGAAGCCGGCGCCGAAGGCCGCGTGCAAAGCGCGTTCCTCGGGCTCGATCTGAAAGCGGTCGAGGTAAGCAACGAACAGCGCGATCGCCGCCAGCGAGGCCGCATTGGCCAGCCAGATCCCCCAGCCGACGAGGATCAGCCCGTCAGCCAGATAGATGGGATTGCGGCTGAAGCGATACAAGCCCGTATCGACCAGCGCCGAGGTCTTTGCCGGCGTCATCGGATTGACCGTCGTGCCGGCGCGACGGAACTGCAGTGCGCACGCGCTCATCAACGCGATGCCGACGAGCACGAAAGCCCAGGCGAGCGCGCGACGCCAAGGCAGCGCGAACTCGAACATCGGCAGCCACCGCGCCAGCCCCCACATCAACAAGCCGACCGCGAGCGTGACGGCCGGCGGCGGAACCTTCAGCTCGACGCGATCCAGCAGCGATCTTCGTTCACGCAGCACGCGGACTCGCCAAGCCTGATGCGCCCCGCGTGACCCACGCCAGAGCGTAAGTGAGCGCAAGCGTCGGCAGCGCAGAACCGATTTGCGGCGTGAACTGCGCCGACAGGTGAAACGTTGCCACGCCGAGCAGCCAGATGGCGACCGCCCCGCCGTTGACGCCCGTAGCCCCGACGCGCGCGGCAACGTCGTCGGCGCCGCCGAGTCTCCCGAGAATTACGCCGTACAGCGGCACGAACACGGAGCTGAGCATCAGCAGGAAGGGTTCGAGACTGTGCATCGGAAGCACGAGCGCGAACAGCGTGCAGCCGACGGCCAGCGCGACCGCCCAGCCGCGCTGTCCGAGGCGCGGCAGCAGGCTGTGACCGGCCACCGAGCCCGAATAGAGGTCGCCGTAGGCGTTGTCGACCTCGTCGATCAGGATCAACCCGAGCGCGACGAGCCCGCCCTGCGCGAGCAGCAGCGCCGCGACGAGGTCGGTGGACGGAACGGTGAGCGCGACCAGCACGCCGAGCGCATAGCACCAGATGTTGGCGATCGCGTAGCCGATCCAGGTTCCACGCAACGCACTCGTCCCGTCGCGCCCGTGCCGCGCAAAATCGGCCACCAGCGGCAGCCACGAGATCGGCATCGCGATGACGAGGTCGAGCGCCGACAGCGTGCTCATGCCCCCGTCGCCGGGCCGGTTCCACAGCGTGGCCCAGCCGATCTGCTGCGCACGGCCGAGGAACTGCCAGGACAGCCACAGCAGCGACAACACGACGAGCGGCAGCCCGTAGCGCCCGACAAAGCGGCGCACCAGCCGCACCATCGACCCCGACAGCAGTGCGACGAGCAGCGCGCCCCAGGCGAGCGTCACGACGAACGGCCACGAGGATGCTGCGAGCCAGCCCGCCTCGCGCGCGATCGCGATCGTCCCGTCGCGCATGACGACGAGCTCGAAGGTGGTCCAGCCGATGAGCTGCACGACGTTCAGGAACACGGGCAATCGCGCGAAGCGGCTGCCGTACGCGGCGTGCATCAGGCCCGCGCTGGACAACCCGCTATCGCAGCCGATCTTCGCGGTCCACGCGAGCAGTCCGGAGCCGATCAACGACCCGGCGGCGATCGCGACGAGCGCTGCACGCGTTCCCATCGCCGGCACGAGATAGGCACCGACCTGCATCACGAGCAGGCCGACGCCGAGGCTCAGCCAGAGCGCGGCGTGATCACGCCAGCCGAACAGGCGCTCGGTGTCGGACAAAGGAACCAGAGCGGTATTGCGGACGGCGTTCGTCATGGCTTCCGTGCGTGAGGATTGTCTCAACACGTTCAAAGGGACTTTCTCAGCCGTCGGCCGGAACAACTCCCGGCTCGACAGCACCCCTAGCGGATGCGCGCTCGGCGCACGAGTCGCAGTGTACTCGCACGCATCGCCAGCGCGACAGCCGAAGAAGCCGCTCGACGCTCAGCCAAACAGATAACGGCAGGCCGCGACCGCGGCGACCACCGCTACGAAATCCGCCACCAATGCCGCTGCGAGCGCGTGGCGCACGCGGCGCACCTGGACGGCGCCGAAGTAGACCGCGAGCACATAGAACGTCGTCTCCGAGGAACCCTGCAGCGTGCTCACGAGATAGCCGACGTAGCTGTCCGGACCGATCGCCGGATCGCCGATGATCGACGCCATCACGCCGTACGCGCCCGAGCCCGAAAGCGGACGCAGCAGCGCCATGGGCAGCGCCTCGGCCGGCAGGCCGAAGCGCGCCGTGAAGCCGCCGATCGAGCCGACGATCGCATCGAGCGCACCGCTCGCGCGCAGCATGCCGATCGCCACGAGAATCGCGACGAGGTACGGAATGATCCGCACGGCGACTTCGAAGCCCTCCTTCGCCCCCTCGACAAAGCGCTCGTACACGCGGACGCCGCGCAGCAGGCCGAAGCACAGGAAGCCGGCGACGAGCGCCGGAACGATCCATGGCGAGATCGCTCGCCCCCAGACGACGGTGACCGGGACGAGCGCCGCCAGCGCGAAGAGCGCGAGCGTCGAGATCCAGAACGGGTAGGCATCGACGCCGCGGACAGCGTCGAAATCTTTCGCGGCCGGCTCTCGTGCAGCGGCAGCGCCTGCGCCGTCCGGCGAAGCGATCGACGCCGGCTCGGAGGACGCGCCTGCCGGAAAGTGCCGCGCAAGCGCGAAGGCCGTCGCGATCGCCGCAGCCGTTCCACAGATCGACGCGAACAGCGTCGTCGGCAGGATCCCCGCGGGGTCCGTCGACCCCGCCGCCGCTCGCAACGCGATCACCGCCGTCGGCAGCAGCGTCACGCTCGACGTGTTGATCGCGAGAAACAGCGCCATTGCGTCGGTGGCCGTCCCGGGACGCGGATTGAGCTTGTCGAGTTCCTGCATCGCGCGAATGCCGAACGGCGTCGCGGCGTTGCCCAGTCCGAGCGCATTGGCGGACAGGTTCAGCACCATCGCGCCCATTGCCGGATGCTCGGGCGGCACGTCGCGGAACAGCCGCGTCATCAGCGGCCGGATCAGCCGGGCGAGGATCGTCAGCAGCCCGCCCGCCTCGGCAACCTTCATGAGCCCGAGAAACAGCGCGAGCGCGCCGACGAGCCCGATGGCCAACGTGACCGCGTCGCTGGCCGATGCGATCGTCGCCGTCGTCAGCGCCTGCATCGGCGAGGCGGCGCCGTCGGCGGAAACCGAGTGGAGCTCGCGCCAGGCGGCAGTGCCGAAGGCGGCGAGGACGATCGCCAGGAAGATCGCGTTCAAGCGAGCTTCAACAGGCGCACGGCGTTCTCCTTCATGATCAATGGACGCACTTCCGGCTTGATGGCGATCTTCTCGAAATCGGCGATCCAGCGATCGGGCAGGATCACCGGGTTGTCGGTGCCGAAGAGCACGCGGTCCTTCAGCAACGTGTTCGCGTACTGCACGAGCTTCGGCTCGAAGTACTTCGGCGACCAGCCCGACAGGTCGATCCAGGTGTTCGGCTTGTGCAACGCCACCGACAACTGCTCGTCCTGCCACGGCACGCCGGGGTGCGCCATGACGATCTGCATGTCGGGGAAGTCGGCCGCGACGTCGTCGAGCAGGATCGGATCGGCGTACTTGATCCGCAACCCGCCGCCGCCGCGCATGCCCGCACCGATTCCCGTCTGCCCGGTGTGGAAGAGCGCGACGAGCCCCGCCTCGGCGATCACTTCGTACAGCGGATAGACGTCGCGATCGTTCGGATGGAAGCCCTGGATGATCGGATGGAACTTGAAACCCTTTACGCCGAAATGCTCGATGAGACGGCGCGCCTCGCGAACGCCCATCTTGCCGCGCGCGGGGTCGATGCTCGCGAACGGGATGCAGATGTCGGCATGCTCGGCCGCCGACTCGGCCACCTCCTCGTTGGAGATCCGCTTGATCCCCATTCCGCGCTCGTGATCGACGGTGAACACGACGAAGCCGATCTTGCGCTGGCGGTAGTAGTCGGCCATCTGCGCGATCGTCGGGTGCTTGACCTCGTAGCGGAAATAGCGCCCGCGCGCCTCGAGCGCCTCGGCCTGCGCCTCGTCGGGCATCATCCGCGTCGACGTCTCGGCGTGGGTATGGATGTCGATCGCGACGAGTTCTTCGATGTTCATCGGTTCTCTCCGGCGGACTGGCGCCTGTTCGTTCAACCCTTGGCGCGCACGAGCAGAACCGGCACCGGCGAAGTGCGCGCGACCAGCTCGGCGTCGCTGCCCATCAGCACCCGGTCGACGCCGCGCCGGCCGTGCGTGCCGATGACGATCAGGTCGGCGCTCCACAGCGCCGCCTGCTCGACGATGATGCGCGCAACGCGCTCGCCGCTGCTCTGGATCACCTCGCTTTCGAGTGCCAGGCCTTGCGCCGCGATCGGGTCGCATGCCTTGCGCAGCATTTCGTCGCCGGCGGCGAGCAGCCCGGGAAGGATCTCGTTGGCGTACACCGCACCGACCTCGAAGCCGGTGATGTACAGCAGCGGATCGACGACATGAATCACGCGCAGCCGCGACGAGCACAGTCTGGCGAGCCGGACGGCTTCGTCCAGCGCCTCGATCGACGTCGCGCTGCCGTCGTAGGGCACGAGTATCCGTCCGTACATGCCAGGCTCCCCGCTTCGGAATGTGTCCGACCGACAGTCTAGTGCAGTGATCGGTGCCGAGCGCCGCTCGTGAGCCAGCGGATTCGTCATCAGACGCCGGGGATCTTCAGCTCCAGTCCCGCGCGATCGGCGGCGTTGACGATGTGCGCGCGCATCGCGCGCCTTGCCGCGCGGGCCGAGTGCTCTCCGAGGGCGTCGAGAATGCGCCGATGCTCGCGGATCGGCTCGCGCACGCGCGCCGGGTCGGCGAAGGCCACGCGTCGGCTGCCCTCGACGACCTCGGCGACGCTCTCGGCAAGCTCGATCAGCATCGGGCTGCCGGCGATCTCGAAGAGGATCGAATGAAAGG
>JAEWFA010000057.1 GCA_023389055.1 Pseudomonadota bacterium | reverse complement strand
CTGCGGCGCTGCGCGAAGCGCTGCGGTGCGCCGCGCGCGCCGATAGAATGGTCAAGGGCATCGAAGCGGGCAACGCCTGGCAGGGGCTCGAATCGCTGGCGCTGCGCATTGCCGGCGCCCCCGTTCTCGTGGGGAATCCAGATGGAGCTTGAATCGATCGACATCGGCGGCTACGTCTCCGACGTCGGGCGCCGCGCACGCGCGGCAAGCCGCGTGATGGCGCGCGCAGCCACCGCAGCGAAGAATCGGGCGCTGGAGGGCACCGCCGAGGCCATCGAGCGCAACGCGGCCCGGCTGGCCGAGGCGAACGAACGCGACCTCGCTGCCGCGCGCGCGGCCGGGCACGACGCGGCTTTCGTCGACCGCCTCGCGCTCAGCGACGCCGTACTGGCGAACATGCGCGAAGGACTGCTGCAGGTCGCGGCACTGCCCGATCCGGTGGGCGAGATCTCGAACCTGCGCTATCGCCCCACCGGAATCCAGGTCGGGCAGATGCGCGTTCCGCTGGGCGTCATCGGCATCGTCTACGAATCGCGACCGAACGTGACGATCGACGCGGCGGCACTGTGCATCAAGTCGGGCAATGCGACGATCCTGCGCGGCGGCTCGGAGGCATTCCACAGCAACCAGGCGCTCGCGGCGCTCGTGCGGGAAGGGCTGCGCAGCGCCGGTCTTCCGGACGATGCCGTGCAGGCGATCGAAACGACCGATCGCTCGGCAGTCGGCGCCCTGATCGCGTCGCCGCAATGGGTCGACGTGATCGTGCCGCGCGGCGGCAGATCGCTCATCGAACGCATCGCGCGCGAAGCGCGCGTGCCGGTCCTCAAGCACCTCGACGGCGTCTGCCACGTCTACGTCGACGACGAAGCCGACCCGGAACAGGCGATCCGCATCTGCGACAACGCGAAGACGCAACGCTATTCGCCGTGCAACACGATGGAGACGCTGCTCGTCGCGCGCGGAATCGCCGAGCGCATCCTGCCGCGACTCGGGCGAATCTACGCCGACAAGGACGTCGAGCTGCGCGGCGACGAGCACACGCGGTCGATCCTCTCCACGCACGGCATCGCCTGCGGCGAAGCCACCGAGGAAGACTGGCGCACCGAATACCTGGCGCCGATCCTGGCGATCCGCGTCGTCGCCGGCATCGACGAGGCGATCGACCACATCGCCAGCTACGGCTCGCAGCACACCGACGCGATCGTCACGACGAACCATGCGCGCGCGATGCGCTTCCTGCGCGAGGTCGATTCGGCGTCGGTGATGATCAACGCCTCGACCCGCTTCGCCGATGGCTTCGAATACGGCCTCGGCGCCGAGATCGGCATCTCCACCGACAAGCTGCACGCCCGCGGCCCGGTCGGGCTCGAGGGCCTCACGTCGCTGAAGTACGTGGTCTTCGGGCACGGAGAAGTCCGGAGTTGATTTCTCTGGTCGTGCGATGCGCTCGGGTTGCGCCGGGCAGGCGCTGCGCTCGGGGCCTGGCTCGGGGCCCGCGCAGCGCTGACGGGCAACGGTCCCCCTTCGCCGCGTACGCAGCCGTTGCGCTTCGCGCAGCACACGGCTTCGGCGCCCACGTCGCGTGCACCACCGACCCCCACGCCCCGAACCCCGCACTCCGATGACCACCGGCTACCTGTGGGTGAAGGCCCTGCACATCGTGTTCATCACCAGCTGGTTCGCCGGACTGTTCTACCTCCCGCGCATCTTCGTGAACCTCGCCATGGTCCCCGCGCCCGGCCCCGAGCGCGAGCGGCTGCTGACGATGGCGCGCAAGCTGTGGCGCTTCATGCAGCCGTTGATGGCGCTCGCCGTCGTTTTCGGCCTGTGGCTGTGGCTGGGCTACGGCGTCGGAAGCGGCGCGGGATGGATGCACGCCAAGCTTGCCGTCGTCGTGCTGCTGCTAGCGCACCATTTCGCCTGCGGTCGGCTGCTGCGCGGCCTGGCCGCCGGCTCGGACCGGCACACGCACCGCTGGTTCCGCGTGTTCAACGAGATCCCCGTGCTCGGCCTGTTCGCGGCGGTGGTGCTCGTCGTCGTCAAGCCGTTCTGAACGTGCACGATCGGAGCGCCGCGCCGTTCGAGCTGTTCGCCGCGTGCCCCCGCGGCCTGGAAGCAGCACTCGTCCAGGAACTCGAAGCGCTCGGCGCGACCGAATGCCGCGTGCTCGGCGGCGGCGCGCTGTTTCGCGGCGACCGCGCGGTCGCCTATTCGGTGAACCTGTGGTCGCGCCTGGCGAGCCGGGTGATGCGCGCCATCGGCCGTCGCCGCTATCGCGACGACGACGACCTGTACCGCCTGGCGAACGGCGTCGCCTGGGAGCACCACTTCGATGCGAGCCGCACGCTGCGCGTCGACGTGAGCGCGCAGCGCTCGCCGTTGCGCAGCCTGAACTTCGCGACGCTTCGCATCAAGGACGGGATCGTCGACCGCCTGCGCACGACGAGCGGCGAGCGTCCTTCGATCGACACGCGCTCGCCCGACGTGCGCGTATTCGCTCACCTGGAGGCGCGCGACGCGACGCTGTATCTCGACCTGAGCGGCGAGCCGCTGTTCAAGCGCGGCTGGCGCTCCGGCGCCGACGACAAGGGCAGCGCGCCGGTGAAGGAGAACCTGGCGGCAGGGCTGCTCGCGCTGGCCGGGTGGGCGCCCGGCACGCCCCTCTACGACCCGTTCTGCGGTTCGGGCACGGTCGCGATCGAGGCCGCGCAGCACGCGTTCGACATCGCGCCCGGCTCCGCGCGCTCCTTCGGTTTCGAGCGGCTGCTCGACCACGACGCGGCACTGTGGAAATCCCTGCGGGACGAAGCCGCCGCACGCGCGCGCATCGCTGCGCAGCGGCTTGCCGGCGAAGCCGACGCCGTACGCATCGCCGGCTCCGACATCGATCGCGAAGCGATCGGGCGTGCCCGGCGCAACCTGGTCCGTGCAGGCGTGCCGGAAAACGCCGTCGCCTGGCGCGTCCTCGACGCGGCGCGGGCGCGCGCTCCGTTCGACACACCCGGCGTGGTCGTCACCAACCCGCCGTACGGCGAGCGACTGCAGGCGCGCGCTGACGCGGCGCACGAGCCGGTGCCGCAACACGAGGCGGCGATGCGCGCCTTCGGCGCGGCGCTGAAGGAGAGCTTCGCCGGCTGGCGCGTGTGGGTGCTGAGCAGCGATCCGCGCCTTCCGCGCCAGCTCGGAATGCAGGCGCGGCGGCGCACGCCGCTGTTCAACGGGGCGATCGAGTGCCGGTTGTTCGGCTTCGAGGTGTTCGGCCTGCGCGAAGCGCCGCCCACGCGAGACACGCCCAGCCGGCGATGAACGACGCGCCGCCGAACGGCGCCAGGCGCGCGGCCTGCCGCAGCCCGGCGATGGCATGCAGATAGAGCGCTCCGCAAAAGAGAACCGTGCCGGCGACGAACAGCACACCAGCGGCTTTCGCCGCAGCCGAGCCGTCGGTTCGCTCGCAGGCGAAGGCGACGATGCACAGCGCGATCGCATGCAGCGTCTGGTAGCGCACGGCGACGTCGTATAGCTCGAGTGCACCCGGCGACAGGAACCGTGGCGCGACGTGCGCGCCTACCGCGCCCGCACCGACGGCGATGAGCGCCGAGATCGATCCGACGAAGAGAAAGGCGCGTTCGAAGTTCATCGCTCGGCCGGCGCAGCACCGCAGCGGCCGTTGCGCGTTGCGCGCTCGAAGCCGTCGATGGAGATCGCTTCGTGCGGGCTCGGCGAGCCGCCCGCACTCGGTGCGACACCGTGCGCGCGCACCACGACGAGCACCGCCTCGTCGTCGCGCGGTGCCAACTCGCTCCAGGCAGCGTCGAGCGCCGCCTGCGGCGAACCCGGAGGGCCAGCGAGCACACGCAGCGTCGCGCCGCTCTCGCAATCGACGAGCACGCGTTCGACGCCGGATCGGTACAAGCCCACGACACGCCGGACGACGGGAAGAGGATCGACGCGGGGCACTCGCGCGAGAACGCCGCCGACGAGCCCGCGCAACTCGCGTCCTTCGGGATCGACGATGGTCAACGCGTCCGGTGCCGTGCGCCGCAGCACGCGAGTGCCGGTCGTCGATTCGAGCACCAGTCGGTCGGGCGCGTCGGGATGCGCGCTCCATCGACCCTGCTCCTGGACCGGGTCTCCCCGCGCCGGAAGCTCGCGCAGACGGTAGCTGCCGTCGGCGAAGATCGTCACCACCAGCGTGCGTTCGACGCAACCTTCGCAGGAATATGCGCCGGCATAGGTACGCGCGCCGGCGTGTCGGACGTCACCGGAACCCGGCGCCGTCGCGGCGCTCGTTGTCCCGGCTGCGGCAGGGCCGCTTTCATCCGGCGTCACCCCTGCGCACGCCGGCAGGGCGAGACAGGCGGCCACGATGAACGAGGCGGTTTCACCACGCATAGCCGACGCCGATCAACCAGCTCGCATCCGTCGCGTGCCGGCCTGCCGCCGGTTCGCCTTCCCAGTCGAGGTTCAGCTGCAGCGACGCCGTCAGTCCGGAGACGAAAGGCAGGCGAATGCCGCTGCGGCTGCGGACGGTGACCTGCGACGTATCGTGCAGGTTCCAGTAGCCGGTCTGGTCGTGGAAGAGCTCCGCAGCGAACCATTCGACGCGCCGGGTGAGGTTCACGCCCCAACCGAAGGCGGGATAGCTCTCATCGGCGCCGGCGAAGCGGCGCCAGTCGACGGCGTCGAGACCGGCGCGCAACGACAATTGGGTCCGCTCGGTCTGCAGCAACTGCGTTCCGAGGCCGGCTCCGATCGCCGTCCGCAACTCGATGTCGCGAAAGCGGTCTTCCTCGAGCGAGGTGCGCAGGTAGGCGAACCGCGAGCTGCCGGCGAGGAAGCGGTCGTAGTTGCCCGAAAGCAACCAGTTCGACGACACGAGATTTCCCGCGTCGCGCTCGCGTCGCGCCTTCAGGCCGAGCGAGTAGCGCCAGTCACGCGCTCGGGTATTGAAGTCCGACTCGACGTACAGACGCTCGCCTTTGCTGTTGCCCTGCAGCACCGCACCGGAAAGCGTGATGCGCCCGTCGCGCGACACGCCCTCGCCGCTCTCCTCGGGTTTCGGATTGATGTAGCGAATCGATCGCGAGGCGACGTCGAGCGGCGTCTCGGGCGCCGGCTCGGGTTGCGCATTCTCCGGTTCACCGCGAGCCGAAGAGGTGCCGAACACTTCCTCGGGTGAGACGTGCCGAACCATCATCCGTCCGGGGTCGCCGGGCGAGATGACCGCCCACTCGGTGCGCTCGGTGCGCTCGCGCAGCACGACGACGGGCTTGTCGGTTTCGATCGCTCGAACCTCGAATCGACGGATCTTCATCTCGCCGGCCCAGGTGGTCTCCAGCGTGAGCGAGTCGGGCGACAGGTGCAGGATGCGCCCCGTGAGCCGATCGCCGTTGTGCAGCAGCACGGTGTCGGCAGTGGCCGGCAACGGCGCCAGGCAAGCGACGGCGACCGCGATCGGGGCGGGGGCCTGCGAGCGAAGAAGGCGCGCGACGCTACACGGCAGGCGGCGCAGGAACCCCGACAACGACATGCAGGCCGTTATAGACGATCGGTGGGGACGAAGCAAACCCCGCATACCGCGAAGGCCCTTCTCGCGTACAATCAGCGGTTTAGCATTGCCCGCGCCCGAAGCCGGCGGTCACGCCGGAATCGCCGTGCCGCCGACGCGTTTCGTGCGTCGAATGCCCCTTCGCCGGCACGGCAGCCGCGCGTTTCCCTCGATGCCGGGGCCGGCACGACAATTTCCGTATCCGTCTGTCCGGAAGCGCATCATGTCGCCGATCGGCGCACCGGTCGCAAGGCAGGCGAGAAGGCAACCGAGCAGGCAGCTGAGCAGGCAACTGAGCGCCAGACACAGGAGGCCGAGATGGCCAAGGAAGAGTTGATCGAGATGGAAGGCGTCGTCGCCGAAGTGCTGCCCGATACGCGCTATCGGGTCACGCTGAACAACGGCGTCGAGGTGTCGGCCTATGCGGCCGGCAAGATGAAGAAGCACCGCATCCGCGTGCTTCCCGGCGATCGCGTCACGATGGAGTTGTCGCCCTACGATCTCACGAAGGGACGCATCCGCTTCCGCCACAAGGACTGAGCGGATCGGTCCGCGCCGCAAAGATCGTCAGACGATGCCCAGGTGCTCGGTATTGCGCGTGAGATCGCTCTCCGAGCGTTTGCTGTTCAGCTTGATGTTCAGCCGCAGGTCGTTCACCGAATCGGCGTTGCGCAACGCATCGTCGTAGCTGATGCGCCCGACCTCGAACAGGTCGAACAGCGCCTGGTCGAAGGTCTGCATGCCGAGTTCGCGGCTTTTCTTCATGATCTCCTTGATCCCGCCGACGTCGCCCTTGTAGATCAGGTCCGCGATCAGCGGCGAGTTCAGCATGATCTCCACCGCCGGCACGCGGCCCTTGCCGCCCAGCGACGGAATCAGTCGCTGCGAGATGATCGCCTTGAGGTTCAGCGATAGGTCCATCAGCAGTTGGGCCCTGCGCTCCTCGGGAAAGAAGTTGATGATCCGGTCGAGCGCCTGGTTCGCGCTGTTGGAGTGCAGCGTCGCCAGGCACAGGTGTCCGGTCTCGGCGAAGGCCACCGCGTGCTCCATCGTCTCGCGGTCGCGAATCTCGCCGATCATGATCACGTCGGGCGCCTGGCGCAACGTGTTCTTCAGCGCGATCTCCCATCCCTCGGTGTCGACGCCCACCTCCCGGTGGGTGACGATGCAGTTGCGATGCGGATGAACGAACTCGACCGGGTCCTCGATGGTGACGATGTGGCCGTGCGTCATCTCGTTGCGGTGTCCGATCAGCGCCGCCAGCGTGTTCGACTTGCCCGAGCCGGTCGCGCCGACGATGATCGTCAGCCCGCGCTTGGTCAGCGCGAGCTCCTTCAACACCGACGGCAGCTGCAGCTGCTCGAAATTGGGGATCTCGGTGTTGATCGTGCGCAGCACGATGCCTACGCGGTTCTGCTGCATGAAGGCGTTCACGCGGAACCGCCCGATGCCCGACGGGCTGATCGCGAAGTTCACCTCCTTGTGCGCCTCGAACTCGGCGGCCTGCTTGTCGTTCATCACCGCACGCGCCAGCTCCACCGTGTGCTGCGGCGACAGCGGCGTCCCCGACACCGGCTGCACGCGCCCGTCGATCTTGAACGCCGGCGGAAACTCGGCCGTGAGGAACAGGTCCGAGCCGTTACGCGCGAGCATCAGCTTCAGGAGGTCGTGCAGAAATTTGGCGGCTTGTTCGCGTTCCATTCTGAGAGCACCTTGGTTGGGTGTTCGGTCATCCGGGGAAATTGTCTTTCACCGTCGCAACCGCTCGGGCTTCGGGCATCGAGATCGAGTTGCGACGAACGAGGTCGGCGAGGCACTGATCGAGGGTCTGCATTCCCACCGACCCGCCCGTCTGGATCGCCGAGTTCATCTGCGCCACCTTCGCCTCGCGGATCAGGTTGCGGATCGCGGGAGTGCCGATCATGATCTCGTGCGCCGCTACACGCCCGTTGCCGTCCTTCGTCTTCAGCAGCGTCTGCGAGATCACCGCGCGCAGCGACTCCGACAGCATCGAGCGCACCATGTCCTTCTCGGCCGCCGGAAACACGTCGATCACGCGATCGATGGTCTTCGCGGCGGACGACGTGTGCAGGGTGCCGAACACGAGGTGGCCGGTTTCGGCGGCGGTGAGCGCGAGGCGGATCGTCTCCAGGTCGCGCAACTCACCGACGAGGATGATGTCCGGGTCCTCGCGCAACGCCGAGCGCAGCGCGTTGTTGAACGAAAGCGTCATCGGCCCGACTTCCCGCTGGTTGATCAGGCAGCGCTTCGATTCGTGGACGAATTCGATCGGATCCTCCACCGTGAGGATGTGGCCGTAGACGTTCTCGTTGATGTGGTTGATCATCGCCGCCAGCGTGGTCGACTTTCCCGAGCCGGTTGGGCCGGTGACGAGCACGAGCCCGCGCGGCGTCATCGAGATCTCGGTGAAGATCTTCGGCGCGTTCAACTCTTCCAGCGTGAGGATCTTCGACGGAATCGTGCGCATCACGGCGCCGGCGCCGCGCTGCTGCACGAAGGCATTCACGCGAAAGCGTGCCAGACCCGGAATCGCGAAGGAGAAGTCGCACTCGAGGTGCTCCTCGTACTCCTTGCGCTGCGAGTCGTTCATGATGTCGTAGATCATGCCGTGGACGTCCTTGTGCTCCATCGGCGGCAGATTGATTCGGCGCACGTCGCCGTGCACGCGGATCATCGGCGGCAGGCCGGAAGACAGGTGCAGGTCCGACGCCTTGTTCTTGACGGCGAACGCGAGCAGTTCGGCGATGTCCATCGGACTCCTTCGCTGGCGGCGATCACACTGTCATCGCCGCACTGTTATCTTCACGGACCGATCTTCAGGAACACGGCCGACCCGGGCAGCGACCGACAGCCCGGACGGACTCCAGGACGATGAACGGCGACTCCCCGTTGCGGCAAAGCTACGAGCGCGTCCTCGCGCGAATCGACCGCGCCTGCGAATCCGCCGCGCGGCGACGCGAGTCGGTGCACCTGCTGGCGGTCAGCAAGACCTTTCCCGCCTCGGACGTCCTCGCGCTCGCAGCCCTGGGGCAGCGTGCGTTCGGCGAGAACTACGTGCAAGAAGCGCTGGACAAGATCGCGGCATGCCGCGACGAGCGGTCAGCGCCTACACTCGCGGGGCCGCAGCAGCGTCAGCCGCTCTCGTGGCCTGAGCGGCGTCAGCCGCTCTCGTGGCACTTCATCGGCCCGATCCAGTCCAACAAGACCCGACCGATCGCCGGGAACTTCGATTGGGTGCACTCGATCGACCGCGAGAAGATTGCCCGGCGACTGTCGGAACAGCGGCCGTCGGCGCTCGGACCGATCCAGGTATGCGTGCAGGTGAACGTCTCGGGCGAGTCGTCGAAGAGCGGCGTGGCCCCCGAGGAAGCCTGCGCGCTGGTGCAGGCATGCCGCGCCCTGCCGGCGCTGCGCGTGCGCGGACTCACCGCGATTCCCGAACCCACCGACGATGTCTCGCTGCAGCGCAGCCGGTTCGCCGGGTTGCGTAGCCTGCACGAACGCATACGCGGCGCGCTCGACCGGGAGGCGGCCGATGGCTTCGATACGCTGTCGATGGGAATGTCGGCCGACCTGGAGTCGGCGATCGCCGAAGGCGCGACGATCGTGAGGATCGGGACGGCGCTCTTCGGCAACCGACCCCGGAACTGACGGAAGGGGAAGGGCTGTCCCCTTTCCCTTTCCCTCTTCTTTCTTCTTCAGCCCATCGACTTCACGGCGGCCGACAGGCGGCTCTTGTACCGTGCGGCGGCGTTCTTGTGGATGATCTTCTTGTCGGCGATGCGATCGATCACGCCTTGTGCCGACTGCAGCGTGCTGCGTGCGATCTGCGCATCGCCTGCGGCGATCGCCTTGCGCACGGACTTGATCGCCGTGCGCAGCCGCGAGCGCAGGCTGGAGTTGTGCAGGTTGCGCTGGACGGCCTGGCGGGCTCGCTTGCGCGCCGATGCAATGTTCGCCATGAGAGAATCTCGCTCGATTTTCGATCCGGCCGCGCGGAGTTTCGTCGCCCGGAAAATTCTGGAAAGCCTTGGATCATAACCGACTTCGCAGGCATGCGGCAAGGCGCGTGCAATCGCTCCCGGGGCGCCGACGATGAGCCTGGCGAAGGCGGCGATGACCGTCAGCGGGCTGACGTTGCTGTCGCGCATCACCGGCCTGGCGCGCGAGAACATCACCGCAGCCGTGTTCGGCGCGAGCGGTTTCACCGATGCATTCTTCGTCGCGTTCCGCCTGCCGAACCTGCTGCGGCGCCTTTTCGCCGAAGGCGCCTTCTCGCAGGCCTTCGTGCCGATCCTCGCCGAGTCGCGCACGCAGGCGGAGCGGGATCATCCCGGCGATGCGGCAGCCGCCGCGCGGGCAACCCGACTCGTCGTCGATCGTGTCGCGACGCTGCTGTTCTGGGCGCTGCTCGCCGTCTCGGTGCTCGGCGTGATCGGCGCACCCTTGCTGGTCACCCTCGTAGCGGCCGGCTTGCAGTCGCAGCCGGAAGTCTTCGACGCAGCGATCGTCATGACACGATGGATGTTTCCCTACATCGTGTTCGTGTCGCTGGTCTCGCTCGCCGCCGGCATCCTGAATACCTGGCGCCGCTTCGCGGTGCCCGCGTTCACGCCGGTGCTGTTGAACCTCGCGTTCATCGCCTCGGCGATCGGGCTGGCCGATCACTTCGATCGGCCGGTGTACGCGCTGGCGGCGGGCGTCGTGCTGGGCGGTGTTGCGCAGCTTGCGCTGCAGGTGCCCGCGCTGCGTCGCATAGGGATGCTGCCGCGCATCGGCTTCGGGCTGCGCGCCGCGCTCGCCGACGAGCACACGCGACGAATCCTGTCGCTGATGGCGCCGGCCGCGCTCGCGGTGTCGGTCGCGCAGATCAGCCTGTTGATCAACACGCACATCGCCTCCCGCCTGGCCGAGGGCAGCGTGTCGTGGATCTCGTACGCCGATCGTCTGATGGAGTTCCCCACGGCATTGCTCGGCGTCGCGCTGGGAACCGTGCTGCTGCCGACCTTGTCGCGCGCGCGCGCCGACGGCCGCGACGACGACTACCGGGCGCTGCTCGACTGGGGGCTGCGCCTGTGCGTCGTCCTCGCCGTGCCGTGCATGGTGGGGCTTGCCGTGCTGGCAGAGCCGCTGACCGCGCTGCTGTTCCATTACGGCCGCTTCGATGCACGCGACGTCCAGATGACGCGGCTGGCCGTGACGGGGTACTCGATCGGCATCGTCGGCCTGATCGCCATCAAGGTTCTCGCCCCCGGTTTCTACGCGAAGCAGGACGTGCGCACGCCCGTGCGCATCGCTCTCGTCGTGCTCGTCGTCACGCAATTGATGAACCTCGTCACGGTTCCGTGGCTGCGACACGCGGGATTGACGGTGTCGATCTCGCTCGGGGCGCTGGCCAACGCTGCGATGCTCCTCATCGGACTGTATCGGCGCAATTCATGGCGCCCGTCGCCGGGATGGACCAGGTTCCTGCTGCAGACCGCGTTGGCCGCGGCGGCGCTCGCCGCGGCGCTGCGCTACGGCGTCGACCGCTTCGACTGGATCGCGCTTCGCGCGCAACCGGCGCTGCGCATCGTGCTCGTGCTGGGCTTCGTCGCGGGCGGCGCCGCGCTGTACGCGCTTTCGCTGCTCGCGCTCGGCATGCGTCCGCTGCACCTGATGCGCACCGGCGTGCACCGCGCGGCATGAGCCTTTTCGCCGCGGTAGCCGGACTTCGCCGCGCGCTTCGGCGATTTTCCCGATTCGTTCCCGGAGTTCGTCCATGAAGATCGCATTCATCGGAGGCGGCAACATGGCCGCCGCCCTGATCGGCGGCCTCGTTGCCCGCGATGTCGCTCCCGCCTCCTTCGTCGTCGTCGAGCCGGCGGCACTGCAGCGCGAGACGCTGCGCGAGCGTTTCGGCGTCGTTGCGATCGAATCGGCCGACGTCGACGCGCTGAAGGGCGCCGAACTGTGCGTGCTCGCCGTGAAGCCGCAGCAGATGCGCGCCGCGATCGAGGGGCTGGGCGCGGCGCTCTCCGGCGCGCTCGTCGTGAGCATCGCCGCCGGAATCCGCAGTGCGGACGTCGCGCGCTGGCTCGATGGGCATCGGCGGATCGTTCGCGCAATGCCGAACACTCCGGCGCTGATCGGCCGCGGCGTCACCGGGCTCTACGCGGCGAAGGAACTCGCCGAGGTCGACCGCGACCTCGCGGCGCGAACGTTGTCGGTCGTCGGCGAAATCGTCTGGGTCGATGCCGAGCCTGCCCTCGATGCGGTGACCGCGGTGAGCGGAAGCGGCCCGGCCTACGTGTTCCTGCTGATGGAGGCGATGCAGCAGGCCGCGTGCACGCTCGGGCTTGACGAGCGCCAGGCGCGCTCGCTCGTGCTGCACACGTTCGCCGGCGCCTCGGAACTGGCGATTCGCAGCGATGAGCCCGTTGCCTCGCTGCGCAAACGAGTCACTTCCAAGGGCGGCACGACCGCCGCCGCGCTGGAAGTCTTCGATGCCAGTCCGCTGCGCACGATCTTCGTCGACGCGCTGCGCGCAGCCGAACGGCGGGGGGCGCAGTTGGGGGAGGAGTTCGGGAAGTAAGGGAACTCCTTCCCTTCGCTCAGAACATCAGATCCACGGCGATCCCCGCGAAAACGACGGCGCCGAACCAGTTGTTGTGATTGAACGCGCGAAAGCAGCCGGCGCGGCTGCGATCGCGGATCATCGTGTAGTGCCAGACGGCGATGGCGGCGGCACCCGCAAGCCCGGCGTAGTACGGCGCGCCGAGCTGCTCGATGCGGCCGACCTGCGCGAGCAGCGCGATCGTCATCGCGTAGCAGATCATCACCATCAGCACGTCGAGGCGCCCGAAGGTGATCGCCGCGGTGCGAATGCCGATCTTCCGGTCGTCGTCGCGGTCTACCATCGCGTATTCGGTGTCGTAGGCGAGCGCCCAGAAGATGTTCGCCGCCAGCATCCATCCCGCTGCCGGCGGCAACGTCCCCTGCACCGCGGCGAAGCCCATCGGGATGCCGAAGCCGAAAGCGATCCCCAGGTATGCCTGAGGCAACGCGAGGAAACGCTTGGTGAACGGATAACTCGCGGCGAGGAACGCGGCGACGGCGGCCAGCACCCAGACCAGCCCGGGAAGGGGCAGCACGAGCAGCAGCGCGAGCAGCGAGAGCACCCCGAAGACGGCGAGCGCCTCCCAAGGCCGCAAGGCGCCCGTCGCCAGCGGACGCTCGCGCGTGCGCTCGACCCGCCCGTCGAAGTCGCGGTCGGCCCAGTCGTTGATCGCGCAACCCGCCGAGCGCATCAGCAGCGTGCCGAGCACGAACGCGAAGAGCACGTAATTGCCCGGCCAGCCGTCGGCCGCGACGAACAACGCCCACAACGTCGGCCACAGCAGCAGCAGCGTGCCGATCGGGCGGTGCAGTCGCGTGAGCCGCCCATATAGCCGCAGGCGATCGATCGCGGTGAGCACCGGGTGCGAAGGACTCGACGCCGTCACCGCGGACGCCCCACGTAGCGCTCGATGCGCGCGGGGCTTGCGTCGCGCCGGGATGCGGCAGGCTCGATCACTTTCGCCCGGCCGGTTCCTTCGACGACGTGCGCACCGCCGACGGCGAGTCCTGCGTCCTGCATCTTGCGCAGGTTCTTTTCGCCGATTCCGCGCACGCGGCTGCGAAGATCGTCGAGGTCGCGGAACGGCTCGCGCTGTCGCTCCTGGACGATGCGCGCTGCCGTTGCCGGGCCGATGCCGCGGATGGTCTGCAGTTCGTCGGCGGAAGCCGTGTTGGCGTCGAGCGCGTAGGTGGCGGCACTGCCGAGCGCGAGCGCCAGGAAGACGAGGAGCGCGCGCGCGCAAGCCGCGACGTGGCCTGCGACGAGCGCGCGCATGCCGGCGCGCTTCACCCGAACAACTCCTGCGGTGTCGCGGCCGCCGTGCCGAGCTTGCCGACGACGATGCCGGCGGCCCGGTTTGCCAGTCGTACCGCCTCGTCGACGGGCCGACCGGCAGCGATCATCGAGGCGAGCACCGCCACCACGGTGTCTCCCGCCCCGGACACGTCATAGACCTCGCGCGCCTGCGCAGCAACGTCGAGCACGCCATCATCGGAGAACAGCGTCATCCCCTCTTCGGAGCGGGTGAGCAGCAAGTAGCGCACCCCGAGCGATTCGCGCAGTGCCTGGGCGCGCAGGCGCAGGTCGGACTCGTCGCGCCAGCTCCCGACGACCTCGCGCAACTCGGCCCGGTTCGGCGTGAGAATCGTGGCGCCCGCGTAGCGCGTGTAGTCGTCCCCCTTCGGATCGACGATCACCGTGCGATTCGCTTCGCGCGCCAGCGCGATCAGCGAGTCGATGCGCGCCAGCGCGCCCTTGCCGTAATCGGAGAGCACGAGCACGCGGCACGACGGCAGCGCTTCGCGCACGGCGGCGCCGGTACGCACGAGCATCGGTTCGCTGGGCGCCTGCTCGAAGTCGACGCGCAGCAATTGCTGGTTGCGCCCGATCACGCGAAGCTTGATGGTCGTGGGCACCTGCGCGTCGCGGCCGGCCCGCAACTCGATGCCGCAGCCGGCGGCAAGCGCCTGGAGGCGCGCCCCCGGTTCGTCGTCGCCGACGACGCCGACGAGCGTTGCACCGGCACCGAGCACGGCGACGTTGAAAGCCACGTTGGCCGCACCGCCCAGGCGTTCCTCGCTGCGCGTCACGCGAACGACCGGCACCGGCGCCTCGGGCGAGATTCGCGAGACATCGCCGAACCAGTACCGATCGAGCATCAGGTCGCCGGCCACGAGCACGCGCGCGGACGAGAAGTCGGGCGGGGCCGGCCCAACCCGGAGTGCCGGTCCGACGGCTTCAGTCACGTTCGAGCTCCTCGCTTCGCTTGGGCGCGTAGGTATCCCAGCGATTGCACCCGGGGCACTGCCAGTAGAACCGGCTCGCCTTGAATCCGCAATTCGAACAGACGTAGCGCGACAGGCGTCTCGCCTGCGCCTGGATCAGCTGCTGCGCGAGTTCGATCTCGGTGCGCTCGCCTGCGTCCAGCAGCGCGGCCTTCGTGCTCAGCAGCTTCTCGAGACCGAGCAGCGAAGGCGACGCGCGCAGCGCCTGCTCTGCCCACTGCACCGCGCGCTCGCCGCCGTCGCGCCCGGCGCGCGCGTCGACCAGCGCGGCGAAGGTGTCGATGGAAGGATGCTCGCGCTGCACCTGCTCCAGCGCCTCGATCCCCTCGTCGCGGCGCCCGAGCGCGGCGAACGCGTCGAGCCATTGCTGCGCAACGAGCGCAAGCCACGCCGGATTCGAACGCTGCACGTCCTTCCACGCTTCGATCGCCGTCTGCGGATGTCCTTCGGCCAGGGCCACCTCGCCGCGCAGCAGCGCCGGACGCGGGTGACGCGGATCGGCACGCACGGCAAGATCGAGCTCGCGCAGCGCATCGACCGTACGCGTGGGCGCGTCGCCCATCAGCGCCTGCGCCGCGAGCTCGCAGCGAAAGTGCGCGATGGCGCGCGAACGATTCTCGCCGAGGTCTCGCTGCAGGCGCTCGGCGAGCTCGATCGCCTGAGGCCAGTCGCGCACCATCTGCGCGATATCGAGCCGGTGCTGCAGCGATTGCAGCCCGTAGCGGGTGGTTGCCAGACGCTTGAATGCGTCCTCGGCCCGATCGAGCAGTCCCGCCTTCAGGTAGTCCTGTCCGAGCTCGAACAACGCCTGCTCTCGCTGCGCGGCATCGAGATCGCCGCGTTCGACGAGGTTCTGGTGCACGCGGATCGCCCGATCGGTTTCGCCGCGCCGGCGGAACAGGTTGCCCAGCGCGAAGTGCAGCTCGATCGTCTCCGGGTCTACGCGCACGACGTCGATGAATGCGTCGATCGCCTTGTCCGACTGCTCGCTGAGCAGGAAGTTCAACCCGCGGAAGTACGCGTCGGGCAGACCGTCGCGACGCACTGCGCTGGCCGCCTGCCCGGATTCGTAGCGCGAAGCGAACCAACCCAGCCCGAAGAACAGGGGTATCGCCAGCAGCCACCACGCTTCGAACTCGAGCATCGCGCGGGGGCGATCAGACGCCCAGCCCGGTGGCCGGTTCCGTCACCGGCTCGACCGGCGGTGGCGGCGACACGGCCTCCGGCACCGGAGCGGCGTGCCGCAGCGCCTTCGTGAGCCGCGCGATCTCGCGCCGCTGGCGAAACAGCGAGGGCACCGCAGCGAGCAGGCCCAGCACGACGCCGGCGATCAGGAAAACGAGCAGGAAGACGACGAGCGGCGCGTGCCAGGACAACTGGCCCACCAGGAAACGCAACTCGACGTTGTCGGTGTTCGACAGCGCGAAGCCGAGCGCCGCCACGAACAGCAACAGGTTGAACAGCCACGTGAGGAAACGCATCAGAGCCCCGCAAGGTGCGCGATCGGCAACCGATCGCTATTCTGAACGAGGCGCAGCGGGGGCGG
>JAEWFA010000053.1 GCA_023389055.1 Pseudomonadota bacterium | reverse complement strand
GCGCTGCGCGCCCCACGGCGACGGGTCCCGCGAGTTTGCTTTCGGTAGCGGCCGGCTCGCCGAGCGCGCGTCGCGCGTGCGCCCGTTTGCTCTCGCGCCGTCGTTGCGTCCCGGGGTGCGCGACGCCGCGCGAGCGTTCACTGCTAGGATGAAACCACAACGGATCGGGACCCGCGGCAGTCTTGCCACGCCATTTCCGGCGACTCGAACCGGCCCGATCGCCTCTGGAGGATGACGAGTGAATTTTCGATTCGAGATCGTCGATCGTGTCGCTCGGCTCACGCTGGACCGGCCCGAGGCGTTCAATGCGATGAGTCCGTCGTTCTGGCGGGAGCTCGACGAGATCCTGGAGCGGCTGCAGCGCGAGGCGCCGGCGCGCGTGCTGGTGATCGATTCCAGCGGCAAGCACTTCAGTGCGGGGATGGCGCTCGAAGCTTTCGGCTCGGCGATCTTGCTGGACGATTCGCGGGCGGCTTCGCGGGCGAATATCGCGCTGCTGCTCGCCGACATGCAGCGCACTTTCGATCGGCTCGCGCAGTTGCGGATGCCGGTCATCGCGGCGATCCAGGGCGGGTGCATCGGCGGCGGCGTCGATCTCGTCTGCGCCTGCGACCTGCGCTACTGCACGAACGACGCGTTCTTCTGCGTGCAGGAGATCAACATCGGACTGGCCGCCGATCTCGGTACGCTGCAACGATTGCCGAAGCTGATTCCCGAGGGCATCGCACGCGAGCTCGCCTACACGGGGCGTCGCCTGCCGGCGGCGCGCGCGCTCGCGCTCGGCCTGGTCAACGACCTGTTCGAGACGCAGGAAGCGATGCTCGACGAGGTGATGGACGTCGCTCGCGAGATCGCGACGAAGCCGCCGGTCGCCGTCTGGGCGACCAAGCAGGCGATCGACTATGCGCGCGACCACGGCGTCGCCGACGGCCTGCAGCAGATGGGTTGGCTGCAGTCGGGGCTGTGGGACAACGAAGCCGTCGCCGAAGCGATCCGCGCGCGCACCGAGAAGCGCGCACCCGATTTCCCCGACCTCGAACCGTTGCGCCGCTTCGCCGACGCCGGCGCCCCGTCCGGCGACGGGAGCAACGCGCCATGACGAAGGACAGGACGGTCGACTGGTACTTCGATTTCGTTTCGCCGTTCGCCTACCTGCAGAGCACCCAACTCGATCGCATCGCCGAGCGCGCCACGCTTCGATGCCGGCCGGTGCTGTTCGCCGGGTTGCTGAAGCACTGGGGCAACGTCGGGCCGGCCGAGATTGCGCCGAAGCGGCAATGGACCTTCGAGCACGTCGCGTGGATCGCGCACTCGCAGGGCATCCCGTTGAAGCTGCCGCCGATGCATCCCTTCGTGCCGCTGCCGCTGCTGCGCCTGGCCATTGCCGCGCGAAGCGAGCTCGACGTCGTGCGAAGGCTGTTCGCCTTCGTCTGGCGCGAGGGACACGTGCCCCACGAGCGCGATGCGTTCGCGGCGCTGCTGGACGAACTCGGCACGGCGCCCGCCGCGCTCGAATCCCCGGAGGTCAAGCAGGCCCTGCGCGCGAATACCGACGAGGCGATCGCCGCCGGCGTCTTCGGCGTTCCGAGCACGGTGATCGACGGCGAGCGCTACTGGGGCTTCGACGCGATGCCGATGCTGGTCGCGCGCCTGGGAGGCGATGCGTTCTTCGCGTCGGACACGCTGCGCGCGGCGCGCGCGCTGCCCGAAGGCGTGCAACGCTCGCGGGCACCGGTCAATCCCTCGGCAGGATGACCACCTTGCCTTTCACTCGCCGCTCCATCACGTCGCGCAGCGCCTGACCGGCCTGCTCGAGCCGATAGCGGTGCGTCACCGGGGGACGCACCTTCTGCGACGAATGCAAAGCGAACAGTTCCTTCATGTGCTCACGCGTTCGCTTCGGATCGCGCTGCACGAAGTTGCCCCAGAACGCACCGACCAGCGAGGCAGTCTTCAGCAGCGGCAGGTTCAGCGGCATCTTCGGAATCTCACCCGAGGCGAAGCCGATGACCAGGTGCCGACCTTCCCACGCGATCGAGCGGAACGCCTGCTCGGTGAGTTCGCCGCCCACCGGGTCGTAGATCACGTCGGGCCCGTTGCCGCCGGTCAGGGCAGCGATGCGTTCGCGCAGATTCTCGCGCGAATAGTCGATCGTCGCGTCGGCGCCGTGCTCGCGGCACAGTGCGAGCTTGTCCTCGCTCGACGCACAGGCAATCACGTGCGCGCCCATCGCCTTGCCGATCTCCACCGCGGCGATTCCCACGCCGCCGGCGGCGCCGAGCACGAGCAGCGTCTCGCCGGCCTTCAACTGCGCACGGTCCTTCAACGCGAACAGGCTCGTGCCGTACGCGAGCACGTAGGCCGACGCGGTCGCGAAATCCATCCCGTCGGGCATCGGAACGACGCGCTGCGCGTCCGCGACCAGTTGCTCGGCGTAACCGCCCCATGGCGCGTTCGCGATCACGCGATCGCCGGCTTTCCACTGCGTGACGCCCTCGCCCACCGAGCGGACGACGCCCGCGACCTCCGCACCCGGCGTGAACGGCAACTGGGGCTGCACCTGGTACTTCTTCTGGATGATCAGCGAATCGGGAAAATTGACCCCGGCCGCCTGCACGTCGATCAGCACCTCGCCGGCCGCCGGCACGGGCGACGCGACCTCCTCGACCACCAGCGACTCGGGCGGCCCCCACTGCCTGCAGACGACGGCTTTCATTCGATCTCCCGCGATGGATGGCGCCGCAGGTACGCACAGGCGCTCGACCGATTCTAGCGACTCGCTGCAGCCGTCGCGCCCCTGCGCATACGAAGCTCGGGCGTTTGGCCGGGCATCGGCTGTGCAAGGTCGCAGGCGTCTTCGGTGCCAGCCTTGCGCGATCGTATGCCTGCCGTTCCACGGAACGATTTCCACGAGGTGCTCGAGCGCTTCCTGCGCAACGCCACCGAGCACGCGCTGATCGTCGCGCGACCCGATGGAACGATCGAGGCCTGGCGCGGTGCAGCAACCCGTCTTTTCGGCTACGAAGAGAGCGAGGCAGTCGGACTCGACCTGGCGCGGCTTTTCACGCCCGAAGACCGTCGAATGGGCCTCGATCAACAGGAGATCCGCGCGGCGATCGCCACCGGCCGATCCGAGGACGATCGCTGGCATCTGCGCAAGAACGGCAGCCGCTTCTGGGGCAGCGGCGTACTGACGGCGCTGCGCGAGCCCGGCGAAGGAGTCTCGCTGCTCGTCAAGCTGATCCGCGACCGCACCGACCTGCGCACCCAGGTCGTCGCGACGCAGAACCGGCTCGCGGTGCGCGAGCGCGAGCACGAGCGCCGGGCCGCGTACGTGGTGTCGATCGCCCACGAGATGCGAAACGCGCTTGCGCCGATGCAGAACTCCGCGACGCTGATCGGCATGTCGCACGACGAGACGGTGCGACGTCGGTCACTCGACATTCTGCAGCGCCAACTCGACGCGATGTCGAAGCTGCTCGACGATCTCGTGCGCAGCTGGCATCCGACGCTCGAGCGGCTGCGGTTGGTGCGTGAGCCTACCGTCGTCCAGGACGCGATCGACCATGCGGCGGCGGCCGTGAGCGCCACAGTCGAGCAGAAAGGGCAAAGCCTCGTGTGTACGTATCCGCCGATCCGCTTCGCGGTCGACGCCGACCCGCAACGACTTCAGCAGATGCTGTTGAACCTGCTCGGCAACGCGATCAAGTTCACGCCGCCGGGCGGACATATCGCGATCAGCGCGACGATCGAAGCGGAAATGGCGGTGATCCGCGTAACCGACGACGGCGCGGGTATCGCGCCGGAAATGTTGCCGCGCATCTTCGAGCTGTTCACGCGCGACGATTCACATGCGACGGTGCCGGGGCTCGGCGTAGGGCTCGCGGTCGTGAAGGAGCTCGCAGCGATGCATGGCGGGGGCGTGGAGGCGCGCAGCCCCGGCGTCGGCAAGGGGAGCGTCTTCGCGCTGCGATTGCCGCTGGCGCACGAGGCGCGTGAAGGCGCCAGCGATTCCCCGTCCGAGCGCCGACCTTGAGTGGCGGACCGCGGCTCGCTCGTGCGTCGCCGCGGTCCTCGGCGCTCAGAACGCGAAGTCGACGTGCTGGTCCGCTGCGCTCGCGTCCACGCCGGTCTCGACCTTCGTGACTTCTTCGACGCGCGCCGACACGTCATAGACACCGGCATTCGCACCGTCGGAGAACGAAGGGGAACTCGCTACGTACGCCGCGACGCGCGCGGCCGCAGCGGGAACCGTCATCTCGTACGCTCCGCTGTCCGCGTCGCTGTTCGCGTGCGCGATCTCGACGACGACGTCGTCGGCTTCACCCGTCTCGTCGACCACGCGCTGCAGCGCGCGCATGGCCGCGCTCTGCATCGGGCTGACCGTGACCGTCCCATTGAGCGCGTGCATGGTCGAAGATTGCAGCGTCACTGCGGGCACGGTAGTGGGAACACCCGACTGCAATGGAACGTCGGTGTAGACAACCGTCGAATAGCCGGGTGATGCGATGACGAGGTGGTAGCGAGCGCCGTCGGCAACCGGCACCGGCGACAGCGTCCAGCCGCCGTCGGCGAGAGCCGAGGTCGAACGAACGACGCTGACCTCGCCCGATTGCGTGTCGAAGCGCTGCAGCGAAACGGTCGCATCGGCACGCGCGTCGACCGGACCGATCTGACCTGCGCTGCCCGACACCGACGCCACGTTCGAGTCCTCGCCCGTCTGCGTCGCGATCACCGAGATCACCGGCTTGAGCAGGTACTGTCCGCTGGCGCCGGCCTTGACGATCGAGCGGCACGCGTCGAAATCGAGCACGAGGCGGGTCGTCGTCGCATCCTCGATATCGAAGCCGTGAACGAGCTTCAACCCGCTCTGCTGTCCGCTCGGCGTCTTCAACGGCACCGTCGCCCCGGTATCGCTCAGCACGACCTCGTTGCCATCGTCGGCGAGCACGAGCCGCAATTGCGTGTAATGCCCCGCCGGCAGCGTCGTCTGGCCCAGGTCCTCGAGCTCGCCGTTCTGAAGCGCCAGCAGGTCGATATCGCGCGGCGCATCGAGCACGATCTCGGACCAGCCCGAGGCCGATTCCGCCGCGTTGCTGCTGCGATGTGCCCGCACCTTCGTTACGCGAATCCACACGTTGTCGTATCCGCAGGCCGGCGCGTCGGTGAGCGACACGCCGAGCGTCCCCGTCCCGCCGTCTCCACCACCCCCGCCTCCGCAGGCGGCAACAATGGCTGCGACGGCGACCAGGCAAGACCGACGAACGAGACGGATCATCGAAACCTCGCGGAAACTGGGAGACGCGCCCCCGGATCGACGGATTCTGCAATGGAAGTGTTCGTGGGCCCCCGTGATAAAAGTCACGGCCCCGACGGGCGGTCGCCCACCCTGATCGAACGGCCGCGGGCCCGATATACTCCTGATCCTTCCAGGAAGGGTGGCAGAGCGGCCGATTGCACCGGTCTTGAAAACCGGCGACGCGCGAGCGTCCGTGGGTTCGAATCCCACCCCTTCCGCCGTACCGCCGCGACGCGCATCGCGCGACCGGCGAGCTGTTCGCGACAGCGCGGAGCTGGGCTGGAAGGCACTCGACGTCGGGTGGCCCGAAGCGCGAAACAACGGGCTTCGGACCCTCGGCCTACGCCTCGCGCTCGAACTCCGGCCAAGGCCACGCCCCGGAGAACATCCGCTCGAGCCAGAACGTGGCGATCTGCGTCTTGACGTCGGTGAGTCGCCCGGCGCGCAACTCGTCGACGAGCCAGCCCAGCGGCACGATCTCGATCTCGAGGAACTCGTCCTCGTCGGGATTGTGCGTGGTCTGCGCGAGGTCGCGGCAAAGGAAGAGGTCCATCACCTCGGTGGCGAAGCCGATCGCCGGATGCAGCCGCGTGAGGAAAGCCCATTCGCGCGCGAGATAGCCCGTCTCCTCGACGAGCTCGCGCTTGGCGGTCTGGATGGCGCTCTCGCCGGGATCGATCTTGCCGGCGGGCATCTCGATCATCGTCAGGCCGACGGGGTAGCGGTACTGCCGTTCCACGAGGATGCGCTCGTCGGGGAAGATCGGGATCATCGTCGCTGCGCCCGGGTGGACGATGAATTCGCGCGCGCTCTCGTGGCCGTTGGGCAGGCGCACGCGATCGCGGCGCATCTGCAGGAAGTTGCCGTCGTAGACGACCTGCGAGTCGATCGTCGTTTCGCGCAGGTCCTTCATGTTCTCAGGTCGCCAGCGCCTGCTGGATCGCGACGAGACAGGCCGCCATCAGCGGGCCGGGAACGATGCCCAGCAGCAGCACGGCAATCCCGTTGACCGCCATCGTCGCGCTGGCCGCCGGCTGCGGCTCGATCGCCACCGTCTGCGTCGGCTCGTCGAAGTACATCGCCTTGACGACGCGCACGTAGTAGAACGCGCCGATCAGCGAGAACACGACGGCGACCACCGCCAGCCACACCTGTCCTGCGTCGATCAGCGCCTTGAGCACGACGAGCTTGGCGTAGAAGCCCACCAGCGGGGGGATGCCGGCCAGCGAGAACATCATCAGCAGCAGCATTAGCGCGAGCCACGGGCTGCGCCGGTTCAGGCCCTTCAGGTCGTCGATCGACTCGGACTCGAAGCCGGCGCGCGCCATCAGCAGCACCAGGCCGAAGGTTCCGAGCGTGGTCAGCACGTAGGTGACGAGGTAGAACAATGCGGCGCCGTAGGCGGTGGCGGCCGACGACATGTTCCCGTCGACGACGCCGGCGAGCAGGCCGAGCAGCACGAAGCCGATCTGCGAGATCGTCGAGTACGCGAGCATCCGCTTGAAGTTCGTCTGCGCCACGCCGACGATGTTGCCGATCGCCAGCGACAGCACCGCGAGCACCATCAGCATCATCTGCCAGTCGGCCGCCACGCCGACCAGGCCCTCGACGAGCAGCCGGAACGCGATCGCGAACGCGGCGAGCTTCGAGCCCGTGGCGATGACGAGCGTCGCTGCCGTATGCGCTCCGTCGTAGACGTCGGGCAGCCACATGTGGAACGGCACGGCGCCGAGCTTGAACGCGAGCCCCGCGACGATGAAGACGACGCCGAAGGTGAAGACGGTGGTGTCGGCCTGCCCCGACGCGTAGGTGGTGGCGATCTGCGCGAGATCGAGGCTGCCGGTGCCGCCGTAGATCATCGACATCCCGTACAGCAGGAAGCCCGAGGAAAGCGCGCCGAGCACGAAATACTTCATCGCCGCCTCGCCCGGCAGCCGCGCGTCGCGCTGCAGCGCGATCATCGCGTACAGCGCGAGCGACATCAGCTCGAGGCCGAGGTAGATGAGCAGCATGTTCGACGCCGACATCATCACCATCTGGCCGAGCAGCGAGAACAGCACCAGCGAGTGGAATTCGCCGAGCGGGATCGGTCGCTCGCGCACGTAGGCGTTGCCGTAGACGATGACCACCGCCATCGAAACGTACGACGACAGCTTGAGCAGGTGCGCGAACAGGTCGGCGACGTACATTCCGCCGAAGGCGTACTGCACGGGCTGGCCGATTTGCCACAGCGTGATCACGGTCGGGATCGCGATCGCGATCAGCGACATGCCGGCCGTGCTGATCCGCTTCTCGGGCGGAACCCAGGCGTCGACCAGCAGCACCACGCAGATCGCCACGAGCAGCGCGATCTCGGGCGCAGCCGCCCAGGTATTGAGCAGTTGGGGATTCATCTCGCGTATTTCGCCGGAGCTTTCACTGGAGCTTCGAGTGGGAGACGTGCTGCAGCAGCGCCTGGACCGAAGCGTCCATCATGTCGGTGACGGGCCTGGGATACACCCCCAGCCCGAGCACGAGCAGTGCCATCGCGAACAACATCCAGAATTCGCGCAGGCCGACGTCCTTCATCTGCGCGACGCGCTCGTTGGCCACGGCACCGAACACCACGCGCTTGTACATCCACAGCGAGTACGAGGCCG
Organism: Pseudomonadota bacterium; assembly: GCA_023389055.1. Lineage (GTDB taxonomy): Bacteria > Pseudomonadota > Gammaproteobacteria > Burkholderiales > Burkholderiaceae_E > Zeimonas. The sequence goes on along the minus strand of JAEWFA010000053.1, from coordinate 152,463 downwards.
CGGTGATCAGCGCGGTGGCCGCCGCCACGCCGATCCACAGGTTCACGCCCACCGACGACAGGATGACGAAGAACTCGCCGACGAAGGCCGACGTGCCGGGCAGGCCGGCGTTGGCCATCGAGAACAGCAGGAACAGCGCGGCGAACTTCGGCATCACGTTGACGACGCCGCCGTAGTCGGCGATCTGGCGCGTGTGCAGGCGGTCGTAGAGCACGCCGATGCACATGAACATCGCGCCGGAGACGAAGCCGTGCGAGAGCATCTGCACGAGCGCGCCCTGCATGCCCAGCGGATCGAACAGGAAGAAGCCGAGGACGACGAATCCCATGTGCGCCACCGACGAGTACGCGACGAGCTTCTTCATGTCGGCCTGGACGATCGCCACCAGTCCGATGTAGACGATCGCGATCAGCGCCAGCGCGATCATCATGCCCGCCAGCTCGTGGCTCGCGTCGGGCGTGATCGGCAGCGAGAACCGCACGAAGCCGTAGGCACCCAGCTTGAGCATCACCGCCGCCAGCACCACCGAACCGCCGGTGGGCGCCTCGACGTGCGCATCGGGCAACCATGTGTGCACGGGCCACATCGGCACCTTGACGGCGAATGCGGCGAGGAAAGCGACGAACACGAGCAGTTGCTCGTTCAACGACAGCGGCAGCGCGTGCCAGTCGAGGATCGAGAACGACCCCGACTTCATGTACAGCCAGACGAGCGCGACGAGCGTGAGCAGCGACCCGGCCAGCGTGTACAGGAAGAACTTGAACGCCGCGTAGATGCGGTTCGGTCCGCCCCAGAGCCCGATGATGATGTACATCGGGATCAGCGTCGCTTCGAAGAACACGTAGAACAGCAGCCCGTCGAGCGCGCTGAACACGCCGACCATCAGCCCCGAGAGGATCAGGACCGCGGCCATGAACTGCGCGATCTTCTTCTCGATCGACTCCCAGCTCGCCACCACGGTGAACACCGTGATGATCGCGGTGAGCAGCACGAACCAGACCGACAGTCCGTCCACGCCGAGATGGTAGGTGGAGGCTAGTACCGGAATCCACGGCGCCTGCTCGACGAACTGCATCGCCGCCGTGCCGCGGTCGAAGTCGGTGTACAGCGGCAGCGTCACCGCCAGGCCGAGCAGCGCGCCGACCAGCGCGACGCTGCGCAGGATCCACGGACTTTGCCGGCTGCCGATCAGCAGCAGGATCACGCCGAAGACGATGGGAATCCAGATCGCGGCGCTGAGGGTCGGAAAGGAGCTCATGTACGGGTAGTGATTCTTCGCGTTCTTCAGCGCCGCACGAGCGGCATCACGACGAACAGCAGCAACAGGGCCACGCCGACGATCATCGTGATCGCGTAGCTGTTCAGCCGACCGGTCTGCAACAGGCGCAGCACGCCGGAGAACCAGCCGACCAGGCGCGCGCTGCCGTCGATCGCCACCCCGTCGAGCAGCGCCTGGTCGCCGCCGCGCCACAGCCCGCGCCCGAGCGCGCGAGCGCCGCCGGCGAACACGACCTCGTTGATGCGATCGAGGTAGTACTTGTTGTCGAGCAGCCGGTAGATCGGCCCCAGGCCGCGCTGGACGGCGGCCGGAAAGCCCGGGTTGACGAGGTAGGCGTACCAGGCGACGACGACGCCGGCCAGCGCGAGCCAGAACGCGGGCGTGGCCACCGAATGCAGGCCCATCTGCAGCCAGCCGTGGAAATGCGCAGCGAGCTCGGCCATCGCCGGGTGTCGCGGATCGACGGCGATCGAGTCGTCGAAGAACCCGCCGAAGAGCATCGGGCCCACCGTGAAGATGCCGATGATCGCCGACGGGATCGCCAGCAGCACGAGCGGCAGCGTGACGACCCAGGGCGTCTCGTGCGGATGCTCACCCGCCTTCAGCCCGTGGTGCTCGTCGTGCGCGTGCGGGTCATCGGAGGCCGCGTGCGCGTGCGCACCGTGCGCCTTGCCCCAGCGCGGCTCGCCGTGGAACACGAGGAAGTACATCCGGAACGTATAGAGCGACGTGACGAACACGCTGGCGAGCACCGCGAAATACGCGAAGCCGGCGCCGGGAACCTCGGCTGCATGCGCCGCCTCGATGATCAGGTCCTTCGAGTAGAAGCCCGAGAAGAACGGCGTGGCGATCAGCGCGAGCGACCCGACCAGCGTGGTGATCCAGGTGATCGGCATGTAGCGGCGCAGCCCGCCCATGTTGCGGATGTCCTGGTCGTGGTGCAGCGCGATGATCACCGACCCCGCCGCGAGGAACAGCAGCGCCTTGAAGAACGCGTGCGTCATCAGGTGGAAGATGCCGACGCTGTACGCCGACGCGCCGAGCGCCACCGTCATGTAGCCCAGCTGCGAGATCGTCGAGTACGCGATGATCCGCTTGATGTCGTTCTGCACGACGCCGACGAGTCCCATGAAGAGCGCCGTGATCGCGCCGATCGTGATCACCACGGCGAGCGCGGTGTCGGACAGTTCGTACAGCGGCGACATCCGCGCGATCATGAAGACGCCGGCCGTGACCATCGTCGCCGCGTGGATCAGCGCAGAGATCGGCGTGGGGCCCTCCATCGAGTCGGGCAGCCACACGTGCAGCGGAAACTGCGCCGACTTCGCCATCGCACCGACGAACAGGAAGAGGCAGGCCGCGGTGATCACCGACCACGATGCGCCCGGCCACGCCTCCCAGGTGCGATCGGCCAGCGACGGCGCCAGCGCGAAGGTTTCGCCGTAGTCGAGCGTGCCGAAGAAGGCAAGCACCAACCCGATGCCGACGACGAAGCCGAAGTCGCCGACGCGGTTCACGACGAAAGCCTTCAGGTTCGCGAAGATCGCGCTCGGGCGCGTGTACCAGAAGCCGATCAGCAGGTACGAGACGAGACCCACCGCCTCCCAGCCGAAGAACAACTGCATGAAGTTGTTCGCCATCACGAGCATCATCATCGAGAAGGTGAACAACGAGATGTAGGAGAAGAAGCGCTGGTAGCCGGGATCGTCGGCCATGTAGCCGATCGTGTAGATGTGCACCATCAGCGACACGAAGGTGACGACGCACATCATCGTGGCGCTCAGCGTGTCGATCAGGAAGCCGACCTCGATGTCCAGGCCGGCGATGCTGGCCCACGTGTAGACGGCGCCGTCGAAGGTGTTGCCGGCGAGCACGTCGAACAGCGTCCACAGCGACGCGGCGAACGAGATCGCCACACCGAGGATCGTCACCCGGTGCGAGTTCGCTCGGCCGATGCTCCGGCCGAACAGGCCCGCGACGAGGGCGCCGACCAGCGGGGCGAAGGCGGCGAGCAGGTAGGCGGTTTTCATTGCGGGCGGAAGTCGCTTCTTGTTCGGGGCGCGGGCGCCGTCAACCCTTCAGGGCGTCGAGGTCCTTCACGTCGATCGACTCGATCGTCCGGAACAGCACGACGAGGATCGCCAGTCCGATCGCGGCCTCGGCGGCGGCGACGGTCATGATGAAGAAGACGAAGATCTGTCCGGCGGCATCGCCGAGGAAATGCGAGAACGCGATGAAATTCAGGTTCACCGCGAGCAGCATCAGCTCGATCGCCATCAGCACGATGATGACGTTGCGCCGGTTCAGGAAGATGCCGGTGATGCTGATCGCGAACAGGATCGCGCCGAGCACCAGGTAGTGGGCGAGCGTCAGGGTCATGAGGGCTCCGCGTCGCGCGGACGGGCCGGGATTCGAACGATGCGGAGGCGATCGGCCGCGCGCGTGCGCACGGCGACGGCGGCGTTGCTGTAGCGCGCATCCTTGCGCCGGCGCAGCGTCAGGCCGATGGCGGCGACCATCGCCAGCAGCAGCACCACCGCCGCGGTCTCGAAGGCGAACACGTAATCGGTGTACAGCAGTCTGCCCAGCGCCTTCGTGTTGCTGTAGTCGGCAGGCAGCGGCGGAACGTTGCTCTGCGGGTCGTTGAACGCCGTCATCAGCACCAGCGCGAGTTCGATCACCATCACGATGCCGACGAACAGCGCCACGGGCAGGTTGCGCCAGAAGCCGTGCCGCACGCGATCGAGGTTGATGTCGAGCATCATCACGACGAACAGGAACAGCACCATCACCGCGCCCACGTAGACGAGCACCAGCGCGATCGCCAGGAACTCGGCGCGCAGCAGCAGCCAGATGCACGCCACCGAGGCGAAGGTGAGCACGAGGAAGAGCACCGAGTGCACCGGGTTGCGCGCGGTGATCACGCGCACGGCCGAGAAGACCGTGACTGCGGCGAATACGTAGAAGAGCAGCGTCTGGGCGATCATCGGGCGGCGGTCAGCGGTAGCGCGAGTCGGCCGCGCGGTCGGCGGCGATCTGCTGCTCGTAGCGGTCGCCCACCGCGAGCAGCATCTCCTTGGTGAAGTACAGGTCGCCGCGCTTCTCGCCGTGGTACTCGAGCAGGTTCGTCTCGACGATCGAGTCGACCGGACAGCTCTCCTCGCAGAAGCCGCAGAAAATGCACTTGGTGAGGTCGATGTCGTAGCGCGTGGTGCGTCGCGTGCCGTCGTCGCGCTCGGCCGATTCGATCGTGATCGCCAGCGCCGGGCAGACCGCCTCGCACAGCTTGCATGCGATGCAGCGCTCCTCGCCGTTCGGATAGCGACGCAACGCGTGCAGGCCGCGAAAGCGCGGCGACTTCGGCGTCTTTTCCTCCGGGTACTGGATCGTGATCTTGCGAGCGAACAGGTACCTGCCCGTGACCCGCAGGCCGTCGAGCATCTCGCGAAGCATGAAACTGGAGAGGAAGTCCTTTACGGCAGCCATTGGGGTGCGCTCCTGCGCCGATCAGTCCCAGAGGTTCCAGGGCGTCTGCATCCAGACGGCGACGACGACCAGCCAGAACAGGGTGACCGGAATGAAGATCTTCCAGCCGAGTCGCATGATCTGGTCGTAGCGGTAGCGCGGGAAGGTCGCGCGGAACCAGATGTACAGCGAAACGACGAAGAAAGTCTTGATCCCGAGCCATATCCAGCCCGGAATCCAGTTGAAAACCACAGAGTCGATCGGCGGCAGCCATCCGCCGAGGAACAGGATCGACGCCACCGCCGACAGCAGGATCATGTTCGCGTATTCGGCGAGGAAGAAGATCGCGAAGCCCATGCCCGAGTACTCGACCATGTGCCCGGCGACGATCTCCGATTCGCCCTCGACGACGTCGAACGGATGCCGGTTCGTCTCGGCCACCGACGACACCACGTAGACGACGAAGATCGGCAGCAGCGGCAGCCAGTTCCACGACAGGAAGTTGATGCCGCGATCGGCGAACCAGCCGCGGTCCTGGCCCACGACGATGTCGCTGAAGTTCATGCTCCCGGAGACCATCAGCACGACGACGAGCGCGAAACCGATGCCCAGTTCGTACGAGAGCATCTGCGCCGACGCGCGCATCGCGCCGAGGAAGGCGTATTTCGAGTTCGACGCCCAGCCGGCGATGATGACGCCGTAGACCTCGACCGAGGTGATCGCCAGCAGCAGCAGCACGCCCGCGTTGACGTTGGCCAGCACCTGCTCGGGACCGAAGGGGATGACCGCCCACGCCGCCATTGCCGGCATGATCGTCATCACCGGTCCGAGGATGTACAGGCCGCGGCTCGCCTGCGACGGAAGAATGATCTCCTTGAAGATCAGCTTGAACGCGTCGGCGATCGGCTGCAGCAGCCCTCCGGGGCCGACGCGGTTCGGTCCGAGTCGCAGGTGCATGAAGCCGATCAGCTTGCGCTCCCACAACGTGAGATAGGCGACCGCGCCGAGCAGCGGCAACACGAGCAGGACGATCTTCACGAGATTCCAGACGACGGGCCAGGCGCCGCCCAGCGTGCCCTCGCCCCACGTCGTCAAGCCGTTCAACAGGTTGTCCATGGGATCTTCGGATTGCTCAGTGCGAACGGCCGGGAACGAAGCGCTCGACGTGGATCGGCCCCACGCCCTCGGGCAGGGCAGCGGTTTCGGACAATCCCGCCGGCACGCGAACGACGCCGTCGGCCAGCGCGTCGTCGATGGCAAGTTCGAGAACGGCTTCGCCCGAGCGCTCGCCGCGCGACTGGCGCACCAGCACCGGCTCGCCCGGCTGCAGGCCGAGCCGCGCGACGGTCGTCGAATTCATCCGCGCGCGCGGCGCGAGCAGCGCGTCGTTGGTCAACTGCAGAGGGGGCGAGCGACGAACGACCGGATCGACCGCGTAGATCGGCACTTCGACGAGTCGCTCGAGCGCGCCGTCGCCCGACTGCGTCGCGGCAGGCGTTGCAGCGGCGTCGGGCGCCTGGCGAAGCGCGTTGTTCATCTTCGCCGCGAGATCGCCCGCAAGCGCGTCGTTGCGCACCTGCTCGGGACTCTCGATCTCGAAGCCGTCGACCTCGAGCAGGTTGCCGAGCACGCGCAGCACCTTCCACGCGGGCCGCGAATCGGCCAGCGGCGGGACGACGCCGTTGAATGACTGCGCCCTGCCCTCGGCATTCACGTAGGTGCCCGAGGTCTCGGTGAACGGCGTGATCGGCAGCAGGCAGTCGGCCAGTTCCATCAACTCGCGCGAGCGGTACGTGGCAAGTGCGATCACCGACTCGGCCTTCGCCAGCGCGTCGAGCGCAACGGCCGGTCGCGCGACGTCGAGCGCGGGCTCGACGTTGAGCAGCAGGTACAGCTTGCGCGGTTGTTCGAGCATCTGCGCCGCGTTCAGTCCGCCGTTGCGCGGCACGGCGCCGGCCAGATACCCGCCGACCGCATTGGCCGCATCGCCGATCACGCCGAAGCGCGCCGACGAGGCCTCGGCGACGGCGTGCGCGAGCGCCAGGATCTGCGCAGCCTGCGGATGGTAGAGCGCTTCGTTGCCCACCAGCACCGCGCGCTTCTCGCCGCTCTTCAGCGACGCCGCGACGGCGCGGGCGGCATCGCTCGCCGCGGAGTCATCGCGCAGCGCCGCGAGCACGTCGCGCAGCGCCTGCAACCAGCGCGACGGCGCGACGACGATGCGGTTTGCCACCGGCATCAGCAGGTCGTCGTCGGCCGCATGCACGATCGAAACCTGCGCGCCGGCCTTCGCGGCCTTGCGGATGCGAGCCGCGAACAGCGGGTGGTCCTTGCGCAGCGTCGAGCCGACCAGCAACAGGCGGTCGAGCGACTCGGCGTCGGCCACCGGCATGCCGAGCCACGGGATGCCTTCGCGCAACGCGTCGGCGGCGAAATCGACCTGGCGCGTGCGGAAGTCGACGTTCTCGCTGCCCAGCCCGCGCGCGAGGCGAGCCAGCAGGTGAAGCTCCTCGACGGTGCTCTGCCCGGAACCGAGCGCACCGATCGACTGCGCACCGTGTTCGGTGCGCACGGTGCGGATCGCGTGCGAAGCGTAGTCGAGCGCGGTGGCCCAGTCGGTGACGCGCCACTCGCCGTCCTGGCGGATCATCGGCGCATCGAGCCGCTCCTCGCTCGCCAGCCCCTGGTAGGAGAAGCGGTCGCGGTCGGACAGCCAGCACTCGTTGACCGACTCGTTCTCCAGCGGCAGAACGCGCATCACGCGGTTGCCGCGCACCTGCACGATGAGGTTCGAGCCGAGCGAGTCGTGCGGCGCCACCGACTTGCGCCGCGCGAGTTCCCAGTTGCGCGCAGTGAAGCGGAACGGCTTGCTCAACAGCGCGCCCACCGGACACACGTCGATCATGTTGCCCGACAGTTCGGAGTCGACCGCGCGGCCGACGAACGAGAGGATCTCGGAATGCTCGCCGCGATTGGCCATCCCGAGTTCCTGCACGCCGCCGATCTCGATGCCGAAACGAACGCAGCGCGTGCAGTGGATGCAGCGCTGCATCTCGCGCGCGGAGATCAGCGGGCCCATCGGCTTGGGCGTTACGACGCGCTTGCGCTCCTTGAACTGCGAGGCGGAATAGCCGTAGCCCACGGAGAGGTCCTGCAACTGGCACTCGCCGCCCTTGTCGCACACGGGACAGTCGAGCGGGTGGTTGATCAGCAGGAACTCCATCACGCCCTTCTGCGCGCGCAGCGCCATCTCCGAGCGCGTGAAGACCTTCATCCCGTTGCTCACGGGCGTGGCACACGCCGGCAGCGGCTTGGGCGCCTTCTCGACCTCGACCAGGCACATCCGGCAGTTCGCCGCGATCGACAGCTTCTTGTGATAGCAGAAATGCGGGATGTAGATGTCGAGCTCGTTCGCCGCATGCATCAGCATGCTGCCCTCGGGCACCTCGACCTCGCGGCCGTCGATCTCCAGCTTGACCATCTCGATTCCGGTTCGTGAACGCCGCTTCGCGCTGTCAGACGTAGGTCGGCACGAGGCAGCTCTTGTGCTCGACGTGGTGCGCGAACTCGTCGCGGTAGTGCTTCAGGAACGCCCGCACCGGCATCGCCGCGGCGTCACCCAGCGCGCAGATCGTACGGCCCTGGATGTTGTAGGCGATGCGATCGAGCTCGTCGAGGTCGTCCAGCGTGCCTTCGCCGTGCTCGATGCGATGCACGATGCGCCACAGCCAACCGGTGCCTTCGCGGCACGGCGTGCACTGTCCGCACGACTCCTCGAAATAGAAGTACGACAGGCGCAGCAGCGACTTCACCGCGCAGCGCGTCTCGTCCATGACGATGACCGCCCCGGAACCGAGCATCGACCCGGCCTTGACGATCGAGTCGTAGTCCATGTCGGTGGCCATCATCACGTCGCCGGGCAGCACCGGCATCGACGAGCCGCCGGGGATCACCATCTTGATCTTGCGCCCGCCGCGCATCCCGCCTGCAAGCTCGAGCAGCTTTGCGAACGGCGTGCCGAGCGGGACTTCGTAGTTTCCGGGGTGCTCGACGTCGCCCGACATCGAAAAGATCTTCGTGCCGCCGTTGTTCGGACGTCCGACCTCGAGGTACTTCTGTCCGCCGTTGCGGATGATCCACGGCACCGCGGCCAGCGTTTCCGTGTTGTTGATCGTCGTGGGCTTGCCGTACAGGCCGTGGCTCGCGGGAAACGGCGGCTTGAAGCGCGGCCAGCCCTTCTTGCCCTCGAGCGATTCGAGCATCGCGGTTTCCTCGCCGCAGATGTACGCGCCGTAGCCGTGGAACGCGTGCAACTCGAACGAGAAGTCCGTGCCGAGGATTCGCTGGCCGATGTAGCCGGCGGCGCGCGCTTCGTCGAGCGCCTGCTCGAAGCGCTCGTAGGTTTCCCAGATCTCGCCGTGAATGTAGTTGTAGCCGGCCGTGATGCCCATCGCGTAGGCCGCGATCGCCATCCCCTCGATGACGATGTGCGGGTTGTAGCGAAGGATGTCGCGGTCCTTGAAAGTGCCCGGCTCGCCCTCGTCGGAGTTGCATACCAGGTACTTCGGCCCCGGATGCTGGCGCGGCATGAAGCTCCACTTCAGGCCGGTGGGAAAGCCCGCGCCGCCGCGCCCGCGCAGCCCCGACGCCTTGAGCTCGGCGATGACCTGCTCGGGCGTGATCCCCTCGGAGAGGATCTTGCGCAGCGCCTGGTAGCCGTCGCGCGCCTCGTAGTCCTTCAGATGCCAGCCGTCGGGCGACGTGAGCCCGGCGTAGATCTGCGGCTGGATGTGCCGACCGTGGAAGCAGGTGGCCTGCTCGCGGGTCTCGATCAGCAGATCCTTAGCGCCCACGGTCGTCTCCGTTCGCGTCCTGCGCGGCCTGCCCGCGCAACTCGTCGAGCAGCGCATCGAGCTGCGCATTGCCCATGAAGCTGCACATGCGCTTGTTGTTCACCAGCAGCACCGGCGCCTCGCCGCACGAGCCCAGGCACTCGCTCTCCATCAGCGTGAACATCCCGTCGGGCGTCGTCTGGCCGTAGTCGATGCCCAGGCGCTCCTTCAGGTACTCGCCGGCCTTGGCGCCGTCGTGCAGCGCGCACGGCAGGTTCGTGCAGACCGAAAGCTTGTATCTGCCGACCGGCTTCGTGTTGAACAGCGTGTAGAAGCTCGCGACCTCGTAGACCGCCACGTTCGGCAGGCCGAGATGGCGGGCGACGTCCTCGATCACTTCCTGCGACACCCAGCCGTACTCGTCCTGCGCGAGCGCGAGCGCGGCGATCACGGCCGAGCGCTTGCGCTCGGGCGGATACTTCTGCAGTTCGCGATCGATGCGCGCGTAGGCCTGGTCGCTGAGCAGTCGTCGGGCTTGGGGTACGGCGTTCATGGTCTGGATGCGGTGGGATGCGCGTGGCGGAGCGTCAGCGGTCGATCTCGCCGAACACGATGTCGAGCGTGCCCATCATCGTGGTCACGTCGCTGAGCATGTGACCGCGCACCATCTCGTCCATCGCCGCCAGGTGCGCGAAGCCGGCCGCGCGGATCTTCATTCGCCACGGCTTGTTCGCGCCGTCGGAGATCAGGTAGATGCCGAACTCGCCTTTCGGATGCTCGACCGCCGCGTAGGCCTCGCCCTCCGGCACGTGCATGCCTTCGCTGAAGAGCTTGAAGTGATGGATCAACTGTTCCATGCCGCTCTTCATCTCGACGCGCGGCGGCGGCGCGACCTTGTGGTTGTCGACGATCACCGGACCCGGGTTGTTGCGCAGCCACTCGACGCACTGCTTGATGATGCGGTTGCTCTCGCGCATCTCCTGCACGCGCACGAGATAGCGGTCGTAGCTGTCGCCGTTGGTGCCGACCGGGATGTCGAAGTCGACGAGGTCGTAGACCTCGTACGGCTGCATCTTGCGAAGATCCCATGCGACGCCCGAGCCGCGCAGCATCGGACCGGTGAAGCCGAGCGCCTTCGCGCGATCGGCGTCGACGACGCCGACGCCGACCAGCCGCTGCTTCCAGATCCGGTTCTCCGTGAGCAGCGTCTCGTATTCGTCGACGTAGCCGGGGAAGCGGTTCGTGAACGCCTCGATGAAGTCGAGCACCGATCCTTCACGGTCTCGGTTCAACTCGCGCACCGCCGCGTCGCCGCGAAACTTCGTTGCGCGGTACTTCGGCATCGTGTCGGGCAGGTCGCGATAGACGCCGCCCGGCCGGTAGTAGGCCGCGTGCATGCGCGCGCCCGATACCGCCTCGTAGACGTCCATCAGGTCTTCGCGCTCGCGGAACGCGTAGAGGAACACGGCCATCGCACCGACGTCCAGGCCGTGCGCGCCGATCCACAGCAGGTGGTTCAGGATGCGCGTGATCTCGTCGAACATCACGCGGATGAACTGCGCGCGCAGCGGCACCTCGATGCCGAGCAGCCGCTCGACCGCCATCACGTACGCATGCTCGTTCGACATCATCGACACGTAATCGAGCCGATCCATGTACGGAACGTTCTGCAGGTACGTGCGCGTCTCGGCGAGCTTCTCGGTGGCCCGGTGCAGCAGCCCGATGTGCGGGTCGGCCCGCTGCACGATCTCGCCGTCGAGCTCGAGCACCAGCCGCAGCACGCCGTGCGCGGCCGGATGCTGGGGGCCAAAATTGAGCGTGTAATTCTTGATATCTGCCACGACTCTTACCCCACCGCCAACGGCGGTTCACAGCGCGTTACACGCTCAATTTCGGCGAAGGCTGACTTCCGCACAGCGGAAGTCAAGGCCGGCGAAGCCGGACGGCCGCAGCCAAAATTCAGCGTGTAATTCTTGATATCCGCCACAGCGCTTACCCCGTCACCAACGCCGGTTCACAGCTCGATACACGCTGAATTTCGGCGAAGGCTAACGTCCGCGCAGCGGACGTCAAGGCGGCGAAGCCGCCGGCCGAAGCCAAGATTGAGGGTGCAGACAAAGAATCAGCCACGGATCTCGCGTCCTTCGTACGACGGCCCGTACCCCTCCTCGCGGATCACCCGCTGCACGATCTCGCGCGCCGGAATCGTGACCGGCTGATAGATCACGCGCTGCTGCTCCGGGTCGTAGCGCATCTCGACGTGGCCGCTGACGGGGAAGTCTTTACGGAACGGATGCCCGACGAAACCGTAGTCGGTGAGGATGCGGCGCAGGTCCGGATGCCCCTCGAAGACGATGCCGTAGAGATCGAAGGCCTCGCGCTCGAACCAGTTGGCCGTCGGCCACACGCCGGTGACCGAAGCGATGACCGGGAACTCGTCGTCGGCGCAGAAACTGCGCACGCGCACGCGATGGTTCAGCTCGACCGACAGCAGGTGCAGCACGACCGCGAAGCGCTGGCGCTGCCAGTTGCCGTCGCGGTAGCCGGCGTAATCGACGCCGCACAGGTCGATCATCGTGTCGAAACGCAGCCGCGGGTCGTCGCGCAGCCGCAGCGCGATCGCCTCGTGCCTCGCCGGGTCGATCTCGACGGTGATCTCGCCGAGCCGCACGACGAGACCGCGCAGCGCCTCGCCGAGCGCATCGCGCAGCGCCCGTTCGAGCGCCTGCAGCGCGGTGGCGGGGGCGTCGGCGTTCATGGCAGGCTCGGCCGGTCGGGAAGCGGGGGTCTCGGGCATCGCGACTAGCGGGCGATCGTGCTGGTGCGCCGGATCTTGTCCTGCAGCTGGATGATTCCGTAGATCAGCGCTTCGGCGGTGGGCGGGCAACCCGGCACGTAGATGTCGACCGGGACGATGCGGTCGCAGCCGCGCACGACCGAATACGAATAGTGGTAGTAACCCCCGCCGTTGGCGCACGAACCCATCGAAATGACCCAGCGGGGTTCGGGCATCTGGTCGTAGACCTTGCGCAGCGCCGGCGCCATCTTGTTGCACAGCGTGCCCGCGACGATCATCACGTCGGACTGCCGGGGACTGGGACGGAACATGACGCCGAAGCGATCCATGTCGTATCGCGCCGCGCCGGCATGCATCATTTCCACGGCGCAACACGCCAGGCCGAAGGTCATCGGCCACATCGATCCGGTTCGCGTCCAGTTGACGAGCTTGTCGAGCTGCGTCGTGACGAAACCCTGGTTCAGTACTCCTTCGATGCCCATCGAAAGCCCCTCCGGGCCATTGAATGGCGGTGGCGCGCCCGCTACGCGTTCACTCCCAGTCGAGCGCGCCCCGTTTCCACTCGAACAGGAACCCGACGACCAGAATCGCCAGGAAGATCATCATCGAGACGAATCCGAAGAATCCGATCGCATCGAGCGAGACGGCCCACGGGAACAGGAAGGCGATCTCGAGATCGAAGAGGATGAACAGGATCGCCACCAGGTAGTAGCGAACGTCGAATCGCATGCGGGCGTCTTCGAAGGCTTCGAAGCCGCACTCGTAGGGGGAGAGCTTCTCGGGATCGGGGCGGGTAGGCCCGAGCAGCTTGCCGATGAGCATCGGACCGATGCCGACGGCAATGCCCACCAGGATGAATAGCAGGACGGGCAGGTAATTTTCGAGCATCAAGACATCCTGACTGGTGCCGACGGCGAGACTCGAACTCGCACAGCTTTCGCCACTACCCCCTCAAGATAGCGTGTCTACCAATTCCACCACGTCGGCACGAATCGCATCGCGAAGAAAGCCCGCTATTCTACTGCGGAACGTCGCTCGCTCCAAAACCGCTGCCGGCGGGAGCCGACGGTGGGGCGAGCGCAGCAGTACCGGCAGCGCCACCCGAGGGCGGTGCGTCGCTCGAAGCCGGCGCCGTGGAGGGGACGTCGGAAGGACGCGGCGCGGTCACGGGTGCCGACGCAGGAGGCGCGCTTTCCATCACGCTCGCAGGCGCCTCGATGCGGCGGTGGCCGAACATCGCCAGCACGAGCGTGCTGGCGAAGAACGCAACGGCGAGGATCGCCGTGAAGCGGCTCAGGAAGTTGGCCGAACCGCTCGCGCCGAACAGGCTGCCCGAAGCGCCGCCGCCGAACGCGGCACCCATGTCGGCGCCTTTGCCGTGCTGCAACAGCACGAGCAGGATCACCCCCAGTGCAGCGAGCACCTGCACGACCATCAGCAGATTGACCAGCCAGGGCATCGAACTACTCCTCGAATCAGGTGAGTCAGCGCGCAGCCGGATCGCCGCGTCGCGTCGGCGCTGCGCCGTGCGCCTGCGCGGCTTGACCCTGCGCTTGCGCGGCTCGGCAAATCGCAAAGAAATCTTCGGCAATCAACGCGGCGCCGCCGATCAGGCCGCCGTCGACGTCGGGTCTCGCGAACAGGCTCTGCGCGTTGTCGGGCTTGACGCTGCCGCCGTACAGGATTCGCGTGGCCCCGCCCTCGCCGTCGAGCGCGCCCAGGCGCGAACGGATGAAGGCATGCGCCTGCTGCGCGATCTCGGGCGAAGCGCTGCGGCCGGTGCCGATCGCCCACACGGGCTCGTAGGCGAGCACGAAGCGTTCGGCGGGCATCGGCGCGACGGCGTCGTCGTTGCGCTGCGCCGCGCTCGCCGCGCGCGCGAGCGCATCGACCTGGCGAGCGAGAACGCTCTCCGTACGACCCGCCTCGCGTTCCTCGAGCGTCTCGCCGACGCAGGCGATGATGCCGAGTCCGTTCGCCGCGGCGATCGCGAGCTTCGCGGCGACGTCGTCGTCGGTTTCGCCCATCGACTGGCGTCGCTCGGAATGCCCGATGATGACCCAGCGACAGCCGAGGTCGACGAGCATCGTTGCCGAGACCTCGCCGGTGAACGCGCCGTTGGGGCTGTCACAGACGTTCTGCGCGCCCCACTCGATCGCGCTGCCGGCCAGGCGATTGGCCGCCTGCGCCAGGTACGGGAAAGGCGGACATACGGCGACCTCGATCGCGGCGAGAGGCTCACGCTCGAGGCTGGCGCGCAACTCGCCCAGCAGGTGCTCGTTGAACACCGTATCGCCGTTCATCTTCCAGTTGCCGGCGACGAGCGGCTTGCGTGTCTTCATTCGGGGGGCGGTATGCGCTACGCGGGGAAACCGAGCATTCTAGGATGCGCGCCGTGGCAGGGTCAAACGCCCGTCCCCGCGCGCGACGGTTTCACCGATCGCGCAACTCGTCGCGCGGGTCGCCGTCGTCGACTTCGTCGTCGTCGAGATCCTCGGGCTCGTTCCAGCGGCGGCGACGCGCGAACTGCACCTCGCCGCGGCGCCAACGCCACAGCCACAGCAGCCAGCCGGAGACGCCGTACAGCAGGAACAGCGCGAACAGGACCGACGGCGGATCGGAGGACACCAGAACGAAGATCATCACGACACCGATCACGAAGATGAACGGCACGCTCTTCTTCAGGTCGATGTCCTTGAAGCTGTAGAACGGAACGTTCGACACCATCGTGAGGCCGGCGTAGACCGTGAGGACGAACGACAGCCAGCCGAGATCCTCGCCGGTCACCGAGATCCACTGCGTGGCGCGCAGGTCGGTGACGATCCAGACGAGCCCGGCGACGAGCGCGGCGGCCGCCGGACTGGGCAGCCCCTGGAAGAAGCGCTTGTCGACCACGCCGATGTTCGTGTTGAACCGCGCCAGCCGCAACGCCGCGCCCGCCACGTACACGAACGCCGCGAGCCAGCCCCATTTGCCCAGGCCGCGCAACGACCACTCGTAGATGACGAGCGCGGGAGCCGCGCCGAACGACACCATGTCGGACAGGCTGTCGTACTGCTCGCCGAAGGCGCTCTGCGTGTTCGTCATTCGCGCGACGCGCCCATCGAGGCTGTCGAGCACCATCGCGATGAAGATGGCGATCGCCGCCGCCTCGAAGCGAACGTTCATCGCCTGCACGATCGCGTAGAAGCCGCAGAATAGCGACGCGGTCGTGAACGCGTTGGGCAACAGGTAGATGCGCCGCGACCGGCGCGGCGCCAGGCCCTCGCCGCGGCGCTCGTCAGGCACCGTCGACCTGCGTGGCGGCCGGTGCAGCGGCCGCCCGAGCCGCCGTGGGCAGCTCGGCCAGCGGCGTCGTCGTCGCGTGCACCTTCTCGCCGACCCCGACGAAGAGCCGCGAGCCGGGCGGCAGAAGGACGTCGACGCGCGAACCGAAGCGGATGAAGCCGAAACGCTGGCCGCGATGCAGCACGTCGCCCGCCTTCACGTAGCACAGGATGCGCCGGGCGACCAGGCCGGCGACCTGCACGCAGGTGACCAACGAGCCGTCTTCGGTGCGGATCACGAGCGCGTTGCGCTCGTTGTGCTCGGAGGCCTTGTCGAGGTCGGCGTTGACGAACTTGCCCGGGAAGTAGTCGATGCGCTCGATGCGCCCGTCGACCGGTGCGCGATTCGAATGCACGTTGAACACGTTCATGAACACCGACACCCGCAGCGCTTCGCGATCGCCGGCGTACGGATCGCGCATCTTCCCGATCGAGATCACCCGTCCGTCGGCCGGGGCCAGCACGAGGCGCTCGCCCTCGGGCGCGTCGCGCGGCGGATCTCGGAAGAACTGCAGCACGAACAGCGCGATCAGCCACAGCGGCGCGGACCACCAGCCGCCGACGACCGTGACCGCCGCCGCGACGACGACGGCCAGCGCGATATACGGCCAGCCTTCGCGTGCGACGATCGGATGCGGGTAGCGGATGCGGCTCACTCGTGCGGGGTACTGCGCTCGATGACGATCAGTTGCGGGACTTGTCGACCAGCTTGTTGGCCTTGATCCACGGCATCATCGCACGCAGCTTCTCGCCGACCTGTTCGATCGGGTGTTCGGCGAGCCGGCGACGGCGCGACAGCAGCGTGGGGGCGCCCGCGCGGTTCTCGAGGATGAACTCCTTGGCGTACTCGCCGCTCTGGATGCGCTCGAGCGCGGCCTTCATCGCCTTCTTCGTCTCGGCGGTGACGATCGTCGGGCCGGTGACGTACTCGCCGAACTCGGCATTGTTCGAGATCGAGTAGTTCATGTTCGCCAGGCCGCCCTCGTAGATGAGGTCGACGATGAGCTTGAGCTCGTGCAGGCACTCGAAGTACGCCATCTCGGGCGCGTAGCCGGCTTCCACCAGCGTCTCGAAGCCGGCCTTGATCAGGTCGACCGTACCGCCGCACAGGACGGTCTGCTCGCCGAAGAGGTCGGTTTCGGTTTCCTCGCGGAAATTCGTCTCGATGATGCCGGCGCGCCCGCCGCCGATCGCCGCGGCGTACGACAGCGCGGTGTCGCGCGCGATGCCCGAGCGGTCCTGGTGCACGGCGACGAGCATCGGCACGCCGCCGCCCGCCGCGTAGGTGGAGCGCACGGTGTGACCCGGTGCCTTCGGCGCGATCATCACGACGTCGAGATCATCGCGCGGCACCACCTGGCCGTAATGGATGTTGAAGCCGTGCGCGAAAGCGAGCGTGGCGCCCTGCTTCACGTGCGGCTCGATCTCGTTGGCCCAGACGCTGGCGATGTGCTCGTCGGGCATCAGCAGCATGACGAAGTCGGCATCCTTCACCGCCGCGCCGATCTCCGCGACTTCGAGCCCCGCCTTGCGCACCTTCTCCCACGACGCGCCGCCCTTGCGCACGCCGACGACGACCTTCACGCCCGAGTCGTTCAGGTTCTGTGCATGCGCATGCCCCTGCGAGCCATAGCCGATGACGGCGACCTTCTTCGACTTGATGAGTTTGAGGTCGCAGTCTTTGTCGTAGAACACTTTCATTCTTTCTCCTGATGGTGAAGGGTGAAGGGTGAATCGTGGAAGTGAAGGGTGAAGGGTGAAGGGTGAAGGGCAAAACCCGGGCAAGCCCGCGTGCCACCTCGGGGCGAAGCCCCGCACCTTTTCCCCTTTACCCTTGACCCTTCACCCTTCACTAGACTTTGAGAACCCGCTCGCCGCGCGCGATGCCCGACGATCCCGTTCTCACGGTCTCGAGAATCGATGCGCGATCGAGGGCGTCGATGAAGGCGTCGAGCTTCTGGCCGTCGCCGGTGAGCTCGATCGTGTAGGTGCGTTCGGTGACGTCGATGATGCGGCCGCGGAAGATGTCCGCCATCCGCTTCATCTCCTCGCGCTCCTTGCCGGTGGCGCGCACCTTGATCAGCATCAGCTCGCGCTCGATGAAGGGGCTCTCGGTGAGGTCGACCACCTTGACGACGTCGATGAGCCGGTTCAGCTGCTTGGTGATCTGCTCGATGACGTCGTCGGAGCCGCTGGTGACGACCGTCATCCGCGACAGCGAGCGGTCTTCGGTAGGCGCCACCGTGAGCGTCTCGATGTTGTAGCCGCGCGCCGAGAACAGGCCGACCACGCGCGAGAGCGCACCGGGCTCGTTTTCCATCAGGATCGAAACGATGTGCTTCATCACCGCCTCACAGATCTTCGGAGCCGAGCAGCATCTCGGTCAGGCCCTTGCCGCCCTGCACCATCGGCCAGACGTTCTCGGTCTTGTCGGTGATGAAGTCGAGGAAGACGAGACGGTCCTTGTATTTTCCGAACGCATCGCGCAGCGCCGGCGCGATGTCCTGCGGGCGCTCCACGCGGATGCCGACGTGCCCGTAGGCCTGCGCCAGCGCGACGAAGTCGGGCAGCGCGTCCACGTACGACTGCGAATAGCGGCTGCCGTACTCGATCTGCTGCCACTGGCGCACCATGCCCAGGTAACCGTTGTTCAGGTTGACGATCTTCACCGGCAGGTTGTACTGCTTGCAGGTCGACAGCTCCTGGATGTTCATCTGGATGGAGCCCTCGCCGGTGATGCAGGCGACCTTCGCGCCCGGATTGGCGAGCAGCACGCCCATCGCGAACGGCAGCCCGACGCCCATCGTGCCCAGGCCGCCGGAGTTGATCCACCGACGCGGCTTGTCGAAGCCGTAGTACTGGGCGGCCCACATCTGGTGCTGACCGACGTCGGAGGTGATGAACGCGTCGCCGTCGGTGATCTCCCACAGTTTCTGAACGACGGACTGCGGCTTGATCACCTCTTCGCTGTTGCGATAGTTCAGGCAGTTGCGACCGCGCCATTCGTCGATCTGCTTCCACCAGTTCGCCACCGCCGCGGCGTTGGTCTTCTGCCCCGCGGCCATCGTCTGCTCGAGCAGCGCGATCATCTCGCGCAGCGTCTCGCGCACGTCGCCGACGATCGGCACGTCGACGCGAACCCGCTTGGAGATCGACGACGGGTCGATGTCGAGGTGGATGATCTTGCGCGGGTTCTGCGCGAAGTGTTTCGGGTTGCCGATGACGCGATCGTCGAAGCGCGCCCCGATGCCGATCAACACGTCGCAGTGCTGCATCGACATGTTCGCCTCGTAGGTGCCGTGCATGCCGGGCATGCCCACCCACTTGCGCTCGCTCGAGCGGTAGCCGCCCAGGCCCATCAACGTGGTGGTTACCGGGAAGTCGAGCAGTTCCGCGAAGCGGTTCAATTCCTCCGACGCATTGGCCAGCACGACGCCGCCGCCGGCGTAGATCATCGGGCGCTCGGCGGTGAGGATCAGCCCCAGCGCCTTCTTGATCTGCCCCTGGTGTCCGCGGGTGACCGGGTTGTACGAGCGCATCGACACCGTCTTGGGGTACTCGAAGCGGCACTGCGCGCGAGTGACGTCCTTCGGGATGTCGACGAGCACCGGGCCGGGCCGGCCGGTGGAGGCGATGTGAAACGCCTTCTTGATCGTGACGGCCAGGTCGCGCACGTCCTTCACGAGGAAGTTGTGCTTCACGCAGGGACGCGTGATGCCGACCGTGTCGGCCTCCTGGAAAGCGTCCTCGCCGATCGCGTGCGTGGGCACCTGGCCGGTGATCACGACCATCGGAATCGAGTCGGTATAGGCCGTGGCGATACCGGTGACGGCGTTGGTGACGCCCGGCCCGCTGGTGACCAGGCATACGCCCACCTTGCCGGTGGAGCGCGCATAGCCGTCGGCCGCGTGCGCGGCGGCCTGCTCGTGGCGCACGAGCACGTGGCGGATCTTCTCCTGGTTGAAGATCGCGTCGTAGATGTAGAGAACGGCGCCGCCGGGATAGCCGAAGACGTGCTCGACGCCTTCTTCCTGCAGACAACGGACGACGATTTCCGCGCCGGTGAGTTCCATCTGAAGTAGTCCTTTCAAGGGCAGGAAGATCCGCCGCCGGCGCCATGGCTGCCGGTGTGCTGCTTCCGGAGCCACGACGCAGACCTCGACACGGGTCCTGCGAGTTTTGATCGGATGCGCCCGACGTACCTCTCGTGAAGGCAGCCCGGTGCAGTTTCGCGCGTAGGGATAAGCGCCACAGAATACTGCGGCGCAGCACCGCCGGTCAAGGCGCCGGCGCCTGCCCACGCACCCCTTCTGCTAGCATCCGCAGCGTCTTTTTCGTCGAGGATCGCGCCGCTCGAAGGCCCGAATGGCAAGTCGCCAGGAGTTGTCCGATTTCCTCGCCGGGGTCGAGCGCCGCGCGTTCAAGCATGCGATGTTCGCGATGCGCGACAGCGATGGCGCCCTCGACGTCGTGCAGGACGCCATGCTGCGGCTGGCCAGCCGCTACGGCACACGCCCGGCCGCAGAGCTGCCGATGCTCTTTCACCGCATCCTGCAGAACGCGATCACCGACCATTTCCGGCGGCAGCGCGTGCGCAACCTGTGGACGACGCCGCTTTCCGCGCTTCAGGGCGACGAGAACGGCACCCAGACCGAATCCGAAGCGCTCGAATCGCTCGACGCCGGTACCGACGCCGACGAGACCGCCGATGCGGTCGAACGCGCTGAACTGCGATCGATTCTCGACGGGGAAATCGCCCGGCTGCCGCGACGTCAACGCGAGGCGTTCCTGCTGCGTTACTGGGAGGATCTGAACGTTGCCGAGACGGCGCTCGTGATGGGTTGCTCGGAAGGAAGCGTGAAGACGCACTGCTCGCGCGCAGCGCATACGCTGGCCGAAGCCCTCGCCGCCCGCGGAATCGAACGATGAACGAACGAGAACTCGCCCGGATCGCGCGCATCGCGCTCGACGAATCCGCCGATCGCCTGCCCTTCCGCGCCACCCATCGGCTGGCGGCCGCGCGCGCCGCCGCTCTGGCCCGCGCCCGCACCGACACAGCGGTGCGTGCTGCGCGCGAAGCGGTGCACGTCGGGCACCGCCCTTCGGGGGAACTCGCCGGCGGCCCGGCCCCGCGGCTCGTCTGGCGCCTCGCAGCGGTCATCGTTCCGATCGCGCTCGTCGCCGCCGGCTTGTTCGGCATCTCGGTGTTCGACGCGCAGCAGCGCGTGGACGACCTCGCCGAAATCGATGCCGCGATGCTCGCCGACGACGTCCCGATTTCGGCCTACGCCGACCGCGGCTTCGGCGTGTACCTGCGCAACGTCGCTTCGCATTCGCGCGAGCAGGAGCGGGAGCGGGAGCGCGAGCAATGAACCAGCTGCGCCGACCCGCCCTCGCAGCGCTCGTGCTGATCGCGAGCATCGCCGTCGCGCCGGCGCTGTCGGTGGCCGATCCCGCTGCCGCACCGCGCGGCTCGCTGTTGCCGCTGGTGCAGCCGCTGTGGAGCGACCTCACGAGCGCGCAGCAGGCCGCGCTCGCGCCCTTCGAGCCGCAATGGAACAGCTGGTCGGCCGACGAGAAACGCGGGTGGCTCAAGCTCGCCGAGCGCGTCCCGAAGATGTCCGACGAGCAGCGCGAACGGGTCGACGAGCGCATCCGCGAATGGGCGAAGCTCACGCCCGAGCAGCGCCGACTCGCGCGGCAGAACTACCGGCTCGCCAAGCGCCTCGATCCCGACGAACGACAGGCACGGTGGGAGCGCTACCGCGAGCTCACGCCCGAGCAGCGCGCGGTGCTGCGAACGAGCGGCACGACGAGCAACACCGCAGCCCGTCATGCGGGCGCGCGCACCGGGCTCGCCAAGCAGGCCGCGCAACCGCTCGCCGACGTCGTCAAGCGCAACCGCAAGCCCGTGAAGCGTCCGCGGCGCGTCGTCTACTGATGGCGCCGCCCGGGCTCGCGCCGGCCGCCGATCCCTGGCGCCGGTTCATCGGCTTCGCCTACGAAGCCATCATCCTCTTCGGCGTCGTCTGGTTCGCCGACTACGTCTTTTCCGCGTTGACGCAGTTCCGCGGCCATCCGGGCGCGCTGCGCACCGTGTTCCAGTGGTTCACGCTGGGCGTGCTGGCCGCGTACTTCACGTACTTCTGGAGCGAGGGGCGAAGGTCGCTGCCGATGAAGACGATGTCGCTGCAGTTGCAGACGCGCGCGGGGGGGCCGGTGAGTCCGGTGCGGGCCTTCGCGCGCTTCGCGGCAGTGGCGGCTCTGGGCGTCGGGGCGCTGGCGGTGGGGTACTACGTTTCGGGGTGGCTGAACCTGCTGGTGCTCGTGCCGTTCGGCTGGTCGCTCGTCGATCCGGATCGACGGGCGTTGTACGACGTCATCGCGGGGACGCGACTCGTCGTGAGAGCGCCGGACGCGCGGCTAAGGTCGGTGGACGTTTGACGCGAGGCGATCGGGCGGGGTCGGCAGACGGGCCGGCGACTCAGTCCCGTACGCAGTCGACGTAATACCGCATCATTCCGCCCTCGATCTCGACGACGAGCCCGTGCACGTCCGTCTCGAAGCCGGGGAAACTCGCGTTGAAATCGCGCGCGAACTTCAGGTACTCGACGATCGGCTTGTTGAAGCGCTCGCCGGGAATCAGCAGCGGAATGCCGGGCGGGTACGGCGTGACGAGCATCGTCGTGATGCGCCCTTCGAGCTCGTCGATCGGCACGCGCTCCACATGCCGGTGCGCCAGGCACTCGAAGGCTTCCGACGGCCGCATCGCGGGCTGCATGTTCGACAGGTACATCTCGGTGGTGACGCGCGCGATGCCGTAGCGGCGGTACTGCTCGTGGATCTGCGAGGCGAGATCGCGCAGCCCGATGCGCTCGTAGGCGGGGAAGGCCTGCACGAACTCGGGCATCACGCGCCACAGCGGCTGGTTGGTGTCGTAGTCGGTCTTGAACTGCTGCAGCTCGGTGACGAGCGTGTTCCAGCGGCCCTTCGTGATGCCGATCGTGAACATCACGAAGAACGAGTAGAGCCCCGTCTTCTCGACGACGACGCCGTGCTCGGCGAGGTACTTGGTGACGATCGACGCGGGAATGCCCGACGGCGCGAACTTGCCGTTCATGTCCAGGCCGGGCGTGACGATCGTCGCCTTGATCGGGTCGAGCATCGTGAAATGCGTGGCCAGCTTGCCGAAGCCGTGCCACTTGTCGCTCGAACGCAGGAACCAGCTCTCGCGCCGCCCGATGCCGTTGTCGACGAGGTCCTTCGGCCCCCAGACCTTGAACCACCAGTCGGAGCCGTACTCGTCGTCCACCTTGCGCATCGCGCGGCGAAACTCGAGCGACTCGAAGATCGACTCCTCGACGAGCGCGGTGCCTCCGGGCGGCTCCATCATCGCGGCCGCGACGTCGCAGGAAGCGATGATCGCGTACTGCGGACTGGTGGAGGTGTGCATCAGGAACGCCTCATTGAAGCGATGGCGGTCGAGCTTGCGGTTCACCGGGTCCTGCACGAGGATCTGCGACGCCTGCGACAGCCCGGCCAGCAGCTTGTGCGTGGACTGCGTGGAAAAGATCATCGTGTCCGAGCTGCGCGGGCGATTCGGGCCGATGGCGTGGAACTCGTGATAGAACGGGTGGAACGCCGCGTGCGGCAGCCACGCCTCATCGAAGTGCAGGTTCTCGATGTAGTTGCCCAGCGTGCGCTTCATCATCTCCACGTTGTAGACCACGCCGTCGTAGGTCGACTGGGTGATCGTCATCACGCGCGGACGCGCGCTCTTGTCGGTGATCAGCGGATTGGCGTCGATCTTGCGCTGGATGTTCGCCGGATCGAACTCCTCGAGCGGAATCGGTCCGATGATGCCCAGGTGATTGCGCGTGGGCTGCAGGAAGATCGGAATCGTCCCGGTCATCGTGATCGCGTGCAGGATCGACTTGTGGCAGTTGCGATCCACCAGCACGACGTCGTTGTTGCCCACCGTCGCGTGCCAGACGATCTTGTTCGACGTGGACGTTCCGTTGGTCACGAAGAACAGGTGGTCGGTGTTGAAGATGCGCGCCGCGTTGCGCTCGGACGCCGCCACCGGTCCGGTGTGGTCGAGCAGCTGGCCGAGTTCGTCCACCGCATTGCAGACGTCGGCGCGCAGCATGTTCTCGCCGAAAAACTGGTGGAACATCTGCCCCACCGGACTCTTCAGGAACGCAACGCCGCCCGAATGCCCCGGGCAATGCCACGAGTACGAACCGTCGTGCGCGTAGTTCACCAGCGCCTTGAAGAACGGCGGCGCGAGCGAGTTCAGGTAGTTCGTCGCCTCGCGAATGATGTAGCGCGCGACGAACTCCGGCGTGTCCTCGAACATGTGGATGAAGCCGTGCAGCTCGCGCAGGATCTCGTTCGGGATGTGCTGCGACGTGCGCGTCTCGCCGAACAGGAAGATCGGGATGTCGGCGTTGCGACGGCGCGTCTCGACGATGAACTTGCGCAGCTCGATGACGGCCGCCGGCTCCACATCCGGGTCGCCGCCCAGTTCCTCGTCGTCGATCGACACGATGAACGCCGACGCGCGCGCCGCCTGGTTGGCCACCATCGACACGTCGGTGTAGGTGAAGCCGCCCACCACCTCCCAGTGCTGCTCCTCGATCGCCTTGGCGAGCGCGCGGATGCCCAGGCCGCTGGCGGAATCGGCGCGCCAGTCCTCGTCGATGATGACGATGGGGAAACGGAATTGCATCGGGTGAGGCCTTCGGGGTGCGAGGTGCGGGGGTACGAGGCGCGAAGCCGGCCTGAGTGCCGGGGTGGTCCGCGAGGCGTGAATCATAAGACCGCGGCGGCACGGGGCGGCGGAAATCGGCATGGGTCGTGCCAAGGGCGCAACGGCCACCAGCGCGTCGATCTCCGCTCGAAGCGCCACGACGGGATCACCGCCGACGGTCAGATCGACTGTATCGTCGGCCCGTACTGCGGAAGAACAGCGTCGGAGGTCAACAAGATGGCCGGTTCGACAATGCTCTGGGCAACGAGAAGACGATCGAACGGGTCGCGATGATGCCAGGGCAACCGCTGTACTTCGCTCAAATGCTCCCGTCGAATGTCGAGACACGCGAAGCCGTCGGCCTGGGCAGCGTCGGCGACGACATCGGCGTCGAAACTCAATTTTCCCAAGCTGTACTCGAGCGCGATTTCCCAGATCGAAGCCAGGCTGAAACACACTTCCGACGTGCCGGACGACAGCATCCGACGCGAGGCGAGCGGCAGCCGCGAAGGGTCGGCCAGCGCCCAAAGCAACACGTGGGTGTCGAGAAGAAGACGCACTATCGGCGATTGAACATTTCGTCGATTTCTTCCCGGGCAACGGCACCAATATCGATCGGGAGCTGGATACGCCCCCGCAAGGAGCCGAGTCGCACCGCACGCCGAGCCGGCATCGACACCAATCGCGCGAGCGGCTTTCCTGCTTTGGCGATGATGATGGTTTCGCCCGAGGCGGCGCGATCGACGAGGCGCGAAAGGTGCGTCTTCGCCTCGTACAGATTGACCACTTCCTCCGGCAAGCGACGCCTCCGCAAACTAGACTAACGTTGGTCAGATTCTACTACTCGACGGAGCGAACATCTTGCCCCTTTCGATTCATCCCGATGGCCGACCGCCGAAAGTGGCGGTCTACGGCGCCGGCGCCGTCGGCTGCTATTTCGGCGCGAAGCTCGCCGAGGCCGGCACGCCGGTCACGCTGATCGGCCGCGCGGCACACGTCGATGCGATCCGCCGCGACGGGCTGCTCTTCGAGAGCGCGGGCACGCAGCGGCGCATCCGCATCGACGCAGAGACGCGACCGGAAGCGGTGCGCGACGCCGACGTCGTGCTGTTCTGCGTGAAGACGCGCGACACGCAAGCCGCTTCCCGACAGATCGCACCGCTGCTGCGCCCGGGCGCCGTCGTCGTGAGCCTGCAGAACGGCGTCGACAACGTCGAGCGCATGCGCGCGAGCGGAATCGACGCGCTCGGCGCGGTCGTCTACGTCGCCGCCGCGATGAGCGGGCTCGGGCACCTGCGGCACTCGGGGCGCGGCGATCTGGTGCTCGGCGAGTGTGGCCGGCGATCGGGCGAAAGCGGCGCGAGTGCCACCTCCGCGGAACCTGCAACTGCCGAAGCATCGCCGTCTGCGCGCACGCTCGCGATCGCGCGTCTCTTCGAGAACGCCGGCGTTGCCTGCCGCGTCGAAGCCGACGTGCGCCCTGCCCTGTGGGACAAGCTGGTGATGAATTGCGCGTACAACGCGATCTCGGCCCTCGGCCGCGCGCGCTACGGAGCGATCATCGACGACGCCGACGTGCGTGCGCTCATGCGCGAGACGATCGAGGAATGCGTGGCCGTGGCGCAGGCCGACGGAGTACCGCTCGCCGACGCCTCAGCGCATTACGACGCCGCGATGCGACTGGGCGAAGCGATGCGCGAAGCCAGCTCGTCGATGGAGCAGGACCTGTCGAACGGTCGGCGCACCGAGATCGATTCGCTGAACGGATACGTCGTGGCGCGCGGTGCCGCGCTCGGCGTGGCGACGCCGGCGAACCGAACGTTGACGACGCTGGTGAGATTGCTCGAACGCTCGGCTTCGTCTTGACGGGAATGACCTTCGACCGAACGGAGGAGACGCCTGTACCGAGCGTCGATTGCGCGACGACCTTTAGCTCGAATATAATTCTTACTCTGAATTCCTACTTCCTGGGGCAACCCGTGCAAGTCACCGAAAAGGGTCAAGTCACTATCCCGAAAGCCATCCGGGACGCTGCAGGCATCCGGCCCGGAAGCTCGGTGTCGTTCGGCCTGGAAGGCGGTCGGATCGTCATTACTCCCGTAGCCACGCACGTTCGAGACGACCGTCGTGCCGAATTCCGCAAGGCTGCCGAGCGAGTTCGCCGCAGCTTCGCACCGGAGTTCCGTCAAATGAGCGCGGACGAAATCATGTCTTTCCTCCGCGCAGAGGAGCCGACACAGGTCTCCAGAAAACCCGGCCGGCGCACCGCCCGGTAGCCACCCATGACGAACGCGCTGTCGACCTACGACGGGAGCGCCGGCGTTCTCGTCGACACGAACGTCTGGATCGACAGCATCGACGAAGAGAGCGCCTGGCATGGCTGGGCCATCGACCGACTTCAAGAGTGCAGTACGCGGGCTCCGCTCCACGTCAATATCGTGATCTACACGGAGCTGCTGGTGCCGAAGACCGACGTGCAGGCGCTGGACGCGCTGCTCGACGTATACGAGACGTGGCGCAGCGCGCTTCCCTGGTCGTGTGCTGCGTTGGCGGCCACCGCCTTTTCGCTCTATCGCAGCCGTAGCGGCTCACGACCGCGGCCGCTTGCCGACTTCTACATCGGAGCGCATGCGGCCGTTGCGAATCTGTCCGTCCTGACCCGCGATCGCTCCGGCTACGCCAGTTACTTTCCGCGCCTCGCGTTGATTGCTCCGTGAGGGCCGGTGGCACGAAGAGCCGCGTCGATGTGCCGATCGTACTCGCACAAGATATACTTTTTTGTTGCGTATATCTCTCAGGATCAACCATGCAAGTCGCACGATGGGGAAATTCGCTGGCGGTCCGGCTGCCGAAAAAGCTGGTCGAGGAAATGGGCCTCGAGGTCGGGGACCGGGTCGAATTGCGCCCGCTCGACGAAGGTCTTGGAGTGGTCCGCGCTCCGACTCCGGAGGAAACGCTGAAGGCGCTGCGCAAATTCCGCGGACGCCTGCCGGCAGCCGAACGCCTGAGCCGGGACCAGGCGCATGCCAGGTGACTTCCTCGACACCAACGTCATCCTTCATCTGCTCGACAATGGAAAGAAAGCCGACCGTACCGAAAAGCTGTTGACCCGGGGCGCGATCATCAGCGTGCAGGTGCTGAACGAGACGCTGGTCAACTGCATCCGCAAGGCCGGCATGTCCTGGCGGGAAGCGGGGACATTTCTGCACGGCATCCGCAAGCTGTGTGCGGTCGTCGATCTCACCGTAGAAATGCACGACATCGGCGCCGCGATCGGCGAGAAATACCGCCTGTCCGTCTACGACAGCATGATCGTCGCGGCGGCGTTGGCCAGTGGCTGCACGCGTCTATGGTCCGAGGACATGCACGACGGACTCGTCGTGGAGCGCACGCTGAAGATCAGAAATCCGTTCGTGAGAACCGTCGGGATCTGAGCAAACGCCAGGACGAGATCTGCGCGATCAAGCCGTCGGCGACCGCCCGGAAATCAGGGCCCATCAAAAACTTCCCGTTCGACATCGACCCGCCCGCACGTCAGGCTCGCCACGCTCTTCGTCGCGACGCGCACGAATTCGGTCTGGCCGCGCGTGAACGTCTTGGCATAGATCTGCTTGGAAAAGAATCGGGCCGTTCCTTCGGCGATGCCCAGATGCGCAGCGGCTTCCCGCAGCGAAAGACCGCGCAGCAGGCAGCCGGCAACACGCGATTCGGCAGCGGTAAGGCACCAGATGGCCGCGAGCGCTTCCTCGAGCCCTTGCGGTGAGCGATCGGGTTCGCAAACGAAGACGACGATCTCCGCCGCTGCGGCATCGCCCACCGACGTACCGCCGATCGGCTCGATCCGCAGCGACAGCGGCTGCAGACCCGAACGACGATAAACCGACCCGACTTGTGTGCCGGATGCCGTGTCGCATACGGAAGAACGCCGGACCTTGTCGATCGTCGTGCGCAGCCACCGGCGATCGTTGTGCGCGCACGCGCTCAGGCGCCCCTGCTCGTCGACGAAGAGGCCGTCGGCCGCACTGCAGATGTCCCTCGCTGCGGCATTCATGCAACTGACGATGCCCGAGCCATCCAGGAAGATCACGCCGATCGCGAGGGCTTCGATCGCCGCCCAGTTCATCCGGTTTCGGGACTCGAGGATCTCGAGTCGGCTGCGCAGACGCAGCGCCGATTGCAGCGAAGGCATCAGCGCGTAAAGAAGCGCGCGCTCGCGATGGCCCATCGGCCCGTTCCTCGGGCTGCGCAACACGCCCAGCTTCACGGCGCGGCCGTCGCTCTTCAGGATGTTGGTGCCCACCGCGTGCCGGATGCCGAGTGGGCGCAGGAACTCGTCGTAATACTGGCTGCGGGGAATCGCGGCATCGCTGGCCAGTTCGTGACTGAGCACGACGGTGCCTTCGGACATCGGCTCCTGCTCGGCGACCCACGGATTTACCGCGCCCAGACGCGCCATGTATTCCGCCTCGAGCCTCTCGTCCACTCCGTGGCTCGCGAAATAAGGAACCGCATGACTTCGGTAGTCGTGCAGAAACAGAATCGCGACTTCGGAACGGCACTGGTCGCTCAACTCCGCGAGAAAAGCGGTCCAGTTCGCATCGTCGGCTACCGCGCCCAGCAAAGGCGCGATCAGGCGATCGGTACCCCGAGCGGTCGTCATCGGAGATCACATCGGCAGTAGCACCTACCAGATGGTAGGTGCGTTCGGCGCCTTTGTGTCGATAGGCTCGGCTGGCGTGAGTCTTCCATCCGCTCGCGTTCGAGTGCCAACAACGAAACTCGACTTGTTCATCAAGAGGAGAAGACCGTGCCGATCCCGTCCATCCGTAAACTGCTTGTCGCACTGGGCTGCGCCGGTGCGACGATCCTGGCCGGCTGTGGAGGTGGTGGTTCGTCCACCGCCGAAGGACCGCCGGAAAACAAGAACATGGTCCTTACCGGCGTCGCAGCCACGGGCGCCGCCTTCGCCGGCGGCGTTGTCTCCGTCGTCGACAGCACGGGCAAGGTCGTCGGTACCAGCGCCCCGGTGGACGGCAGCGGCATCTACAGCGTCACGCTCGCCGAGGGCGCAACGCCGGTCTTCGTGCTCGTCGCCACCCGCCTGTCCTCCACCGGCGACGCCGAAACCCTGGTGAGCGTCGTCGAGTCGGCCGACGTGACCACCGCCAACGTGACGCCGATCACGACGTTGATCGCATCGCGGCTGTCGAGCTCCGGCGATCCGACGAAGCTGGCCGAGGAACTCGCATCGGGCACGGCGCAGATCACGCCCGAGAAGGTGGCGGCCACCGTGCAGGACGTGAAGACGATCATGGCGCCGCTGCTCGCGGCCAGCGGAACGGGCGACTTCGATCCGCTGCGCGACAGCTTCGCGACCGACGGCACCGGACACGACCAACTGCTCGATTCGATCCGCGTGACGATCGTGCCCTCGGGCAGCAGCGCGAACATCGAGATCGCGCTCAAGTCCGGCGGCGACGACCAGAGTCCGCCGACGATCTTCTTCACCAGCGACCAGTCGCTCGCGTCGATCACCGCGGACAACCAGATCACGCCGACGGCGATCGCAGGAACGACGATCGACCGCGACTCGCTGACCGAGGAAGGCCTGTCGGTGCGGATCGCCGCGTTGATGCAACGACTGACGGCCTGTTACGGCGTGCCTTTCGAACAGCGGATCGCCGGGGCAACCTCCGGTACGGACGCGGTGGTGGGCACCGCCAATGAAGTGATCGCGGCGGAATGCCGTGGCGTGTTCGTCGACAACGATCCGTCGCTCTACAAGCACAACGGCGCGGTGGTCCAGCGCACGTCGAACAACCAGGGCGCCTTTACCAGCCTGTTCCGGCGCGGCGCCGACGGCGTCGTCTTCAGCCAGGGAAGCTACGAGTTCACCCGCGGCAACGGCGATCATGTCGTCGGCTACAAGACGCGCGACGCGCAGGGCGGCGAAACCTTTGGCGCATTCGTCGCCAGAAAGAGCGCGGATGGCGCACTGCGCCTGGTCGGAAACCAGTACGCCTATCCGGGCCACGTCGTGGCCTACCATCAGCGGCGCAACTTCGTGACGCTCGGGCAGGAGTCCTTCAGCTACTTCAGTACCGGCTACACGCCGCAGGTCGCCAACCTTATCGCCGGCGGAAACTTCGTCTTCGACCGCGTCGAGGTGACGACGCCGAAGGGCGTCCTCCTGGTTCTTTATCCCGATGCAGGCCAGTCGCAGCTCGCGTTCCGCCGCAACGGATCCTCCACCGGCTCGAACTTCGCCCGACTGCGCGCGGAGTACGTCGACGGCTCCACGACGCGTGCGCATCCTTCGGTGGCCGACACGCCGACGCTCGTCTTCGCCCCCGTTCAATGGACGGACGAAGAGCTCGTCAGGAGCATATCGACGGGCAGCTGGAAGTTCGACTACTTCCTCGCCGGCAACACGGGCGCCAGCCCCGACGCGACCCAGTACTACAGGACGCGTTCGCGTGCACTTTCGATCGGGGAACTGCGTGCCAAGGGCTTCGCGGAACTGCTTCCCGCGCTCGTCGCCGATGTGCAGGCAGCGGTTCAACCAGCCGGCCAGCCGTTCGCGGGACAACTGCTGCTCGAGGCGGACGAGCGAGCCACGATCGCCACCGACAACGGGGGGCCCGGCTGGTCGGTGCTGGCCGGGCAGATGCCGCCGACCTCGATCACGCTGTACGGAAGCTACGCGGGCTCGCGCTTCAACGACGGCATCAGCTTCTCGTCGACGGCGCGCTCCATCACGGTGCCTTGCTCCCCGCAGTCGGCAGGAGACCTGCACTGCTTCAACGGCGGCCCCGGCTACGCCGCAGGAGCGGCGCTGACCGGACTGCAGCTGTGGTCGGCCGACTCGACCGGGCGTGAATACGCGAACTTCTACGCGATGTATCAGTTGCCGTAGCGTGGGCGAGGCCGAGGTGCGGACGCACGTCGGCGCCTCGGCCTCGGATGCCCCGACGTCGCTCCGCTCCAAAGGGGAATCTGTCGAGAAACTTTACGGTTCTGCACAAGAATTGCGAATAACGCTCTATAACGGTTTGATCGCAAAGAAGAATCTTGAACCTGGCACGATTCTTTCTCCCCGTACCCGATGTTGCACATCGAGAATGGAGGAGTGTTCGCTCATGGGACGCAAACTGTTCAGCCGGATCGCCGGAGCCGGAATCGTGACGGCCGCATTCACCCTGCTTACCGCACTGCCCGCGGCGGCCGAAGTGATCGGCGGGCAGGATTTTCCGCAAGGGACCGCGTCGTTTGCCGACCAGGTCGTCAGTTTCACGCTCGGGGAAAACACCGTCTCCCCCTATGACGATCCTGCCGAAGCATTGGGCGCTCCCGACTACGACTCGGCCGATGCAGGATACGTCTCGCTCGGCTGGGGCGGCACGCTGATCGTGCGCTTCACCGACAATTCGCTGACCACTTCGGGAAACAGCAATCTCGACTTGTGGATCTTCGAAATCGGCGCTGCCGTGGAACCGACCTGGCTGTACATCTCGCAAAACGGCGCGGACTGGATCTCGATAGGCGGGGTCGGCGGAGCGACCGCAGGCATCGACATCGATGCCTACATCGGTGCAGGCGGCGTAACCGCCGGAGCCAGGTACAGCTACGTGAAGCTGGTCGATCAAAACGTCCGGAAGAGCGGCTATCCGTACGCCGGCGCCGACATCGACGCAATCGGCGCAATCTCCTCTGCGCCCCCGGTGCAGGATCCCGACGGCAGCGTACCGGTACCGGGCACGCTGGCGCTGCTCGGCCTCGGTCTGCTGTCGGTGTCCGCGCTCGGGCGACGCCATCGCCTGAACGCACAAGCGGCTCGTCGACAGGCGTCCTGAACGGTTGCGAGCGGCAACAGCCGCTCGCCGCCTTCACGGCAGGCGCACGGCAGATCAGCGCTTCAGCGCGCGCGAAAGGGCGTCGCCGAACGCCGTCGCAGAGGCTTCCCTCTGTGCAGCCCGTTGCCCGCGTTCGCCGCGCGCGCCGCCGCGGTTGCTGCGTTCACTTCGCGGTTGCGACCTCTCCGCCGCAGACGGCGCAGCGCCCGCCTCGACGCGCCTGCCCGCCTTCATCGACAGCGCGATCCGCTTCCTCTGCGCATCGACCTCGAGCACCGTAACCGACACCACCTGCCCCGCCTTGACGACGTCGCGCGGGTCCTTCACGAAGCGGTCGGCCAGCTCGGAGACGTGGACCAGCCCGTCCTGATGCACCCCGACGTCGACGAAGGCGCCGAAGTTCGCCACGTTGGTCACCACGCCCTGCAGCTTCATCCCGGGCTTCAGGTCGGCGATCTTCTCGACGCCCTCGTGGAACGACGCGGTGACGAACTCGCCGCGCGGATCGCGCCCCGGCTTCTCGAGCTCGGCGAGGATGTCGCGCACCGTCGGCTCGCCGAAGCGCTCGTCGACGAAGGCGCGCGCTTCGAGCCGGCGCAACGCGTCGCGATTGCCGATCAGCTCGCGCGCACTCTTCTGCGCGCGCTCGACGATACGCTGCACGACCGGATAGGCCTCCGGATGCACGGCCGACGCGTCCAGCGGATTCTCGCCGTCGCGGATGCGCAGGAAGCCTGCCGCCTGCTCGAAAGCCTTGTCGCCGAAGGAGCGCACGTGTTTGAGCGCCTCCCGGCTGGCGAACGCGCCGTTGGCGTCGCGATGCTCGACGATGCGCTGCGCGACCGAAGTGCTCAGCCCCGAGACGCGCGCGAGCAGCGGCGCGGAGGCCATGTTCACGTCGACGCCGACCGCGTTCACGCAGTCCTCGACCACCGCGTCGAGCTGGCGCGCGAGCGCGCGCTGGTTCACGTCGTGCTGGTACTGGCCGACGCCGATCGACTTCGGGTCGATCTTCACCAGCTCGGCGAGCGGATCCTGCAACCGGCGCGCGATCGACACCGCGCCGCGCAGGCTCACGTCGAGCTCGGGGAACTCCTTCGCGGCTAGCTCGCTCGCCGAATAGACCGAAGCGCCGGCCTCGGAGACGACGAGCTTGCGCAGATTCAGCTCGGGATGGCGCTTCATCAGGTCGGCGACGAGCCTGTCCGTTTCACGCGATGCGGTGCCGTTGCCGATCGCGACGAGCGCAGCGCGATGCCTCGCGGCGAGCGCGGCCAGCGCCGCGATCGATCCGTCGTAGTCGCGGCGCGGCTCGTGCGGATAGATCGTCGAGGTGTCGACGAGCTTGCCGGTGGCGTCGACGACGGCGACCTTGACGCCGGTGCGCAGACCCGGGTCCAGTCCGATCACGGTGCGCGCGCCGGCGGGCGCAGCGAGCAGCAGATCCTTCAGGTTCGCACCGAAGACGCGGATCGCTTCGGTTTCGGCGGCCTCGCGCAGGCGACCGAAGAGCTCGGTCTCGAGCTGAGGCAGCAGCTTCACGCGCCAGCACCAGCGGCAGGTATCGGCGAGCCACGCATCGGCGGCACGAAGTGCAGCAGCAGCCGACGGGGCGTCGGCGGCCGACGCGGAAGACGGGGCCGACGCTGCAACGGAGGCCGCAGCCTGCACCGACTGCGCGAGCCCGACGATGCCGGCCAGCCGCATCACGTTCGGATGCGGCAGTTGCGCCTCGAGCGACGCTTCGAGCTGCAGCTTCAGCGACAGCACGCCCTGCTGGCGCCCTCGAAAGAGCGCCAGCGCCCGATGCGACGGCATCTTCGCGATCGGCTCGACGTGATCGAACCAGTCGCGGAACTTCTCGCCTTCGGCCTCCTTGCCCTCGAAGACCTTGGCCGCGATCCACCCGTCGTTCCACATCCGCTCGCGCAGTGCATCGAGCACGTCGGCGCGCTCGGCGAAACGCTCGGCGAGGATGTCGCGCGCACCATCGAGCGCGGCCTTCGCGTCGGCGACGCCGTGCTCGCCGTTCTCGTCGGGCACGCGCAGATACTTCGCGGCCTCGGACTGCGGGTCGAGCGTGGGGTCGGCGAGCAACGCGTCGGCGAGCGGCTCGAGCCCGGCCTCGCGCGCGATCTGCGCGCGCGTGCGCCGCTTCGGCTTGTAGGGCAGGTAGAGGTCTTCGAGCCGCTGCTTGGTGTCGGCAGCGTCGATCTGCGCGGCGAGCGCGTCGTCGAGCTTGCCCTGCTCGTCGATGCTCGCGCGGATCGCGGCGCGGCGTTCCTCGAGCTCGCGCAGGTAGGTCAGGCGCTCGTCGAGCGTGCGCAGCTGCGTGTCGTCGAGGCCGCCGGTGGCTTCCTTGCGGTAGCGGGCGATGAAGGGGACGGTGGCGCCGCCGTCGAGCAACTCGACGGCAGCCGCGACCTGCGCGGGGCGTGCCGACAGCTCTTCGGCGATGCGGGTGACGATGCGCGCAGCGATAGCGGGCGCGAGCCTGGCTTGATCCATCGTATCGAGGCCCGGAGGTGAGTGCTGGGAGGGCCGGATTCTGCCACGGCCGGACACGTCGGCCGCGAGCGCGGTCGTGCCACATTTGCAGTGCGAGGGCTTCCCTGGTTTCGGGGCCAGGACCTGCACTGCGCGTGCCTGCGCGCTTTCGTGCCGGCACCACCGCTCTCGCGCCGAAAAGACGGGAACGCGCTGCTCGCCGGGCCCCGATTCGAGGCCCGGCAACGGAGATCCGATTACAGGTAGCGCCAGCCGCCTGCTACGGACCGCGCCGCCACACGTTCCGCATCTCTTGCGGGCGCACGGTCGAGGCTCCCACCGTCGGCGCCAGGCGTCGACGAACTCGAAGCCACGACATCGTCGCCCTCGTACCAACCGGCGATGCGCGCCTGGACCATGTCGCGACCCAACACCAGACGAACGTTGACGTCGGGCCGCAAGCTCCGGCTCGCCACCAGCTTCGCCGGCACCGGCAGGTTCTTCTGCACCACGCGCGCGTCTTCGAGGAAGCCCTTGCGATAATGGATCTCGGTCGTCACGCGATCGAAGCGCTCGTAGTTCGATATCCGCGAGATGCCGATGCCGGAGCGGGCCAGTTGGGTTGCGGTGCGTGCGGCGAGACGTTCGATGCCGGCGCCGTTGCTGACTTCGAAGCGGGAGACCCAGCGGGGCGCTGCGCGTTTCGAAGTCGTCTGCGATGGGGCTGCTACCGAGCCGGACGGCGCAGGCTTGGCGGCAGGCGCTGCCACAAGCTTGGCCGTCGAGGCGGACGGCACAGCCGAAGCAGCGGGCTGCGCCGAAGGCCGGGGCGCAATCGCATTTGTCGGCGCCGAGCGAACGACGGATGCAGCCGGCGGCACAGCCGAGATCGATACGGCTGCTTCGAATGCAAGGGGCTTCGCGCTGCCCGCGACCACACGATTCGGTTCTGCGGTCGCCATCGTTGCCTGCGGTTGTGCAGGCCGCAATTCGTAGACATTCGACGAAAGTTGCACGAGCACGGACGCGTCGGACGCGGACAGCACCATCTCCGGATAGCGCGGGTGTGCGGGTGCCTCCTTCCGAACAACGCTCCGCGTCGCATTGCCCCTCGCCTTCGCGGCAGACGCCTCGAAGGTCGGCGGCGGACCATCGCCGCGCTGCAGCGCGAGCAGTCGAACGTTCTCGCGCGTGCTCGCGTTCTTCGGATCGAGGTCGAGCGACTGCCCGAACGAACGCCATGCGTCGTGCAGGCGCCCGGCTTTCATTTGCGCGTAGCCGAGATTATTCAACACGTGCGCCGAGGCGGGACTATGCGCGAGCACGGCGGTGAACGCTTCGACGGCTTCGTCGTAACGTCCCTTCATCCCGAGCGCGACGCCCAGACCGTTCTGGGCTTCAATGAATGCGGGGTCGAGCTTCAGCGAGTTGCGGAAGCGGACGATCGCGGCATCGACGCGGCCTTCGGCAAGGTCGATGCGGCCAACCGCGTACTGGCCCGCGGCCGTTCCGGCGGGTTGCTGAACCCGATACACCGGCGCCACCTCGACAACAGGCGAGTCCTGTTTCGGCCCGATCTGCGCGCAGCCACCGAGAAAGAGAGCGGCGCAAGCGCCGACGAGCACGGGATTGCGTGGAGCGTTCATGGACTACTCCTCGAGAAGCGCGGTCTGAGACCCTGGCTAGGGCGCCAACGGAAAAGCGGCATCGCAGGCAAGCCCGAATCCATACAAGCCCTGCAATGCGACTCCTGCGGTCGGGTCGAGGTCCGACCCCACGGCTCCGGGAGGCGGAACGGCCTCGTCGGTCAGATCGGTGCCCAGCACGGGCAGCACGAACTCGACTGTCTCGAAACCCTCCGTTCCGTCGGGTACCGCCGCACTCACGCGAAGGCGGACATCGACGAGATTGCTGCGATCGCGGAAATAGCGGATCCGCATCACCGAACTGCCGTTAATGTCGGTTTGTCCGGTCGTCGACACACCCGACGCACCGAAATACGCGAGCGCGACGTTGCCCGGGGCGAGTATCCCGTCGCCGTTCCTATCCTCCCCCGGATCGAGCAGCAGGTTGCCGTTCGCGTCCTCGCTAGGACACGTGGCGTCGAGCTGCCAGGCCCAGCACGGCTCGCCCCCCGCGCACGGAATCCGGATCCAGCGCCCCTTGCTGAAGCCCAGGCTGACCACTGTCGCGTTCAACGTCACGCCCGAGACCGGATTACCAGCCGAATCGGTGACGAGAATGCCGTACGGCATGTCGTTGTAGACGGGCGCAACCGGATCGGGAACCTTCGACACCTGATTGCCGGTGCCGATTCGCACCTGCAACGCTCGCCGGGCGGCCGTGAGATGAATGGTGTCGGTGAGTTCACTCGGGGGCACGGCCGCGCACGCGCCAGGCGCAGAGCAGTTCACGGTGCCGGTCACCGAGATCTCGTTCGTCCCGGTCGCAAGCGGACCCGGATAGAACGTCACCGATCCCTGCCCGGTTTCGTCGGTGATCGCGAAACCCTGCGCGAGACCATCTCCGGCGCTCGGGTCCACTGCGGAAAAATCTACACGGGCGTTCTTGACCGGATTGTTTGCCGAGTCGCGGACGATCGCGATGATCTGACTCGACTGCGCGGTAGAACCCGCCAGATTCACGCCGACCGTCGAAGGCGATGCCTGGATCTCCAGTCGTGCCGCTCGATCCGCGATGAATCGCACCTCCCGGGTGGCAACGGTTCCGTTTGGCGTTGTCGCGGTGATCAGCGAACGACCGGCGATACCCGACTGAAGCGTCGCGCTCGCGACCCCGGCGCCGTTCGTTAACGTGACGCCCGCCAGCGTGCCGCGCGTGGCCGTGAAAGTCACCGTCGCACCGACGACCGGGGCACCGCTTTCCCGAACCTGGACCTGGATCGGCTCCGGAGCACTACCGACGATCAACTCCTTGCCTTCGGCCGGCAGAAGGAACTCGACGAGAGTCGACGACACCAGCACGGAGCGCGTACCCGACGCGCCGGCCGCCGTCGCCGTCAGGGTATCCGCCGCGATCGTCGCCGCCGTGAGCGTGAACTCGGCGGCGCCGAGCGTGTTGGTCGTTGCCGATGCAAGCGCCACGGTGTTCCCGTTGGCAGACGACACTACGACAGGCACGTTCGCCACGGGCTCACCCGAAGCGTCCTTCACCACGACCTGGAATGGCGCCGCCGCGCCCACAACGACGGAGGCGGGACCGCTGATCGCGGCGGTGGTACCCACTACCGCGACTTCCGTCGACGCGCTGCGGGTACCGGCTGTCGCCGTCACGGTGATGACCCGGTTCGTCGGATCGTCGATTGAAAGCGCAGCCTCCGCAGACCCGTTTGCATCGGTAGTCGAGCGCACGAGCGTGAGCGACGTGCCTGGTGACTGCGATGCAAAAGCGACAGGCACGCCGGACAGCGCGACGTTCCCTGCATCCTTGACGGTCGCAAACAACCGCACGCTTTGACGACCGTCCGAAGAAATCGTCGGCGCGCTCTTCGTCAGCTCCACCGAAGCCGGCACCCCGACGCCCACCGCCGGCGGCGGCTGCGACCCTTTGTCGCCTTCCGGTGCGAACTCGCGCTCGCCCCCACCTCCTCCACAAGCTGCCAGGATGCAAGCCGTTGCGCCTGCAACGAGCAGCGCTCTCCACGCCTTCATCGTCATTTCCTCACCCCGAGCGTTTTCGTTCTTGCTTCGATCGTTGCTTTTCGTTCTACTGCCCACCCGCCATCGTCGGCAGCAAAATCCGGTAGATCTGGATCATTGCCGGCCCCAGCAGCACGAGAAGCAGCGAAGGAAAGATGCAGAAGATCAGCGGGAATAGCAGCTTCAATGCGATTTTCGCCGCCGCTTCCTCCGCACGAAGACGTCGCCGCGTGCGCAGCGTGTCGGCGTGCACGCGCAGCGATTCGGCCAGACTCGTGCCGAAGCGGTCGGCCTGGATCAGCATCGTCGCGAAGGTGCCGATCTCGTCCAGGCCGGTGCGCGCCGCCAGGTTGCGCAGCGCGCGCTCGCGCGACGAACCGACGCGCAGCTCGAGTGCCATCAGGTCGAGTTCCTCGGCCAGCTCCGGGCTGCGGAGCTTCATTTCCTCGGCGGTCTTGTTGATCGCCATGTCGAGCCCCAGGCCCGCTTCGACGCAGACGATCATCAGGTCGAGCGCATCGGGGAACGCCTCGAAGAGTTCGAGCTGGCGCTGCCGGGTGATCCACGACAGGATCGCGTTGGGCAGGTAGTAGCCGACGGCCGCGAGCAGCAGCAGCAACGCGGTGGACGACTGCGTCGTCAACTTCCAGTCGGCGATGCGCGACGCGAACAGGAAGAGCATCGGCAGCAGCACCGCGAGCACCGTCTTCGCGGCAAAGAAGAGAATCGGCGCGGAAGGCTGGCGGATGCCCGCGTGCAGGAACTTCGCACGCAGCTGCGAGAGCTGCTCGACGTCCGTCGGAGTAGCGAGCTTCGCGACCGGCGCGGCCGCCTTCAGGACGCGTTCCTGCCACTCGCCCGCTTCGGGTGCCTGCTCGAGAACGCTGGCGCCGCCACCCGAGAGCGCACGCAGCCGATCGCGCATCGCGGCGCCTCGGGTAACGGCAAAGCCGATGCCGAGCACCGCCGCCGACACGGCGAGGAAAATCAGGACGAGCAGCAGGATCCGGTAGATGTCCACGAGCCGGCTCCTATACGCGGATCTTCACGATGCGCGACATCCAGAACGCGCCGAACACCATCATCAGCAGCGCGCCGAAGACGAGCTTCAGGCCTGCCGGATCGGTCCACAGCACCTTCATGAACTCCGGGTTCACCAGCAGGATCGCGCCGGCGGTGACGAACGGAAGACCGAGCAGGATGTATGCGGAGAGCTTGCCCTCGGCGGACAGGACGCGAATCTTGCCGAGCAGCTTGAAGCG
This sequence comes from Pseudomonadota bacterium, assembly GCA_023389055.1. GTDB lineage: Bacteria > Pseudomonadota > Gammaproteobacteria > Burkholderiales > Burkholderiaceae_E > Zeimonas. The sequence goes on along the minus strand of JAEWFA010000053.1, from coordinate 112,751 downwards.
CTCGCGAATCAGTGTGGCGAGGTTGTCGAGCAGTTCGGCGAGGTTGCCGCCCGTCTCGCGTTGCAGCAGCACGGCAATGACGAAATAGCGCAGGTCGATGCTCGGTACGCGCGTGGCGAGGTTCAGCATCGCATCGCTCACCGACACGCCGTAGTTGATCTCCTCGAAGGTGATCTGGAACTCGTTGGCGATCGGATCGGCCGCTTCGGTGGCGACCATCTGCATCGCCGGCGGAAATGCGTGCCCGGCGCGCAGCGCGCGCGAGAGCAGATCGAGCGCTTCGGGGAGTTGGGCGTCGAACTGATGCAGTCGCTTCGTTCGCCGGCGCAGCACGAGCATCAGAGGAACGATGGCAGCGATGGCGGCGACGATCACCGCGAAGAAGAACGGCGTGCGCAGGACGAGCAGCACGAGGAAGGTGGTGATGCCGGCAAGCGCCATCGTCGCGAGGAAGCGGGCGACAGTCGTCGTGGACCCGGTCTGCTCGAGCAGGCGATCGAGCGAGGACATTCGCGGCACCGACAACAGCATGCGATGCAGCCACGGCGTGCTGCTCAGGGTTCGCTCCTTCAGCAGCGAGCCGATGTCCGTGCCGTGACGACCGGCCGACAGGCTGCGCAGCCGTCGCTCGAGCCGCTGCACCTCCGGACCCTTGCGGTCGTTCCACAGCAGATACGCGCCCTCGACGAGCAGCACGGTCGCGACGAAGGCCGCCAGGATGAACAGGCTGAAGCCGAAGTCGATCATTCGTAGACCCGGTTCGGATCGAAGAGCGCGTCGTTCAACACGATGCCCGCCGTGCGGATGCGCTCGAGGAAACGTGGGCGCACGCCGGTGGCACGGAAATGCCCCTGTACGCTGCCGTCGGTTCCGATGCCTGTCTGCTGGAAGACGAACACCTCCTGCATGGTGATGATCTCGCCCTCCATCCCGGTGATCTCCGAGACGCTGACGATCTTGCGCTTGCCGTCGGCCAGCCGGGCAACCTGCACGACCGCGGTGAGCGCCGAGGCAATCTGCTGTCGCATCGCCTTGGCCGTGAGCGGCATTCCGGCCATGCCGATCATGTTCTCGAGCCGGGCGAGCGCATCGCGTGGGGTGTTCGCGTGCACCGTGGCCATCGAGCCTTCGTGCCCGGTGTTCATCGCCTGCAGCATGTCGAAGGCTTCGGCGCCGCGCACCTCGCCGAGGATGATGCGATCGGGCCGCATGCGCAGGCTGTTGCGTACGAGCGATCGCTGCGCGATCTCGCCCTTGCCCTCGATGTTCGGCGGGCGCGTCTCCAGGCGCACGACGTGCGGCTGCTGCAGTTGCAGCTCGGCCGCGTCCTCGATCGTCACGATGCGCTCGCGCGTCGGGATCGAAGCGGACAGGATGTTCAACAGCGTCGTCTTGCCCGAGCCGGTGCCGCCGGAGATCAGCACGTTCAGTCGCGCGCGCACCATCGCGCCGAGCAGTTCGGCGAGCTGCGGCGTCATCGACTTGTTGCGCACGAGGTCGTCGGACTTCAGCGGCACGACGGCGAAGCGGCGAATCGACATCGCCGGCCCGTCGATGGCCAGTGGCGGGATGATCGCGTTCACGCGCGAGCCGTCGGGCAGGCGCGCGTCGACCATCGGACTCGATTCGTCGATGCGCCGGCCCACGCGCGAGACGATCTTGTCGATGATCTTCATCAGGTGCTGGTCGTTGGCGAAGCGCACATCCGTGCGCTCCAGCTGCCCGCGCCGCTCGACGTACACCGTGTCGTGGCCGTTGACCAGGATGTCGGAGACCGTGGGATCGGCGAGCAGCGGCTCGAGCGGGCCGAGCCCCATCACCTCGTTCTGCACGTCGGCAACGATCTGCTTGCGCTCGCTGCTGTTCAGCGCGAGACCCGCCTCGCCCATCATCTTCTCGACGAGCATGCGCAATTCCTCGCGCAGGCGATCGGGCGGCAACTTGCCCATCACGTCGAGATCGATGCGATCGAGCAGCTTGCGGTGCAGCTCGCTGGCGATCTGCCGATAAGCCGAGCCGGCGCCTTCGGCGACGCTTCCCGCTCGCGCCACGGCGGCGGCGACCTGCACTTCCTGGAGATTGGCTCGTAGCGACGACATCGATGGATACTCCGCGGTCAACGTCCGCCGAACATGCCGCGCAACCATCCGCCACGACGCTGCGGCGCAGGTGCAAGTTCGGTCGCGAGATCGACCAGGCTGCGTGAAACCGGATCCTTCGGCGCATGCCGGAGCACCGAAAGACCGTGATTGATCGAATAGGCGACCGCCTCGTAGCTGTTGGGTACCTGCAGCGCCACCTGCAGCCCGAGCGTCTTCTCGATCTCGGCAACGCCGATCTCGTCGTTCTTCACGAAGCGGTTCAGCAGTACGCGCAGCTTGTCGTGCCCGTAGCCCAGCCCGGAAAGCACGCCGATCAGCCGCTTGGCGTTGTGCAGGTACGGCAACGTGGACTGCACGACGACGAAGATCGTGTCGGCTTCGTCGAGCGCGCGCACCGTCACTCGGTCGAGCACGCGGCCGACGTCGATCAGCACGAAGTCGTAGCGCCCGCGCGCGAGCGCGAACATGCGCTCCACCGCCTCGGGGGTGACGTCCACCGCGCGATCGGGCGTATCCGGCGCCGGCAACAGGTGATACTCGGGTGCCGGCTGGATCATGTTCGCCTCGAGCAATGCGGGATCGAGACGGCCGACCTCGCGCGCCACGTCGGCGATACTGCGCTCGGTGCGCTGCTCGGAAACGAAAAGCGCTGCATCGCCGAACTGCAGGTTCAGGTCGAAGAGCGCCACGCGCCGTTCGCGCCCTGCGAGCGCGAAACCGAGGTTGGTCGCCAGGAAGGTCGCTCCCCCGCCGCCCTTGGCCGACAGGAATGCGATCGTGCGTGCCTTGCGGGCGGGCGCGAGCGCGGCAGCATGACGCTCGAGCTGGCGCTCGATCGCTGCACCCAATGCGCCATCGGGCGAGTTCGGCAGCACGAGCTCGCGCACGCCGGCGCGCATTGCACGCAGCAGGAACTCGGAGGATTGATCGTCGCAGACGAGAACGAGCGTGGCACGCGGCTGCGCGCGCAACGCCTGCTCGATCGCGGCAAGATCGTTCTCCCCGGGGGCGGCCACCTCGGCAACCGCGAGATCGACCTCGCCGCGCAGGATCGATGCGGCAAGTTCGCTCGCACCGCCTACCTGTTGCGCAATCTGCATCGCTTCGCGCGTAGCGGGCAGTGCCGCCGACAGTCGCGCGAGCGCCTCCTGGTGGGGGGCGACGAGAAGAACGCGGAGCGTCATCGAAGATCCGCTGCTACTGCGACTGCAGCGCCCCGCCGATGTTGAGGATGTCGAAAGCCTTCGGCGGTGTCTTGAAGCTTTCCTGATACTGGTCGATCGCGTTCTTGCCCGACTCGCCGTCGATCCCGGCGACCGGGTCGGTGCTCTTGCCCGCTTCGGGGTTCATCGTCTGCAGCGCGCGCGCCTGGCGTACGGCGTCGCCGAACTTCGCGTCGTAGTTCGGCGTGGCGGAGGTGGCACAACCGCCCAGCAGACCGAGCAGCGAGATCGAGGCGAGCGTGAGTACGGTACGTTTGTTCATCTTCGGTCTCCGCCGCTCACTTCAACTGGAAGCCGCCGGCCGGCGCTGCTCCGCTCTGCGCGGCGCCGCTTTGCCCCGCACCGGCGGCGGGCGCCTGCAGCATCTGCGCCTCGGTGAGCGGTACGTCGGGATGTCCGGAGCCTTCGAGCCTGCCTTCGAGGAAGAACTCCGAGCGGTTGGGCGGCACGAAGTGGTCGGTGGGCAACGCGTGGTCGGGCGGCAACGGTTTTACGAGCCGCGCGGTGATCACGAACATCAACTCGGAACGGTCGGTCTGGAACTCGCTGCTGCGAAACAGTGCGCCGAGCACCGGCACTTCGCCCAGCACCGGAAAGCGCTTCACCTGCTCGGTGACGTTGTTCTTGATGAGTCCTGCAATCGCGAAGCTCTGCCCGTCGTTCAATTGCACGGTGGTCTGCGCGCGTCGCGTCGTGAAGCTCGGCAGGATCGACGTGACGCCGTTCACCGTGGTGAAGGGCGAGCCCTGCTGCGAAAGCTCGGACACCTCGGGCGCGACGCGCAGGTTGATGCGACTGCCGTCGAGCACCGTCGGCGTGAACTTCAGCCCGACGCCGAACTCCTTTTCCTCGAGGGTGATGGTCGGAATGCCGGTAGCCGCGTTGTTGCGCGACACGGGAATGAAGATCTTGCCGCCGGCGAGGAAGCTCGCCTCCTGACCGCTGATCGAGACGATATTCGGCTCGGCGAGCACGCGAACGAGCCCGTCGCGTTTCTCCGCGTCGATGTCGATGCGGTTGCCGGTGCGCGAAAGAACGCCGAGGATGCCGTTCGAATTCGTGAGGAAGTTGCTGAGGATGCCGTAGCGCCAGTCGCCGTGCACGCGCGCTGCGTCGATGCCGACACCGAGCTTGTCGAGCAGCGTCTTGGAGATTTCGGCGACCTTCACCTCGAGCATCACCTGCTGCGGCTGCGCGATGCGCAGCATGTTGACGACCTTCGGCTGGTTGCCGCCGGCCTGCTGCTGGAGTCGCGCGGGAGTGATCTGCAGTTCCTGCCCGGGTTTCGCTTCCACATTGCCGGCGACGATCGGCGCCTGGATCCCACGGCCGAAGCTGCGCGCGTAGGCTTCGGCGATCGACACCGCGTAGTCCGCCTGCAGTGCGCTCGACACCTCACCGGCCAATACGACCGAATCGGCGGCGGTGCGCACGACGATGCCCTTCTCACCCGGCAGCAGGTCGTGCAGCCGGGACTGCAATGCGGAGGCGTCTATGCTCACGCTGACGTCGATGATTGTCGTCGCGCCGTCGCGGCCCCACAGGATCACGTTGGTCGAGCCGTAAGTCTTGCCGAGCAGGTAGAGCTCGCGCGGACTGATCAGCGTGACGTCGGCCACCGAGGGGTTGCCCACCGAAATCCGTGCGATCGGTGACGGCAGGCGCAGCAGCGTGGATTTCCCGATCACCAACGACATCGCCGGTGCGACTTCGGCCGGCCCGGCGCTGTCGGTAAGCAGCGCCGGGGTCGTGACGCCCTGCGGCGCAAAGGTCGGCGCGCTACGCGCAGCGACGCGCGCTTTGGATGCAACGGGCGCCGGCTTGTTCGCGAGGACCGCGGCTTCGACGCCGACCTGCGCGACTGCAGCCTGCACGTAGGCGGCCGCGCCGATCGTCGCGAGCATCGCTGCGGTATTGGAACGATAGCGAGCCATCTTGTCTCCCGAGCCCTTCATTCTCAGAACTGCGCCGACGAACGCTGCACGCCGCGGATGACCTCCACTTCGTCGCCAGCGGGCTTCGGCTTCGGCGCCGGCGCCGTGCGGCGAACGACGCGAGCCGGGGGCGTAGCGGCCGGCGCGGGCGCGGTCGCGACCGGGCGCAGCCCGAGCAATTCGCTCTTCGTGATGCCGGCCGTTACCGCCGGCTCCCGATCGACCTGGCTGCGCAGTACTAGTGACAGATTGCCGACACTGCGCGCGAGATCGACCTTCTCGGCCTGCTCGGGCGTAACTTCCAGTGTCACGGCATTGACTACCTTCGGCTTCGTCTCGTCGCGACTGGCCTCTTGAGCAACGGCAAGCACGAGGATGCGTTCGAGCACGATCTTCGAGACGAGTTGCTTGCGGTCGTCCTCGGTGTTCACCATCACGTCGACGTGACTGCCCGGCAACGCGAACCCGGCGACGCCGACGACTTCGTTGACCTTGACGGTGATCGCGCGCTTGCCCTCGGGAATGACGGCGGACAGTCCGCCCTTGGTGCCGATCGGCGCCAGGCGCGCCTCGAGCACCGGCTCGCCGCGCTGGACGGCCGTAACGACGACGCGCCCCTCGAGGTCGGCAACGTTGGTGAACGCGCCCTTCGGCAGCGCGCCGGCAGGCCATGCAATGGAGTCGAACATCGTCGCGTTGAGCGCGGTGCCCAGGTCAATGTCGCGGGCAGCCACGACCACCGTTTGTGTTCCCACAGAAGTCTGCTGCGTGAGCCAGCGCGCGGCGAGGACGACGGCGGCCAGCCCGGCCACCAGCGCAAAGACGAGCATCACGACGGCACGAGAGCCTTTCATCACATCACCTCATTCGTCGAGCGTGCGGGCGTCGCGCGCTTCATCCGGTGCGAAATACAAATTCCACGCCCAGCGCAGCGACTCGACGTCGAGGCGCGGCGCTTGTCCGAGATAGCGGGCGCGATCGCGCAGTTTTCCGAGTACGTCGAAAGGAACGATTGCATACAGGGGCAGGCGGGCTTCGCGATGCAGGGTGTCGATCAAATAATCCGCCGATTCAAGATCGGGTTCGAGTTCATTTTTCACGCAAGCCTGGCGAAATACTTCGCGATAACCGGCGCGATCTAACGCGCCGACGTGAATCTTGTAACCGAGCCGTCGAAGAAAAGCAGGGTCGCCGATCTCCGAGGGCAGCAGGTTCGACGAAAAAACGACATTCACATCGAACGGCACGCGAAACTTCGTCCCGGTATGCAACGCGAGATAGTCGACGCGGCGATCGAGCGGGACGATCCAGCGGTTCAACAACTCGCGCACCGGCATCCGCTGCCGGCCCAGATCATCGAGGATCATCATGCCGTTATTGGCCTTCCACTGCGGCGGCGCAATGTAGAAGCGCGTGTGCGGGTCGAACTCCAGATCGAGCATTTCCATCGTGAGTTCGCCGCCGGTGACGACGACTGGGCGCTTCACCTGCAGCCAGCGGCGGTCGCCGGCCACCTGTCGATCGAGTGCAGCGTTCTGTCGAGGTACTTCGATCGGCTGATGCACCAGCGGATCGAAGAACTGGATGATTTCCCCATCGACGTGAATCGCGTGCGGAACCCAGATCGGGCCGTGAAGCACTCGTACAAGATGCTCGGCGAGGTAGGTCTTACCGGAGCCGCTTCCGCCGTAGAGGTAAATACCTCGACCGGCATTCAGCGCGGCGCCGAAAGCGGAAACGAGTTGTCCGGAGACGACAACGTCGCCGAGCGCTTCGCGTAGTCGATCGGGTTCGACGCGCACACCGTGGACGCTCTGCGCGCCTACGCGTTCGATGTAATCCGAAAGCGCCACCGGCATCGGACCGATGTAGCGACACTTGTCGAAGGCGTCGGCCGCCCGCACTCGGCCGCCGTCGGTGAGCTGCCAAGCGACGTCAGCGTCGAAGCTACCCCGGCGCGGCACCTCGAGCAGCTTCTCGGCGCGCACGAACTCGAGCGTTGGTTCGATGACCGTTAGCGGAACGCCCAGCCGTTGGGCGATCTCGCCAGCACGCAACTCGCCACTGCGCGCGAGAAGGCGCAGCAACAGGTCAATCAGCATCGCTTCCGGAAAACGGGATTCCTCGAACGTTCGAGGAGCCCGGGGCACGGGTGCCGCGCCGACTTCGTCCACTCCTACAGCTTGATCCATCCGGTCCACATCCCCAGCAGATACGAGAAGGTGCCCAGCGCGATCGCAATCGCATAGGGCATGCGATCAGCCGAATCGATGCGGGGGTCGAAAACCGGGCCCGCGGTTCCATTCAAGCGGCCGACGAACCCGACGAAGATCAGGCGTAGGTTGGCAAAGACAGCAGCGCCGCTACCTGAAACCGCCATGCGCAGTAACGCGAGAACGCCACCTGCAACGAGCACAAAGAGCGACACCCCGAATAGGTGGACCCATGATTCAATGCTGGCACCGAAGAAGGCGCCCACGACGGATATCAACTTGACGTCGCCGGCGCCCATAATGCGCAGCAGGTAGAACGGAAAGAACGCCGCAAGAAGGGCGATGGCACCGAGCACGGCCGCCTGTGGCCCTGGAGAACCCGGGCCTGCTGGGTCAAAGACCCATTCCTCGACTGGCGCGATAACATGCCACACTAGCGCTATCAACCAACCGACGAAGATAAGCGCATTAGGAATTTTACGCTGCCGAAGATCGGCATATATCGCGACGCCGAGCAGCATTGCAAGCAGCGAGAGCGGTATAACAAATGCGAATGGGCGGGGCACTTGAAGTTGCAGAAAGAGACAGTCATCCCAAGGTAAGTGCTGCCACCACTTTTTCTGCGACATGCTCATACAACGCGAGCACACTATCGCCGCTAGCTGAAAATGCGCCAATCGCCGCAATTGTGATCAGTGAAGCGAGAAGCGCATATTCGACGGCGGTCACGCCTCTCTGATACCTACGTGGGAGCAGCTTTGTTACCCGTTTCCCGGTCGTCATGAGGCGCCCCTATGAGCTTGAGAAACTGGGAAGACGGGCTTGACCGATTAATCGATCAAGCCCATTGGCCGCTCACGAAGTCTTGATTTGGTCCGCGATGTACTGGAACATCGTAGAGAGTTTTGTTCCGACGTTCGTGACTGCAAGGATGATCGTGACCGCGATCAGCGAGGCAATAAGGCCGTACTCGATCGCCGTAACGCCGTCCTCTTCCTGCCAAAACTGCTTAACCAGCTGAACCATGACTTTCCTCCCGAGAGGATGAATAAGACGCCAACCGACCGTCGGCTCTTTATTCTGCGCCACCGATCGGATTCTGCGGTAATCCGGGACTGTGAAGCTTGCGAACCCCAGAAGATTGCCTTAGGCTCTTCGGCCCCTTCGATAACCGCTTACCGCTGCGAGGAAGATACCTTGGGTGAAACGCGAACGCAATGGAGAACAAGCAGTAAATCGTGTCGTTCGTGCAATTCGCCCTGTCGGGAGATTTGACGGTTTCGGGAAGCGATCTTCGATGCGCCGTTGGGAAAGAAGCGCAAGGCACAACTGCCCCACCGCCCCGGCGAATCGAGACCGAGAGTCTCTTGGTGCAGAACGGAAAGGTAACTATTCCGCGGTCTTTCCGAGGGCCGACAAGAAGAAACCCGAGAGCGCTACTGCACCAGCCGCGGCGGGACGTATACCCCCATGAACGGCCCGCCGCCTCCACCTTCTGAATTTCCGATCTTGCAGGGGTTCGACGTGAAGCTCACGATCATGCAGGTCTTGTCGATCGGCTTGCCACCGTCGTCGATTCCGCCGATCACGGGAACGCCGCCGTAGGTCTCGCAGGTGCCGCTGGTCTTGATCACGTCCCACACGTGCACACAGGCGTAGCCGCGGATCGGCGTGAATCCCTTCTTCTCGAGCGAGTCGTCATCGACAATCGGAACCAGGATGTCACGGCCGGTGAGGTGCAGGTCAGCCGTGTCGTACACGGTAGCCTCGACACCAGGCTGTATCCAGATATCGTCTCCGACGTCCTGTGAGGTCCCATTGCCGTTCTCTATCAGCGCGCGAATCGGCGGCACGTTGTTCAACTCATTCTCGAAGGTGGTCCACTGCCCGCATGCGCAACCGTTGCAGTGATTGCCGCTTGCCGCACCACTCGCGATGACGAATTTCGGCGGAGGACTACCGATCGGAACGTTGTTCTCCGAGTCCCACAACGGGGGATCGGCGCTCGTCATCAGGCAGGAGGAGACGGCGATCGGCGCGAGGACACCCGCGCCGGCATTTGCGGGCACCGATACCACGGCCGTGGCGAAAGCGCCGGCGTCGATCGAATCGACTCCAAACAGCCGGCCAAAAAACATCGCGACCGGCCCCATGTTCTCGCCGTCCTTGCGCGCGAGCTTCACGCGAACGGCGGGAAGATCGTCGTCGGTCTTCACCTTCGCGGTATTGGGATCGAAGACGCGATCCTTGAAGTGCCAATAGCCGACGTCGACCTGCCCGCCCGTCAACTTCGCACGCTCGGATTCGTTCAACGGGATCGCCAATTCCCCTTGGCGCTTCGCTTCGACCCAGTTCGGCTGATTCGCCACCGGCGGAAACAAGTAGCCTGCACCGGCCAGCGCCGACGCGTCGGAAGCATTCTGCATTTCGTTTCGAACGACGAGCCAACGACCGATGTCAAGCGCGAAAGCGGCCGTACCGATAAGGACGAACAGAAGGACAGCCGTCATGATCGCGACGGCGCCCCGCTGGCGTACAGGATCCGTTCCATGTACTGACGGGTTCATTGAACGCTCCGAGGCCACCCGGTCACACGGCCTTCATTCGTACTTCATCACGGCGGTCGAGCCGAGATTCAAGGGGCCGACCAGAGAAGACGCGCCGGGCAGCAGCGCAATCAGCGACAGAATCGGCCCGTCATACTGGTAATTCACGGTGACCTGAAGCGGCTCCGAAAAGGCGACCGGCGCAGGCAAGGTGGCCGTCGCCGCGCATTCGCCGCTGCCCGCTAGGCGGATGAGCATCGCGCGGCAGTAATTCGTTGCGACAGATTCGATTTCGGCTTTCGTCAATCGTGGGTTGCGAAGCACGATTCCCGCGCGGGCACCCTCGCGCGCCGCGTTCGTGATCATCGCCTTGTCGTATAGCATCAGGCCGAAGTCGATGATCCCGAACAGGATCACTATTAGCAACGGCAGAACGAGTGCGAACTCGACTGCCGCGACGCCTCGTTGCAGTTTAGCCGCTCGCTCGAACGTCCTGCTTCGGTGCCGCATGCCTCTGTCCTCATTGACTCCCGGAATGATATCCGGGAATCTGACACCAAAACAGGAAATCGGACACCTGCCTTTGCGTCAAGACGATCCGGATAGGTCATTTGGCCTAGGTAAAACCCCTAATCCTCTAACCTAGACGCGGCGAGAAGAAGTGTCGCCCTGACGAGAGTCGCGGACTCATCACGTTTCGGCGCCCGAGACGCGCGCGTCTGAGGCCGAAAGACAACCAAGTCCAGAGGTCCGACAGCGCACCGTTCGGCCAAGCCGTACGTTCCGACTGTGAAATATTTTGCATCGACCTGACACTTCAGTTGATAAACTGTTTGCAGGCGCGTTGTCTACCCTGCAAGTCCGATATTCGTTAAGTAGGTCGCCTTTGCAGAGCGCACATTCCTATACCGCAAAATGAAAAGCGACAACATCATCGTGCGGAACCCAAAGCATATCAGTCGCCTCGATTTGGACATAATTGAGCGCGTGCTGGTTACCTTGCTACTGGGACTGCTTGCGAGCCGACTGATCCCTGCCGCAATTGCGCCTGTGAGCTTTTCAAACATCATCCTGCTAGTGTCGGAGGGCGTCGTCGTAGTGTTCGTCGCATTCCGTCGCCGTACGACTGCAATCTCTCATCGGAGCTTCGACTGGTTTGTTGGTTTTGCAGGTACCTTATGTCCGCTTCTGGTGATTCCGGCGACGAACTCGCCCGTAATCCCTATCGCGTATTGCGCCAGTTTGATGTTCACCGGTTTCGCTATTCAACTGTGGGCCAAACTGACCTTGCGGCGAAGCTTTGGTCTCGTCGCTGCCAACCGAGGCGTCAAAGTCACTGGGCCGTACCAACTCGTCCGCCATCCGATGTACGCCGGATATATTCTGACGCATGTGGGATTCCTTCTGTCCGGTCCCAGTCTTTGGAACCTGGCGATCTACAGTTTGACTTTTAGCCTCCTAGTGGCAAGAATCCTCGCGGAGGAGCGAATACTGAGCCATGACCCGGCCTATTGGGCAATGGCTAGAAACGTGCGCTGGAGAGTGATCCCGTTGCTTTTTTGAGCTAAGGCCGACTTGCTCACCACGCTCAAGTACGAATACATCGTCGCGCTAGAACGAAGGGGAAAGCGGTGTCATTGATCGACAATATTTGCGCAGCCGTACGACGTGGTCAACTTACCGAACCCTTTACGGCCGAGGATTTCGGATGCTGGATTACCGCAAAAAATATTAGGAAAGATAACGGAGAGAAGTATGCTAGTTCCTCCATCAAAGCTATCCTTTATAACTCTGACGTAAAAAACCAACCTACATCGAACAAAAATAGAAAAGTCTTGAAGAGTTTTCCTAAAAATGGAAAGCGCGTGTATCGGTTCGCTTCTACACGATGCTCGAACAAGCAAGACGCCTAAGTACCGAAGCGGAACGAGGTTTGAATAGGAGAAATGCGAATAGCGAGCGAAACCGCTTAGATCTTCAACTCGTCAGACGATTGCACCTTCGCAAAAAGCCCGTTCAATGCTGCGACAAACGCTGTCTGAACCTCCGTAGCGCCCACCACCTTCCGACCGAACGCGAGATCCCGCGTGGCACAAGCGTCATGCACCAACGTGCACTCGAACCCGAGATCCGCCGCCGCCCTCGTCGTCGTATCGATGCACATATGCGTCATCATTCCCATGACGACCAGCCGCTCGATCCCCTTCCTTCGCAGGTGCTCGAGCAGACCCGTTTCGCGAAACGCATTCGGATAGTGCTTTACCGCGCTGCTGATCATCGACATCCAGAACGACTACTTCCCCCGAGGCGCGATGGAACTCGTCGGCGCCGAGGCCGCTGCCGAACGCGCCGCGAGCGTGCTCGGCGCTTATCGTGCCAGCGGTTTGCCGGTGGTTCACGTGCAGCACCTGTCGGTGCGACCCGGGGCGACATTCTTCCGTCCCGGCACCCCCGGTGCCGAGATCCATCCGCTGCTCGCGCCGCTCGCCGGCGAGACGGTGGTGCTTTCATGAGTGCTCCGGATGGCAGGAGCGGTGTAGCGTAGCGCGATCGCGAACCATGCTCATCCCGAAGGAGACAGGAAGATGACCGTCCGTATCGAACAGTCGGACGCTGTCTGGACCATCGTCCACAGCCGCTACGAGGAAGCCCGCAATGCGATGGACCCGGAAAGCGCGGACGCGCTCGTCGAGGCGATGAAGCGCTTCGACAGCGATCACGACGCGTCGGTTGCCGTGCTATGGGGCGAAGGCGGTGCCTTCTGCGCGGGCTGGGACCTGAAATACGCCAGTACGCTCGGCGACCGCGTGCGACATTCGGGTGATGTCGCAGGACGCGTACTTCGGTGTGTACTGCCGCCGCTGGGGTATCCCTCTGCTCGACGGCGGCTCGGTGCGTCTGCCGCGGTTGGTCGCGCAAGGCCGTGCGCTGGAGATCATCCTCACCGGGCGGAAGGTTCCGGCCGACGAAGCATTGCGCATCGGCATGTGCGAGAAAGTGGTGGCTCCCGGCGCAGCACGCGAGGCCGCAGAGGCGATGGCGCGTGAGATCGCGCGCTTTCCCCAGGCCGCCGTCCGCGCCGACCGGCGCACGGTCCACGAAACGCATGGCCTGCGCTTGCGCGAGGCGATGCGCCGCGAATGGCACAACGGCGTGGAGGCGCATTGGCAGGAAGGCGCCGACGGCGCAGGCCGCTTCGCTTCGGGGCTCGGGCGCGGGGGCGATTTCGAGCGCATTTGAGGCAGGGAGGCACCAGCGCCGAAACTCGTCAGTCGTCCTTTAATGTCGACGCTGAGCGGCGGCGCGCCACAGGCGAGTTATCCGCTCGAGCAAGCTGTTATGCAGCGACAACATCGAGCAACGCGCTGGGGTGCTTGTTCGCCACCATCAGCAGTGTCCTGGCGGGGCCAGAAGGCGCGCGCCTTCCCTGCTCCCATTCCTGCAGCGTTCGCACCGAAACTCCGAGATCTCAGAAATGAATTCGCCAGGATGCGGAGGGTTGTACATAGTCATCAGTGATAGGCCTCGTAGTCCCATGCTTGCCTGACACGTCCGCCGATAAGCTGAAGCACGCTGCATGACGCAGCGATTTCGCCTGAGTAAATCACTTCGCACGCCGAAACGCTGCGTTCCGCAGCACGGAAGGATGTCGAACGCATGAGATCCGCATTCCTCACGGCGGCCTTCTGCCTGCTCGTCATACTGCTCGCGGCCTGCGGCAGCGGTCTCGACTTCCGTCTGTCGATCTCGATCGACGCGCCGCCGCCGGTGGCGCACGGCCAGGTGATCATCCTCAGCGGCGTGGCCGCCCTGCCCGCCGGGTCGGTGCGCAGCGGCGGCACGCCGACCCAGCCGATCGTCACCTGCCGGCCGGGAACGTTCTCGATGTTCTGGACGAACGATGCCAACGGCACCCGCGGCGAGATTTCCGCCGTGTGGGATTGCCCGGCCGATCGACTCGACTGGAACAGCGGCGCGATTCCGCTGGCGCCGGGCGACAACCGGATCACGGTGACGATGGTCGATGCGGTGGGCAGCGGGGAGGAGGTGGTGAGGGTGAGGCGGGAGTGATGCAGACGATCAAGTACGCTGGCCGTCACGCCCGCCAGGGTCGATGACGAGAACCCCAGCGGCGTCGAACGACGTTATGTCGCGGGTGGCCACCGTCATTCCTCGATAGGCTGGGCGTCGATCCAGTCGAGGACGCGGACGTCGGGAGCCACGCGCAGTGGCTCGGAGGTCACGCTCGGGCCGAACATGACCATTCGAAGCGGATCTCGCGCTGCGGCGAGCGATCCCGCTCGTTGATCAGATCGACCAACTCATCGGTGAAATGGGCTTGTCTGCCGATCTCGAATGATCAAGACGGCCATGGCACAACTCCTTTGGACGATCCGGAAGTGTTCTGAACAGCTACATCTTCCAGCCGAGACCTCGCGACCGATTTCGACACCGACCGATTACCGGCAGCATGCGACAGATACCTGCAGCAGGCAGGTTAACAAAATGCTAACATCTTGGATAGCCGGTGTTCCGGATCGAGTTCCTGCCGAACGCTCAAAGGGCGCTGCGCGCGATGCCGCGCAACACGCGGGAACTGATTCTCTCGAAAATCGAGGCGCTTGCTCTCGCCCCCTTCGATAGCCCCAATGTACGGAAGTTGGAGGGAAGGGACGGCTGGAGGTTGCGCGTGGTCGCCTGGCGGGTCATCTACATGATCGACGCTACCCGACAACTCATCGTGGTGCTGACGATCGCCATTCGCGGAGAGGCATACCGATGACGAGAGTCCAGATTCTCGAGAAGGACGGACGGCCCGCCTTCGCGGTCGTTCCGATCGAGATCTGGGAGCGCGTTCGCGAACTGCTCGAGGACGCCGAAGACGTTGCAGCGTTCGATACGGCCGTCGCCGCCGACGACGGCTTCCGGATTCCGCTGGGCGTCGTGAAAGCGGAGTTCGAGCAGGACATGCACGCGGTGCGCGCGTGGCGCGAGCATCGGCGCCTGTCGCAGGAGCGGCTCGCGCAACTGGCTGGCATCAGCAAGGCCTATCTGAGCCAGATCGAAAACGGCAAGCGCCAGGGCTCGAGAGCGACGCTGCGCGGGCTTGCCGATGCGCTCGCAGTGCCGGTGAGCGTTCTCACCGGAGATTCGGCACCGCCCATACGCTGAAGCGCGCTGCATGACGCAGCACTTTCGCCCCCGTAGATCGTTTCAGTTCGACCACGTCGCGGCTCAACTCCACCCAGATCAAATCCGGCCGAGCGAAGAAGGCGTCGAACAAGGCCAGCGTAGCGGCATCGTCGGCCTTCATCCGCCCCACGCGGCATTCCAGCCAGGACAGACGATTCACGTCGGCTCCTGCGCCGGCGTGGTCATGCTCGAGCGCCGCCAGCGCGGTGCGTACTCGACCGCCAAAGAGCTCGCGGCCCTCGAGCAGATAGATCAGCGCCCTGGCGTCGAAAAAGACGATCACCAGGCGCGCTCTTCAGCCAAAGCCTCGTGGATTTCCGTTTTGCTGCGAATGCCCGTCGCGGGCTGCGCCAGCAGCGACTGCACCGCCGTCACGGCGGGACGGATCGGCGCGTGGCCCGCCGTAAGGCGTTGATACTCGTCCTCGGTCAGCACGACCGCCGTCGTCCTGTTGCGCTTGACGAGGTGCACCGGCCCACGTCGCAGGCGTTCCTAAGCGGCGTACGTCATCGTCGCACGAATATCCTGCGACGTAAGGTTCGGATACGCATCCAGCAGATCCTGCTCGGTGGCTCCTTCGCCGAGCTTGCGCAGGATCAGTTCGACCGTGATTCGCGTCCCTCGAATTACGGGTTTACCCAGCATGATCTTGGGATCGACTGCAATCCGCTCATGCATGAAACGCCTCGCTCAGGAAGGGAATCCGGAAGCGTAACGCTCCCGGCTCCCATGCTCAACGATCCACCGTTCCGAACCGGAACTCCCCATTCGCGTAATCCACGCTGATCACGTCGTCCGGCCCGTACTTGCCTTCCAGCACCAGCCGCGAGATCGGGTTCTCGATCTTCTGCTGGATCGCGCGCTTCAGCGGCCGCGCGCCATAAAGTGGATCGAAGCCCACTTTCGCCACCTCCGCCAGCGCCGCGTCCGACACCTCGAGCCCCATGTCGCGATCCGCCAGGCGCTTCCTCAGCCCTTCGAGCTGAATCTTTGCGATCGAAGCGATCTGTCCGCTGCCCAGCGCATGGAACACCACGATCTCGTCGATGCGGTTGATGAACTCCGGCCGGAAATGCGCGCGCACCTCGACCATCACCGCGTCCTTGATCACCTCGGGGTCGTTGAGCTTCGGATCGGCGGAGAGACGCTGGATCTCGTGCGAACCGAGGTTCGATGTCATCACGACGACCGTGTTGCGGAAGTCCACCGTGCGGCCCTGGCCGTCGGTAAGCCGTCCGTCGTCGAGCACCTGCAGCAGCACGCCGAAGACGTCGGGGTGCGCCTTCTCGACTTCGTCGAACAGGATCACGCTGTACGGCTTCCGGCGCACGGCTTCGGTGAGGTAGCCGCCCTCTTCGTAGCCGACGTAGCCGGGAGGCGCGCCGATCAGCCGCGCCACCGAGTGCTTCTCCATGAACTCGCTCATGTCGATGCGGATCAGGTGGTCTTCGCTGTCGAACAGGAACTCGGCGAGCGCCTTGCACAGCTCGGTCTTGCCGACGCCGGTGGGCCCGAGGAAGAGGAACGAGCCGTACGGGCGACGGGGGTCGGCGAGACCGGCACGCGAGCGGCGGATCGCCTCCGACACCAGGCGCACCGCTTCGTCCTGGCCGACGACGCGCCGGTGCAGGTAGTCCTCCATCTGCAGCAGCTTGTCGCGCTCGCCCTGCATCATCTTGCTCACCGGAATGCCGGTGGCGCGCGAGACGACCTCGGCGATCTCCTCGGCGCCGACCTGCGTGCGCAGCAGTTTCGGTCGCTCGGCGGTGCCGCTCGTCGAGCGTGATGCCTCGGCTTCGCTCGCCGCTTTCAGGCGCCCTTCGAGCTCGGGCAGCTTGCCGTACTGGATCTCCGCCAGCTTGTCGTACTGGCCTTTGCGTTGCAGATCGGCCATCTGCGCGCGCAACTGGTCGATCTCGGTCTTGATCTGCGCCGAGCCCTGCACGGCGGCCTTCTCGGCGCGCAGCAGTTCGTCGAGGTCGGCGTATTCCTTCTCCAGGCGCGCGATCTCCTGCTCGATCACTTCGAGGCGCTTCTTCGACGCTTCGTCGGTTTCCTTCTTCACCGCTTCGCGTTCGATCTTCAGCTGGATGATCCGGCGGTCGAGCCGGTCCATCGCCTCGGGCTTGCTGTCGATCTCCATCTTGATGCGCGCGGCGGCCTCGTCGATCAGGTCGATCGCCTTATCCGGCAGGAAGCGGTCGGTGATGTAGCGGTTGCTCAGCTCGGCTGCGGCGACGATCGCCGGGTCGGTGATCTCGACGCCGTGGTGCAGTTCGTAGCGTTCCTGCAGTCCGCGCAGGATCGCGATCGTGTCCTCGACAGTCGGCTCGCCGACCAGCACCTTCTGGAAGCGGCGCTCGAGCGCGGCGTCCTTTTCGATGTACTTGCGATATTCGTCGAGCGTGGTGGCGCCGATGCAGTGCAGCTCGCCGCGCGCCAGCGCCGGCTTGAGCATGTTGCCGGCGTCCATCGCGCCTTCGGCCTTGCCGGCGCCCACCAGCGTGTGCATCTCGTCGATGAAGACGATCGTGCGGCCTTCCTCGGCCGCGAGCTCCTTGAGTACGGCCTTCAGCCGCTCCTCGAACTCGCCGCGGTATTTCGCGCCGGCGATCAGCGCGGCCATGTCGAGCACGAGCACGCGCTTGTCCTTCAGCGTCTCGGGCACGGTGCCGTCGATGATGCGCTGCGCGAGACCCTCGACGATCGCGGTCTTGCCCACGCCCGGTTCGCCGATCAGCACCGGGTTGTTCTTCGTGCGCCGCTGCAGGATCTGGATCGTGCGGCGAATTTCCTCGTCGCGACCGATCACCGGGTCGAGCTTGCCTTCGCGCGCGCGCTCGGTGAGGTCGATCGTGTATTTCTTCAGCGCCTCGCGCTGGCCTTCGGCTTCGGCGTTGTCCACGCTCGCGCCGCCGCGCACCGCTTCGATCGCCGCTTCGAGCGCCTTGCGCGTGAGCCCGGCTTCCTTCGCGATGCGGCCGGCCTCGCCCTTGTCGTCGGTGAGCGCGAGCAGCAGCATGTCGGTGGAGATGAACTGGTCGCCGCGCTTCAGGGCCTCCTTCTCGGAGAGGTTCAGCAGGTTCACCAGCTCGCGGCCGATCTGGATCTCACCGCCGGTGCCCGACACCTGCGGCAGACGCTTGATCGCAGCGTCGGCGGCGGTCTTCAGCGCCGAGGCGCGCACGCCGGCGCGCTCGAGCAGCGTGCGACCGGAGCCGTCGGGCTGGCCGGCGATCGCGGCGAGCACGTGCACGGGTTCGATGTACTGGTTGTCGTTCGCGTTCGCCAGGCTCTGCGCGTCGGAGAGCACCTGCTGAAGTTGCGTGGTGAATTTGTCGGGACGCATGGGGATCCTCGGAGTGACGGGCACGGCGGCGGCGCCGCGATACTGACGCCCATGTGAGGGGGCGATCGACGATTTCAAGCGCCCGAGCGCGCCCGAACACGATACCGCGATCGGGCGATGTCCCCGCTCACGTGCGGGATCGCGTCGACGCTCTCGCGAATCTACCCTTCACGGTAACGAGCCTCATTCGTCGGCTCGCAGCGCGGAGAGTTGCCGTGGACCGTGCCCGAACCAGTTTCCGAAGACGAACGCAGGCTTTGCTTGCCCGATTTGAAGCCGGCGGTCTTTTGCGCTTCGCCGGACCCGATGCGTCGGGGACGATCGCGCGCACGGCGCCGTCCAGAGCCACCCGCGGTGCCGGGGATTTCCTCACCGGCATGGCGATCCTCGTCGGCTATCAATGGCTCGGCGAGTGCCTGGTGTCGCTGCTTGGGCTTCCGGTTTCGGGACCGGTCGCGGGAATGGTGCTGCTGTTTGCCACGCTCGTCGCGCACGGTCGAGCGTTCGATTCGCTGCAGGGTTCGGCGGACGGTCTGCTGCGACATCTGCCGCTGTATTTCGTTCCGGCGGGCGTCGTCGGAGGATGCGTGGCCGCGACTAGCGCGCTCCTGCTGGCCTCGCTGTTCGACGCGAGCCTGCAGACGGCGCTTTCGCTCGCACCGAAGTCGATCACCGCTCCGGTCGCGATGAGCGTCGCCGAGCGCATCGGAGGCCTGCCATCGCTGACCGCGTCGCTGGCGGTGCTTACGGGAATCTTCGGGGCGGTGTTCGGCATTCCGCTACTCGACTGGCTCGGGATCCACGACGACTGCATCCGTGGCGTAGCGCTGGGAACGACGTCGCACGGCATAGGGACCGCTCGTGCGCTGCAGGTGAGCACCGAAGCGGGGGCCTTCGCGGGCCTTGCGATGGCGCTTTCGACATTCGCGTCGTCGATCGTCGTTCCATGGCTGGTTCCGGCACTCGCCGTCGGGGCCTGACCCCACTGCGCCGCGTCGCGCTACGCCCCGCTGCCCGGGGCGCTACCATGAGCAGACGTCTTCGTTGATGGCAGTTCCGATGCCCGATCTGTTCACGCCTGTCACGCTTCGTTCGCTCACGCTCCCGAACCGCATCGTCGTCTCGCCGATGTGCCAGTACTCCTCGGTGGAGGGCCGCGCACAGCCGTGGCACGTCGTCCATCTGGGGCACCTCGCGCTGGGCGGACCAGGGCTGCTGCTGATCGAGGCGACGGCGGTCGAACCGTCCGGACGCATCACCTACGGTGACATGGGCCTGTACGACGACGCTACCGAGGAGGCGCTCGGCCGCACGCTCGAGACGGTGCGCGCCGTTGCGCCGACGTCGATCGGCATCCAGCTCGGGCACGCCGGGCGAAAGGCCTCGAGCACGCGCCCCTGGGAGGGCGGCAAGCTGATCGACGTCGACGCGGGCGGCTGGCAGCGCGTGGCGCCCAGCGCAGTGCCGATCGCGGATGACGAGGCGGCGCCGCACGCGCTCGAACGCCACGAGCTCGACGCACTGAAACAGCGTTTCGTCGATGCGGTGCTTCGCGCGGATCGCCTGGGCCTGGACGTGGTGGAGGTGCACGCCGCACACGGCTATCTGCTGCACCAGTTCCTGTGGCCCTTGTCGAACCTGCGCGACGACGAATACGGCGGCTCGCGCGAGAACCGGATGCGCTGGCCGCTCGAAGTGATCGCCGCGATGCGCGCGGCGTGGCCGGCGCACAAGCCGCTCGGCGTGCGCATCTCGGCCACCGACTGGCGCGACGACCTGCCGGCCACGCAACGCTTCGACGTTCCCGATGCAATCCTTTTCGCGCGCGCTTGCCTGGCGCTCGGCGTCGACTGGATCGACGCATCCAGCGGCGGGATCTCGCCCCAACAGCGCGTGCGCGGCGGACCCGGCTACCAGGTGCCCTTCGCCGAGGCGATCCGGCGCGAGGTGCCCGGCATGCACGTGATCGCCGTCGGCGAGATCACGGAGGCGCGGCAGGCCGACGAGATCGTTGCTTCGGGCAAGGCCGACATGATCGCGCTGGCGCGCGCCGCGCTCTACGACCCGCGCTGGCCCTGGCACGCCGCGGCCGAACTGGGCGCGACGGTGGAGGCGCCGCGGCAGTACTGGCGCAGCGCGCCGCACGGGCACAAGGAACTGTTCGCCGGTCGCTCGCACGGGCAGCGCTGACGATGAGCGGCTTTCGCGCAGTCGTCCTCGACATGGACGGGCTGATGCTCGACACCGAGCGCATCGCCGTCGAATGCTGGCTCGAGTCGGCACGCGTGTCGGGCTGGGAGATCTCGCGCGAGACGCTGCTGGCGATGATCGGGCTCGACCATCGGGCGTCGCGACAAGCGTTGCTCGACGCGGGCGGCAAGAGCTTTCCGCTCGACGAGGTGTCCAAGCGCGGTCGCGTGCGTTATCTCGAGCGGCTGCGCGGCGAAGGCGTGGGGCTGAAGTCGGGCATCGTGGAGTTGCTCGACTGGCTCGATGCGCGCGGCGTGCCGAAGGCGGTAGCCACGTCGACGATGTGCGAACTGACGATGGAGAAGCTCGAGCTGGCGGGCCTGCGCGGGCGCTTCGAGACGATCGTCTGCGGCGATCAGGTGCCGAAGACGAAGCCGGCGCCCGACGTGTATCTGGCGGCGACCGAGCAGCTCGGCTTCGATCCGCGCACGTGCATCGCGCTGGAGGATTCGGACATCGGGCTGCGGGCCGCGCACGAGGCGGGGCTGGCTTGCATCGTGGTGCCGGACATGCAATTGCCGCGGGCGGAGTATGCGGGACTCGCGCACAGCGTGGTGGGGAACCTGCAGGCGGCACGCGGGGTGATCGAGGGGTTGCTGGGACGCGAGCGATAGACCGTGTGAAGGATCGGCTGAAAGAGGAATTGCTGAAACGACCGAGGCCGGCAAAAATGCGCAGGATCGAAAACTCGCGCTATAAAACGAAGCGTTTGGAAGCGTGGAATGCATTCCACGGCGCTGAACGCTTCATTTTGAAGTTCGGCTGCCGGCTTCTCGCGCCGGAAGCGGTGTTCCCCGCCATGACGCTGCAGACGCGCGTCGTGCGTTACGGACGCGTCGCACCGTCTGCACGCCGTTGCCGGCGACCGTGCAGGCGATCCACAGCCAGGCGGGCGCTTCGAAGGGCATGCGCTACGTGGGTGGCGCTACCCGGCGGGGCGCGACCCGGGTGCGATCATCCGGCGGCAAGCCGATAGCCGACCGCAGCCGCGGCGAGCGAACCGAACAGGTGCAACGCCGTGTGCGCGAGCGCCCAGCCGAAAGCGCCGCGCGTGATCAGTCCGAACGACTCGATCGAGAAGGTGGAGAACGTGGTGAGCGCGCCGAGGAAACCGGTGATCGCGAACAAGCGCCACTCGGGGGCGAGATCCGGGTTTCGCGCGAACCACGCGACCGCGATGCCGACCAGCAGGCCGCCCGCGACATTGACGAGCAACGTTCCGAACGGCAACGCGTGATGCACGAGATTCAGCCACAGCCCGACCGCCCAGCGCAGCCATGCGCCGAGCGCAGCCCCCACGCCGACGGCGAGGAATCCGGCGACGCTGAAATGCGGCGCGATCAACGCCGACGCGCTTTCGAGGCAGATGCCCCGTTCGGCGCGAGGCGCGCGCGCGCAAGGCCATCGCGCAACGACGCGAGCGCGGCGAGACTCACCACCGCGCCGCCGCCTGGTCGTCCGCTTCGCGTGCCTCGACCCAGCGCTCGCCTTCCGGCGTGCGCTCCTTCTTCCAGAACGGCGCCTGCGTCTTCAGCCAGTCGATGATGAACTCGCAGGCGTCGAAGGCTTCGCCGCGGTGTGCCGACGTGACGGCGACGAGCACGATGCGATCGCCCGGGTCCAGCGGCCCGTAGCGATGGATGACGAGCGTGTCGAAGACGTTCCAGCGGCTGCGCGCCTGCGCGCAGATGTCCTCGAGCGCGCGCTCGGTCATGCCCGGATAGTGCTCGAGCGTCATCGAGCCGACGCCCTCGCCTTCGTTGACGTCGCGCACCGTGCCGACGAAGGTGGCGACGGCGCCGACCTTCAGGTTGCCGGCACGCAGCGCGTCGATCTCGGCGCCGACGTCGAAGTCCTGGGTCTGGACGCGGACAGGCATGTGCGCGCCTCCTCGTCAGTGTCGCTGCACGCGATCGGTGTTCATCTCGTCAGACCCCGCTGATGAGCACGTCGAGCGCCGCGACGATTTCGTGCCGCTGGTCGGCGAGCGACGCGACTCGCTCGCCGACGGTCTTGCGCGCGATGCCCGTGATTTCGCTCGTTCGCATCACGACGGGTCGGCCGTCGATCTCGAAGACGGGCATCAGCCCGACGACCGGCGGGCGCTTCGCATCGGAGGCGCCCAGCGGCACGACGACGCGCGTGGCGAGCGACTCGAGCAGGTCGGATTGCACGTCGAGCAGGAACGGGAAGCGCTCGCGCGAAGACCGGTCGAGATTGCGGTAGACGTCGAACTGGGACACGTGGGACCCGGCGCTAGAACGCGCGCAACGAATCGCCGAAGCAGCCGTTGCGCTCGACGTCGTCGTTGTAGGCATCGATGGCCGCGCGGTTCTGCGCGAGCCAACGCTCGCCGGCGCAACGCACCACTTCGGCAACGAGCGCCGACTCGAGCGTCTGCGACAGATTGACGTCGAGTTCGCGCGCCCGGCGCAGCAGATCGGCATTGACGGTGACGTTCGTCGGACGCTTCGGTGCCGAGACGTCGTAGACGACGCTTCGTTCACGGACGACATGTTTCATGCGCATAAAGTACGCGCATGGTGGACGGACGTCAACCGCCCGTTACCGGCGGGAAGAAGGCGACTTCGGCGCCTGCGCGCAGCGGCGTGTCGGCGCGCGCCATCGCCTGGTCGACGGCGATGCGCACGGAGCGCTGCTCGCCGAGCGCATCGGCCCAGCTTCCTCCGCGCTCGCGCAGCCAGTTGCGCAACTGCCCCGCGTTGGCGACGCCTTCCGGAAGTTCGACGGTCTCGCGCCCGGTGCCCAGGGCTTCGCGCAGCGCGGCGAAATAGAGGATGGTGATCGGCATGTCAGTTCAACAGTGCCGCGAACGGCAGGTAACGAACGACATCGCCGGAAGCGATCGGCTGCTGCGGAGGATTGTCCACCAGGCCGTCGCCCCAGACGGTCGATGTCAGGACGGCGGAGCTCTGGTTCGCAAAGCGCTCGAGCCCGCCTCGCTCGCTGATTCTAACGCGCAGGAATTCGCGACGCCGGTCGGGCCTGGGCCAGTCGAAATCGGCGCGCATCGGCAGCGCGCGCGGCGCGACGTCGACCGCGCCCTGCAGGCGCAGCACGAAAGGGCGCACCATCAGCACGAAGGTGACGAAGCTCGACACCGGGTTGCCGGGCAGGCCGATGAAGTGCGCGAAGTCGGCGCCTGCGCCCTGCGCGCTGCCCGAGCCCTGTCCGCGTCGCACACGTCCGTACGCGAGCGGCTTGCCGGGCTTCATCGCGATCTGCCACATGCGCAGTTCGCCCTCGGCCTCGACCGCGGGCTTCACGTGATCCTCCTCGCCCACCGACACGCCGCCCGAAGTGACGATGAGGTCGTTCGCGCCCGCAGCGCGGCGCAGTGCTTCGCGCGTGGCCTGCAGCGAATCGGGAATGTTGCCGAGGTCCTGCACGATGCAACCGAGGCGTCGCAGCAGCGACACGAGCACGAAGCGGTTGCTGTTGTAGATCGCTCCGGCGCGCAGCGGCTCGCCGGGCATCGCAAGTTCGTCGCCCGTGAAGAAGCAGGCGACACGAACGCGACGTCTCACGTCGAGCTTCGCGAGCCCCACGGACGCAGCGAGCCCCGTGGCCTGCGGCGACAGCCGCGTGCCGGCGGGCAGGATCACGCCGCCCGCGCGGATGTCCTCGCCGACGCGGCGGATCCACTGGCCCGGCTCGGGGCAGCGCGTGAAGACGACCCGCTCGCCTTCGACGCTCGCGTGCTCCTGCATGACGATCGCGTCGGCGCCGTCGGGGATCAGCCCGCCGGTGAAGATGCGCGCGGCCTCGCCGGCTGCGAGCGGTCGACCGACGTGGCCGGCGGGAATGCGCTGCGCGACGGGCAGCCGAACCGGCGCCTGCTCGCTCGCCGCGACGAGATCGGCGCGGCGCACCGCGTAGCCGTCCATCTGCGTGTTGTCGTGCGGCGGCACGTTCAGCGACGACCGCACGTCGGCGGCGAGGACGCGGGCGTCGCAGTCGAGCGTCTCGAGCGTCTCGGTTTCGGCGACGGGTGCGGCGTTGGCGATCAGCGCGGCGAGCGCGTCATCGAACGGCTGCAATGCGGGTTTCATTCGTTCCTTCGAGATACGCGAGGATGAACTCGGCGATCGCGTCGGGGTCGTTCAGGTCGAGCTGCGGCAACTTCGTGGCGAGCGGTGCGTCGCTCGCCACCGCGATGATGTTCTCGTCGTTCGGGTACAGCGGCTCCTTGCCGAGCGACGGGCGGTACACCTCGAGCTTGGCGATCGCCGCGTGCTTGTAGCCTTCGACGAGCACGATGTCGCACGGCGAGAAGCGCTGCAGCTGCTCGTGCAGCGAGGGCTCGGCCTCGTCGCGCAACTCGTGCATCAGCACCCAGCGCTGGTCGGAGGTGATCAACACCTCGGAGGCGCCCGCCTCGCGGTGACGGTACGAGTCCTTGCCGGGCTTGTCGATGTCGAACAGGTGGTGCGCGTGCTTGATCAACGACACGCGAAGTCCGCGCAGCACGAAGCGCGGGATCAGCTGCTCGATCAACGTGGTCTTGCCGGACCCGGAATAGCCGGCGAAGCCGAAGACTTTCATGTCGGGATCAGGATACCCGAGCCGGGAGGATCGGTCCGGCTCCGCCCACGCCGGACTCAGGCGTCGGCGCGCCAGCGACAATCGACCGACGACGGCAGCGCGTCGGTGCGATCGGCGATGTAGCGCTTCAGGCGCTCGACGTCGACCGGCATGCGCTCGTAGCGCTGCGGCAGCGACTCGATGCCTTCGTAGCCGGCGGGCCGCGGCGGCTCGGTGCCGATCGCCTCGCGGATCGTCTCGGCGAACTTCGCAGCCTGCGCCGTTTCCAGGCAGATCATCGGCACGCCCGGCTCGCGCCACCGTTGCGCGACGTACAGTCCATCTGCGGTGTGCGGATCGACGACGATGCCGTAGCGCTCGTGGGTCGCGCGAATCGTCGCGACGCGATCGGCGTGCGTGCTGCGCCCGGAGGCGAATCCGTAGGCGGGGAAACGCTCGGCTTCGGCGCTGCCGGCGATGTCGAACCGACCGTCGCGTTCGAGCCTCGACCACAGTTCGCGCACGCGCTCGGGATTGCGTGTCGCAAGATCGAAGACGAAGCGCTCGAAGTTCGACGCCTTCGAGATGTCCATCGACGGGCTGCTCGTGTGATGCGTCTCGACGGCGGCGCGCGGCCGGTAGCGGCCGGTGCGGATGAATTCGTCGAGCACGTCGTTCTCGTTGGTGGCGACGACGAGCCGCGAAATCGGCAGGCCCATCTGGCGCGCGATGTGCCCGGCGAGCACGTTGCCGAAGTTGCCCGACGGCACGGAGAACGAGACGCGCTCGTCGTTCGAGCGCGTGGCGGCGAAGTAGCCCTTGAAGTAATAGACGATCTGCGCGGCGACCCGTGCCCAGTTGATCGAATTGACCGTGCCGATCGAATGGCGCCGCTTGAAGATCAGGTCGTTCGAGACCGCCTTGACGAGGTCCTGGCACTCGTCGAAGACGCCGTCGACGGCGATGTTGAAGACGTTGGCGTCGGTGAGCGAATACATCTGTGCCGTCTGGAACGCGCTCATGCGCTTGTACGGCGACAGCATGAACACCTGGATGCCGGCGCGTCCGCGCATCGCGTATTCGGCGGCGCTGCCGGTATCGCCGGAGGTGGCGCCCAGGATGTTCAGCTCGCTGCCGTGTTCGCGCAGCACGTGCTCGAAGAGCGCGCCGAGCAGCTGCATTGCAACGTCCTTGAACGCGAGCGTCGGACCGTTGGACAGCTTCAGCAGCGCCAGTCCCGGCTCGAGCTCGACGAGCGGCGTGATCTCGTCGCTGCCGAACACGTCGGCGGTATAGGTCTGCTCGCACAGCGCGCGCAATCGGGCGGCCGGCAGGTCGTTGGCATAGGGCCGAAGGATCTCGAAGGCGAGCTCGGCGTACGGCAGCGTGCGCCAGCGCGTGAGCGTCTCGCCGTCGACATGCGGATAGCGCTCGGGCACGACGAGGCCGCCGTCGGGCGCGAGGCCCCCGAGCAGGATCTCGGTGAAACGCGCCGGCTCCATGCCGCCGCGGGTGGACAGGTACTTCACTGCAGTTCTTCGAGCCGGATGCGCACGACGCGCGAGAGTACGGTTCCCAGCGCCTCGATGCGCTCGATCGCGGCGACGATGCGCCGCTCGATCGTGCGATGGGTGAGCAGGATGATGTCGGTCTGGTTCTCGCCTTCGCCCGGTTCGCGCTGCAGCGCCGCGTCGATCGAGATCTCGCCGTCGGCGAGGATGCGCGTGACGTCGGCGAGCACGCCGGGCTGGTCGGCGACGCGAAGGCGCAGGTAATACGCGGTCTGCACGGCTTCGATCGGCAGCACCGGCAGGTCGGACAGCGACTCGGCCTGGAACGCGAGGTGCGGCACGCGGTTTTCCGGGTCGGACGTGAACATGCGCGCCACGTCGACGAGGTCCGCGACGACGGCGCTCGCCGTCGGCTCGGCGCCGGCGCCCTTGCCGTAGTACATCGTGTGCCCGACCGCGTCGCCCTTGACCCACACGGCGTTCATCGCGCCCTCGACGCTGGCGATCAGGCGCGACGCGGGAATGAGCGTCGGATGCACGCGCAGTTCGAAGCCTTCGGGGCTCGTGTCGGTGCGGTTGCGCCGACGCGTGATGCCGAGCAGCTTGATGCGGTAGCCGAGCTGCTCGGCGTAGCGGATGTCCTCGGCCTGCAGCTGCGTGATGCCTTCGACGTGGCACTTGTCGAACTGCACCGGAACGCCGAAGGCGATCGCCGAGAGGATCGTGATCTTGTGCGCGGCGTCGATGCCTTCGATGTCGAAGGTCGGATCGGCTTCGGCGTAGCCCAGGCGCTGCGCCTCGGCGAGCACGACGTCGAAGGCGAGCTTGCGCTCGCGCATCTCGGAGAGGATGAAGTTCGTCGTGCCGTTGATGATGCCGGCGATCCACTCGATGCGGTTCGCCGTGAGCCCTTCGCGCAGTGCCTTGACGATCGGCACGCCGCCGGCCACCGCCGCTTCGAAGGCGACCATGAGGCCGTGCTTCGAGGCTGCGCGGAAGATCTCGTTGCCGTGCACGGCGAGCAGCGCCTTGTTGGCGGTGACGACGTGCTTGCCCTGCTCGATCGCGGCGAGCACCAGCTCGCGCGCGATGCCGTATCCGCCGATCAGCTCGACGACGACATCGATCCCGGGATTCGCGATGAGCTTGCGCGCGTCGTCGACGACGTCGACGCCCTCGCCCACCCGCTCGCGCGCGCGCGCGACATCCAGGTCGGCCACCTGCACGATCTCGATCGGCCGCCCGGCACGGCGCCGGATCTCGTCCTGGTTGCGACGCAGGACGTCGAAGGTTCCGCCGCCCACCGTGCCGATGCCGAGCAGCCCGACGCGGACCGGACCCAACCTGTCGCCGTTCATCCCCTGGCCGCCTGCTCTGCGTTCCCGCGCGCCGTTGCCGCTCACGCCGCGATCCGGATCAGGCCGTCCTTGCGGAACATCTCCTTGATGCCGCGCACCGCCTGGCGGATTCGCTGCTCGTTCTCGATCAGCGCGAAGCGCACGTGATCGTCGCCGTACTCGCCGAAGCCGATTCCCGGGGAGACCGCGACCTTCGCTTCGTCGAGCAGCTTCTTGGCGAACTCGAGCGAGCCCATCGCGCGGTACGGCTCGGGGATGCGCGCCCAGATGTACATCGACGCGCTGGGCACCTCGACTTCCCAGCCCGCCTCGTGCAGCGCGCGGGCGAGCACGTTGCGCCGCGTCTGGTACTTCAGGCGCGCCTCCTCGACGCATTCCTGCGGACCGTCGAGCGCGGCGACCGCGGCAACCTGGATCGGCGTGAAGGTGCCGTAGTCGTGATAGCTCTTCATGCGCGCCAGCGCGGCGACGATCTCGGCATTGCCCACCATGAAGCCGATGCGCCAGCCGGCTATGTTGTAGCTCTTGCTCATCGTGAAGAACTCGACGGCGACGTCCATCGCGCCGGGCACCTGCATGATCGACGGCGCGCGGTAGTCGTCGAAGACGATGTCGGCGTACGCGAGATCGTGCACGACGATGATGTCGTGCTCGCGCGCGAGCGCGACGACGCGCTCGAAGAATGCGAGGTCGACGCACCGGGCGGTGGGATTGCTCGGAAAGCCGAGGATCATCATCTTCGGCTTGGGCGAGGTTTCGCGCACCGCGCGCTCGAGTTCCTCGAGGAAGTCGACCCCGGGCGTCATCCGCACCGGACGCGTTTCGGCGCCGGCGATCACGGCGCCGTAGATGTGGATCGGGTAGCTCGGATTCGGCACGAGCACGGTATCGCCGCGATCGAGCGTGGCGAGCATCAAGTGCGCGATGCCCTCCTTCGAGCCGATGGTGACGATCGCCTCGGTGGCGGGGTCGATGTCGACGTCGTAGCGGCGCTTGTACCAGTCGGAGATGGCCTTGCGCAGCCGCGGGATTCCCTTCGAGATGGAATAGCCGTGCGTGTGCGGGCGCTGCGACGCTTCGACGAGCTTGTCGATGATGTGTTGCGGAGCCGGACCGTCGGGATTGCCCATGCTCAGGTCGATGATGTCCTCACCGCGATGGCGCGCGGCCATCTTCAGCTCGCCCGTGATGTTGAACACGTACGGGGGCAGGCGCTGAATGCGAGAAAACTCGCGATGAAAGACCATGGGACGACTCCATTGAACCGGAGAATGTAACATTTTCACTCGTTTCGGAGCGTTTTCCGCAATGAAGCTGCACTCGGACAGGCCCGCCGGCACCAATACCTTCACCGCCTACGGAGACGGCTGGTTCGACGTCAACGGCGCGCGCCACACGGGCTCGGTGCTGGTGGTGCCGGAGGCCGATGTCGTCGCCTGGGGCGTCGTCGATTTCGATTCGCTTTCGGAGGCCGATTTCGAGCGCCTGCTCGCGCTGGAGCCGGAGCTGGTGCTGTTCGGCAGCGGCACGCGACAGCGCTTTCCGCACCCGAAGCTCACCGCGCCGCTGGCGCGCCGGCAGATCGGGATCGAGGTGATGGACACCGGGGCGGCTTGCCGGACGTACAACATCCTCGCCGGCGAAGGAAGGCGCGCGCTGGCGGCGGTGCTGCCGATGGAGTGATCCACTGCGCCGACGCGCGGAAACGGCTGTGATATGTTCGGTTCGCATCGACGCAGCGCGTCGGATCGTCCGCAGCCGGGGTTTCGTTGAGCGTACAGGTCGGCAGTTCGATTCCCGCTTTCCGCGCCGCCTCCACGGGCGGTGAGATCGACTCGGCGCAACTGAAGGGACGCAAGCTCGTCCTGTACTTCTATCCGAAGGACAACACGCCGGGCTGTACCCGCCAGGGTGCCGATTTCCGCGACCGGCACGACGACTTCGCCCAGGCCGGCGCCGTCGTTCTCGGCGTCTCGCGCGACAGCCTGAAGTCGCACGCGAATTTCAAGTCGAAACTGCAGTTCCCTTTCGAGCTCGTCTCCGACCCCGACGAGTCGCTTTGTCGGGCATTCGACGTGCTCCGCGAGAAGAACCTGTACGGCCGGAAGGTGCGCGGCATCGAACGCTCCACCTTCGCCTTCGATGCGCAGGGCAGGCTCGCGCGCGAATGGCGCGGCGTGCGGGTTCCGGGGCACGTCGAAGAGGTCCTCGACTTCGTTCGCTCGCTCTGAGAAGCACTACGAATGCCGCTACCCAAGCCCCCGAGCAAACCCGCCACCCTTCTCGATCTGTCCACCGCCGTGCAGGCGCGCGCGAAACGCGCCCGGCGCGGCGACGAAGCCGAGCCCACGCTTTCGCCTGCTCCGCTGCCCGAGGAGGTAGGCGGATCGGCGCGCGTCGTGCCGATGCGCGGGAAGGCGCACGCGGACGAAGCCGGGCAGTCGGCCCCCGCCGCAGAGCGAGCGCGTCGCAGCCCGGGGTCCGCGCAGTTGCCCGCGGTGCTGAAGCCGGCGGCGAAATCGGGGACCGCGCCGGCAGCCCCGGCGCCTGCGGCGAAGCCGCAAGTCGCGCGGCCGCCGCAACCCGCAGCGAAGCGGGCGGCGCCACCATCGGCCCGGCCGGCCGTTCCGCCGGCGGCGAAAGAGGCGCCCGACGCAACGCGCAAGGCGCCTCGAGCCCCGGCGCGTCCGTCGGGCGAGACGCGTCCTGTGGCGAGCGCGGCCGACGAGATGCCGAAGCTCTTCGTGCTCGACACCAACGTGCTGATGCACGATCCGACGAGCCTGTTCCGCTTCGCCGAGCACGACATCTACCTGCCGATGATGACGCTCGAGGAACTCGACAACCACAAGAAGGGGATGTCGGAAGTCTCTCGAAACGCCCGGCAGGTGAGTCGCTCGCTCGACGAACTGATCGAGGCAGCCGGCGAAGGCGACATCACCGACGGCATCCCGCTCGCGACGCTGGGCAACCGCGACGCGGTCGGACGCCTGTTCTTCCAGACGCAGGCGATCGCGTCGATGCTGCCGGCGGGCCTGCCGATGGGCAAGGCCGACAACCAGATCCTCGGCGTCGTGCGCGCGCTGCAAGAGCGGCTGCACGATCGCCAGGTCGTGTTGGTGTCGAAGGACATCAACATGCGGATCAAGGCCCGGACGATGGGCCTGCCCGTCGAAGACTACTACAACGACCAGGTCCTCGAAGACACCGACCTGCTCTACACGGGCGTGCTGCGCCTGCCGGACGACTTCTGGGAGAAGCACGGCAAGGGCGTCGAGTCGTGGCAGCAGGGCGGCTACACGTTCTACCGGATCACCGGGCCGCTCGTCTCTTCGTTGTTGCTGAACCAGTTCGTCTGGTCCGAAGGCGAGATGCCGCTGCTGGCGAAGGTGCGCGAGATCGCCGGGCGCACGGCAGTGCTGCAGACGCTGCGCGACTACGGACACGGCAAGAACGCGGTGTGGGGAATCACGGCGCGCAACCGCGAGCAGAACTTCGCGCTGAACCTGCTGATGGACCCGGAGGTGGACTTCGTCACGCTGCTCGGCCAGGCGGGCACCGGCAAGACGCTGATCACGCTAGCCGCGGGTCTCGTGCAGGTGCTCGAATCGAAGCGCTACACCGAGATCGTGATGACGCGCGCCACGGTACCCGTCGGCGAGGACATCGGCTACCTCCCGGGCACCGAGGAGGAGAAGATGCAGCCGTGGATGGGCGCGCTCGAGGACAACCTGGAGGTGCTCAACCACAGCGACCCGACAGCCGGCGAATGGGGGCGAGCCGCCACGAACGACCTGATCCGCTCCCGCGTGAAGGTGAAGTCGATGTCGTTCATGCGCGGGCGCACCTTCACGAACAAGTACCTGATCGTCGACGAGGCGCAGAACCTCACGCCGAAGCAGATGAAGACACTGGTGACGCGAGCCGGTCCGGGGACGAAGGTCGTCTGCATGGGGAACATCGCGCAGATCGACACGCCGTACCTCACCGAGGGGTCATCGGGGCTGACCTACGTGGTCGACCGCTTCAAGGGATGGCCGCATGCGGGGCACGTGACGCTGCAGCGCGGGGAGAGGTCGCGGCTGGCGGACTTTGCGGCGGAGGTGCTTTGAGGAGGTGAAGGGTCAAGGGGGAAGGGGAAAGACCGCCGCTCGGAGGGTCGGGTGGGCGCGAGCGGGGAGGCGCGCTTTGCGCGCGTTCGAGATCACGTTACGGAAAGCGGGTCCCGGTTTGCGCGAAATTCGCGTATTTCCGAGCGCGACAATTCGCGCTAACCGCCCGACCAATCCGCAGTACGCAGGGCACGCAGTTCCTGCTCGGCGACATCGAGACGCACCTTGCCGAGGGAGACGAGCCGCTTCGCGAGTTGTTCGATTTCCTCGCCACGCGCGCCCGCCATCATCGCGATGTTCTGCGCGTGCAGCGCCATGTGCCCCTTCTGGATGCCGGTGGTGGCAAGCGCCTTCAAGGCGGAGAAGTTCTGCGCGAGACCGACTGCCGCGATGATCCGGCCGAGTTCGGCGGCCGATTCGACCCCCAGAATTTTCAGCGCGATGCGCGCGCTCGGGTGCAGTCTGGTCGCGCCGCCCAGCAAGCCGACGGCCATCGGAATCTCGATCGTGCCGGCGAGATCGCCTTCGCTCGTGCGCTCCCACGCGGTAAGACTCTTGTAGCGGCCGCTTCGCGCCGCGTAGGCATGGGCACCCGCCTCGACCGCCCGCGTGTCGTTGCCGGTAGCGAGCACCACTGCCGAGACGCCATTCATGATTCCCTTGTTGTGGGTGGCCGCACGATACGGGTCGGCCTCGGCGAAGCGATATGCGGAAACCACGCCCGCGCAGACCTCGTCACCCCCGATGTCGCGGCTTCTCCACGTGCACCGCGCGCGCGCAAGCCTGCGATCCGCGAGGTTCGACAGGATGCGCAGGTATACGCGTCCCCCCGTCCATGCGGCAATCGACGGCGCGAGTCTCTCCGCCATCGTATTGACCGCGTTCGCGCCCATCGCATCGCGCGTGTCGACGACGAGATGCGTGATCACCATCGGCCCATCGCGCGTGTCGAGGACGCGGACTTCCAGGTCGCGGAATCCGCCGCCGAACTTCAGTAGCACGGGGTCGCAATCATCACAGGTCGCCCGGACCTCGTCGCGCCGCTCCAGGATGCGCAGGCGCGCGTGCTCGGGATCACGGACGTCGACGAGCTGGATCTGCGCGATCATCAGCGTGCCGGACATCGACGTCACGAATCCCCCAGCGTCGTAGCACTGCCGCCCCGCGTTGCAGACCGCAGCGATGACCGACGACTCCTCGGTAGCCATCGGCACCAGTCGATCGACGCCGTCAATCCGGAGGTTCGTCGCGATGCCCATCGGCACGTTCAACGTACCGATGCAGTTCTCGATCAGACGGTCGGCAACGTCGGATGGCAGATTGCCGGTGTCGGACAGATGCTGGCACTCGTCCTCGGACAAGTCGGCGAACCTGCGCACGGAATCGATCCGTTCGGTCACGGAGAGCTTATGGAAGCCGGCGATGCGGCTGTTGCGGATGGGCTCGGTCATGGTCGTTCCTCGCGACGAATCGGTGGCGGGACTTCTAACGCGCGGACATCATCCGCGGCAGCCAGGTGACGATGTCGGGAAACGCCGCGCAGATTGCCAGTCCCAGCGCCTGCAACAGGAAGAACGGCAGGATGCCGGCGTAGACCTGGTCCATGCCGATCGACGACGGCAGCGTTCCCTTGATGTAGAACAACGTGTAGCCGAATGGCGGACTTATGTAGCCCATTTGAATCGTGATCGCGTAAAGCACGCCGAACCAGAGTTCGTCGAAGCCCAGCAGCTTCACGATCGGTATGAACACGGGCACCGTCAGCAGGATGATGCCGATCTCGTCGAGCACGGTGCCGAGGAAGACGAGCACCAGCATCATCGCGCCGAGCACGAGCCAACGGTTCGCCTGCAAACCACGGACGAAATCGAGCAGCGCGTCGGCGCCGCCGAGTCCGGTGAAGATCGCCACGTAGGCCTTTGCTCCTATCGTGATCCACAGGATCATCGACGTAGCCTTCAGCGTGTCGATGCCCGCTTCGCGCAGCATGCCCAGGTTGACGCGCCGCGCGGCGAACGCGGGCACGAGCGCGCCGGCAACGCCGACCGCGGCTGACTCGGTGGGCGTGGCTACGCCGAAGAAGATCGAGCCGAGGACGAGCAGGATCAGGAGCGCCGGGAAGACGAGTGTCTTCAGTGCGGCCAGTTTGTCGCGCAACGCAACGCGCGCCGCCGATTCGTCTAGCGGGACCTGGTCCGGCCGAAGCCATGCGACGACGAGGATGTAAATCGCATACAGCGTGGCGAGCAGCAAGCCCGGCACGATGCCCGCAATGAGCATCTGTCCGATCGAGATCTGCGCCGTCACCGCGTAGACGATCGTGAGCACCGACGGCGGAATCAGGATGCCGAGCGTCCCGGACGCGCAGATCGTGCCGAGCGCGAGTTTCGGTGCATAGCCACGGCGCAGCATCTCGGGCAACGCCAGAATGCCCATCGCGGTAACCGCCGCGCCGACGACGCCGGTCATCGCGGCCATCACGACGCAGATGAACACCGTTCCGACTGCCAGTCCACCTCGCACGCGCCCGAACCACAATTCCATCGCGCGATACAGGGCCTCGATCACGCCTGAACGCTGCAGGATGACCGCCATCAGGATGAAGAGCGGGATCGCGAGCAGCGCTTCGGAGCGCATCGTGTCGAAGATCTGCAGCACGACGACGACCACGGCCGCCTCGTTCCACAGCGTTACGGTGAAGAGCAGCGAAAGCCCGCCGAGCACGAACGCGATCGGTAGGCCGGTGAGCATGAACACGGCCAGGCCGCCGAACATCAGCAGCAGGATCGTCGTGGAACTCACTGCACGACTCCCGCCGAGCCGTGTGCGTCGTCGAGGGGCTCGTCGGAATCAGCGAAGACCGTGCGCAAGAACTCCACGAGCGCCTGCAGGAGCATCAGCAGCAGCGACAGCGGAACCGCGAGCTTGGCTGGCCAGATCGGCGGGTTCCACGCCGAGAAACTCGTTTCGCCGTACTGCCACGCGCTCCACGCGGCCGGCACGCTGTAGAAGAGCAGGATCACGCAGAAGGCGGCGATGATCGGAAAGTTGAGCAGATCCAGAACGCGGTTGGCGCGCGGCGACAGACGCTGGCGCGCGAGGTCGAGCGACACGTGCCCGCGCAGATGCAGCAGATACGGACCGCCGAGCAGGAAGTACGGGCCGAACAACAGCACGGCGAGCTCCATGCCCCACAACGTGGGCGCATTGAACACGTAGCGCGAAACGACTTCGAACAGCATCACTGGCACCACGACCGCCATCAGCCAGATGGCGGCGAGGAACACGAGCCGGTTCAGCCGCGTGATCGCGGCCGCCACGACGTTCAGCCAACCGGGCATGCGCGCGCCTGCTGCAAACGCCGTCGATGCCACGCCGCGTCGAGGCGCAACTTCAGATCAGCCTCAGTTCCTTCAGGAATGCGATCTGGCTGTCGAGCACTTTCGTGGCCAGCGCGTCCTGCTTCGTTGCCGCGCGCCACGCTTCGACCGCTTTGCCGCGCGCAGCTGCGATGTCGTCGGGCGCCAACTGGAGGATCTCGCAGCCCTTCGCGCGGTACTTGTCGAGAACAGTCGCGTCGCTCACCAGTATGTGCTGGCGCAGCGAGCCGGATATCTCGCGGGCGGCCACCGCGAGCGCAGCCTTGAATTCGGCGGGCAGTTTCTCGTATGCGGCCCGGTTCGCGACATAGGAGGTGGCGGTTGTTGGCTGGTGCACGCCGGGCAGGATCACGTATTTCGCCACTTCGGCCAGCCCCGCCTCGAAATTCGCCGTAAGGTCTCCGCGGTCGGCGATGTCGATGACGCCCTTGTCGAGCGCGCTGTAGACCTCACCCGTCGGCAACGGCGTGACAGCAACGCCGAATGCACCCATCACCGACGAGGCGAGGCCGACGAAGCGACCCTTCTTGCCGGCGAGGTCGGCGATCTTCCGGATCGGCACCTTGGAGTGGATCGGCTCCTGGCCGTAGACGGTCGGCGCAATGTAGAAGAGTCCGGCCGGAGCGTATGCCTGGCGCGCGAAATCGAGGCCGCCGCGCTCGTAGAACCACGCCTCGAACTGGTCGCTCTCCGGAAAGCCGAAGGGCACCGTGCTCGTAAAGGCGAAAGTCGGGATCTTCCCAGCCTCATACCCGTCGAACGTCTTCATCAGCTGGAAGGCCCCGCCGCGCACGGCATCGAAGGCCTGCGCCGCCGGCACGATCTGCCCGGCCGCGAAGAGGTCGATCTTGAAGCGGCCTCCCGTCAACTCGGCGACCCGGGCGACGAAACGCTCCTCGAACTTCTGCGGCGTGGTTCCGCCGTCCCACAACGCCTGCATGCGCCAGTTGACGGCGGGCGATTGCGCGCGCGCGATGGCGGGCACTGTAAGGGCGCCGGCTGCGCCGACACCGCCGGCAGTTCTCAGGACCTTGCGACGCGACGGCGTGAATTCGCTCATGACGATCTCCTCCTTGGGGCGGGCGATATGCGGGCCTCTCGTCGATAGTAGGAGTACGGATGGTCTACGGACAAGGTACAGTTGGAGTGACGCGCGGGGCGCCGTACCAGCGCCGTTCGCAGTACGGTTCCCGTCCTCACTCCTGTCCTCACTTCGGTGCACGACTCCACCCTCACGTCGAAACTCGTCGAACGCCTGCGCGGCATGATCGACGACGGGGTACTCGCCGCCGGGGAACGGATGCGTTCGCTGCGCGACGCGGCGCACGAGGAAGGTGTCTCGAAGAACACGATGGTCGAGGTCTACGAAAGGCTCGTGGCGCTCGGCCAGCTCGAGGCGAGACCCGGGGCGGGCTTTTTCGTTCGCGGTTCGCTGCGCACCTCGGTCGAGCGCCCGGCTCACGTCGCCCAGGCGGTAGACGTCGTCTCGTTGCTGCGCGAACAGCTCGAGCAGCACTACGAGGTACGAATCGGCGACGGCAGGCTTCCGCCGGCATGGCTCGAAGGCACTGAACGGATGCTCTCGATCCGCTCGACCCGCGCAGCCGAGGAGGTCGAGACCGACCACGGCTACGGGAGCCCCTGGGGCTACGCACCGTTGCGCGAACGGATCGGGCTGCTGCTCGCCGAACGCTCGATTCGCGCTCCCGCCCCTCAAATCCTGCTGACCCAGGGAGCAAACCACGCGCTCGACCTCATCGTGCGCCACCTGCTTCGGCCGCACGATCCGGTCCTGGTGGACAGCCCCGGGTACTACCCGTTGTTCGGCAAGCTCAAGCTCGCTCAGGTGCGCCTGATCGGCGTTCGACGCAATGCCGACGGTCCTGACCTTGACGACCTCGCTGCAAAGGCGACCCAGCACCGACCCAAGGCTTTCTTCACCCAGTGTTTCGGGCACAACCCGGTCGGCGGCGGGATCGGATTATCAACCGCGCATCGCCTGCTGCAGATTGCATCCCGGCACGACTTTCTCGTCGTTGAGGACGATCCGTTCGCCGACCTGATGCCGGCATCGCTGCCCCGGCTCGCCGCACTCGACCAGCTCGAACGAGTCGTATACGTAGGAAGCTTCTCCAAGACGCTGTCTGCCAGCCTGCGCGTCGGCTACATCGCGGCGCACCCCATTCTCGCGGCGGAGTTGCGCGACCTGAAAATGGTGACGACAGTCAGCACGTCGGACTACGTCGAACGTGTCGTGCACCGGTTGATCGTCCGTGGTCATTACCGCCGGCATCTGCGCCGATTGAGTGCGCGGCTGCAGGCCGCGGAGGCCGAAGCGCTCGATGCACTGCGGCGAGCCGGCCTGCGCGTTCGCACGGGCAGCGGCGGTGGGTACTACCTCTGGGCAGAACTTCCGCGCGGCGTCGACGAGCAGCGATTGACGCGCTCGGCGGCAGAGCACGAAATATTCCTCGCGCCCGGCTCGGTATTCCGCGTCGACAAGCGCGATGACGAGCACGCGCTGCGCATCAATGTCGCGTACGCAACCGATCGGAGGTTTCTCGCGTTCCTGCGCGCGCAACGACAGGCTGCGCGAACGAAGTGAGCGCATCCGGGCAGAAAGCGAGGCCTACCCGTTCGTGTAGTTCTCGAACTTCGTGTACTGCCCGACGAAGGTCAGGCGCACCGTCCCGATCGGGCCGTTGCGCTGCTTGCCGATGATGATCTCCGCGACGCCCTTGTCCGTGGAGTCGGGGTTGTAGACCTCGTCTCGGTAGATGAAGACGATGACGTCTGCGTCCTGTTCTATCGCTCCGGATTCCCTCAGGTCCGACATCACCGGCCGCTTGTTCGGCCGCTGCTCGAGCGAACGATTCAGCTGCGACAGCGCGATCACCGGGCAGTCGAGCTCCTTGGCCAGCGCCTTCAACGAGCGCGAGATCTCCGAGATCTCGGTTGCGCGGTTCTCGCCGCTGCTGGTGGCCGACATCAGCTGCAGGTAGTCGACGACGATCAACCCCAGGCGCCCGCACTGCCGTGACAGGCGTCGCGCCCGCGCGCGCAGTTCGAGCGCATTCAGCGCCGGCGTCTCGTCGATGAACAGTTGCGCATCCTGCATCTTCTGGATCGCGCTGGTCAGGCGCGGCCAGTCGTCGTCGACAAGGCGTCCGGTGCGCAGGCGCTGCTGGTCGAGCCGGCCCACCGAGCAGACGAGACGCATCGCGAGTTGCGTGGCGCCCATCTCCATCGAAAACACGGCGACCGGCAATCCCTGGTCCACGGCGACGTGCTCGGCGACGTTCAGCGCCAGCGCCGTCTTGCCCATCGACGGGCGTCCGGCCACGATCACCAGGTCCCCCGGCTGCAGCCCCGAGGTCATCCGGTCGAGGTCGACGTAGCCCGTGGGCACGCCGGTGACGTCGTTGGGATTGTTCTGGTTGTACAACTCGTCGATGCGCTCGACGACCTTGCCGAGCAGGTCGGGCAGCGGCTGGAAGCCGGCCTGCCCGCGCGCGCCGTCTTCGGAGATCTGGAAGACCTTCGATTCGGCTTCGTCGAGCAGTTGCCGCGTGTCCTTGCCGGACGGATTCAGCGCCGACGTGGAGATGTCGTCGGCAGTGGAGATCAGCTTGCGCAGCACCGCGCGGTCGCGGACGATTTCCGCGTAGCGGCGGATGTTCGCCGCCGACGGCGTTTCCTGCGCAAGCGCGTTCAGGTAGACGAGGCCGCCGGCGTCGTCGTCCTTGCCGGCGACCTTCAGCGCTTCGTAGACGGTGACGACGTCGGCCGGATGGCTGCGCTCGATCAGCCGGCCGATCTGGTGCCAGATCAGCCGGTGGTCGTAGCGATAGAAGTCGTCTTCGCGCAGCAGGTCGGCCACGCGGTCGAACGCGGTGTTGTCGAGCAGCAGTCCGCCGAGCACCGCCTGCTCGGCTTCGATCGAGTGCGGCGGAACGCGCAGCGCCGCGATCTGCGGATCGCCGGATGCCGCGCCCTGCGGAACCGCGGACATCGCTTAGCGCTTCAGGCCGATCGTCGTTCGAACAGGGGCGGCGTCGTGCTCAGGCCGTCTCGGCGACCACGGAGACCGTGATCTCGACGACGACGTCGCTGTGCGGCGCGACCTCGACCGGGAACTCGCCCACCGATTTCAGCGGGCCGGACGGCATCCGCACCATCTGCTTCTCGACCTCGAAGCCCTGCTTCGTCAGCGCCTCGGCGATGTCGAAGTTGGTGACCGAGCCGAACAGGCGCCCGTCGACGCCGGCCTTCTGCACGATGCGAACGCTCGTGCCGGCCAAGCGATCGCCGAGCGCGCGCGCCGCGGCGAGCCGCTCGTTCTGCACTTTCTCGAGCTCGGCGCGGCGGTTCTCGAATTCCTGGATCGCCGACGGCGTGGCACGACGCGCCTTGCCGGTGGGGATGAGGAAGTTGCGCGCGAAACCGTCGCGCACCTTCACGACGTCGCCCAGCTGGCCCAGGTTGACGACTTTTTCGAGCAGGATGATCTGCATCTGGGTTCCTGCGTCTTCAGTGGTTGTCGGTGTACGGCAGCAGCGCGAGGAAGCGCGCGCGCTTGATCGCGTCCTGCAGCTGGCGCTGATAGCGCGCCTTCGTGCCGGTGAGACGCGCCGGGATGATCTTGCCGGTGTCGGTGATGAAGTCTTTCAGCAGGTCGACGTCCTTGTAGTCGATCCACTCGATCTTCTCGGCGGTGAAACGACAGAACTTCTTGCGCTTGAACAGCGCGCTCTGCGCCGGACGGCGCGGTTTCTTGTCTTTCGAACCACGACGGAAGGTTGCCATGGAGAGTCCTCTCGGTGATCAGGTCGTTGCGAATTCAGTGACGTGCACGACGAGCGATTTCGATTGCCGGCGACGCGCGGCGAGGAAGCCGTCGACGCGAATCGACTCGCCGAGTTGCAGGCGGTCGGCGCGCGCGGCGATGGCTCCGGCAAAGCGCAGCGCGACGTCGAACTCGAGCTGACGCGGCTGCCCGGCCTCGATCGCTTCCGATCGGTGGCTCAGGCGCGCGCCGAGCATCGCGATTCCCGCCGGCGTGTAGCGAATCGCTTCCCGCTCGGTGAGGGTGCCGCTCAGCTGCACTCGGTTCTGCACGCTGGGATTGCCGCTGGCGCTCTCGTGCCCGGTCGCACTCGCTCAGCCCTGCGGCTGTGGCTGTTGCTGCGTCTGCGGTTGCGGCTGGGTCTGCGGCTGCGGTGCTTCCGAAGAAGCCGCCTTGCGCGCGTCTTCGCGCTGGATCTGCTTCCACATCGGCGACGGGTTCGTCTCGGCCTTCTTCATCGAGACGACCAGGTGCCGGAGCACCGCGTCGTTGAAGCGGAACGCGTGCTCGAGTTCGTCGAGCACCGGTTGGCCGATCTCGATGTTCATGAGCACGTAGTGCGCCTTGGCCATCTTCTGGATCGGATAGGCCAGCTGGCGCCGCCCCCAGTCTTCCACCCGATGGACCTTGCCCTGCTGGGCCTCGATCATCGCCTTGTACCGCTCGAGCATCGCGGGCACCTGCTCGCTCTGGTCGGGGTGGACGATGAGCACGATCTCGTAATGACGCATCGATTCTCCTGGTGCGGAGGCGAGCGGCGCGCACGCCGAAGACGGCTGCCGCGGCACGGTGGGCGCCGCTGCGTTGCGCTTCGGAAAGCCTTCGCGAAAGAGGCGAGGCGCGCTGCTGCTTCCTTGTGGACAAAGGCCGCCGGTGTCCTGCGTCGAGCGCCGTGCGGCAAGGAACCGACGATTATAGCGTCAGTTTCCGGAATCGTCCCATCCGTCGTGCGCCCCCGCATACAGCGCCTCGAGGATCGCGCGCTCGCGCGCCTCGATCGCCTGCAGGAAGCCGAACGCGCCGCCGATCGCGCGAAACGCCTCGAAGCCGCGCACGAGGAAGTCCTGCATCTCGGCCAGGCCGGCCATGCGAGCCGGCCCCGCCATCGACTTCAGCAGCCGCCCGAGCATCGGGTGGCGCACGAGCCGATCGAGCGAATGGCCGGTCTGCTCGATCAGCGCGAGCTGGCGCTCGCGGTCGGCGCGCGAACCGGCTCTGCGGTAGGCCTCGGCGTAGCGCGACGCGTCGATGCGCGAGATGTCGTCCTCGCCCAGTTCGCGCGCGAGCGCGAGGTCGAGCCGCTCCGACAGCGCGTCCATCTCGATCGCATCGGCAATGGTCTCCAGCGCCGCGTTCGGCAGCAGGCGAACCATCATCGGCACCAGGCGCGCGAGCTCGGCGTCGCGGCGCGAGAAATCCTTCGCACCATAGAGGTCGTCGAGAAAGAAGCGCGCGGCGCCGGCATAGCGCGGATCGTCGAGCAGGCGCCGATGCGTTCGCGCGAGCCGCTGCGCCTGCCAGCGCTTCACTGCGTCGACCGACACCCGCTTGTGCGGGTCTGCGGCGACCTCGCGACGCAGTCGTGCGACCTCCGCGGCGTTGCTTTCCAGTCTTCGAGCCGGTTCCATGCGGCGCAAGTGTGCGCTGCCCGCTGCCGGAACGGAACCGTCGCATTAGAGTCGACCCTCTAGCGCCGCAGCCTAGAATCGACGCGATGGCCACACGACGCGACTTCCTCAAGCTCGGCGCCGGCAGCGCGGCGCTGCTCGCTGCATTCGGCGTCGCGTCGCGCTTCGTCGGGCGGCACGCGGTCGACGACCGCCGCGACGTGCTGCGCGGCGTGATCCCGGCAGTGCTCGGCGGTGCGCTGTCCATCGACGCCACCGAGCGCAGGCACGGAATCGAGGCGGCGCTCGCCGGCGTCGAGGCGGCGATCGCGGGGCTGCCGCCGGCGACGCAGGACGAACTGGGGACGCTGTTCTTCGCGCTCGCCGCCGCGCCGTCGCGGCTGGTGCTTGCCGGACTCGCGACGCCGTGGTCCGAAGCGCAGGCCGCCGAGGTCGCCGCAGTGCTGCAGGGCTGGAGAACGCACCGGCTCACGCTGCTGCAGAGCGCCTATCACGCCTTCCACGACCTGATCCTCGGCGTCGCCTATGCCGACGAAACGCGCTGGACCGACATCGGCTACCCGGGTCCGCCGCGGCTGTGACGCAGATGCAGGAGCGCCGACGATGAGTTTTCCCGATCCGATCGCCGAAGGCCTGCGCCGCGGCTGGTCGGTGCTCGACGCCGATGCCGCGGCGCTGCCCGAAGAGACGCAGTTCGACGTAGTCATCGTCGGTACCGGCGCGGGCGGCGGGACGACCGCCGAAATCCTTTCGCGCACAGGCCTGCGCATCCTGCTCGTCGAGGAAGGCCCGCTGCGCAGTTCGAGCGACTTCCGGATGCGCGAGTCGGAAGCGTATCCACAGCTGTACCAGGAGTCGGCGGCACGCCGCACGAAGGACCAGGCGATCGGCATCCTTCAGGGGCGCTGCGTGGGCGGCTCGACGACGGTGAACTGGACGTCGAGCTTTCGCACTCCGCCGGCGACGCTCGCGTTCTGGCGCGATCGGTTCGGACTGGTCGGCTTCGATGAGTCGGCGATGACCCCCTGGTTCGAACGCATGGAGCGTCGCCTCTCGATCGCGTCGTGGGCGACGAAGCCGAACGAGAACAACGACATCCTGCGCCGCGGCGCCGAGCGCCTGGGCCTGCACAGTTCGCCGATCGCGCGCAACGTGCGCGGCTGCCTGAACCTCGGCTACTGCGACGTCGGCTGTCCGACGAACGCGAAGCAGTCGATGCTGGTGACCACGATTCCGTCGGCGCTCGACGCCGGCGCCGCGTTGTACACGCGCGCCCGAGCGACGCGGCTCGTCGTCGAAGGCGAGCGCGCCGTCGCGCTCGACATCGACTGGCTCGACGAGACCGGAACGCGCCCGAGCGGGCGCCGCACGCGGGTGAAGGCGAGGCACTTCGTCCTTTCCGGCGGTGCGATCGCATCGCCCGCGCTGCTGATGCGCTCGGCAGCGCCGGACCCGCACCGGCTGCTCGGCGCGCGCACGTTCCTGCATCCGGTAGTCGTCTCGGCGGCGTTCTTCGACCAGATCGTCGGCGGCTGGGCCGGCGCACCGCAAAGCGTCTACGTCGACCACTTCCTGCACGACGCGCCGATCGACGGGCCGATCGGCTACAAGCTCGAGGCGCCGCCGATCCACCCGGTGCTGTTCGCGACGACGATGACGGGCATCGGCGACGAGCATCGGCGCCGGATGCTGGATTTCGCCCGCACGCAGGCGACGATCGCGCTGCTGAGAGACGGATTTCACGCGCGCTCGCCGGGCGGACGCGTCGAGTTGCGCGACGACGGCTCGCCGGTGCTCGACTATCCGCTCGACGACTTCGTTCTCGAAGGCGCTCGGCGCGCCCTGCTGTCGATGGCCGAAATCCAGTTCGCCGCAGGCGCGCGAACGGTGCAGCCGGCGCACGAGCTCGCTTCGTCGTACCGGAGCTGGCGCGAGGCGCGCGAGGCGATCGCCGCCCTGCCGATGAAGCCGCTGCTCGCGCGCATCGTCTCGGCGCACGTGATGGGCGGCTGCCCGTTGGGCGTCGATGCGTCGCGCGGTGTCGTCGATCCCGACGGCGTGCACTGGCAATTGCGCAACGTCTCGGTGCACGACG
This sequence comes from Pseudomonadota bacterium, assembly GCA_023389055.1. GTDB lineage: Bacteria > Pseudomonadota > Gammaproteobacteria > Burkholderiales > Burkholderiaceae_E > Zeimonas. The sequence goes on along the minus strand of JAEWFA010000053.1, from coordinate 68,466 downwards.
GGTCGCTGTTCCCGACCTCGATCGGCGCCAACCCGCAGTTGTCGGTCTACGGCTTCGCCGCGCGGATGGCGAGCGGACTCGCGCAGCGCCTGACCGGAAGCGTCCCGCGGGCACCGGAAGTGTCGGCTGCGCCGGCATGATGCGGCGGCTGTTGACGAGGCTGATCGCGCTGATCGCGATCGGCATCGTCGCCCTCGCTCTGTGGCTGCATCGCAGCCAGGGATGGCATCCGATTGCCGCCTTCGCCTTCGCGCTGCTGGTGCCGCTGGTCTTCGATGCCGCGCTGCTCGGCGTGCAGTTCGCGTTCGGCGCATGGTTCCGTGCGCAGGAGATGCCGCGGGCGACCTGCGGCTTCGCGACTTCGCTGCGCGCATGGGGCGTCGAGATCGCCGCGTCGCTGCGCACCTTCTTCTGGGGGCTGATCCGCTACGCGGGCGCGCCGCTCCCCAGCGCCGACGGCGGCGCCCGCACGCCCGTGCTGCTCGTGCACGGCTACGTCTGCAACCGCGGCATATGGCACCCGTTCGCGCAGTGGCTGGCCGCACGCGGACACCCGGTCGACTCGGTGAACCTCGAGCCGGCGTTCGGCACGATCGACGACTACCTGCCCATCGTCGCCGAAGGCGTACGCCGCCTTCGCGAGCGTTCCGGCCGCGATCGCATCGCGATCGTCGCGCACAGCATGGGCGGCGTCGTTGCCCGCGCGTACCTGGCGAGCGCCGGCGCGGGCTCGGTGTGCGCCGTCGTCACGCTGGGCTCGCCGCACGCCGGCACCTGGCTCGCGCGGATGGGCTACGGTCGCAACGTGGCGCAGATGGTTCCCGGCTGCGGCTGGCTCGGCGGCCTGCAGGCGCGCGAGGCGCAGGGTACGGGCGCACTCTTCACGACGATCTGGTCGCCGCACGACAACATCGTGATGCCGCAACGGGCGTCGCAGCACCTGGCAGGCGCCACCTCGGTTGCCGTGCCGGGCCGCGGTCATCTGCAACTCGCCTACGACCCCGAGGTCTGGCGGATCGCCGCCGACGCCGTGGAGCAGCGCTGCGGGCAGCGGGCAGCGGCGGCGCCCTGACTTCGCGCCGCGGCGCCGCGCGCGTCGGCGATCAGAAGTGGATCCCGCGCATCATCTGCTGCAGCGCCTCCTGGTCGGGCGTGGTCTTCGACTGCGCGCCCCCGGAAGCGGCGCCCGACTCGGGGAACATCCGGAACGACGTGTTCATCACGATCTGCGCGACCTTCGGCATCAACGCGTGGATCACCTCGCCGGCCACGCCCAGGCGCGTGGCGATCCGCACCGGCTTGTAGACGATCGCCTGCGTGACGAGGTCGGCCGCCTGTTCGGGCGTGAGCGTCGGCGCGTTGCGGTACAGCCCGGTGGGCGAGATCATCGGCGTGCGCACCAGCGGCATCGCGATCGACGTGAAGGTGATGCCGACGTCGGAGAACTCGCTGGCGGCGCAGCGGGTCCATGCATCGAGCGCCGCCTTCGAGGCGACGTAGCCGGAAAAGCGCGGCGCGTTCGTCAGCACGCCGATCGAGCTGATGTTCACCACGTGGCCGCTGCGTCGTTCGATCATCGACGGCAGCAGGCCCATCGTCAGTCGCACGGCGCCGAAATAGTTCAACTGCATCAAGCGCTCGAGGTCGTGGAAGCGCCCGAAGGTGCTCTCGATGCCGCGTCGGATCGAACGGCCCGCATTGTTCACCAGCACATCGACGTGACCGTAGGTGTCGAGCAGCCAGCGCACGAAGCGGTCGTTGTCGGCCGCGTCGCTGAGGTCGCAGGCGAAGGTGACGAGGTCGTGGCCATCGGCCTGCACCTCTCGCCGCGCCTCCTCGAGCTTGACCGGATCGCGCGCGCAGACGATCGTCGTCGCACCGGCCGCGGCAACGCGGCGCGCGGCGGCCAGCCCGATGCCCGACGACCCGCCGGTGATCAGCACGATCCTGCCGCCGACCTGCCCGCGCAGGGTGCGGTCGATCGCGAGTTCCGGATCGAGGTGGCGCTCCCAGTAGTCCCACAGTACCCACGCGTAGTCCTCGAGGCGCGGGCACGCGATGCCGGTGCCCTCGAGCGCGGCGAGCGCCTGGCGTGCATCGAAGCGGGTCGGGTAATTGATGAACTGCAGGATGTCGGGCGGCAGCCCGAGGTCCTGCAGGATCGCGTCGCGAATGCGGCGAACCGGCGCGAGCGCGAGTGCGGCGCGCCGGATGTGGCGCGGGATGAGACCGATCAGCGCCGCGTTCACGCGGATCGACATCTGCGGCGCGTGGGCCGCCTTGGCGAAGGTGTTCAGCACGTCGCCCACGCGCAGCGGATGCGGGTCGACCAGGTGGAAGCACTTGCCGTCCAGGCCGCGGGCGTGCGCAATGTGGTCCATTGCGGCGACGACGTAATCGACGGGAACGATGTTGATGCGCCCGCCCTCGATGCCGATCATCGGCATCCATTGCGGCAACGCCCGCCGCAACCGCTGCAGCGGCTTGAAGAAGTACATCGGCCCGTCGACCTTGTCGATCGCGCCGGTGCGCGAATCGCCGACGACCAATCCCGGGCGATAGATGCGAAACGGGACGCGCGACGCGCGCCGCACGATCGCCTCGGACTCGTGCTTGGTCGCGAAATACGGGTGGTCGAGCGCCTCGGCCTCGTCGAACATGTCCTCGCGGAACACGCCGTCGTACAGGCCCGCCGCGGCAATCGACGAGACGTGATGCAGGCAACCCGCGCCGATCGCCTCGGCGAACGCGACGACGCGACGCGTGCCGTCGACGTTGACCTCGACCTGCCGTTGCGCGTCGGCGGTGAGGTCGTAGATCGCCGCCAGGTGGAAGAAGTGGCGGATCCGGCCCTGCAGCGCGCCGCGCACCGCGTCGCCGATGCCCAGGCCCTCGCGGATGAGGTCGCCTTCGACCGGCACCGCGCGCGCCCGATCGACTCCCCAGAACGCGTACAGCGAGTCGAGCCGCTCGTCGGAGGCGTCGCGCACGAGGAAATGGACGATCGACCCGCGACGCGCGAGCAGGCGCCGCACGAGACGACGGCCGATGAAGCCGGTGGCTCCGGTGACGAAATATTCCAAGGCAATCCCTCCGCTGCGGGGCGATCATTGCATCGCGCGCCACCGACGGGCAAGCACCGCTCACATTAGTGCGCCTCCTCTAGTGACGCCGCCGTAGACTTCCTTCGAACCGGCCCGCGTCGGGCCACAGGGAGAGCGAGATGGCAAAGAAACTCAAGAAGCTGGCCGAGAGCAGGGAAGCCCGGTCCGAACTGAACCAGTTGGCGAAGACGATCCGGGATTCGGCACAGCAGATCTGGCTCGCCGGCCTGGGCGCGTTCGCGAAGGCGCAGGGCGAAGGCGGCAAGGTCTTCGATGCGCTCGTGAAGGAAGGACTGAGCCTGCAACGACGCACGCGCGCGGCCACCGAGGAGCGCATCGGCGCCGTCGGCGAGAAAATGACACGCGCGGCCGGCGACCTGTCGAAGCAGGCAACGCATTCGTGGGACAGGCTCGAGCAGGTATTCGAGGACCGGGTCTCGCGCGCGCTGACGCGGCTCGGCGTGCCCACCAGCCGGGAGATCGGCGAGCTCGTCGCCCGCGTCGATACGCTGAACGATGCGGTGCAGTCGCTCACGGGCGGCGTCGTGAAACGCGCGACGCGCAAGTCGAGCGCGGCCAAGGCGCCGGGCGCTCGCGCCGGCGGCAGAGCCGGTGCGACGTCGAAGTCGCCCGCACGCGCGGCAAAGGCGCCGGCGCGACGCGCATCGGCCGCCGCGAAGTCGGCGGCGAGCGACGGCAAGGCGACGGCCTGAGGTCGGACCGGACGTTGACCGATGCCGGTTGAACGCAATACCTCGACGGGCCCGGTCGGCAGCGCACCTACGCAGCGCGGTCGCATCGGGCTCGCTCTGGCCGGCGGCGGTTTCCTCGCCGCCGCATGGGAACTCGGCGCGCTGTGCGCGATCAGCGAGGCGATCGAGGGTTTCGACCCGACGCGGCTCGATGCGTACGTCGGCGTGAGCGCGGGCTCGTTCGTCGCAGCGGGCCTCGTCAACGCCGTCACGCCTCACCGGATGGTGCAGCTGTTCGTCGAAGGCGACAGCGCCGGCGAGACGCTCGAACCGTCGCGCCTGCTGCGTCCCGCACTGGACGAGTGGTGGAAGGCGGCGCGCGGATTGCCGCGTGCCCTGCGCCGCGCGATGCGCAGCGCGTGGGAGGCCGGCGCACGCCACCCTCAGGCGGCGCTTTGGCAGGGCCTCGACGAACTGCTCCGGGTACTGCCCGACGGGCTCGTCGACGGACAGCCGGCCGAGCGCGAGCTCGCGCGCCTGTTCGGCGAAGCGCCTCGAACCAACGACTTTCGCCGTACGCGGGCGCCGCTGCGCATCGTCGCCACCGACATCGATTCCGGAATGCCGGTCGCGTTCGGCTCGAAGGGGCACGACCACGTGCCGATCTCGCGCGCGGCAGTAGCCTCGAGCGCGGTACCCGGGCTCTTCCCGCCGGTGCGAATCGGCTCTCACCGCTACGTCGACGGCGCGCTGAACAAGACCCTGCATGCGTCGCTGGCGCTCGACGCCGGTGCCGGACTCGTCTTCTGCCTGAACCCGCTCGTTCCCTTCGACGGCTCGCGCGCAGGCGCGCGGCGCGTGTCGCGCTCCGGGCCCGGCGCTGTGCTCTCGCAGACGATGCGCGCCACGATCCGCTCGCGAATGACCGTAGGGCTGGAGAAGTACCGCGTGACGCACCCCGCCGCCGACATCGTGCTGTTCGAACCGCGCCGCGACGACGCGGAGGTGTTCTTCGCGAACATCTTCAGCGTCGCGAGCCGGCGTCGATTGTGCGAACACGCCTATCGAGCCACGCGCATCGACCTGCTCGAGCGGCGCGAAGAGCTCGCGCCGGTGCTGCAGCGCCACGGGCTGTCGCTCGATGAGGCCGTGCTGCGCGCAAGCACGCCCCGCCTGGTGCGCGAACCGACGCGGGCGCGCGCGCGTCTTCTCGAGACGCGCGCGAGCGTCGCCGTGCGAAGGCTCTCGCGCACGCTGCACGAACTGGAGCGTTCGCTGGCGATCGCGCGCGCGAGTGCCGGACCGAACGCGGCACCGGACGCCGTCGCCGCGGAATGATCCGCAAACCGCCGCGGCGTACGCGCGAGCGCATCCTCGCCGTATCGCTGCGGCTGTTCAACGGGCTCGGCGAGCCGAACGTGACGACGACGGCGATCGCCGGCGAACTCGAGATCAGTCCGGGCAACCTCTACTACCACTTCCGCAACAAGGAAGAGATCGTCGATGCGCTGTTCGACGAGTTCCAGCGCGAGATCGACCCGCTGCTCGACTCGCCGCTCGAGAGCGCGCCGCAGATCGAGGACGCGTGGCTGTTCCTGCACCTGTTGTTCGAGGCGATCTGGCGCTACCGATTCATCTATCGCGACCTGAACGACCTGCTCTCGCGCAATCGCCGGGTCGAGATGCGGTTTCGCCGGATCGTCGAACGCAAGACGCTCGCCGCGGTCGCGCTGTGCCGCTCGCTCGTCGCAGGGGGCGACGTGCGTGCAAGCGACGAGCAGATCGAAGCGCTTGCGACGAACATGGTCCTGGTCACGACCTACTGGCTGTCCTTCGAGTACGTGCGGCAGGCGCAACGCCTCGCGCAGGATGAACTGCCGGCGTCGTCGATGGCGCGCGGCGCCTACCAGGTGCTCTCGCTGATGGCGCCGTGGCTGGGCGAGGAGGGACGCCGGCTTTTCGGAAGGCTCGCGCACGAGTACCTTCGCTGATTCCAACGGGGAACGACGATGGCGAAATGGGTGGCCTTTCCGTACGCGGATGCGCGTTACGAATACACGCCGGCAACCTTGAAGAAGCGCTGGTCGCGGCTGCACCGCGGCGACTGCGAGCCGTTTCCGGCCGACGACGCCGTGGTCGCTGCGTGGATCGACTACCACGCCGGCCGCTTCGGCGAAGCCATCGAGCGGGGCCTGGCGGCGGGCTCCGCCGGCACCTGCGTGGCGAACAAGGCCGCTTGCGTCTACGCCGGGTATCTCGAGACGTCCGCCGCACGCAAGGCGAAGCTGCTGCAGGAGGCGGGCGCGCGCGCCGAAGCCCAGCAGAAGAGCGAGCCGGAAAACTTCAACGCGTACTACCTGTACGCGTTCGCGATCGGACGCTACTCGCAGCAGATATCGGTGGCGAAGGCGCTTGCCCAGGGACTCGGCGGCAAGGTGCGCGATGCGCTGCAGCGCGCGATCGCGTTGCAGCCGAAGCACGCCGACGCGCACATCGCGCTGGGAACCTTCCACGCCGAAGTCGTCGACAAGGTCGGCGCGATGATTGCCAACGTCACGTACGGCGCCAAGCGCGACGAGGCGTACCGGTTGCTGCGCCGGGCGCTCGAGCTGAATCCCGACTCGGCCATCGCGCGCATCGAATACGCCAACGCGATGGCGCTGCTCGACGGCAGGAAAGCGCTGAAAGAGGCCGAGGCGCTGTACCGGCAGGCCACCGAATGCGAAGCGCTCGACGCGATGGAGCGGCTGGACGTCGAGGCCGCGCGCGAGGAGCTCGCATGAACCTGCACGCGATGCTCGCGCTGCGCGCACGGGAAGGCCGTGCGCTGCGCATCGGGCTGGTCGGCGCCGGGAAGTTCGGCTCGATGTTCCTTTCGCAGGTGCGGCGCACGCCGGGCATGCACCTGGTGGCCGTCGCCGATCTGTCGCCGCAGCGCGCGCGCGAGGCGATGTCGCACGTCGGCTGGGAGGCCGCCCGGCTGTCGGCCGGCAGCTTCGCGCAGGCGCTGCGCGACGGCTGCACCTTCGTGCTCGACGATCCGCTCGCGCTCGTCGCCGCCGACGAGATCGAGATCGTCATCGACGCGACGGGCGATCCGGCAGCCGGCATCGCGCACGCGCTCGCCTGCTGCCGGCACGGCAAGCACATCGTGATGGTCAACGTCGAAGCCGACGCGCTCGCCGGGCCGCTGCTCGCGCAACGCGCGCGCGAGGCGGGCGTCGTCTACTCGCTCGCCTACGGCGACCAGCCTGCACTGATCTGCGAGCTGGTCGACTGGGCGCGCTCGGCCGGCTTCGAGGTGATCGGCGCCGGCAAGGGAACGAAGTACCTGCCCGAATACCACGCCAGCACGCCCGACACCGTCTGGAAGCACTACGGCCTGTCCGAGGACGAGGCGCGCGCCGGCGGCATGAACGCGCAGATGTTCAATTCGTTCCTCGACGGAACGAAGTCGGCGATCGAGATGGCGGCGGTCGCCAACGCGACCGGCCTCTCGGCACCGTCCGCCGGGCTCGCGTTCCCGCCGTGCGGGGTGGACGACCTGGCGCAGCGGATGTGCCCGCGAGCCGACGGCGGCGCGCTCGAACAGCGCGGCCAGGTCGAGGTGGTCTCGAGCCTCGAGCGCGACGGCCGGCCGGTGTTCCGCGACCTGCGCTGGGGCGTCTGGGTGAGCTTCGCCGCCGACTCCGACTACGTGCGCCGGTGCTTCCGCGAATACGGACTCGTCACCGATCGCAGCGGCAACTACAGCGCGATGTACAAGCCGTACCACCTGATCGGGCTCGAACTGGGCATCACGGTGGCGTCGATCGGGCTGCGTGGCGAAGCCACCGGAGCGCCGCGCAATTGGCACGCCGACGTGGTCGCCACCGCGAAACGCGACTTGAAGACCGGGGAGCGCCTCGACGGCGAAGGCGGCTACACGGTATACGGACGGCTGATGCCGGCCGCGGACTCGCGCGCCATCGGCGGGCTTCCATTGGGGCTCGCGCGCGGCGTCGCCCTCGTGCGCGATGTCGCGGCCGGACAGGCGCTGCGCTGGGAAGACGTGCGCTTCGATCCGGCCGACGATGCGGTGCGCGTGCGGCGCGAGATGGAATCGGCAACCGCTTCCGGGCAGGCGTAGCTTCGAAGCTGTCTCAACTCTCGTTGTACTTCTGGCACTCGTAGAAGATCCGCGCCGTGCAGCGCCGGCAGATCTCCGGGTCCAGCCGCGAGAAGATGTCGGCGATCGCGACGTGCTTGGCCTCGTAGATCCGATCGGCGCCGATCTGCTCGATCGCGTCGCCGCGCTCGAGGAACGCGCGCACCGGAACGCGAAGCCCATGCAGGTAGAGCGCACCGCCCACGTCGCGTCGACGCCGCGCCTCGGCTTCGAGCAGGTCGACCCCGGCCACGTCGACGAAGTTGACGTTGCGCATCAGCAGCAGCAGGTGCTTCTGATCGCCGGCGATCTCGCGCAGCGTCTCGAAATGCGACTCGACGTGCGAGACCGCGCCGAAGTAGATCGATCCTTCCACGCTCAGCAATTTCGCCTGCGGGCATTCGCGCAACGACGGATCGACGGGGACGAAGGGACGCTCCGGCCTGCGCGGATCCGGCACGAGGCTGCGGATCGTCGGCCGCGACGTGCGGTTCAGGTAGACGACGAGCGACATCGCGGTGCCGATCAGCACGGCGACCTCCAGGCGCATCAGCAGCGTCGCGACGAGCGTCGTCAGCAGCACGACCCCCTCCGGCCGGCTGATGCGCAGCGTCGAGCGGATGCGCTCGACGTCGATGAGCGACAGCGAGGCGAGCACGAGTACCCCGGCCACCGTCGGTTCGGGCAGCCACGCGACCCACGGCGCGAACAGCAGCACGATCGCCGCCAGGAACACGCCGGCGAACACCGCCGACATCGGCGTGACCGCGCCTGCTTCGAGATTCGGGCCGGAGCGGTTCGCCGACGCGCCGACCGGCAGCGCCAAGAAGAATCCGGCCGCGAGATTCGCCAGCCCCTGCCCGACGAATTCCTGGTTGCTGTCGATGCGCTGTCCGGTGCGCAGCGCAAGCGCGCGTGCCATCGAGATGGATTGCGTCAGCGAAACGATCGCCACCGCGACGGCGACCCCGCTCAGTTCGCGCACCCCCTCGATCCCGCCGAGCGGCACCGCGAACGGCGGCAGCGTGCGCGGAACCGCATCGAGCATCGGAACGCCGACGCCGAAGACCAGCCGCAGCCCGTGCGCGAGTGCGGCGCCCGCGAGCATCGCGATGACCACTCCCGGCCATTGCGGTCGAAAGCGTCGCACCAGCAGCCCGGCGACGACGGTGACGGTCGCGACGGCGATCACGGCCGGGCTCCACTGCGCAGGGTGCGCGAACGCCGACTGCAATGCGTCGACGGTCGATGCTTGCGGCGGCACGCTGGCGCCGGTCAGCGGTCCGACCTGGCTTACGAGGATCAGCAGCCCCGCCCCGGCCGTGAAGCCCACGATGACCGGCTGCGAGATGAAGTTCACGAGCAGCCCTAGCCGCAGTGCGCCGAGTGCGAGCATGCAGGCGCCGGTGAGCACGGCAAGCGTCGCGGCCAGGCCCAGATACTCGGCCGACCCGGGGACCGCGAGCGGCGCAAGCGCGGCGAAAGTCATCAACGACAGTGCGTTCGTCGGTCCGGTGACCGTGTGCAGCGACGAGCCGAAGAGCGCGGCCACGATCGTCGGCACGATCGCCGCGTACAGTCCGTGCTCGGGCGGCAGGCCGGCCAGCGTGGCGTACGCGAGTCCCTGCGGCAGCACGAGGAACGCACCGACCACGCCGGCGAGCACGTCGGCGCGCAGGCTGACGGGATTCACGCGCGGCCACCAGCGAAGCGCAGGCAGGGCGCGCGCCAACGACCGGGGAATCATTGCGGCGAGGCGACGGCGCCCCGGTGCGCGGCGAGCCGCTGGGCGAGACGTCCGCGACGCCGGGTGCTGGTGAGCGCGGCCTGTGCGACGACGTCGGGCTCGCACCAGATCGCGAGCCGGCTTCGTGCGCGGGTGATGCCGGTGTAGACGAGCTCGCGCGTATTCAGTGGGTGCCCGGGCGGCGCCAGGACGAGCGCCACCGACTCGAACTCGGAGCCCTGTGCCTTGTGGACCGTCATCGCCCAGCCGTCTTCGCAGGCAGGCATCTGCGCGACCGGAAACAGGCGCGCGCCGTTCGCGTCGGCGAACGCGACAACCAGGTCGTCGCCGGCGTCCGGATGCGGCACGCAGACGCCGACGTCGCCGTTGAACAGGCCGAGCGCGGGCCGGTTGGCCACCACGAGCACGAGTCGCCCGGGGTACCACTGCGCGAACGGTGACGCGGCGACACCTCGCGCGTCGCGGCCCGCGCGGCGTCCGACCGACGACGCGATCCGGCGGTTCAGCGCGACGCTGCCCAGCGGTCCTTCGCGCAACGCGGTCAGCACTCGATGCCGTTCGCAGGCGGCAAGCACCGTCGCAGGCGCCGCCCGCGCGTCGATCGCTTCGCGTACCTCCGCCCAGGCGGCCAGCGCGTCGTCGACGATCGCGGCAGGGTCCGGGCGATGCCGGCCCACCTGCGCCGGCCAGCGCAGCGCGATGCGCTGCTCGGTCGCTGGCTGCGGCATCGATCTCCAGGCGTCGCGCACCTGCGTGGCGAGCTCGACGATGTGTGCAGCGTCCTTCTGGCGGTGATTGCGCAGAAGCTGCACGGTCGCGTCGCTCGCGCTCGTGCACAGGTCGGCGAAAACCGCTCCCGCCTCGACCGAAGCGAGCTGGTCGCGATCGCCGGCGAGGACGAGGCGGCCGTTCGCCCCGATCGCCGCGACGAGCGCGGCGGCGATCTCCACGTCGAGCATCGACGCCTCGTCGACGAGCACGAGGTCGTAATCGAGCGGCATCGAAGCGCTCGCCGATGCGCTCGTCGCCGCGGCGCCGGCGCGCAGCCCGAGCAGCGCATGCACCGTCGTTCCGGCCGCCGGCAGGCGGGCGCGCAGCTCGCCGGCAGGGTCGAAGCGCGCGAGCTGCTGCGACAACGACTGCCCGAGGCGCGCCGCCGCCTTGCCGGTGGGCGCGGCGAACGCGATGCGCGCATCGGGCGCGAGCCGGGCGACGGCCACCAGCAGCCGCGCGAGCGTCGTCGTCTTGCCGGTGCCCGGGCCTCCGGACAGCAGCGCGAGGCGATGGCCGAGCGCGCGCAGCAGCGCGTTGCGCTGCGCATCGTCGGCCTCGCCTTCGGCGAACAGCGAATCGACGGTCTCGACGACGGCGGCACCCTCGCCCAGCGGCGCCGGCGCATCGAGCGCGCGCAGCCGCTCGGCGAGCCGCTCCTCGGCACGCCACAACCGCTGCAGGTACAACGCGTCGCCGTCGAGGACCAGCGGCCCCTCGCGCACGTCGGGGGCAACGTCGACGACGGGACTCGCGCCGAGGCGGCGCCGTTCGCCGACATCGGGCACTTCGACGCAGACATGGCCGGCGTCGGCGTCTCGCCAGGCGCTGCTCGCCCATCGCTCGACGAGCGACTGCTCGGCGGCCTCGCCGCCGATGCGCCCGTGCAGGCGAGCGACGGCATCGCCGAACGCCTGCGCCACGCGCTCGCCGCGCTTCGACTCGGGCCGGTTCATCGACTGCGCTCGCCGGCTCTGCCGTCGAACAGGCGATCGAGGCGTTCGATCGAGCGCGCGCTCGGTCGGCTCGCGTGCACGCCGCACGCGACGGCATCCGGAGGCTGCGGGGGCTGGAGTCCGGCACCGCGCAGGAACACGTAGAACACGCCGCCGAAGGACCGCTCGTAGTCGTAGCCGCGCAGCGAACGACGCAACCAGCGATGCACCGCCAGCGTGTACAGGCTCGCCTGCAGCGGATAGGCGTGCGCGCGCATCTCCTCGCCCAGCGCCGCGGCGCCGTAGCGCGCCGCGACGTCGCCGAGGTGGTTGCTCTTCCAGTCGACGATGTACCAGCGGCCGCCGTGCTCGAAGACGAGGTCGACGAAGCCGCGCAGGAAGCCGCTCCATCGCGACAGCGGCGCCAGCGCATCGACCGCCAGAGAGTCGTCCAGCGCGTCGACGAGCGCTCGTTCCGACACGTTTCGGCCCGACAGATGGAACTCCATCTCGCGCAACTGCCGCGCGCGCGGCACCGCGGGCAGCGAAAGCTGCGTGCCGTCGTGCGCGCGCAGCGGAACCTGCACTACAGCGTCCAGCCAGGCACCGACCTGCGCGGCTTCGGCGCGCCGGTATCCGCAGCGCGCCAGCCACTGCGCGACCAGCGCGACGTCGATCGGCGCATCGAACGACGCCTGCTCGAGAATCCCGTGCAGGCAGACGCCGGCCTGAGCCCCGGCGGGAAAGCGAAAGCGGATCGAATCGCGATTCTCGGCCGGCTGCGCCTCGGACGCAGGCGCAGCGCCGGCATCGGTGGCCGACTCGTCGGGCGCCGGGTCGACCACGTCGCCGTTGTGCCAGGGCTGCGGCGAGGTGTCGCGGCTGCCGGCCAATGCCGCAGCGATCGCGCTGAAGCTCGTCGTGATCGACGCCGGCGCAATCGGCACGGCGCCGGCACGCGCCGACAGCGCGGGCGCGTCGGCGGATCGCTTCGGCTGCGTCGCCTTCGGCACGGCGTCGGCCGACTCGAAAGGCGGCAGCCCGGGCGCCCCAGCCAGCAGCGTCGGCGTGTCCACGACCGCCAACGCCCCCGGACGACGCAGTCCCGCTCGGGTCTGCCATTGCGCGAGCGCGCCGCGAACGCCGTCGGCGTCCAGCGCGAACGAAGCGCCGCCGCTCGCGGCGCTCGCCTCGTGCAGCAGCCACGCGAGCGGCGCGTGCACGCAGTTGCTCGTCGCTCCCCAGAATACGTAGCAGCGCTGCTCGGCGCGCGTGAGCGCCACGTACAGCGTGCGCAGGTTCTCGACCTGGCGCTCGGCGGCCGCCTCGTTGCGCGCGGCCTCGTCGGGCGCGAGGTCGAGCACCGTTCGCCAGCCGCCGCCGGCGTCGCGCTCGTGTCGCACGCAGGGATCGGGCGCCGGCGCCTTCCTCGCGGACCAGGCGAAGGGAACGAAGACGACCGGGAACTCGAGTCCCTTGCTCTTGTGAACCGTGAGGATGCGCACGAGGTCCTCGTCGCTCTCCAGTCGCAGCTCGCGGGTGTCGTCGTCGCCGGCTTCGCGCCCGCGCAGCCGCGCCCACGCGCGCGGTGCCTGCGCCGGATTCTCGCGCACCGCATCGTCCTCGGTGAGCAGCGAGAGCAGATGACCGAGGTTCGTCAGGCGGCGCTCGCCGTCGACCAGCCGCGCCAGCCGCGCGCCCACGTCGAAGGCGTGCAGCAATGGGCGCAGCGATGCGAGCGGACCGTGCCGCTGCCAGCGAATGCGCGCCTCGGCGAAGCGCCCGACGACGGACAGCAGGCGCGCGGAATCGTCCTGCAGCGCGGCGATGGACGCCGCGTCGAAACCGAGCAACGTCGTCGAGAGCGCCGAGCGCAGTCGCGCGGGGTCCGAGCAATCGGCGACGGCCGCGACGACGCGCATCAGTTCGGCGCTTTCGAGCGTGTCGAGCACGCTGTCGCGCGAGATCTCGGCCGCGCCGATGCCCGCACGGGCGAGCGCGCGCTTGACGAGTGCGCCCTGCGCGCGCGATTGCACGAGGATTGCAATGTCCCTGGGCTGCAACCTGCGATCGTCGTAGCGCACCGACGAGGCGAGCAGCCGGGCGATCTCGGCGACGGTTGCATCGATCGCCTGCCGCGCCGCCTGCGGCGCCGACAACGCCTTGCCCGTGGCGCCGGGCTCGAGCATCACCACCGTCATCGGCGCGCGCGCGCCGACGCTGCTCGCATCCCCGGCGTCGAAGACTCGGCGGGCACGCGTCCCGACGGCGGCCGGCTTGAAGCCGATGCCGTCGACGCGAAAAGGATCGTCGAGCAGGAACAACGCGTTGACCGACTCGATCAGGGCGGGATGCGAGCGCTGGTTCTCGCCGAGACGATGGGTATGCGCGGCACCCGCACGCGCCGAAAGATACGAATGCACGTCGGCACCGCGAAACGAATAGATCGCCTGCTTCGGGTCGCCGACCAGCACGAGCGCGATGCGGTCCGCGCCGTCGTCGTCGCGCGCATAGACGCGACGCAGGATGTCCCATTGCACCGGATCGGTGTCCTGGCACTCGTCGACGAGCGCCACCGGATGCCTTTCGCGCAGCGCGCGAGCGAGCGCCGGGCCGCTCAACCGATCGGCGAGCGCCTCGTGTACGAGTCGCAGCAGGTCGTCGAAGGCGAGCGAGCTGGCCTGCGCGAGGTCGGCCTCGCGCGTCGCGCGCATCGACGACGCGATCTCCTGCGCCACCGACGCGAGCAGTGCGCGCATCTCGGCGTCGATCGCGAGCAGCGCATCGCAGCAGCCGGGGATCGCCGAGTCGGGCATCTTCTTGCGGAAGGCGTCCGTGCCGAAACGTTCGACCGTCTTGCGTGACAGCGGGGCGAGCGGTGCATCGCAGAAGGCCTGCAGCGCGGAGAGCCAGTTCGCCCCATGCTGCTTGAGCTTTCCTGCGACGTGGTCGGGCACGGCGATCCATTCGCGCAAGTCGGCCGCGTCGGTCCGCATCGCATCGGCGAGCGCCTCGCGCGCGGCGCCGGCGCGCGTGGCGAGAGCGCGCCAATCGCAGGCGCTCGCCGACACGCCGGCCAGCGGCAGCGAGACGATCGCCTTCACGGCGGCCTCGACCTTGCCGGGGTCGACGCCGGCGAGCGTGAAGAGCGCCAGCCTTTCACGGGGCGCATCGAGCACCTCGGCGCGCCACCAGTCGTGCACGCGCCTTGCGATGCGCTCCGCTTCCCCCGCGCCGATCGGCAGGCCGCGCGCCACGCCGATCGACAACGCGTGCTCTTCGATGACCCGCTGGCACCACGCGTGGATCGTATGTACCGACATCTCGTCGACGCGGGCGAGCGCCACGCGCAGCAGGTTGCGGGCACGCCGGGCTGCCGCATCGTCGAGCGTCGCCGCGTAGGCGACGCAGAACGGCTCATCCACGCCGTCGACCGATCGACCCTCGAGTCGGTCGTCGAGCAGGCGCTCGAGTTGCGCGATGCGCAGCCGGATGCGCTCGGCCAGCTCGGCGGCAGCGGCGTTGGTGAAGGTGACCACGAGCACGCGCTCCAGCCCCAGGTCGCGCTCGACGATCGCGCGCACCACCAGCCCGGCAATGGTCCACGTCTTGCCTGTGCCCGCGTCGGCCTCGAGCAGCTGCACGCCGTCGAAAATATCGGCGTCGAAGACCGGATGCGCGGTCACGACGATCTCCCGCCCGGCTGCGCGCCGCCCGTCAGCGAGGTGTCGTCGAGCACCGGGCGATAGGCTCGCTCGCACAGCGGCAACACGCGCTCGAACGCGATCTCGGCATCGCGATACAGCGCGCGCATCGCCGGACGTGCGATCTCGGGAATGCCGAACGCGTTGTCGCCGCCGGCCAGCGCCGTCTGCGCGCGCTCGAGCGCGATTTGCTCACGCGGGCCGTTGCCGCGCACGAGCTCGCGCGCGTGGCACAACCAGCTGCGCGGGAAGAGCGCCAGCGGCTGCGTCGCGATCCGCCGCGACCATCGGATCGCGTGCTCGAGCGAACGCAGCGGATCTGCACTGGCGAGCGCGATCGTCTCGTCCTCGGTGACCAGTCGCCCGATCGCCGCTGAATCGACCGCGAATCGCCACAGCGCGGTGCGCAGCCAGGCATCGATCAGCGAATGAGGCCCGAGCCGGAACGCCGACACGAACAACAGCCGTCCGTGCGAGTCGAGCGCGGGCGGCGCCATGCGCAGCCGGACGCCGCCGACGCGCGCGACCACCGGGTCGCTTCGGCGCGAAGCGGCGAGGCGCATCGCCACCGGCGCATCGGGCGCGCCGGCGAGCGCCCGGTCGATCAGCGCCTGCGCTTGCGCGACGGTCGCCCGGGCGTCGATGGTCCCGGCCGCGCCGGCCGGCGTTTGCGGCGAACGTTCGAGTTCCTTCTCGATGTGTGCAGGATCGTCGCCGGCGAGCAGGCGCTCGACGCATCGCTGCACCGAGCGCGCGTCGCGGGCTGCCTGCGGCCACAGCGGCTCGTGCTCGGGCGGCTCCTCTTCTTCGTCGGGCAACACGACACCGAGCGAATCGCGCAGCCACGTGCCCGCCGGATCGGCCAGCGCGCGACGCAGCCGCTCGATCGGCACGATGCCGTCGACCGCCGCAGGATCGGCCGAACGTCCGTCGTGCGGCGTGCCGGCGGCATCGATCCGCGCCTCGACGTCGGTATCCAGCCCGGAGTCGATGTCGAAGAGCGCACCGACCTCGCCCGCGCGCGCAGCCAGCGGTGCGGCCGATGCCCGTGCGGCGTCGAGCCACTCGGCTGCACGATCCGGCCCGTCGCCCTCGAAGTTGCGACGCGAGAACGGATGCAGCGGATGCTCGACGAGCGCCGGCCGCTGCGAGGCGTCGCCGCGCCGCACGCGCGCGATCGACGCCGGAGCGGCACGCGCGCCGGTCGACGCAACCGCTCCCTCGCCGCTACCGAGTTGCGTAGACAGGTAGTCGAGCAGTTCCACGACGAGGGGCGACGGGTTCAACGGGCTGTCGTCGCGCGCGTCGCGGCTGCGGCACGAGACGACGAGGCGTTCGCGTGCGGCGAGCACAGCGTCGAGGAACGCGCCGCGGTCGTCGTTGCGAACGAGTCGATCGCCGAAACGCGGGGCGCTGCGCATCAGGTCGATCTCGTCGCGCATTCCGCGCCGCGGGAACGAGCGCTCGTCGAATCCGAAGAGGCAGACGACGCGGTACGGGATGCCGCGCAGGCTTCCGATCGGCACCACGGTCACCGCCCCGGTGGGAACGGCGGCAGGCGCGCCCTGGACCATCGCGTCGGCGAAGGCCCGGGCAAAGGCAGCTGCGTCGAGAGCGACGCCGGGTGCGTCTTCGCTCGAAGCGGAGATGCGCTCGATGACTTCACGCACGCGCTGCACCGCCGCCGCAGCGCGCGAGGGCGCGAAGAGCGGCTCGACGACGTCGGCCAGCGCCCTGCACCATTCGCGCGGCGACCTCGGGCTGCTGGCCAGCGAGCGCAGATGACCGAGCGCATCGGCGAGCGCGAGCCACGCTTCGAGTCCGCGCGAGCGCGCGACCTGCGATCCCGGCACCGCGAGCAGGTCGCCGCAGGCCTGCTCGACGCCGACCGCGGCGCCGAGCAGCAGCCTGTCGGTCGCAGCCTGCAGGTTGTGCTTGGATGCGCCGTCGCGCGCATCGAGCCCGCGCTGCGCGCCCGCGCGGCCGAAGGCGTCGAGCAGCGCGTCGACGTCGGATTCGTCCAGCGAAAGCGCGTCGACAAGAGCCGGATTGCGCAACAGCCCTGCCAGCCGCGACGCGTCGATACCGTGCACGGCCGCACCGACGATCGCCTGGATCGCGTCGATCGACGAGTCGGCGCCTCGCGCTCTACCGCTGACCGCCAGCGGAATGCGGCGCACGGCGGGAACGCTCTCGAACACGCCCTCGAGAACCGATGCCGCCGTCTCGATGTCGGCGCAGTGCACGACGACGTCGCCGGGCGTCAGGCCGGGCATCGTCGCGAAACAGTCGAGCAGGACCTCGTGCAGGACCTCCGCTTCGCGCACCGGGCCGTGGGTGCCGATCACGCGGATCGAGTCGTCGAGCTCGCTCACCTCGCGCCACGGCGCGTCGCTGCGCAGGAACACCGCGGCATGCAGCGCCCGCAGCGCGGTCGGCGACCGCTCGGGCCTGTCGATCTCGTCGAAGGGGTGCGCCTCGTCGCGTCCGGGCGCCTCGGCCTGCGCCTCGAAACGTTCCTCGAGATCCAGGACCTGCGCGACGAAATCGCGGTGCGCGCGGCCCCAGTTACCGAGAATCGCGGGCTCGCCGTCGTACAGCCAGGCCTCGTCGGGACGCTGCGCGCGCACCTTCGCCAGCGACGCCGCATCGAGCAGGTCGCTCCACAACTCGCGGCACGGATCGGGGGCGAAGACCGAAACGTCGATCGTTGCGGACAGTCGCCCGAACAGCGCGAACTGCTCGGGCGACAAGTCTGCGCGCCCGAAGATCGCCACGCTTCGCCCACCCAGCGCGCGCTCGAGCCGCGCAGCGTCGCTCTCGGCGAGGACGCGTGCGAACGCGTCGTACGGGTGCTCGTCGCGCACGCCGGGCAGCCGCTCGAGCAGACGATTCCAGATCCAGCGCTGCCAGGCTTCGTGCACGCCGAGCGGCGCTTCGCCCTGTGCCCATCGGCCGCGCTGCCAGCGCGCAAGCCAGTCTCGTCGATAGGCGAGATAGCGCTCGAAGGTACGCGCGATCGAGTCGGCGGCGGCCAGCCGCGCGATCGAGCCGCGCTCGCCCAGGCGCTTCTTCAGCAACGCGAAGTCGTCCCCCTGCGGAAGCGCGTCGAGCAGCGCGAGCAGGTGCCAGCGAACGCGCTCGGGCTCGAACGGCGATTGCGCGGGCAGCCCGTCGAGTACCGCTCGCATCGTGTTCCACAGCCAGCGTCCGGCGAACTCGGGACGCAGTTGCGCGCTCACCCCGTGGCGCTGGGCGTCGCGCCGCTGCAGCCAGCGTCCCACTCCCGCGCTGGGCACGACGACGACGCGCTCGTCGAAAGGCCCCGCATCGTCGAAGGAATCGAGCAGCGCGTCGGCGAGACGGTCGAGTCGGTGGTCGAAGCGCAGGAACAACAAGTCGAGGTGAAAGGCTAAAGGGTGAAAGGGTCAGAAGGAGGAGCCGGGCTCCCGCAGAAAGGCGAGTTCGTCGGGAGTGGATGTTCTCCCGAGAATGGCGTTGCGGTGCGGGAAGCGGCCGAAGCGTTCGATGATCTCGTGGTGGCGCACGGCCCACCGCCATGCGCCGCCGGCGAGCGGATCGTCGCGCAAAGCGGCGAACAGGCGCAACGATTCGTTCTGGTCGTCGAGCGACTCGGAGTGCTCGAAGGGCATGTAGCAGAACCAGCGCAGCAGCGGATCGCAGCCTTCGTCCCAGCGTCGGGCGACGATGCGCCGGGCGACCTGAAGCGCGCGCGCATCGCCGGCGAACATCTGCGGCGTATCGCGGTGGACGTTGCGCGTGAACTGGTCGAGCACGATGACGAGCGCCGGCGCGCAGTCGCGATCCTCTCCCCAGGCGTCGCGCCGCCCGTCGACGGCATCGGCGACGAGCGCGCCGAAGCGATCGGCGATGGCCTCGTCGAAGGCGCCGTCTTTGGCAAACCACTGGCGGCGCACGGTGCCTGCCTCGCTGCCGTCGTCGCCGGAGAACCAGAAGGCGAGCACGTCGTGCGCGCGTTCGCGCTCCGCGAGATCGACCGGTGCGTTCGCGCCACTCATCGTCACTGCAGACCCAGCAGCCGCTCGACCTCGCCGTGCTCGAGCGCTTCGCCGGCGAGGATTCCATTGGGCAGCATCGCCAACGCAAGGATGAGCCGCTCGAACTCGGGGGCGAAGCCGTCGACGATCGCCTGCGGGTCGGGGCAGACCGCCTTGTCGGCGCGGATCGAGAACTGCACCGCGCCCGCGTACGAAAGGATGGCGATGCCGACGGCGATGTCGCCCGACTGCGGCACCCAGAACAGCATGCGCGCGATGCTCGCGCCGCCCAACCGGATCGGCGCGGTCGGGCCCGGCAGGTTCGTCATCACCGCACTGGCCTTGCCGGCGAGGTACTCGAGCACCACCGTCTGCAGTCCGTGCGGCAGCGGTCCGAGCACCGCCAGCAGCAGGTACGCCAGAGCCGGCTGGAAGCCGGCGCGCAACTCGCGCATCCGTGCGCGTACCTCGTGCACGCGCTCGATCGGGCTCTCGATGCCGATCGGCAGCACGAGCGGCGCCAGCCCGAAATAGTTGCCCAGCGACGGCGATTCTTCGGGGGTGCGCAGGTTCACCGGCACCATCGCGCGGAACTCGGCGTCGGTCGCGAGCGCGTCACCCCGATCCAGCAGGTAGCGACGCAGCGCGCCGGTGACGCACGCCAGCACGACGTCGTTGAGCGACGCGCCCAGTGCGCGGCACACGGGCTTGAGTTCGTCCAGCGGCAGCGGATCGTTCCACGCGAAGGCCTTCACGCCCTTCGGCTCGCCCTTCAGGCTGGTCGGCGTGTCGGAGGTCATCAACAGGATTGCCAGCGCGTCGGTGACGACGCGCGTGCCCATCTGTGCGAGATCGAGCGCGTGTCCGGGCTCCTCGATCGTTCGCATCGATTCGGCCCACACCTCGCCGCCGAGCCACAGCGACGAGCGCGCGGCGCCCGCCGCCGCATCGACGTACGCCTGCCACGCCGGCTCTTCGCCTGCGGACGCCCGCTTGCGGCGCTGCTTCGGCGGCGTCTGCGAACACAGCGCGAGCATCACGCGCACCAGCGCGATCCCGTCGGCGATGCAATGGTGGATGCGGAACGCCAGCGCCGGCGCCGCGCTCGGGCGCTCGACGAAATGCATCTCCCACAGCGGGCGGGTGTAGTCGAACGGCTGCGCGACCATGCTGTCGAGGTGCTCGCGCAGCGCCGCTTCGCCGGCATCGTCGAGGCGGATGCGCTTCAGGTGATTCGACAGCCGGAACGACGCGTCGTCGACCCACCAGTGGCCGGCCAGATCTTCTTCCACGCGCTGGCGAAACCGCTCGTAGACGAGCAGGCGTTGCGCGAGCAGGCGCGACAACCGGCCGAAGGGCAGCGGCTCGCCGAACGCGAACAAGCCGACGATGACCATCGGATTGCGCGGGCTGTCCATGCGCAGCCACGCGCGGTCGACGCCGGACATTCGCTCGCGCCCCATCTCCCCCTCGAACCGTCGTCTGGCTATGATACTTGCCGAAACCCCACCGGAGGAATCATGGTCCACGAATCGGGCGCCGGGGCGGGCGCAGACCTGAACGAGCGCTTCCAGCGGGCCGTGGCCGAATCGAAGACGCTGGCGGAGCGACCCGACAACGCGACGCTGCTCGAGCTGTACGCGCTGTACAAGCAGGCGACGGCAGGCGACGTCGACGGCAAGCGCCCCGGCTTCACCGACCTGGTCGGACGCGCGAAGTGGGACGCGTGGAATGCGCTCGCCGGCACGTCGGGCAGCGACGCAATGCAGCGCTACATCGAGCTCGTCGAGCGACTGAAGGACTGAGAAGCGCCGGATCAGAACAACCGGAACGCGCCGATCGCCACCAGCGTCGGGATCGCCGCCGCAGCGAGCAGGCCGAGCGCGCTGATCTCCTCGTGCTCGAAGCGGCTCTTCAGGATCGAATAGCCGGCCGGGTTGGGCGCGTTCGCAATCACCGTCAGTCCGCCGCCGGTCACTGCGCCGGACACGAGCGAGTACTTGAACTCGTCGGTGAGTCCTTCGACGAGCGAGCCGAGGTAGGTGAGCGCGGCATTGTCGGTCACTGCGGTGAGCGCCGTCGCACCGTAGTAGACGGCCGTCGGGCTCATCCGCTCGAGCAGCGCCTGCAACCACCATTGCTGCTGGCCGCCGAGGACGACCAGCCCGGCCAGGAAGAACGCGACCATCAGCGCCTCGCGCAGGATCAGGCGATCCTGGTAACGCTCGTAGGCGCTGGCGACGCCGAGGAAGAACAGGAACAGCGCCATGAAGACGATCGCGTGGTGCGCGAAGACGACGACGCCCAGCAGGAACAGCAGGTGCACGATGGTGAGCTGCCACGGCACGGCCGGCCCGTCGCCCTCGCCCCTCGAAGCCGCCATCGACGCCGACAGCTGGCGCAGTTCGGGAGCGAACAGCAGCGTGGCTCCGCCGGCGTTGATCAGGCACGCCAACGCCGAGCGCCAGCCGAAATGCTCGAGCATGAAGGGCAGCGTCCAGTCCCATTTCGCCGCGACCATGAGCACGGGCGGAGCGGCGAAGGGCGTGAGCGTGCCGCCGATCGAGACGTTGACGAACAGCACGCCGATCGTCGCGTATTTCAGCCGGTTGGAGATCGGCATCGAATAGAAGCGGTCGCGCAACAGCAGTGCGGCGAGCGTCATCGCCGCGGGCTCGGTGATGAACGAGCCCAGCAGCGGCACGAGGAACAGCGCGAGGAAATAGATGGCCATCGCGCGCGGCATCGGCAGCAGCAGGGCCCCGCGCTCGACCGCCGCGCGGGCGAGCAGCAGGATCGGCCGACTCGCGGCAACCACCATGATCACGAACACGAACATCGGCTCGGTGTAGTTGCGCGACTCGATGTAGTGCAGCGCTTCGGCGCCGCCACCGGCGAGCGCGATGTACACCACCAGCACCATCGCCCAGAAGCCGAAGACGACCTCCACCTCGCCGAGCAGGTGCCAGATGCCGGCATGCGCCGGGTAGCGATGCGCGACGCGCTCGAAGGCCTTTGCCGAGAACGTGTGCACGAGCGCGATCGCGAACAGGACGGCGCCGCCCAACTGGATGACGGTGGGGGACAGTGCGTTCTCCACGGTCAGCCGAAGTAGCGGTCGAAGTCGGCCTGAAGCCGGTCCTCGATCCGACCGCGAAACACGCCGAGCAGGCCCGCGAGCTGCGCATCGAGCACGACGCGGTCGCGCGAGACGGTGAGGCTGCCGCTGACGCCCGCGCGCTCGAAGTGCAGCGCGTTACCGTCCCATTCGCTCGTCATCTCGAAGGACTGCGCCATGTCGTCGGCGATGCGCTGCGCGGCCGCGCGCGCCTTCTTCAAACCGAGCCGATGTGTTCGTTCGAGATGGATCGCCGGCACGCGCGCACCGGCTCTCAGGCGCCGACCGGCGTGCGCAGCGGCTGGCCGCGCGCCCAGGCAACGAGGTTCTCGGCGGCGAGCATCGCCATTCCCAGGCGCGAGCTGCGCGTAGCGCTGCCGATGTGCGGCGTGAGCACGACGTTGGGCACCTCCAACAGCGCCGGATTCACCTTCGGTTCGTTCTCGTAGACGTCGAGCCCCGCCGCGCCGATCGGGCCGGCACGAAGCGCCTGCGCGAGCGCCGCATCGTCGACGATTCCGCCGCGCGCGATGTTCACGAGCACGGCGCCGGGCTTCATCATCGCGAGCTCGCGCGCGCCGATCAGGTGATGCGTCTCGGGCGTGTACGGCACGACGAGGATCACGTGGTCGGCACTGCGCAGCAGCTCGTCGAGCGCAACGCGGCGCGCGCCGAGCTCCACCTCGTTGGGCGCGCGCGAACGGTTGTGATACAGCACCTGCATCGAGAATCCGCGCGCGCGACGCGCGATCGCCGAGCCGATGCGGCCCATGCCGACGATGCCCAGCGTCGCTCCGTGCACGTCGGCGCCCAGGAACTGGTCGAAGGCCCAGCTGTCCCATCGGCCCTCGCGCAGCCAGCGCTCGGTTTCCGACAGGCGGCGCGCAGCGGCCATCAGCAGCGCCCAGCCGAGATCGGCGGTGGCCTCGGTGAGAACGTCGGGCGTGTTCGTCACGGCGATGCCGCGCGCGGCGCAGGCAGCGACGTCGATGTGGTTGTACCCGACGGTTCCGGTGGCGACCATCTTCAGGTCGGGACACGCATCGAGCAGCTCGCGGTCGACGCGATCGGAGCCGACGACGAACAGCGCATTTCGATCGGCGGCCCGGCGCAGCAGTTCCGCGCGCGGCCACAGCGCATCGTCCGGGTTGCCTTCGAGCTCGAAGTGCGGGCGCAGCCGCTCGACGACTTCGGGGAAGACCCTTCGCGTGACGAGCAGTTTCGGTCGTCGATTCATCCGCGGCGCTCCGGAGGTCCTGTGAAGACCGGCGCGATTATAGCGACGCCCGAGAAGCCTGCAGCCGCAGCACTACTCGATCTGGAACACCTGCCGCAGGTATTTCACGTACGCCTCGTCCTCGCACATGTTCTTCGCCGGCGTGTCGGAGATCTTCGCCACCGGCTGGCCGTTGCAGCGGACCATCTTGATGACGACCTGCAGCGACGGGTAGCCGAGGTCGTTCGTGAGGTTCGTGCCGATGCCGAAGGCGATTCGGGTGCGCTCGCAAAAACGCCGGTACAGGTCGGCCATCAGCGGGAAAGTGAGCGCATCGGAGAACACCAGCGTCTTCGTCTTCGGGTCGACGCGGTTCGCCTCGTAATGGGCGATCAGCCGCTCGGCCCACTGGAAAGGGTCGCCGGAATCGTGCCGTGCGCCGTCGAAGAGCTTGCAGAAATACATGTCGAAGTCGCGCAGGAACGCGGACATGCCGTAGACGTCGGACAGCGCGATCCCGAGGTCGCCGCGATATTCGCGCGCCCACGTCTCGAAGCCGAAGACCTGCGTGTCGCGCAATCGCGGACCCAGCGCCTGGCACGCCTGCAGGTACTCGTGCGCCATCGTGCCCAGCGGCGTCATCGCGTGCTTCATCGCGAAATGCACGTTCGAGGTACCTGCGAATACCGGGCCCAGACGCTCGCGGCAGGCAAGCAGCACCTCCTCGTGCCAGGGGCGCGAAAACCGGCGGCGCGTGCCGTAGTCGGCGATGCGCAGCCCGGCGAGGTCGGGGTGGCCGACGATCGATTCGATCTTCGCCGACAGGCGCCGACGACCCTCGGCGTAATCGGGCTTGTCGACGGTCGCGCGGAAATACAACTCGTTGACGATCGACAGGACCGGCACCTCGAACAGGATCGTGTGCAGCCAGGGCCCGCGGATCGTGATGTCGAGCTCGCCGTTGTCCTTCGGCGACGGCGCGATCGAGATGTACTTCTCGTTCATGTGGAACAGGCCGAGGAAGTCGACGAAGTCGCTCTTGATGAAGCGCATCCCGCGCAGGTAGGCGAGCTCCTCGTCGCGAAAGCGCAGCGAGCACAGGTGCCGGACCTCCTCGCGGATCGCGCCCACGTACGGGCGCAGGTCGACGCCTTCGTTGCGGCACTTGAAGCGGTATTCGACCTGCGCGCCGGGGAAGTGATGCAGCACTACCTGCATCATCGTGAACTTGTACAGGTCGGTGTCGAGCAGCGAGTCGATGATCATCGGTGTGCCGGAGTCCGGCCCGGCTGGAAAAAGGTGCAGCGCCCGTCGCGCGGTGCAGCTTCGATCATAAGCGATCGACTTCGGCGATCGCCGCGGGCAGCCCGGCGCGCCCGACGGCGTGCCCCGCGGGCTCGCGGCGCACGTAACCGGCGATCATGCGCAGCGCTCCGGCCCAGTAGCGCTCGAGCGCGTCGCGCTGCGCGACGTCGCGGCCGAGCACCGCCGACAACGTGTGCCGGTTCGACAGGCTGAAGTAGCCGAGGCCGGCGATCGCGACGTACAGCTCGGTCTCGTCGATGCCGTCGCGGAACAACCCTTTGCCGGTGCCGTCGGCGAGCATGCGCGAGAGCATCTGCGCAATCGGCGAGACGAGCTCGCCCAGGCGCGCCGAGCGGCGCAGGTGCCGCGCGCGGTACAGGTTCTCGGTGTTCAGCAGGCTGATGAATTCCGGATGCTCGAGGTAGTAGCGCCAGACGAAGCGGCAGAACTGTTCGAGTGCCTTCCACGGATCGTCGGGGTCGAGCCGCACGCTGCGCTCGGCGTCGCGCAACTGCGAATACGCGTGCTCGAGCACGGCGCGGAACAGCCCGTCCTTGCTGCCGTAGTAGTAGTACACCATGCGCTCGCTCGAGCGCGCGCGCTGCGCGATGCGCTCTCCGCGCGCGCCGGCGAAGCCGTGCCGCGCGAACTCGGCGCTCGCCGCCTTCAGGATGCGCGCCCGCGTCGCCTCGGCGTCGCGCCGGCGCGGGACGGCGTCGGGACTCGCGCGCAGCTTTGTCGCCATCGACGCTCAGCCCTGTACCACAGGCACCTCTGCCGCCGGCGGTGTGTTGCGGCTGCGCGTGCAGCGAACGATGCCGTCGATCATTACCATGCCGACGCCGGGTATGTCGCCCAGGCGCACGCTTTCGAGCAGGTCGCGGCCGGCCGAATGCTGCGCCCGGTCGAGGAACACGAAATCGGCCGGGCGTCCCGCCTCGATCAATCCCTGCTCGAGTCCGCGCATGCGCGCGGTGTTGCCGGTGGCGAAGCCGAAGCAGATCTCGGCCGGGACCTCGGCCATGCTCGAGAGCAGCGCGACCAGTCGCAGAATGCCCAGCGGTTGCACGCCCGAACCGGCCGGTGCGTCGGTGCCGAGGATGATCCGGTGCGGACAGCGCAACTCGATCGCGTGGCGCGCCGTGAGGATCGCGATCCGCTCGTTGCCGTTGTGCACGATCTCCATCGCGCGGGGGCTGCGCTCGCACAACGTGCACACCGCCTGGTACGACAGCGCGGTATGGCCTCCATTGATGTGGCCGATGACGTCGGCGTCGGCCTCGAGCACGACGTTCTCGTCGATGAGCCCGGAGCCGGGAATCGAAGGGCCGCCGGTGTGGATCGTGCTCTGCATGCCGTGCTTGCGCGCCCAGGCGACCATCCGCTGCGCCTCGTCGCCCGCCTTCACCGAGCCGAGCCCGACCTCGCCGAGCAGACGCACGCCGGCGGCAGCCATCTCCGCGAAATCGGCTTCCTCCATCCCCTTCTCGAGCACCGGCGCACCGGCGAGCACCTTCACGCCGCCGGCAAGACCGGCCGCGCGCATGCCGTCGAAGGCGCGTTGCGCGGTGATCGCGAGCGCCTTGACGCCGACCACGTCCTTCGGCCGGCCGGGCAGGTGCACCTCGCCGGCGGAGATCATCGTCGTCACCCCGCCGTGCAGGCACGAATCGATCCAGCCGATCTGGTTCTGCCGCGGCGTCCAGTCGCCGAACACCGGGTGCACATGGGAATCGATCAACCCCGGCGCGAGCGCCGTGCCGCGCGCGTCGATCGTCGTCGCCGCGCCCGAGGTGTCGCAATCCTGCGCGCGCCCGACGGCCGAGATGCGGCCGTCGTCGACGACGACCGTGTCGGCGTCGAGGATCGGCCGGTCGATGTCGCCCGACAGCAGCAACCCGATGTTGTGCACGACGACCTTGCCGGATTTCTGCGCGTTCGCGATAACGGCCATCTTCGTTTCCTCCTCGTTGCTACCAGGCGCCGGCACGGCCGAGCCGACTCGCCGCGCCTACCCCTCACACCGCCAGGTACTGCCGGCGAACCTCTTCGTCGGCGTCGAGCGCCGACATCGTCCCGGCGAAGCGCACCTGTCCCTTCTCGAGCACGTAGGCCCGATCCGACACCGCCGAAGCGAAGGGCACGTTCTGCTCCGACAGCAGCACCGACAGTCCCTGCTTCTTCAGCTCGACGATCATGTCGGCCATCTGCTCGACGATGATCGGCGCCACGCCCTCCGAGGGCTCGTCGAGCAGCACGAGTCGCGGGTTCCCCATCAACGTGCGCGCGACGCTGAGCATCTGCTGCTCGCCGCCGCTCATGCGCCCGCCCGGGCGCTGCGGCATCTCGCCGAGGTTGGGGAACAGGCCGAACAGCCGCTGCACCGTCCACGCCGGCGCGCCGGGGCGCGGCGGCCGCCGGCCGACGTCGAGGTTCTCGAGCACGGTCAGGTCGGTGAAGATGCGGCGGTCTTCGGGCACGTAGCCGATGCCGCAGCGCGCGACACGAAACGCATCCATGCGCTCGATGCGCGCGCCGTCGAACGTGACTTCGCCGCTGCGCTGGGCCATCAAGCCGATGATCGACTTCATCGTCGTGCTCTTGCCGGCGCCGTTGCGGCCCATCAGCGCGACGACCTCGCCCTCGCCCACGTCCAGATCGACGTCGAACAACACGTGGGCCCGCCCGTACCAGGCGTTCAAGCGGCGAACCGACAGCAGCGGCGCGCTCATCGGGGTCGCGCCTCCTCTGAAGAGTCACGCTCGCGCGCCTGGCGCAGGTCCTGCACGACGCGACCGCTGCCGAAGTAGACCTCGCGCACCTGCTCGTTGTCGCGGATCTCCGCCGGCGTGCCGTCGGCGATCACCCGGCCGCGGGCGAGCACCATGATCCGGTCGGCGTGCGCGAACACGACGTCCATGCTGTGCTCGGTGAACAGCACGCCGATTCCGCGCTCCTTGACGAGGTCGCGCGTGAGCTGCATCAGCGCGTTGCGCTCCTTCGGCGCCATGCCGGCCGTGGGCTCGTCCATCAGCAGCAGCTTCGGACGGTTGGCCAGCGCGATCGCCAGCTCGACGGTCTTGACGTCGCCGTAGGCCAGCGTGCTGCAAGGCTCGTCGGCGCGCGCGCGCAGGCCCACCGCGTCGAGCAGGTCGAGCGCCTCGTCGCGATGCAGCTTCGCCGCGCGCACCCAGAAGCGGTACAGGTGCCGGTGGTGCGACAGCAGCGCCATCTGCACGTTCTCGACGACGGTCATCGACGCCCAGGTGGCGGCAACCTGGAACGTACGTCCGACACCGAGCCGCCAGATGTCGCGCGGACGCCAGCCGGAAATCTCGCGACCGAGAAAGCGCACGCTCCCCGCGTCGGGCGCGAGCTGGCCGTTGATCATGTTGAAGCAGGTCGACTTGCCCGCCCCGTTCGGGCCGATCAGCGCGAGCAGCTCGCCGGCCTGCAACCCGAAGCCCACGCCGTCGACCGCATGCACGCCGCCGAAGGCCTTGCGCAATCCGTCGATTCGCAGCAGCTCGCTCATCGGCGCGACTTCATGTGCGAACCCGCCCGGGCAGCGGCCCGCTCCAGCGCAGGCGCTCGGCGAGCGCGGCGAGACCGCCGACGATGCCCTGCGGGAAGGCCAGCACGAGCAGGAGAATCACGAGCCCCATCAACGCACGCCAGTATTCGGTGGTGCGGATGACCGCATCCTGCAGCCACGTGAAGACCGCGCTGCCGACGACCGGGCCGGCCAGCGTCTGCACGCCGCCGAGCAGCACCATCACGAGTCCGTCGATCGACCTGCCGACGTGGATCGTCTCGGGCGAGATCGATCCCTTGGCGAACGCGAACAGCGCGCCGGCCAGCCCGCCGAAGGTGCCGGAGACGATGAAGGCCTTCCAGTGCACGTCGACCACGTCGATGCCGGTCGCCTCGGCGCGCAACGGCGAGTCGCGCCCGGCACGCATCGCGTAGCCGAAGGGCGAGAACAACATGCGGCGCAACGCGTAGACGCTGGCGCCCACCAGCGCGAGCGCGAGGTAGTAGTACGCTGCCTTCGTTGCGAAGCGCTCCGACGGCCAGATGCCGATCAGTCCGTTGCTGCCGCCGGTGACCTCGTCCCACTGGTAGACGATCGACCAGACGATCTGCGCGAAGGCCAGCGTGAGCATCGCCAGGTATACGCCCGACAGGCGCACCGCGAACCAGCCGAACAGCGCCGCTCCGGCGAGCGCGGCGAGCGGGCCGAGCAGCACCGCCGCCTCCATCGGCCAGTTCCATCCGGAAAGGAGTGCCGCCGCCCCATACGCGCCCAGGCCGAAGTACGCGGCATGGCCGAACGAATGCATGCCGCCCGGCCCCATGATGAAGTGCAGGCTGGTGGCGAACAGCACCGCGATCAGCACGTCGATCATCAGCACGGTGGCGTAGGGCAGCGACTGCAGCAGCGGCGGCACGAGCAACGCGAACGCGAGCAGTCCGATGGCCAGCGAGGCGCTGCGGCGCATCGGGCGCAACGGCGCCTCGCCTGCGGACGCCACCCGCAGCACGCCCTGCGCACGCCCGAGCAGCCCCCAGGGTCGCCAGATCAGCACGATCGCCATCACGATGAACTCGACGACGAGCGTGAGCTTGGAGAACGCGAACGACGTGCCGAACATCTCGACGGTGCCCAGGCCGTAGCACAGCGCCTTGATCTCGGCGATCAGCAGCGCGGCCAGGTAAGCGCCCGGAATGCTGCCCATGCCGCCGACCACGACGACGACGAAGGCGTCGCCGATCGTCGTGAGGTCCAGCGCGAGGTTGGCCGGCTCGCGCGGCAACTGCAGCGCGCCGCCGAGCGCGGCGAGCGCCGAC
This sequence comes from Pseudomonadota bacterium, assembly GCA_023389055.1. Classification (GTDB taxonomy): domain Bacteria; phylum Pseudomonadota; class Gammaproteobacteria; order Burkholderiales; family Burkholderiaceae_E; genus Zeimonas. The sequence continues at coordinate 38,857 of JAEWFA010000053.1, read as the reverse complement.
CCGAGCGCGAACACGCCGGTGAAGAGCCAGCGCTGGTTCACGCCGAGCGCGCCGACCATCTCGCGATCCTGCGTCGCCGCGCGGATCAGCACGCCCAGGCGCGTACGACGCAGCAGCCACCACAGCGCACCGAGCACGACCGGGCCGACGAAGATCAGGAACAACTCGTACTGCGGGAAGTGGCGTCCAAGCACCTGGATCGAACCGCGCAGCCCCGGAGCGCGCGGACCGAGCAGATCGTCCGGTCCCCACAGGAAGAGCACCGCGTCGCGCACGAGCAGCACCACCGCGAAGGTGGCGAGGAGCTGGAACAACTCGGGCGCGTGGTAGACGCGTCGCAGGATCGCGATCTCGACCACCGCGCCGAGCAATCCGACCGCCAGCGCGGCGAGCACGATGCCGCCCCAGAACGCCAGCGGCCCGGCGCCGATCGCTTCGGCCAGCCACGCCGACAGCGAATATGCGGCGTAGAGCCCGACCATGAACATCGAGCCGTGCGCGAAGTTGACGATCCGCGTGACGCCGAAGATCAGCGACAGCCCGACGGCGAGCAGGAAAAGCGTCGAGGCGCCGGCAAGCCCGTTCAGGGCCTGCACGGCGAGACCGGAGAGCATCGCTTCAGTGTCGTCGCATCGATGATCGACGCATCGGCGGCCTGGTCAATCGGCCGATGCGGGACGCAGCTTGCGAGTCTCCTCGACGCTCGGCAGGACCGAAGCGCCGTCGATGTATCGATAGTCGACCATCACGCCCTTGCCGTCGCGCACCGCAGTACGGCCGACGTAGGCGCCCATCGTCGCCTGGTGGTCCACCGGCCGGTAGGTCATCGGGCCGAACGGCGACTCGAGCTCGAGTCCGGCGAAGGCCTGGATCAGCTTGTCGGTGTCGGTGCTGCCCGCCTTGCGGATCGCCGCCGCGAGCGATTTCACCGAAACGTAGCCGACGATCGAACCCAGTCGCGGATAGTCGTTCCAGCGCTTGCGGTAGGCGTCGAGGAACTTCTGGTGCTCCGGCGTATCGATGCCGTACCACGGATACCCGGTGACGATCCAGCCCTCGGGCGCCTCGTCCTTCAGCGGATCGAGGTATTCGGGCTCCCCGGTGAGCAGGCTCACGACCGCGCGGCCCTTGAACAGCTCGCGCGTGTTGCCCTCGCGAACGAACTTCGTCAGGTCGGAGCCGAACAGCACGTTGAAGATCGCATCGGGCCTGGCGTCGGCCAGTGCCTGGACGACCGCGCCCGCGTCGACGCGGCCCAGGCCCGGCGCCTGCTCGGCGACGAACTCGATGTCGGGCTGCTGCGCCTTCATCAGTCTCTTGAAGGTCTCGACGGCCGACTGACCGTACTCGTAGTTCGGGTAGACGACGGCCCAGCGCTTCTTCTTCAGCTTCAGCGCCTCGGGCACGAGCATCGCCGTCTGCATGTACGTCGTGGGGCGCAGCCGCCACGTGTAGCGGTTGCCGTCGGCCCAGGTGATCTTGTCGGTGAGCGGCTCGGAGGCGAGGAAGAACGCCTTGCGCTGCTTCGAGAAGTCGGTGACCGCCAGTCCGATGTGCGACAGGAAGGTGCCGAAGAGCATTTCGACCTTCTCGCGCGAAACGAGTTCCTCGGCCACGCGCACCGCGTCACCGGGGTTGGCATTGTCGTCGCGCGAGACGATCTCGAGCTTGCGACCGAGCGCGCCGCCCTCGGCGTTGATTTCCTCGAGCGCGAGTTCCCAGCCCTTCTTGTACGGCTCGAGGAACGCGGGCTGCGCCTTGTAGCTGTTCAACTCGCCGATGCGGATCGGCTGCTGCGATTGCGCCTGGGCGGCGCCGGCGGATACGGCGGCGAGCGCGAATCCGAACAGCGCTGCGGTGAACGTCCTTCTCATGCGTCGTCTCCTCGGGAAATCGTTCGTTTTTCGGTCCTGGCCTCGCACAGCACGGCGCGCTAGCGCAGGCCGTCCTTGCCCACGATCTCGCTCTTCTGCAGGCCGCCGACGCGCGCGAGCGGCCGTCCGCTGTCGGTGACCGCGACCGCGACGACGATCTCGTCGGCGCGCGGCGCATCGGGCACGCGCACCTCGATCGCGTCGAAATGGCTGCGCACGAAGGCGGCGTCCTTGTGGCCGAGCGGCACGTCGATCGCAGTGCCGGGCCCGCCGCATTTCTTCGCCGAGGGAACGAGCGCGGCGCCCTTGCCCACCGCTTTGCGCAGCAGCGCGCCGAGCTTCGGATGCAGCAGCGCGGCGGCGTGCTCGAGCTCGCCTCGCTCGCCGACGATCGCCGCCTTGCCGTAGCTCTCGGCGGCATCGGGTGCGATGCCCAGCGCCTGCACGCAGCGCTCGCCGAGCAGCCCGCCCAGTTGCTCGCCGATCGCCGTCAGCTCGTCGAGCGACTCGGCGTAGCGTCCGGCATACGGGTTGGCGATCACGGCGACGGCGACCGCGCGCCGCGTGGGCGGCGTCACCTGGCGGCCCATCTCGCGGTGCACTTCGTCGACGGTGACGATCAGTTTTCGGATGTCGGCCGACATCGGTATCTCCTGGTTGCGCGGCTGCGCTAGCGTAGTCCGTCGACGCCCTTGATCTCGTCGGCGCGCAATCCGCCGACACGCTCGTGCACCCGCGCTCCGGTGCTCATCGCCAGGAAGAACACGATTTCGTCGGCCGCCGGCGCTGCCGGCACCCGGATCTCGATCGTGTCGAAATGGCTGCGCACATAACTCGCGTTGACGTGCGTGAGCGGAATGTCGAGGCTCGCGCCGGGCACCCCGACCTTCGTGTTCGACGGCACGATCGCCTTGGTCGACACGCCCTGCTCCTCGAGCAGCGTGCGCATCGCATAGCCGCCCGGCACGTGCCACAGATGCCCGTGCTCGGACTCGCCGCCCGCGCCGACGATGCCGCCTTTTCCGTAGGCTTCGATCGCGCTCGCCGGCAGCGACATCGCCGCGAGCAGGCGCTTCGCGAGCTCGACGCCCAACGGCTTCAATGCCTCCATCGTCGCGATGATGTCGGACTCGTAGCGGTGCGCATAGGGATTGGCGATCACGACCGCGACGACGCCGCGGCGCTGCGGGCGCCCGCCGCGCGGGCCGAACTCGTGGAAGACGTCCTCGACCTGCGTCTGGATGCGTCGGATCTCGATCATGCAAGCGCCCAGGAATGTGTCGGAGTCGAATCGAGCGCGAAGCTGCGTCCGGCGACGATACTGGAACGGCCCTGCAGCGACAACAACACCTGAGCGGCGAGGCCTTCGTCGACGCAGCGCCGCGCGAAATCCGCGCCGGCGGCCAGCGCCTCGTCGACGAGCGGCGCCGGCAGCGCGCCGACGTCGATGGTGACGAGCCGCTCGCCGAGGTCGCTGTCGTCGCGCACCATCGAGGCCGGCGCGCGACGCACCGCGTCGTGCTCGACGTTCACCGCGTTGGCGACCAGCGTCGCCGCCGCGTCGGCGAGCGCCGCGCTGGCCGCGACGACCGTCACCGAATCGGCGATGCCCAGCGACAGGCTGCGGCCGCGCCAGCCGGAGGTCGCCAACCCGCGAACCGGGTCGGCGTGCGACAGGTGCAGCCGGCCATCGACCGACGGCACGTCGACATTGCCGACCACGCCGACGTCGAGCGAGGCGCCCGGCGCGAGTCGAAACGCGACATCGCCGCCGTTGTTGACCCACGCGCGATCGATGCCTTCACGGGCGAAGGACGCGACGATCTCCTGCGCGACGCTGCCGGCGACCGCGGCCATCGGCGTGACGAACAACCCGAAGCGGCGCGCGAAAGGGGTGCACGCCTCGATCATCCGCTGCGCGACGGCACCCCGCGCGCGCGGCGCTTCGCAATCGACGGGACAGGCGCTGCGAAGCAACGGCAACTCTCCGACGAGCTCCTCGAGCACGCCGCCGAAACGCCGCCATGCCGACTCGAGCGCCTCGTCGACCGCGCGCGCATCGCCTTCGACGCCGATGATCAGATCGATCGGGCCGTGCTGGAAATGCCAGCGGCGATCGGACAGCCTGCGCCGCTGCGCGGCGATCATCGCGGTTCGCCCCGACCGGCGAGCGGCCACGGGTTGCGCGCGTCGATCGCCGCCACCCGGTGACGCTCGCGTTCGACGACGTCGGCGACCGTGCGGATGCGATCGACGTGGCCGCCCAGCGCCGCATAGACGTCGCGCGGCATCGTGAACTCGATCGGCGCGACGATCGCCGGCGTGGGAACGCTGCCGAAGGAGCCCGCCGGCATCCGCGTGACGTCGACCATCACGGTGATGCCGCCGCCCGGCCAGACATAGGCCGGCGCACCGCCGCAGCTCACGCTGGTGAGCAGGTCCTTGATCGAGCGCGTGAGCAGCACCGGGTTCTCGGTGACGCCGGCGCGCAGGCTGCCGCCGGCGCCGCCGACGAAAAGCACGGTAGCCAGCGCCGGCTCGCAGTTCTCGCCGATGCGCTCGACGACCTTGCGCACCGCCGCCGGCATCGGCGCGCGCACCGGGCGAAGCGCCTCGTCGAGCTCGAACCACTCGGCGTGCTCGCCGGTCGTCGAAACCATCAGCAGGCGCAAGCCCGGACGCGCCACCTGCGGATCCCAACCCTCGACGATCGTCAGCGGATCCTCGACGTCGGTGCCTCCCCACCCGGTGCCGGGATTGGCCACCTGGAAATAGCGCCCGGGCGTCGACTTGCGGCCGCGAACGCGAATGCCCGATGGCGGCATGTCGAGGCAGCGACCGGCCTGGTGCTCGGTGAGCACGCCGGTGATGTGATCGTCGACGACGACGACCTCGTCGGCGTGGCCGAACCACTGCTTCGCGAAGATGCCGATCGTCGCCGAGCCGCAGCCCACGCGCATGCGGCTCTCCTCGACGCCGTTGATGCGCGGCGCGCGCCCCGCCTGCACCGTGAGTTGCGCGCCGTTCTCGATCTCGAGATCGACCGCCTGGCCGTTGCCCAGCGCCACCATCAACTCGCAGGTGATGCGGCCCTCTTTTTTCGAGCCGCCGGTGAGGTGATGCACGCCGCCGAGCGACAGGAACTGCGAGCCGTACTCGATGGTCGTGACGTGGCCGACCGCCTCGCCGCGATGGTGAACCGTCGACTGCTCGGCGCCGAGATACCGATCGGTATCGATCTTCACCTTGAAGCTGCAGTAGCTGAAGATTCCTTCGGTGACGACGGTGACGAGGTCGACCCCTTCAGCGCGGCTCGACACGATGAACGGCGCAGGCTTGTAATCGGGGTACGTCGTGCCGCTCGCCACGCCCGAGACGAACACCGGCGCGTCGTTGAGCAGCGCGCCGTCCCAGCCCGACACCGTGGAGGCGATCGCCTCCGTGCCCGGCCTGGACAGCAGCAACACCGGATCGGTGCGCACGAGCACGCCGTCGACGTTGCCGTAGCGGTCGCAGGCGCCGAGTCGTCCGGGACTGATCTGGCACAACACGGGACACGCGTCGCACTGGATCTTGCCGGCCGCCATCCGCTCGGGCGCGCGCGCGGCGACGACCTGCGGCTGCGTGGCTGCATCCTGCGGCGACGCATCGAACTGCTCGCCGATCGCATTCGAACCGATCTTGGTCATGGCGACTGCACCTCGCCGATTGCGGCGCGCAGGCGATCGGGCGTGACCGGCACCTCGGCCATGCGCACGCCGGTGGCATGGTGGATCGCATTGAGGATCGCCGGCGCGGTAGCGACGAGCGCAGGCTCGCCCACGCCCTTCGCGCCGCACGGACCCAACGGCTCGGCGTCCTCGACCAGGTGGACGACGATCGGCGGCACGTCGCCCGCCGTCGGGATCAGGTAGTCGTGCAGGTTGTCGGTGCGCCCGGCGACGTATTCCTCCATCAGCGCCAGGCCCAGCCCCTGAGCGATGCCGCCGTGGATCTGGCCCTCGACCTGCGTCGGGTTGATTGCGCGCCCGACGTCGTGCGCCGCATGGATCTGCAGCACGCGCACGGTGCCGAGTTCGATATCCACCTCGACCTCGGCGAACTGCGCGGCGAACCCGTAGGTCGCATAAGGAACGCCCTGGCCCTCGTCGTCGAGCGCGACGGTCGGCGGGTCGAAATACCCGGTGCCGGTGAGCACATCGCCGCGCGAGTCCTGCCCGAGCGTGCGCAGGTCGATTCGCGCTTGCGGTGTCGTCGCATCGGCAGATCTTGCCGACGCGATGCCTGCTTCGATGTGCAGCACCGCCGGCTCGACGACGCCGAGTCGCGCCAGGAGGCGCTCGCGCAATTGCTCGCCGGCCAGTCGCGCGGCGTTGCCCGACACGAAGGTCTGCCGCGAAGCCGAGCTCTTGCCGGCGTCGAGCGTGAGGTCGGTGTCGGCGCAGACCTGGTCGATGCACGACAGCGGCACGCCGACGGCGTCGGCGAGGATCTGCGGCAGGATCGTGTACGTGCCCTGGCCGATGTCGACCGCGCCGTTGTACAGCACGACGCGCCCGTCGGCGCGCAGTCCCGCCTGCATCGACGACGGATTGGCGATGACGGTGTTGCCGATGCCGTACCACATGCACGCAACGCCGACGCCGCGGCGCTTGGCGCTCGCGTAACGCCGGTGCGGATCGCTGCAGGCCGAATCGACGATCGCCACGTCGCCGCGAGCGGCGCTGAACCGCTGCGCACGGGCACGCGCCTCGCGCCAGGCCGGACGCAATGCGGCGAGGCACGCCTGCAGCCCTGCGCTCGCCTGCAGCAACTGTCCGGTGGGCGTGCGGTCGCCGGCGCGCAACGCGTGCTCGAAGCGGTACTCGAGCGGGTCGACGCCCAGCCGCTCGGCGAGCCGATCGACGAGCGTTTCGTTCAGCAGCGTCGATTGCGGCACCCCGAATCCGCGAAACGCACCGCCGATCGGGCCGTTCGTGTAGACGGCGCGCGTGAGCGCGCGTACGTGCTCGACGCGGTACGGGCCGCTTGCGTGGATCGGCACGCGATTGGCCACCGTCGGTCCCCACGACGCGTAGGCGCCGGTGTCGAAGTCGCCTTCGAAGCGATAGGCGAGCATGCGACCGTCGGCATCGGCGGCGATCGTCGCGTGCATCCGTCCCGGATGGCGTTTCGTCGTCGATGCCATCGATTCGGGCCGCGTGTAGACGATGCGCGCGGGGCGCCCGAACCGGCGCGCGGCCGCCGCCAGCAGCGGCTGGATCGAGATGTCCAGCTTTCCGCCGAAGCCGCCGCCGACCGCCGACGGCACGATGCGCACCCGGGACGGATCGACCGCGAACATCGAAGCCAGTTCGTTGCGATCCATGTAGGGCGTCTGCGTGCACGCGAAGACGGTCAGGCGCTCGGTGCCGTCGTCGGAACGCGACCACTGCGCGTAGCCCGCCTCGGGCTCGATGTACGCGTGCTCGATGTGCCGCGTGCGCATCGTCGCGTCGATGGCCACCGTCGCCGATTCGATCGCCGCATCGACGTCGCCGCGCGCAACGCGCCCTCGGCACAGCACGTTGTCGGGATGCGCCGGGTGCAACGCCGGCGCGTTTTCGGCGAGCGCGTCCGCGGGTGATGCGAGCGCGGCTCGGGCAGCGAAATGCACCGGCGCATCGCGCAGTTCGATCGCCTCGACCGACTCGCGCGTGCCGACCACGACGAGCACCGCCTCGCCGCGCATGCGCACGACGCCTTCGGCGATCGCGGGCTGGTCGCGCAGGTCGGGAAAGATCGCGAAGCGGTTGAACGGGATGTCACGCGCGGTGAGCACGCCCAGCACCCCGGGATGCGCCGCGACGAAAGCGTCGAGATCGCCGTATTCGAAGCTTGCCGACGCGCAGGGAGAGCGCAGCACCTTCAGCCAGCACGCATCGTCGGGCGCACGGTCTGCGCCGTAGGTCGCGCGGCCGTCGACCTTCTCCTGTGCGTCCAGGCGCGGCACCCGAGCGCCGACGGCCGCTCCGGCAGGCGGGGCGAGCGCCGGCGACGCGTTCGCGGCGAGCGCGTCGACGCCTGCCGCCGACAGCACCGCTTCGACGATCTTGCGATACCCCGTGCAGCGGCACAGCACGCCGCCCAGGCCGTCGAGCACCTGCTCGAGCGTGGGCTGCGGGTGACGGCGCAGCAGGTCGAGCGCCGCCATCAGCATGCCGGGCGTGCAGATGCCGCATTGCGCGGCGCCGAGCTCGATGAAGGAGCGGCGCAGCGCCTGCTCGATCGAACCGGGCGACGCCTGCGCGAGCGCCTCGACGGTCGTCACCTCGCGCCCTTCGCATTGCCCGACGGCGACGATGCACGAACAGACGGCTTCGCCGTCGAGCAGCACGGTGCACGCGCCGCAATCGCCGGCGTGGCAACCGACCTTCGTGCCGGTGAGTCCGAGTTCGTCGCGCAGGCATTCGGACAAGCGCGTCGCGGCGGCCGAGACGACCGCGCGCTCGCGCCCGTTCACGCGAAAGCGCAGCGCGCCCACGATTTCCGGCTCCTTCATCGGGTGTTCGCCGGTGCGGGATCGAGCGCGAGTTCGGCGACGAGCCGCCGCGCGAGCGCCACGGCAGCATGACGACGGTATCCCGCCGTTGCCCGCACGTCGTCGATCGGTTGCAGCGGCGCGAGCGTCTCGTCGCAGACCGACGCATCGAAGCGCCTTGCCAGCGCCGCGCGCGGGGCGCCCAGCAACCGCGACTCGAGCGCGCGCAGGCGCACGCAGGCCGGCGAGCACGCGCCGACGGCGATCGCGCAGCGCTCGAGCCGCCCGTGCGCGTCGAAGTCGACCGCCGCGGCGACCATCGTGATCGAGATCACCAGCGAGCGCCGATGACCGAGCTTCAGGAATCCCGAGCGCGCGCGAGTCGAGCGCAACGGAAGCTCGATGGCGACGAGCAGTTCGTCCGGAGCGAGCGCGGTGCGCCGCACGCCGAGCATGAACTCTTCCACCGGCAGGCGGCGCCGGCCGCGCACGCTGGCGAGTTCGAGCCGTGCGTCGAGCGCGAGCAGCGCAGCCACCCCATCGGCGGCAGGCGACGCATTGCACAGGTTGCCGCCGATCGTGGCCCGGTTCTGCACCTGCACGCCACCGATCTCGCGGGCAGCCTGCTGCAGGGCAATCCACTGCGCGTCCAGCGTCGCGCGCGCGATCGCGGACCACGAAGTCATCGCGCCGATGCGCAGCAGCGGTCCTCCCTCGTCATCGCCCGCGGGCGCGATTCCGCGCAGCGCCTGAACATCGCCCAGGTCGAGCAGCGATTCGCCGACGGGACGCCCGACACGCGCCGGATAGAAATCGGTGCCTCCGGCCAGCGGCGTCCAGCCGCCCTGCGCGAGCAGACGAAGCGCGTCGTCGACGTTCGCGACGCGGCGGTAGCTCGGCGACGTACCCCGCGTGGGCGCGGCGGCTTCGGAAGTCATCGCATTCCCCGGAAAGGCACCGGAAGCGGCATGAAGCCACCACTTCATTCATTGCGTTGCGCGGCGAAATTAACCCACGGTACCATTGACCGTCAACACGAAGGCCCTCGCCTCGACCGCTTCGCTGCGCAACCGCTCATGACCCACGTCGTCCTCGAATCCTGCATCCGCTGCCGCTACACCGATTGCGTCGACGTCTGTCCGGTCGACTGCTTTCGCGAGGGACCGAACATGCTCGTCATCGACCCGGACGAATGCATCGACTGCGCCGTGTGCATTCCCGAATGCCCGGTCGAGGCGATCGTCGCGGAGGAAGATGTGCCAGCGGGGATGCAGTCGTACATCGGCCTGAACGCCGAACTCGCCAAGGGGTGGCCGGCGATCACCCGCAAGAAGGAGCCGCTGCCCGACGCGGAGCAGTGGAAGGACGCGCCCGACAAACTGAAGTACCTCGAGCGCTGAGACGGCGGCGCTCGTGCGACAGCGCGACTGCCCCGGCTTGCGAGAGCGCGCGCGCCCGCGCGCGGCAACGCGCACGCTTTTGTCGTTGCATTGCAGCAATCCAATGATTTTCAACGCCGGGCATACCGGATGCACGGCGCTCGTCGTATTCCTCCCGCAGCGCCGAAAGGCGCAAGGGCCGTCGGTCGGCTGGAAAACGCGAAAAACGCAACAATATCCAGAACGTGATGAGCGATCGGGGTTATTGCGTGTTGCGAAGCGCAATTTCCGGTCCGCATAATGTCTGAACGAGACTCGCCCGGACGATCGAATGCTCTACGACATCCGTGAAGCGCAACGCGCCTTCCTGAATCCGCTGTCGAACTGGGCCGACTCGATGAGCAGGCTCTACACGAACCCGTACAGCCCGCTGGCGTACTCGCCCTTCGCGCGACGGATCTCGGCGGGACTCGAACTCGTTCACCGCCTCGGCAAGGAATACGAAAAGCCCGAGTTCGGCATCACCTCGACGGTCGTCGAAGGTCGAGAGGTGCCGGTCGTCGAGAGCGTCGCGATCGAGCGACCGTTCTGCCGCCTGCTGAAATTCGAACGTCGCCTGCCCCGCGCGCTCGCGCACCACTCCCGCGATCCGGCCGTGCTCGTGTTCGCGCCCCTCTCCGGCCACCATGCGACGCTGCTGCGCGACACGGTGCGAACGCTGGTCGCCGATCACGTCGTCTACATCACCGACTGGACCGACGCGCGGATGGTTCCGCTGTCGCACGGGCCGTTCCACCTGGACGACTACATCGCCTACGCCGTCGAATTCCTGCGCCATCTCGGACCCGACGTGAACGTGCTGTCGGTGTGCCAGCCGACCGTGCCGGTGCTCGCCGCCATCTCGCTGATGGCCGCCGTCGACGATGCGCACATGCCGCGCACGATGACGATGATGGGCGGGCCGATCGACACGCGGCGTTGTCCCACCGAGGTCAACAACCTCGCGCAGACGCACAGCCACGACTGGTTCGAGCGCAACGTGATCTACCGCGTTCCCGCGCGTTATCCGGGCGCCGGGCGGCGCGTCTACCCCGGCTTCCTGCAGCACGCCGGCTTCATCTCGATGAACGCCGACCGGCACATGCACTCGCACTGGGAGTTCTACCTGAGCCTGGTGCAGGGCGACCTCGGCGACGCCGATGCGCACCGCCGCTTCTACGACGAATACAACGCCGTGCTGGACATGCCGGCCGAGTACTACCTCGACACGATTCGCACCGTGTTCCAGGAATACGCGCTGCCCAGCGGAACGTGGAACGTGCGCTTCGAGGGCGCCATTCATCGGGTCGATCCGTCGAAGATCCGCAACGTCGCGCTGTTCACGATCGAAGGCGAGCTCGACGACATCTCCGGCGCCGGACAGACGCAGGCCGCGCACGACCTGTGCTCGTCGCTGGCGCCGGCGCAGAAGCGTCACCTGACAGTGGAAGGCGCCGGACACTACGGCATCTTCAGCGGCCGGCGCTGGCGCGAGCGCGTCTACCCGCAGGTGCGCGAGTTCATCGCGACGCATCGCGCAGCCGCCCCGCTTCGCAAGGTGGCGTGAGCACGCGCAACGCCCGCCGGCTCGCGCGCATCGACCCGCAGCGCTGCATCGGCTGCACCCGCTGCATCGACGCGTGCCCCTTCGATGCGATCATCGGCGCGCCGCAGCGCATGCACACCGTCATCGACGCCGCGTGCATCGGCTGCGAGCTGTGCGTGCCGCCGTGCCCGGTCGACTGCATCACGCTCGTCGTTGCGCACCCGCCGGCACCGCTCGGCCGCGACGCCGCCGTCGACGCCCGCGCACGACGCGCGCGCCGCAGCCTGCGCCTGGCGCACGAGGCCGAGACGCCCGCGGCCGGACTCGACCGACAGGCGATCGTCGCGGCGGCACTGCAACGCGCGCAGGCACGGCGTCGCCAGGCGCAGCAACGAACCGGCGAGGCGCCCGAGCAGTGAATGCGCGCAAACGCGCCGAGATCTTCGCGCGCCTGCAAGCGATCGAACCTCATCCGCGCACAGAACTCGAATACCGCACGCCCTTCGAGTTGCTCGTCGCGGTGATCCTGTCGGCACAGGCGACCGACCGCAGCGTGAACCTCGCCACACGCGAGCTGTTCCCGGTGGCGAACACGCCGCAGGCGATCGTCGCGCTCGGCGTCGACGGCATCGTTCCGTACATCCGCTCGATCGGCCTGTTCCCGACGAAGTCGAAGAACGTCGTGGAGATGGCGCGCATCCTGCTCGAAAGGCATGGTGGCGAGGTGCCCGCCGAGCGCGAAGCGCTCGAGCAGTTGCCGGGAGTCGGGCGCAAGACCGCCAACGTCGTCCTCAACGTCGCCTTCGGCCAGCCGACGATTCCGGTGGACACGCACGTGCTGCGCGTTGCCAACCGCACGGGAATCGCACCCGGCAGGACGCCACTGGAGGTCGAGCAGAAGCTGCTCCGACTCGTGCCCGAGCGCTACCGCAACCACGCGCATCATTGGCTGATCCTGCACGGGCGCTACGTTTGCAAGGCACGCGTTCCCGAATGCTGGCGCTGCCCGATCGCCGACCTGTGCGACTACCGGCCGAAGACGCCCGCTCCGCAATAGCGCTGCCGTTTCAACGCCCGATGTTCGATCCTTCGCGCGCCGACGTGCGCCGCTTTTTCTGCGAGACCTGGCGCAAGCACCGCGAGCGTCTGCCGCTGAGCCCGCTCGAGGCGATTGCGCTCGACACGATCGAGCAGCATCCCGAATACCACGCCGACCTCGCGTCGCTAGACGATGCGCTGGCGCGCGAGTACCCGGTGCAGGCCGGGCGGACAAACCCATTCCTGCACCTTTCGCTGCACCTGGCGGTGACCGAGCAATTGCAGATCGACCAGCCGCCGGGAATCCGCGCCGCGTGGCAGCGACTGGCCGGCAGACTCGATGCGCACGACGCCACGCACGCGCTCATCGATTGCCTGGCCGAGACGATCTGGCGTTCGCAGCGCGACGGGGTGGCGCCGGACGGGCAGGCGTATCTCGCGTGCGTTCAAGGGAAAGGAGAAGGGGAAAGGAAGAAGGGGAAAAGCCTCGGCTCCCGGTAGTCGGCTCGGCCCCCTTTACCCTTCCCCCTTTACCCTTCACCTCTTCTGCTACCCTTCGCCCGGTCATTTTCGCCCGCCCACGCAACCGTCCGCGGGCCGCCGACACACTGCACGGAACCGCCGATGTTTGGACGCCTGATGCCTCGCGAGGGCAACTTCTTCGAGCTGTTCAACCGGCACGCCGAGTGCATCACGTCGGGGAGCCGCTCGCTCACCGCGCTGATGACGCATTACGGCGACGTGGCTGCCCGGCGCCAGTACATCGACGCGATCGACCGCGCCGAGAAGGACGCCGACAAGGTCACCCACGAGACGGTGACGCTGCTGCACAAGACCTTCATCACGCCTTTCGACCGCGACGACATCCATCAGCTGATCAGCAACATGGACGACATCCTGGACCTGATCCAGGACGTCGCGGAGTCGGCCATCCTCTATGACCTGCAGCGCGTCTCCCCCGAGGCGCAACAGCTCGCCGAGCTCAACGAGATGTGCTGCGACCGCGTCAAGGCCGCCGTCGCGATGCTCGACAGCATGGAGAACGCCGACGCGATCCTGAAGATCTGCACCGAGATCGACCGGCTGGAGTCCGACGCCGACCGCGTCATGCGATCGGCGATGTCGAAACTGTTTCGGGACGAGAGCGACGTGCGCCAGCTGATCAAGCTCAAGGCGATCTACGAGCTGCTCGAAGCGGTGTCCGACCGGGCCGAGGACGTCGCCAACGTCATCGAAGGCGTCGTGCTCGAGAACGCATGACGACGCTCCAGTTCGGCTTCGCCACGCTCGCGTTCCTCGTGGCGCTGGCGCTTCTGTTCGACTTCATGAACGGCTTCCACGACGCCGCGAACTCGATCGCGACCATCGTCTCGACGGGCGTGCTCAAGCCTTACCAGGCGGTCGTCTGGGCGGCGTTCTTCAACGTCGTAGCGCTGTTCTTCTTCGAGCTGCGCGTGGCGGCAACCATCGGCAAGGGGATCGTCGACCCGGGCGTCGTCGACCACGTCGTGATCTTCGGAGCGGTGAGCGGAGCCATCGCCTGGAACATCATCACGTGGTTCTTCGGCATTCCGTCGAGTTCGTCGCACGCGCTGATCGGCGGGCTGATCGGAGCGACGCTGGCCAAGACGGGGACGGGGTCGCTGTTGTTCGGCGGGATCAGCAAGGTGGCGGTGTTCATCGTGATCTCGCCGCTGCTCGGATTCCTGTTCGGCTCGGCGTTGATGGTCGCCGTGTCGTGGGCGTTCTTTCGCAGCACTCCGCGCGGGACCGATCGCTGGTTCCGCAGGCTGCAGCTCGTTTCGTCGGCGCTCTACAGCATCGGCCACGGCAGCAACGACGCGCAGAAGACGATGGGGATCATCTGGCTGCTGCTCATTGCCGCCGGCGTGAGCCATGCGGGCGAGACGCATCCGCCGTACTGGGTGATCGTGTCGTGCTACATCGCGATGGGTCTCGGAACGCTGTTCGGCGGCTGGCGCATCGTCAAGACGATGGGACAGAAGATCACGAAGCTCAAGCCGGTCGGCGGGTTCTGCGCCGAGACGGGCGGCGCGATGACGCTGTTCCTCGCCTCCAGCCTCGGGGTGCCGGTGTCGACCACGCATACGATCACGGGTGCGATCGTCGGCGTCGGCTCGGCACAGAAATTCTCCGCCGTGCGCTGGGGACTGGCCGGCAACATCGTCTGGGCGTGGATCCTGACGATTCCGGCCTCTGCGGTGATGGCTGCGGCGGCCTGGTGGGTGGGCCGCCTGTTCCTCGTCGGCGCGACCTAGCCGCAAACACAAAGGCCGCGAGGACGGGAAGGCCGTCGCCGCTTCGCTGCCGCGCGCCGAACGCGCCGCCCGCGGTACGATCGGAAGGTGCAACGTCAACTCTGGCTCGAGCTGCCCCCGATCTCCGCGCAGGCGCCGCGGCGCCTGCTCGTGTTCCTGCACGGCGCCGGATCGACCCCCGAAACCTTCGCGCCGGTGGCCATCGCGTGGCAGTTGAAGTTCCCCGGCGCCACCGCGGCGATCGTCGAGGGCCTGCGCCCGTGCACGTCGAACGCCGGACGCGACTGGTTCGACGGCAGGGGCATCAGCACCGACCGCGCGGCGCGCATCGAAGCGGCAGGGATCGAACTGTCGGATCGATTGCGGGCGCTGCAGTGCGACACGGCGATCGCGCCGGCCGACACGGTCGTCGTCGGCTTCTCGCAGGGCGCAACGGTCGCGCTGGCGCTCGCACGCCAGCAACCGGCGGCTGCGTCGATCGTCGTCTCGTACGCCGGCCAGCTGGCGCGGCCGATCGCGCCCGGCGAGCGCGTCGAAGCGACCGTGCACCTGCTGCACGGCGAGCTCGACAGCGTCGTCCCCGCGGTGCACGCCGAACGCGCGTTTCGCGGCCTGCAGGCGACTGGATCGGACGTGACGCTGGACATCGTCGCCGACGAGTCGCATTCGATCGGCCAGGCGATGATCAACGTCGGCACGGCGCGCGTGCTCAAGACGCTGTTTCGCGGACGCGAGGCGCGCAAGCGCGGCGATCGTCCGCTGCATTGAACCGCCCGAGGGCGGTGCCCGGACCCCGTCAAAGGAAGGAAGGAAATGAACGCAGCATCGAATCGTGAAGTCGTCGTCGTCTCGGGCGTGCGCACCGCAGTGGGCGACTTCGGCGGCAGCCTGAAGGATTTCTCCCCGACGCAGCTGGCCGCAACCGTCGTGCGCGAGGTCGCCGCACGCGCCGGCGTGGGCGCCGAGGACGTGCACCACGTCGTGTTCGGAAACGTCATTCATACCGAGCCGCGCGACATGTATCTCGCGCGCGTTGCGGCGATCGAAGGCGGGCTGGCGCATTCCGTTCCGGCGCTGACGCTGAACCGGCTGTGCGGATCGGGTCTCCAGGCGGTGGTGTCGGCGGCGCAGGCGATCCTGCTCGGCGAAGCCGACGTCGCCATCGCCGGAGGCGCCGAGGTGATGAGCCGTGCCCCGTACACGTCGACGGCGATGCGTTGGGGCGCGCGCATGGGCGACGCGAAAATGCTCGACATGATGCTCGGCGCGCTGCACGACCCGTTCGCCAACGTGCACATGGGCATCACCGCCGAGAACGTCGCGAAGAAATGGGGCATCAGCCGCGACGAGCAGGATGCGCTGGCGCTGGAGAGCCACCGGCGCGCATCGAATGCGATTCGCGAGGGTCGCTTCACCGACCAGATCGTCCCGATCGAGACGAAGACGCGCAAGGGCGTCGTGCGCTTCGACACCGACGAGCACGTGCGCCACGACGCGACGATCGACGACATGAAGAAGCTGCGCCCCGCGTTCCTGAAGGACGACGGAACCGTGACCGCGGCCAACGCATCGGGAATCAACGACGCAGCCGCCGCGCTCGTGCTGATGGAGCGACGCACCGCCGAATCTCGCGGAGCGAAGCCGCTCGCGCGCCTCGTCGCCTGGGGGCACGCGGGCGTCGACCCGCAGTACATGGGCATCGGACCGGTGCCGGCCTCGCGCAAGGCGCTCGAGCGCGCGGGGCTGCGCCCGGACCAGGTCGACATCGTCGAAGCCAACGAGGCCTTCGCCGCGCAGGCGATCGCCGTCACCCGCGACCTCGAACTCGACCCGGCCCGCGTGAACCCGAACGGCTCGGGCATCTCGATCGGGCACCCGGTGGGCGCGACCGGCGCGCTGATCAGCGTGAAGGCGGTGTACGAACTGCAGCGCACCGGCGCGCGCTACGCGCTCGTCACGATGTGCATCGGCGGGGGCCAGGGAATCGCGGCGGTGTTCGAGAAGGTGTGATTTGCGGGCGGTGCGGGCAAAGGCGCGGGCCGCCTGCCGCGGGCGCGCCGATGCGCAGCCCCCGCTCCGCGGGGGTTCGCTGCGATGCTCGCATCGCCGGCTGCGCGGCCGAACTCGCTGCGCGAGCGGGGGGCGGCCGTGAGCCGATGCGGCTAGAAGGCGAGGACTTTCAGGCGGCGGCCGGCGCACGAGCGGGCGACGCACCTACCGGCCGCTGGTCGATCGGCGCATGCATCACCGCGGCGAACAGGCCGAAGGCGATGATCATCGCCCACGCATAGTCGTAGTTGCCGAAGCGGTCGAAGAACACGCCGCCGAGCCAGGCGCCGAGAAAACTGCCGATCTGGTGGCCAAAGAAGACGACGCCGCCGAGCAGCCCGAGCACGTGCACGCCCCAGCGCTGCCCGACGAGCGCATTGGTCAGCGGCACCGTCGACAGCCACAGCACGCCCATCGCCGCGCTGAACAGGTAGACCGACGCGACCGTGAGCGGCGCGAGCAGGAACAGGCCGATGACGATCGAGCGCACGACGTAGATCGCTGCGAGCAGCCATTTCTTCGGGTAGCGCTGGCCGAGAGCGCCCGAGGCGAGCGAGCCGATGACGTTGAACAGTCCGATCAGCGCGACCGCATTGGCGCCGACGTTCACGCTCATCCCCTTGTCGAGCAGGTATGACGGCAGGTGCAGCGCGATGAAGACGACCTGCAGTCCGCAGACGAAGTAGCCCCAGAACAGCAGGTGGAAATTGCGATCGCCGATCGCGCCGCGCAGCGCCTGGCCGAGACGGATCTCGGCGCGCGCGGCGTGCGCATGCTCGTGGTCGCGCACGCCGAGCGCGAGCACCACGATGAGCGCGGCAATCGCCGCGTGCGCGAGCAGCGCATCCTGCCATCCGATGCGCAGGATCAACTGCCCGGCGAGCGGCAGGAACAGGAACTGGCCGAACGAGCCCGCCGCCACGCCGACGCCGAAGGCGAGGCTGCGCTTGTCGGCGGGAACGACGCGCCCGAGCACGGCGAGCACGATGCCGAAGCTCGTTCCGCCGATGGCCACGCCCATCACGACGCCCGCCGAAAGCGACAGCCCGGTGCCGCTGTCGGCCCATGCCATGCCGAGAAAGCCGACGACGTAGAGCACGCCGCCGAGCAACAGCGTGCGCATCGATCCGTACTTGTCGGCCATCGCGCCGAGGAACGATCCGCCCAATCCCCACATCAGGTTCTGCAGCGCGATCGCCAGCGAGAAGGTCTCGCGCGACCAACCGCGCGCCTGCGTCATCTCCGGCAGGAACAGGCCGAACGACGAGCGAACGCCGGTGGAGACGACGAGGATCGCGCAGCCGAAGA
This sequence comes from Pseudomonadota bacterium, assembly GCA_023389055.1. Lineage (GTDB taxonomy): Bacteria > Pseudomonadota > Gammaproteobacteria > Burkholderiales > Burkholderiaceae_E > Zeimonas. The sequence continues at coordinate 20,825 of JAEWFA010000053.1, read as the reverse complement.
ACAGGACTGCGAGGTACGACGAGCGGGAGTCGGAGCGCGTCGTCACGATCAGGCGCTCGCGGCCAGCGAACGACGGGCTGCCGCGATCGTCGCGTCGACGTCGGCGTCGGTGTGCGCGCTGGAGAAGAAGAAGGCCTCGACCGGCGACGGTGGCAGGTACACGCCCTCGCCGAGCATCGCGTGGAAGAAGCGCTTGAAGCGCTCGACGTCCTGGGTCTGCGCCTGCGCGAAGTCGGCAGGCGGCGACGGCAGCAGGTACAGCCCGGCAAGCGCACCGACGTGCTGCGCGCTGAGCGCCGCGCCCGCCTCGCGCGCGACCTGGTTCAGTCCGACGACGAGCCGGTCTCCGAGCGCTTCGAGCCGCTCGTAGAAGCCCGGTTGCGCGACGAGGTCGAGCGTGGCGAGTCCGGCCGCCATCGCGATCGGATTTCCCGACAGCGTTCCGGCCTGGTAGACGGGACCCATCGGCGAGAAGCGCTCGAGAATGCGCGCCGGACCGCCGATTGCGCCCACCGGCATGCCGCCGCCGATCACCTTGCCGAAGGTGACGAGGTCGGGCACGACGCCGCAGCGCTGCTGCGCGCCGCCGTGCGCCACGCGAAAGCCGCTCATCACCTCGTCGAAGACCAGCAACGCGCCGTTCTCGTCGCACAGCTTGCGCAGCGCTTCGAGGAAGCCGGGCTGCGGCATCACGAGATTCATGTTGCCGGCGATCGGCTCGACGATGACGCAGGCGATCGCGTTCGAATGCTTGCCGAACAGCTCGGCAACGCTGTCGACGTCGTTGTAATCGGCAACCAGCGTATGCCGCGCGACGCTGTCGGGCACGCCCGCGGAGCTCGGCGTGCCGAACGCGAGCGCCCCGGAGCCGGCCTTCACGAGCAGGCTGTCGCCGGTGCCGTGATAGCAGCCCTCGAATTTGAGGATCGCGTCGCGCCCGGTGTAGCCGCGCGCCAGGCGCAGCGCCGACATCGTCGACTCGGTTCCCGAGCTCGTGAAGCGCACGCGCTCGATCTGCGGGAACAGCGTGCAGATGCGCTCGGCAAGCTCGGTCTCGAGCACGTTCGGCGCTCCGAACGAAAGGCCGCGGCGCGCGGCGCGCTCGACCGCCTCGAGAACGTGCGGATGCGCGTGGCCGGCGATCATCGGTCCCCACGAGCCGAGATAGTCGATGTAACGCTTGCCCTCGACGTCCCACAGATAGGCGCCTTCGGCGCGGTCGATGAAACGAGGCGTGCCGCCGACCGCGCGGAACGCGCGCACGGCGGAGTTCACGCCGCCCACGAGGACCTGGGTGGCGCGGGCGAATTCGGAAGCGTTGCTGGGCATGGAACAACTACGAAGGGCGGGCAGACAGGCAAGGATACTGGAGCCGTCGGCGTGATGCCGCCGCTCGGCAGGTGCCGCAGCGGATACAGCAGGATCGAGACGACGTCGACGAAGTGCCAGTAGAGCGCCGCCACGTCGATGCGCGGCGCGCTTCCTTCGAAGCGCTACGCCGATTCGCCCTCGCGCTCGATCGACACCGCGCAGTACTTGAAGCCGGGAATCTTGCCGAAAGGATCGAGTTGCGGATGCGTGAGCACGTTCGCTGCCGCCTCCGCGTACGCGAACGGCACGAATACGCAGCCGGGCGCAACGCCGTCGTCCTCGCGCGCGAACAGCGAGATCTCGCCGCGGCGCGACGCGATGCGCACCCGCATGCCCGGCTGCAGACCCAAGCGGGCGAGGTCGGCGGGGTGCATCGACGCCGTCGCCTCGGGCTCGATCGCATCGAGCGCCTGCGCCCGACGCGTCATCGCGCCGGTGTGCCAGTGCTCCAGTTGCCGACCGGTCGTCAGCACGAACGGATAGTCGGCGTCGGGCGTTTCGGCCGGCGCGCCGAGAGAGGCAGGAACGAAACGGCCGCGACCGCTGGGGGTCGGGAAGCGCTCGCGAAACACGACCGGCTGGCCCGGATCGTCGGCGCTCGTGCACGGATAAGTGACGCTGCCATCGCGCTCGAGTCGCTCCCAATCGATGCCGCGGATCGAGTCCATCGACTCGCGCATCTCCTCGAAGACTGCGCGCGGATGCGCGTAGTTCCAATCGAGCCCCAGGCCGCGCGCCATCGCGACCAGGATGTCGAGGTCCGCCCGTGCCTGCCCGGGCGGATCGATCGCCTTGCGCGCGAGTTGCACCATCCGATCGGTGTTCGTGAAAGTGCCGGTCTTCTCGGGAAACGCCGAGGCCGGCAGGATCACGTCCGCGAGCCAGGCCGTCTCGGTGGGGAAGATGTCCTGCACGACGAGCAGATCGAGCGCGGCGAGTGCCTCGCGCGCATGGCGCACGTCAGGGTCGGACATCGCGGGGTTCTCGCCCATCACGTACAGCCCGCGGATGCGTCGCTCGGCGGCGGCCTTCAGGATCTCGACCACCGTCAGCCCCGGGCGGCGATCGATGCGCGCGCCCCACAAGCGTTCGATTCGCCCGGCGACGCGCTCGTCGTCGACGCGGCCGTAATCGGGCAGCATCATCGGAATCAGGCCGACGTCGGAGGCGCCCTGCACGTTGTTCTGCCCGCGCAACGGATGCAGGCCCGCGCCGGGACGGCCGATCTGCCCGGTACACAACGCCAGAGCAATCAGGCAGCGCGCGTTGTCGGTGCCGTGCACGTGCTGCGAGACGCCCATGCCCCAGAGGATCATCGACGCGCGGCTCGTCGCGTATTGTTGCGCAACGGCGCGGATCGTCGCTGCGTCGATGCCGCAGACCGGCGCCATGCGCTCGGGGCTGTACGGCGCCAGGTGCTCGCGCAGCACCTCGAAATCGGTGGTGCGCGTCGCGATGAACCCGCGGTCGACGAAGCCGCCGTAGACGATCGCGTGCAGCATCGCGTCGAGCAGCGCGACGTCGGCGCCGGGCGTGAACTGCAGCACCGTCGATGCATGGCGCGCGAGGTCGTTGCGCCTGGGGTCCGCGACGACGAGCGTCGTTCCGCGCCGCGCGGCGTTCTTGATCCAGGTGGCGGCGACCGGATGGTTCACGGTGGGATTCGACCCGATGACGAGCACGAAGTCGGCCTTCAGCACGTCCGACACCGGGTTCGACACCGCGCCCGAGCCGATGCCCTCGAGCAGCGCGGCCACCGACGATGCGTGGCACAGTCGCGTGCAGTGATCGACGTTGTTCGTTCCGAAGCCGATGCGCACGAGCTTCTGGAACAGGTACGCCTCCTCGTTGCTGCCCTTGGCCGAGCCGAAACCCGCGAGCGCGCCGGGGCCCAGCGTGTCGCGAATGCGCGCGAGGCCGCCGGCGGCAATCGACAGCGCCTCGTCCCACGTCGCTTCGCGGAACTGGTCGCGCCAGTCGGCCGGCACGCGGCCGAAGACCGGATCCTTCGCTGCGCCCTCGCGCCGCACGAGCGGGATGTCGAGCCTTTCGCGGCTCGCCGCGTAATCGAAACCGAAGCGCCCCTTCACGCACAGGCGGCCGTGATTCGCCGGCCCGTTGCGGCCCTCGACGTAGCGAATGCGGTTGCCCGAGACGTAATACGTGAGCTGGCAACCGACGCCGCAGAACGGGCACAGCGACTCGACGCGTCGTTCGGCCGCGCGCGTCGCGACGTCGCCAGGACGCTCCGGCGCCGCGACGTCGCCGAGCAGTCGCGGCATCAGCGCGCCCGTCGGGCAGGCCTGCACGCATTCGCCGCAGCCCACGCAGGTGGAGGCGCCCATCGGATCGCCGAAGTCGAAGACGATGCGCGAGGCATCGCCGCGGCCTGCATAGCCGATGACGTCGTTGACCTGCTCCTCTCGACACGCGCGAACGCAGCGCGTGCACTGGATGCACGCATCGAGCTGCACCGCGATGGCGGGATGGCTGAAGTCCGGTAGCGGTTGCCGGCGCGCGGCGAAGCGCGAGCGCGACACGCCGAGTTCGCGCGCCCAGTGCCCGAGTTCGGAGTCGTCGCGGCGCGGCTCGGGCGGCGCATCGGCCAGCAGCAGCTCGACGACCATGCGCTGCGCGGCGCGCGCGCGCTCGCTCGTGCTGCGCACCTTCATGCCCTGCCTCGGCATGCGGCAGCACGACGCGGCGAGCACGCGTTCGCCGTCGATCTCCACGACGCATGCGCGACAGTTGCCGTCGGGCCGGTAGCCTTCGTTGCGGCACAGCGTCGGAATCGTCGTCCCGTGGCGGCGCGCGGCTTCGTAGATCGTCTCGCCGGCGCGAGCATCGACGAGGCGACCGTCGAGTTCGAAGTCGATCGCGGCGCCTTCGTTCGACGCGATGCCTGACGTCTCGATCACGCTGCTCATCGTCGCGCCCTCAGCGGGTCTGCACTTCGTGCGGGAACCAGCGCAACACCGAGAGCATCGGGTTCGGCGCGGCCTGCCCCAGCCCGCAGATCGAAGCGTCGAGCATCGCCCCCGACAGCTCGCCAAGCAGCGGCGCGTCCCATCGCGACTCGCGCATGCGATCGAGTGCCTTTGCGGTGCCGACGCGGCACGGCGTGCACTGCCCGCACGACTCGCTGCGGAAGAACGCCATCAGGTTGCGCGCGGCGTCGGCCGCCGAATCGTGCTGCGACAGCACGACGATCGCCGCCGAACCGATGAACGCGCCGTGCGGCTGCAGCGTGTCGAAGTCGAGCGGCTCGCCGGCGAGCGAGGCCGGCAGGATGCCGCCCGAGGCGCCGCCCGGCAACCATGCGTACAACTCGTGCCCTTCGGCCATGCCGGCGCAGTGCTCGTCGATGAGCTCGCGCAGGCTGATGCCGGCCGGTGCGAGCTTCACGCCCGGCTCGCGCACGCGACCCGACACCGAGAAGCTGCGCAGGCCATGCCGGCCGCGGCGACCGTGCGTGGCGAACCAGGCGGCGCCGCGCTCGAGGATCTCCGGCACCCAGTGCAGCGTCTCGACGTTGTGCACGAGCGTCGGGCGGCCGAAGAGCCCGACCTCGGCGACGTAGGGCGGACGCAGTCGCGGCATGCCGCGCTTGCCCTCGATCGACTCGATCAGCGCGCTCTCTTCGCCGCAGATGTACGCGCCCGCGCCGCGGCGCAGGTGGATCTCGGGAATCCCGGACGCCACCGGCGGATCGGCGCGCAGTGCCGCCAGCTCGCGCTCGAGCAGCGCGCGAACGCCGGCGTACTCGTCGCGCAGATAGACGTAGCAGGCATCGCAGTCGACGACGGCGGCGGCAATCAGCATCCCTTCGAGCATCCGGTGCGGAGCACGCTCGAGGTAGTGGCGGTCCTTGAAGGTGCCCGGCTCGCCCTCGTCGGCGTTGACGACGAGCAGGCGCGGGCCGGGCTGCGCCATCACCGCGCGCCACTTGCGCGCGACCGGAAAGCCCGCGCCACCCAGGCCGCGCAGCGACGACGACTCGAGCTCGCCGAGCACCGAATCGCGGTGCGAGCGCTCGGCGATCATGCGCGCGAGTTGCCGGTAACCGCCGCCGGCACGGTAGGCCGCGTAGTCGCCGTCGCCCGGACTCGGGTCGTTTCGCGGCTCGGGCACCGGACACGAACGCACACCGTCGGCAATCGCCCTCTCGACGCGCTCGACGCTCGCCGGCGCGACCGGACGCTGGCCGACGACCGCCACCGGCGCTTCGGCGCAGCGACCGACGCACGGCACCGGTTGCACGCGCACTTCGCGCCCCAGGCGCGCGACGAGCGACTCGATCAGCGCGCGCGCACCCATCATCTCGCACGACAGCGACTCGCAGACGCGAACGGTGAGCGCCGGCGGCGGCACTTCGCCTTCGCGCACGACGTCGAAATGGTGGTAGAAACTCGCGACCTCGAAAACCTCGGCCTGCGACAGCCGCATGCGTTCGGCGAGCGCGGCGAGCAACGCGGTGGGCAGGTGTCCTTCGGCGTCCTGGATCCGATGCAGGTGCTCGATCAGCAGGTCGCGCCGCATCGGCGCGTCGGCGAACAGCGCATCGATGCGGGCGCGCGCCTCGGGCTGCACCTGGCGGCCCTTGCGCAGGCCGACCGGCCGGCGGAACGAGACGGTTTGCATCGCTCCGAATGTACCAGCCGCCGCGTCGTCATGCCGGCCAGGGCGCGATGATGACCGCGCGCCGGCCCCGGCGCCTCAGAGCGCCACGTCGACCGTCTCGCCGTGTTCGGGAACGCGCGCCGGCCACCCCAGTTCCTCGACGACCCGCTGCCGCAATTGGTCGGCCGCCTCGGGCTCGCCGTGAACGACGTAGACCTGCTTCGGCGGGCGATGCAGCCGACGCATCCAGCCCAGCAATTCGTCGGCGTCGGCGTGCGCCGAGAATCCGTCGAGTTGCGTCACGGAAGCGTTCACCGGATGCCACTCGCCGTGGATCTTCACGTCGCGAGCGCCGCCCACCAGATGCGCTCCGCGTGTTCCGCCCGCCTGGAAGCCGGCGAAGACGACGTGGTTCGCCGGATCGGGAAGCAGGCGCTTCAGGTGATGCAGCACCCGCCCCCCGGTGGCCATGCCGCTGGCCGAGATGAGGATCGACGGAACGCGAACCTGCGCCAGGCTCTTCGACTCCTCGGGCGTGTTGACGAAGCGCGCGCCGCGATAGATCTGCCGGCATTCGGCTTCGCCGAGCCGGTGATCGTCGTTGAAGCGGCGATACAGGCGCGTCGCATCGATCGCCATCGGACTGTCGAGGTAGACCGGCAGGTCGGGGATCGACCCCGCCTCGCGCAACCGATGCAGCGCGACGAGCAGCGATTGCGCGCGTCCGACGGCGAACGACGGGATCAGCACCGTGCCGCCGCGCGCTGCCGTCTCGCGAATCACGCGCGCGAGTTGGGCGAGCGCGTCGGCGATCGACGCGTGCCGTCGATCCCCGTACGTCGACTCGATGACGAGCGTGTCGGCGAACTCGGGCACCTGCGGCGCCCGCATCACGAGGTCTTCCTCGCGGCCGATGTCGCCGCTGAAGGCGAGCGTGCGGCCGTCCCGCTGCAGCACGACGCTGGCTGCACCGAGCAGATGCCCGGCGGGAACGAAGCGCGCGCGAATGCCTGCGTCGAGATCGAACGAAGCCCCGAAGCGCTGCGCGCTAAAACGCGCCAGCGCGCGTTCGGCATCGGCGCTCTCGTACAGCGGCAGCGCCGGACGGTGTTTCGAGAAGCCGTGCCGGTTGGCGAAGCCCGCCTCCTCCTCCTGCAATCGCGCGCTGTCGCGCAGCAGGATTTCGGCGAGTTCCTGCGTGCCCTCGGTGGCGAAGATCGATCCGCGAAAGCCTTCGCGCACGAGCACCGGCAACCAGCCGGAATGATCCAGGTGCGCGTGCGTGAGCACGACCGCATCGATCGATGCGGGCGGCACGAGAAACGGCGACCAGTTGCGCTCGCGCAGTTTCTTGAAACCCTGGAACAGCCCACAGTCGACGAGCAGCTTCGACTCGCCGGTTTCGAGCAGGAAGCGCGAGCCGGTGACGGTGTCGGCTGCGCCCAGGAAGGTGAGATTCATGCGCCGCGCGCCGCCCGGCTCACTGGAAGAACTCCTTCACGCGGTCCATCCAGTTCTTGGTCTGCGGGCTGTGCTTCGGGTCCTTCAGCGACGCATCGAGCTCGCGCATCAGCTCCTTCTGCCGCTCGGTGAGCCGCACCGGCGTCTCGACCAGCACGTGCGCGTAGAGGTCGCCCGGGTAGCTCGAGCGCAGGCCCTTGATGCCCTTGCCGCGCAATCGGAACTGCTTGCCGGTCTGCGTGCCCTCGGGCAACTCGATCTCGGCGCCGCCGTCCAGCGTGGGGATCTCGACGACCCCGCCGAGCGCGGCCGTGACGACCGATACCGGTACCTCGCAGTGCAGGTCGTCGGCGTCGCGCTTGAAGACATCGTGCTCCTTGACGCGGATCTCGACGTACAGATCCCCGGGCGGGCCACCGTTGATCCCCGGCTCGCCGTTGCCGCTCGAGCGGATGCGCATCCCGTCGTCGATGCCGGCCGGAATCTTGACCTCGAGCGTCTTGCTCTTCTTGACGCGCCCGATACCGTCGCAGGTGGTGCACGGATCGGGAATCACCTGGCCGCTGCCGCGGCAGGTGGGGCAAGTCTGCTGGAGCGAGAAGAAGCCCTGCTGCACGCGAACCGAGCCCTGGCCGCCGCAGCTGTGGCAGGTCTTCGGCTTGGTGCCCGGCTTGGCCCCGGAACCGTGACAGGTGTCGCAGTTTTCCCAGCCCGGCACGCGGATCTCGGACGTGTAGCCGGCCGCGGCCTGCTCGAGCGTGATCTCCATCGCGTAGCGCAGGTCGGCGCCGCGATAGACGTTGCTGCGCCCGCCGCCGGCACGCTGACCGCCGAAGATGTCGCCGAAGATGTCGCCGAACACGTCCGCAAAGCCGCCGAAGCCCTGCCCGCCGGCGAAGCCGCCGGCGTTCGGATCGACCCCTGCGTGGCCGAAGCGGTCGTAGGCCTCGCGCTTGGCCGGGTCGGACAGCATCTCGTAGGCTTCCTTCGCCTCCTTGAAGCGCGTCTCGGCGTCGCGACTGTCCGGATTGCGGTCCGGATGATGCTTCATCGCGAGCTTGCGATAGGCCTTCTTCAGCTCGTCGTCGGTGGCTGTCCTGGAGACGCCGAGGATGTCGTAGTAATCGCGTTTCATCGATCCAGTGAAGGGTGAAGGGTGAAGGGTGAAGGGGAATCGCCCTGGAATCCTTCAGGCATCGCGCTTTCGCAGCAATGACTGCAGTCCCATCAACATTCCGCTCACGTCGTCGACCTTCTGCCGCAACTCCTGTGTGTCCTGCAAATAGCCGAGTCGCTGTGCAAGCTCGATCAACGTGTCGAGTTCGGACAGCGACCCAGCGGAAAATCCGAGAAAACGCAGCCTTTCGGCCGTTCCGTTCCGCGCGGAACCTTCAGCGATGTTCGAGGGCACCGAGACAGCGGCCCGGCGCGGCTGACTCGTCAGGCCGAACTGCTCGGAGGAAGGAAGGAGTTTCGTCGCCCGGTAGATCAACTCCACCAAGGCGACCGCCTCCTGCCAGACGCGCAACTCACGGTGTGCCCTACGCACCCTTCACCCTTCACCCTTAACCCTTCACTCTCTTTTGACCTCTTTGAAATCGGCGTCGACGACGTCGTCATCGGCGGCGGCGCGATCGGCGGCGCCGGGCTGGGCGCCTTCGCCGCCGGGCTGTCCGCCTGGAGGTTGGCCGCCGGGCTGCTGCTGCGCGTACATCTGCTCGCCCAGTTTCTGCGAGGCGGCCATCAGCGCCTGCGTCTTCGCTTCGATGTCGGCCTTGTCGTCGGCCTTCAACGATTCCTCGGCAGCCTTGATCGCGTCCTCGATCTTCGCCTTCTCCGAGGCGTCGATCTTCTCGCCGTGCTCGGCGAGCGATTTTCGCACCGAATGCACCATCGCGTCGGCCTGGTTGCGCGCATTCGTCAGTTCGACGCGTTGATGGTCCTCGGCGGCGTGCGATTCGGCGTCGCGCACCATCTTGTCGATCTCGGCCTCGGTGAGTCCCGAGTTCGCCTTGATCGTGATCTTGTTCTCCTTGCCGGTGGCCTTGTCCTTGGCCGAGACGTGCAGGATGCCGTTCGCGTCGATGTCGAAGGTGACTTCGATCTGCGGGGTGCCGCGCGCCGCCGGCGGGATGCCCTCGAGATTGAATTCGCCCAGCAGCTTGTTGCCCGAAGCGACTTCACGCTCGCCCTGGAACACCTTGATCGTCACCGCAGGCTGGTTGTCGTCGGCGGTGGAGAACACCTGCGAGAACTTCGTGGGGATCGTGGTGTTCTTCTGGATCATCTTCGTCATCACGCCGCCGAGCGTCTCGATACCCAGCGACAGCGGCGTCACGTCGAGCAGGAGCACGTCCTTGCGCTCGCCCGAGAGCACCGAGCCCTGGATCGCCGCCCCGACCGCCACCGCCTCGTCGGGGTTGACGTCCTTGCGCGCTTCCTTGCCGAAGAACTCGCGAACCTTGTCCTGCACCTTCGGCATGCGCGTCATGCCGCCGACGAGGATCACGTCGTCGACCTCGGAGGCCTTCAGCCCGGCGTCCTTCAGCGCGACGCGGCACGGCTCGATCGTGCGATCGATCAGCTCCTCGACGAGCGCCTCGAACTTGGCCCGCGTGAGCTTCATGTTCAGGTGCTTCGGACCGCTGGCGTCGGCCGTGATGTACGGCAGGTTCAGGTCGGTCTGCTGGCTCGACGACAGCTCGATCTTCGCCTTCTCGGCGGCTTCCTTGAGCCGCTGCAGCGCGAGCACGTCCTTCGACAGGTCGACGCCGGCCTCCTTCTTGAACTCGGTGATGACGTAGTCGATGACGCGCTGGTCGAAGTCCTCGCCGCCGAGGAAGGTGTCGCCGTTGGTGGACAGCACCTCGAACTGCTTCTCGCCTTCGACGTCGGCCATCTCGATGATCGAGATGTCGAAGGTGCCGCCGCCGAGGTCGTAGACGGCCACCTTGCGATCCCTGCCGCCGCCCTTGTCCAGGCCGAAGGCGAGCGCTGCGGCCGTCGGTTCGTTGATGATGCGGCGCACTTCCAGGCCGGCGATGCGACCGGCGTCCTTGGTGGCCTGGCGCTGGCTGTCGTTGAAGTACGCGGGAACCGTGATCACCGCCTCGGTGACCGTCTCGCCGAGATAGTCCTCGGCGGTCTTCTTCATCTTGCGCAGCACCTCGGCCGACACCTGCGGCGGCGCGAGCTTCTTGTCGCGCACCTGCACCCACGCATCACCGTTGTCGGCGCGGATGATCTGGTACGGCATCAGGTGGATGTCCTTCTGGACCTCCTTCTCGTCGAACTTGCGTCCGATCAGCCGCTTGATCGCGTACAGCGTGTTCTTCGGATTGGTGACGGCCTGCCGCTTGGCGGGCGCGCCCACGAGCACTTCGCCGTCCTCCATGTAGGCGACGATCGACGGCGTCGTGCGGGCGCCTTCCGAATTCTCGATCACCTTCGGCTTGTTGCCTTCCATGATGGCGACGCACGAATTCGTCGTGCCCAGGTCGATGCCGATGATCTTGGCCATTGTGTGTGTCCTCGAGATGAGAGAGAGATTGTTCGTTGACTTAGATGCGACTGCGACGGGTCGAATTCAAGCGTGCGCGCGCGTCGACGCCGGCGCTTCCTTTCAACCCTGCACGACGGTGACCAGCGCAGGGCGCAGGACCCGGTCGGCAATCAGGTAACCCTTCTGCAGCACGTGCGCGACATGGCCGGAAGCCACCGGCGGCTGGGTGCCGGAGGCGGGAACCGTCGAAATCGCCTGGTGCAGGTTCGGATCGAACTTCTGCCCCTGCGGATCGATCTCGACCAGACGGTTCTTTTCGAAGGCGCTCGACAGCAGCCGCAACGTCGCACCGACGCCCTGCCTCATGTTCTCGACGTCGGGTGCGTCGGCGGCGAGCGCGAGTTCCAGGCTGTCCTTCACGGGAAGCAGGCTCTCGGCGAAGGCCTCGATGCCGAATTTCTGCGTGCGGGCGATCTCTTCCTGCGCGCGCCGGCGCACGTTCTCGACCTCGGCCACCGCGCGCAGATAGCGGTCGTGCATCTCGGCGAGCTTGCGCTCGACCTCGGCGATACGCCCGTCCGCAGCGCCTGCCGCAGCTTCTTCGGAAGCGGGCGCCCGGCCGCCCGCGGCTTCGGCCGTGCCTGGTTCGGGGGAAGCGTTCGGTCGGGTGTCGTCGGTCGACGTTGGCTGCGTCGGCAGGTCGCCGTCGGTACGCGCAGGCGTGTCGGATGTCACTCAACGTTCTCCAGTAAGCGGGATTCGCAAGCGGGATTTGCGCCGGACACGGGCCCCCGGGGCGACGAGTCGGGCAAGAAGGCGATCTCGGGGCGCGACCCGGCGATTTCAAGCCCGCCGTCGCCGGCCGGACGGGCTGGCGTATCGTTTGCGCTGCGCCCCGCGCGCGGCGGTCGGGCTTTGATCCGGCTCGATCCCGCTGTCGCGTACGCTTGGGGCGTTCCATCGTCAGGACACAGGGAGGATCGAATGGGCGTGTTGTCGTTTATCCGTGAAGCAGGCGAGAAGCTGTTCGGGCGGGGCGAGGCGAAGGCCGCCGCCGGTCCGGGCGACGTCGGCGAGGCGAACCGCAAGGCCGCACAGGCCATCACCGACTACATCCATGCGATGAAGCTCGACGCGGAGAACCTGAACGTCGAGTTCGACGGCGCGAGCGAGACGGTGACGGTCTCCGGGGTCGTGGCCGACCAGGCCACGCGCGAGAAGATCATGTTGTGCTGCGGCAACGTCGCCGGGGTGCAGCAGGTCGTCGACCGGATGACGGTGAAGAACCCGGAGCCGGAAGCGAAATTCCACACCGTCGTGAAGGGCGACACGCTGTCGAAGATCGCGAAGGAGCAGTACGGCGATGCCAACGCCTACATGCGGATCTTCGAGGCGAACAAGCCGATGCTGAAGGATCCGGACAAGATTTACCCGGGACAGGTGCTGCGAATTCCGCCGAAAGCGTGACGCGGCGCGCCGGCTGCTACGGCGCCGGCGCCCGGCTCGTCTCCCAGCCCTGCAGGTTGCGCTCGACGATCGACGCGAGCGCCTCGATGAACGCCGGGGAGTCGTTCAAGGCCGGCACGTAGCCGAACTCCCGGCCGCCGGCGTCGAGGAACGCCGCGCGTGCCTCGATCGAAATCTCTTCGAGCGTCTCCAGGCAGTCGGCCACGAAACCCGGACACACGACGTCGACGCGGCGCACGCCGCCGCGCGCCAGTTCGACCAGCGTCGGCGCCGTGTACGGCTGCAGCCACTCGGCCGGGCCGAAACGCGACTGGAAGGTCAGCGTCCATTCCCCGTCGGCCAGCCCGAGTCGCTGCGCGAGCCGCTTGCCGGTGGCACGGCACTGGTCCTCGTACGGATCGCCCAGCGCAACGACGCGGCGGGGCACCCCGTGAAAGCTCAGCAGCAGCCGGTCGCCGCGACCCTCGCGCTCCCAGTGCCCGCGCACGCGACGGGCGAGCGCGTCGACGTACCCGTCGTCGTCGTGAAAGTCGCGCACGAAACGCAAGGCCGGCTGCAGGCGCCAACCGCGCAATTCGCGGGCGATCGCGTCGAATACCGTGGCGGTGGTCGACGCCGAATACTGCGGATACATCGGCACGACGAGCAGGCGATCGAGACCGCGCGAGCGCATCTCGCGAAGCACCGACGCGATCGACGGGTTGCCGTAGCGCATCGCGAAGGCGACGTCGAGCGCATGACCGTTTTGGCCCAGCGCGCCGCGCAGCAGGCTCGCCTGCCGGCGCGTATGCACGAGCAGCGGTGAGCCTTCGTCGGTCCAGATCGCCGCGTACTTGCGCGCCGAACGTGCCGGCCGCAACGGCAGCACGAAGCCGTAGAGGATCGGCGCCCAGGCCAAACGCGGAATCTCGACCACGCGCGGGTCGCCGAGGAACTCGCGCAGATAACGCCGCAGCGCCGGCGCAGTCGGCGCATCGGGGGTACCCAATTGCACGAGCAGCACGCCGGTGCGGGGCGCGCCGCCGCCTGGCGAGCGCTCGATCGGGGACGAGAGGACCACGAGCGAGCGCTTATCCGTTCTGGCTCAGCGCCGAGGACACCAGTTTCGCGGTGATATCGACGATGGGGATGACGCGCTCGTAGGCCATGCGAGTGGGGCCGATGACACCGAGCGTGCCGATGATGCGGCCGTCGGACTCGTAGGGCGCGACGACGACGCTGAGATGGTCCATCGGCAGCAGTTCGGATTCGCCGCCGATGAAGATCTGCACGCCCTCGGCCCGGCTCGAGGCGTCGAGCAGCTGCAGCAGGGCGGTCTTGCGCTCGAAGAGGTCGAACAGGCGCCGCAGCCGTGCCGCGCCGTCCGTCAGGTCGACCAGCCCGAACAGGTTGCGCTCGCCCGAGATGACGAGCGGGTCGTCGCCTTCGGCGAGCATGCGCGTGCTCGCCTCGACCGCCTTGTGCATCAGCGCAGTGATGTCGTCGCGCAGCGACGCGAGCTCCGATTGCAGCCGGCGGCGGATCTCGTCGAACTCCAGTCCGGCGAAATGCGCGTTGATGTAGTTCGCGGCCTCGACGAGTTCGTCGCGCGAGTAGTCGCGCTGCGCCGACAGGATGCGGTTCTGCACGGCGCCGTCGGGCGTGACGATGATCAGCAGCACGCGGTGATCCGACAGCCGCAGGAACTCGATCTGGCGAAACATGGTCGCCCTGCGCGGCGCCATCACGACGCCGGCGAAATGCGACAGGTTGGACAGCAGCGACGCCGCAACCGAGAGCACGCGCTGCGGCTCGTCGGTGTGCAGGCGGTCGTGCAGTCTCTCGGCCTCATCGCCCTGCAGCGGCTCGACGACCATCAGCGAGTCGACGAAGAAGCGATAGCCGCGCGGCGTGGGGACTCGCCCGGCCGAGGTATGCGGACTGGTGATCAGACCCAGGTCCTCGAGATCGGCCATGACGTTGCGCACGGTGGCCGGGGAGAGGTCCAGGCCCGAATGGCGCGACAGCGTGCGCGAGCCTACCGGGTGGCCGTCGGCAATGTAGCGCTCGACCAGCGTCTTCAGCAGGATGCGGGCGCGATCGTCGAGCATGTCCTCATTGTATGGGCAGCGCCGCCCGTTGCAAGCCCGGTGCCCGATCGGTCGACCGGCGCAGCCCGCGCGCGCCTCGGCCGTGCGGCCCATGCGAATGCGCGACGCGGCAGCGCCGCGGCGCCCGTCGCCTATGCTCTAATCGCCGGATGAAGAATGCGTTCGAACGAGTCGCGCTGATCGGGCGCTGGCAATCCGAGGAGGTCGCCGAGGCGCTGTTCGCCATCGCCGCCTTCCTGCGCGCTCGCGACGTCTCGGTTCTCGTCGAGGAACGCACGGCCGCGGCCGGCGGTACGCGCGATTGCGACGTCGCCGACATCGAGCGCATCGGCGCCGAGGCCGACCTCGCCATCGCCCTGGGCGGCGACGGCACGATGCTGGGCGCGGCGCGCGCGCTCGCGCAACGCGAAGTGCCGCTGGTCGGGATCAACGCCGGGCGGCTGGGCTTCATCACCGACATCGGCCTGGGAAGCTGGCGACAGGCGCTCGCCGCGATCCTCGAGGGAGATTTTGCCTCCGAGGAGCGAACGCTGCTCACCGCGCGCGTGGTGCGCGACCACGAGATCGTCTGGAGCGAACTCGCACTGAACGACGTCGTCGTCAACCGTTCGTCGCGCACCGGGATGATCGAGCTGCAGGTGCACGTCGACGACCTGTACATGTACAGCCAGCGGGCCGACGGACTGATCATCGCCACGCCGACCGGGTCCACCGCCTATGCGCTGTCGGCCAACGGCCCGATCCTGCATCCGCAGGTGCGGGGCGTCGTGCTCGTGCCGGTGGCGCCGCAGTCGCTGTCGAACCGGCCGATCGTGCTGCCCGACGACGTCACGATCACCGTGCGCGTGATCGACGGGCGTGAACCGCGCGTGGCCGGCGACATGCAGGTGTTCAACGACCTGCACGTCGGCGACGACATCATCGTGCAACGCGCGCCCTTCCGCACCCGCTTCCTGCATCCGCCCGACTACAGCTATTTCGCAACGCTGCGCGGCAAGCTGAACTGGCACGAACTGCCCAGCCTGCGCGGCGTGCAGCGCTGAGCCGCCGCCCTCCTTTCTCCCGATGCTGCTGCGACTGCGACTCGAGAACTTCGTCATCGTCGATTCGGCGGAGCTCGCCTTCGGCAGCGGCTTCACCGTGCTGTCGGGCGAAACCGGCGCCGGCAAGTCGATCCTGCTCGATGCGCTGATGCTCGCGCTGGGCGGCCGCGGCGACGCCGGCGTCGTGCGCGAGGCCTGCGAGCGCGCCGACATCGTCGCCGAGTTCCATTGCGACGAGGCGCTCGACGCCTGGCTGGGCGAGCGCGAGTTGCAGGGCGATCCGGGCGTGGTGCTGCTGCGACGCGTCATCGATGCGGACGGACGCTCGCGCGCCTTCGTCAACGGCCATCCGTCGACGGCGGCGCTGCTGCGCGAGATCGGCGAGCGGCTCGTCGAGATCCACGGTCAGCACGCATCGCAGTCGCTGTTGCGTGCCGACGGCCAGCGGCGCCTGCTCGACGGCTTCGGCGCGCTCGATGCGCTGGCCGCATCGGTCGCCGCCGCCTTCGCCGACTGGCGCTCGGCGATGCGTGCGCTGGAGGCCGCCGAGCACGGAGCGCGCGAGCTCGCACTCGAGCGCGAGCGGCTCGAATGGCAGCTCGGTGAGCTCGAAGCGCTGCGCATCGAGCGCGACGAATGGGAGACGCTCGAAGCCGAGCAGAAGCGGCTCTCGCACGCGGCCTCGCTGCTCGAAGGCGCGGGATCGGCCGTCGAGGCGCTCGTCGACAGCGACGATGCCCTCGTGGCGCAGGTGCACCGGACGGTTCAACGCCTGCGCCCGCTGGCGGCGATCGACGACACCCTCGCCGAGCCGCTGGCGATGCTCGACAGCGCGTCGATCCAGCTCGACGAAGCGGCCTCGGCACTGCGCGAATATGCCGGTCGCGTCGACCTCGACCCACAGCGGCTCGAACACGTCGACGCGCGAATCGGCGCGCTTTTCTCCGCGGCACGCAAGCTGCGCCTGGCGCCGCAGCAACTGTACGACGAATGCGAGCAACTGCGCGGGCGCGTGCGCGCGCTCGACGCCGCGCAGGACGTAGACGCGCTGCGCGAGCGCGCTGCACAGCGGCGCAGCGCCTTCGACGAGCTCGCCGCCGAGCTGTCGCAGCGGCGCCGCGAAGCGGCCGCCCGCCTCGCCGACGGCGTCACGCATCACATCGCGGCGCTCGGCATGACGGGCGGGCGGGTGGACATCGCCGTCGAGGCCGCCGAGCCCACGGCAGCCGGCGCCGACACCGTCGAGTTTCGCATCGCCGCGCACGCCGGCGCGGCGCCACGCCCGCTGGCGAAGGTCGCCTCCGGAGGCGAACTGTCGCGGATCGCGCTGGCGATCACGACGATGGCCGCGCAAGCCAATCCCGTTTCCACGCTCGTTTTCGACGAGGCCGACGCGGGCGTGGGCGGCGCGGTCGCCGACGCGGTCGGCGAGCTGATGCGATCGCTCGGCGAGTCGCGCCAGGTGCTGTGCGTGACGCACCTGCCGCAGGTGGCAGCGAAGGCGCACCGGCATTGGCGCGTCTCCAAGAACACGGTGGGAGAAACCACGGTGAGCATCATCGAACCGCTCGAACGCAACGCGCGCGTCGACGAGATCGCGCGGATGCTGGGCGGGGCCGACATCACTTCGACGACGCGACGGCACGCGCGCGAGATGCTCGCGCAGGGACGCTGAAACGAAGCGAGCCGCGGCCCGCTCGCAGGCTAGCCGCGGTTGCGGCGGTGCTCGCAGTCTTCCTTGATGCAACTGCCGTACAGCGACAGCGCGTGATCCTGCAGCTTGAAACCGTGCTCGGCGGCGACGATCTGCTGGCGACGCTCGATCTCGGCGTCGTAGAACTCCTCGACACGACCGCAGTCGACACAGACGAGGTGGTCGTGATGCGAGCCTTCCTCGAGTTCGAAGACCGCCTTGCCCGCCTCGAAATTGCTGCGCTTGAGCAGTCCCGCCTGCTCGAACTGCGTGAGCACCCGGTAGACGGTGGCCAGGCCGATCTCCTGGTTCTCCGCGAGCAACTCGCGGTAGACGTCCTCGGCGCTCATGTGACGATGCTTGCCGTTCTGGAAGATCTCCAGGATCTTCATGCGCGGCGCCGTCGCCTTCAGCCCCATGCTCTTGAGTTCGGTAGTGATCGTCGACGACATTGCGGTAAACCGTTGCGGCTCGGGAGAGTGAGCCCGCCCGCGTGAGGCGGGGACCTGCCCCCGTATGATAGCGGTTTCGACCCGTGCGCCGAACCCTTCGAAGCCCATGATCCCGTTTCCGTACCGTACGACGCTGGCGCTGGTCGCCGCAGCGCTCGTCGCCGGTTGCTCGATGAACGACCCGAATCGCAGCGGCGTCCTGCAGCCCTATCGAATCGATCTTCCGCAAGGCAACTACCTTACGCGCGAAACGGTCGACCGGGTGCAGGAGGGAATGTCGCGCGAACAGGTCCGTTTCCTGCTGGGCACGCCGCTGCTGCGCGACCTGTTCCACCCCGATCGCTGGGATTACGTCTTCCGTTACAAGTTCCCCAACGGCGACGTCGAGCAGCGCAAGGTCACGATCCGCTTCCGCGACGATCGCGTGGCTTCGATCGAAGCCGATTCGTTGCCCCAGCGCGAAGACCCATCCGATCCGGCCCTGCCCGGGTACAAGCCGGGCGAACGGGCGGCGAACGAACCATGACGATGCAAATCGCGGTAGCCGGCGCCTCCGGGCGAATGGGACGCATGCTGATCGAAGCGGTGCTCGATGCGCCGGATGCGCAACTGGCCGGCGCGCTCGACGTCGCATCCAGCCCCTCGCTCGGACGCGACGCGGCCGATTTCCTCGGTCGTACGAGCGGCGTGACGATCGTCGACGACGTCGGCCACGCGTTGGCCGACGCACGGTTCCTGATCGACTTCACGCGGCCCGAAGGAACGCTCGCGCACCTGAAGGCCGCCGTGCAGCGCGGCACGGGGATGGTCATCGGCACCACCGGTTTCGACGACGCCGGGCACGCTGCAATCGCGGAGGCCTCGCGCAGCATCCCGATCGTGTTCGCGCCGAACATGAGCGTCGGCGTGAACGCCGTGTTCGAACTGCTCGCGACCGCGGCACGCATCCTCGGCCCGGGCTACGACGTGGAGATCATCGAGGCGCACCATCGACACAAGGTCGACGCTCCTTCCGGCACTGCGTTGAAGATGGGCGAAGTGGTTGCCGATGCCCTGGGCCGCAACCTTCGCGAGGTTGCCGTCTACGGTCGCGAGGGTCACACGGGTGAACGCGACGCGAGCACGATCGGATTCGCCACGGTGCGAGGCGGCGACATCGTCGGCGATCACACGGTTCTCTTCGCGGGAACCGGCGAGCGCATCGAGATCACGCACCGTTCGTCGAGCCGTGTCACTTATGCGCACGGCGCACTGCGTGCTTGCCGCTTCCTCGCCGCGCACGAACGCGGGCTTTTCGACATGCGCGACGTGCTCGGGTTGCGCGCGTCGTAGGAGCGCCTTCCCGAAATCATCGGCCGCGCGGCGACGAGATCATGCGAGGCGCAGCGTCGCGCGCTGCCTGCCAGCGCCGAAACACGGCGCCGACCAGTTCACGACGACTGTACGCATCGGCCTTTTCGAAGATCGCCGTGCAGTGTTCCTGCACCGTCTAGCGGACGCCTCCGCCGCGCTCGCCACGGTGTTGCTGCACGCGGGATCCCGTCTGGAGGGATTCGCCGTCTGCCATTTCGGCCCGGACTCCGGGGCCGGGAGCGGCACCTGCTACGTGAAGTTCGGTCTGTGCAGGCCGGGGCCGCAGGCGCCGGCGAGCTTCTTGCGACGGCGCGACGCATGCGAGCGGCTGGCCGGCGAACGGCGCATCGAGTGGCTGGTGGCCGGTGCGAACTGCGCTCGTTGCCCCGCCTGCGGCGCGATGCTCGAGCGCGCCTTCCGCCCCCGGATCTTCGGCGTTGCGAGGCATCGCGACGACGACCCCGGATACAACCGCGACGATGTGCTGACGATCGACGACTGGCGCTAGCGCCCTTCGAGCGGAGGTTGGCGACGCTGCATCCGTTCGCGCAGCGCCGCGCAGGGATCCTCGCGCGTCTGCGCCGCCGTTCGGATCACCAGGTCGAAGGGCGGGCGGGACGACGCGGACGCAACGGCTTCGTCGTCCGCCGCGCCGCGTTCGAGCATCGCAACCGACACGATGCGGGCGCCCGGCCGCAGCGCGGACAGGTGCAACGGCACGCCGATGTCGCGTCGCAGATGTCCGTTTCCGGCGAGCAGCACGACGGGCAGACCCGTGCGATCGCGCGCCTCGACGAGCGCGCGGGCGATGCGGTCGTCGCGGGTTCGCTGCGCGACCGCCATCGCCTCGATCGCGCGCTGCGGCAGCAGCCCGCAATGGCCCTTCCCGATCGACTCGCGCATCGCTTCGGTCTGCTCGTCGCCCCATCCGGGTGGCGGCGCAACCGGCGGAGCGCTTCCCCTGGCGACCCGCGCCGTATCGGCCGGCGACAGGTTCGCCGCGAACAGCGGCAGGCCGCGGCGCAGCGCGAGCTCGATCGCCGGGCGATAGAGGTTCCAGTCCCAGCCGTCGAAGTCGAAGCCGCCTGCCTCGGCGATGCGGCGTGCACGAGAAGCCAGGCCCGGGGCCGTAGGCTGCGCCGCCTCGCGCGTATCGATCGCGAGAGCGTGATCCAGCGACGCCTGCCGATCGGCATCGAACTGCTCGAGCGCAAGCGCGAACGGATGCACCTCGGCCAGTTCGGCGAGCCAGTGAAGCCGCAGTTCGTGCTGCACGACGTTGTCGTGCACCTCGCCGAGAAGGACGAAATCGGCGCTTCGCGCCGCAGCCGGCAGCGGGATCCCCGATGCATTCGCGCCGACCGCCCGCGCCGCGTCGCCCTGCCCGAGCGCGCAAGCTCCCAGCACGACGGCGACGACCGCCGTGCCGGCGACGTGCGACAGGCTTGCCGCGACGTGCGAGACCCGTGCGCGATGGCGCGCGCATCCCAACGTCCACGCCCGCGCACGGCGGGCACGGCGATTCAACTGCATCTCGGTGCTCCTGCCAGCGCGTGCGTGACGCGCCGGCCATCAACGCTTCGGTCCCCGAGCATCTCACGCCCGATGCCAGGCACCGCGCTTTCCTATAATTCGCCCGATGGACCTGTCCAGGCTCGCGGCGGCGGCGTGCGCGGTGGCCCTGCACGCAGCCGTGATCGCCGGCGTGCTCGGTTTCGCCGGTGCGCCGTCGCCGCAAGCCGTTCGACCGATCGAAGTGGCACTGATCGAGGC
>JAEWFA010000022.1 GCA_023389055.1 Pseudomonadota bacterium | reverse complement strand
GCATGGGGCAGCGCGGCCGACGCGGCCGCGCACGCCGCGGGCATCGACCCGTCGGGTTATACGAGAATCTCGTACGCGATCCCGGGCAACAGCACATGCGGCTGGACAGGTATCGCCTACGTGGGCGGTTCGGCGCCCACCCGCTCCTGGGTGGCGAGCTGCAGCGCCGGCGTATTCGCGCACGAAATCGGGCACAACCTGCGCTTCAAGCACGCATCGACCGCCACTTCGGAATACGGCGACAACTCGGATCCGATGGGCGCCGCGCCTGCCGTGCAAATGCACGCTGCAAATCGCGTAATGGCCGGCTGGGTCACCGACGCGTCGATTGTCGACAACCCCAGCTCGGGAACCTATGCGATCGCTGCGCTCGAAGCGCCGGACACGGGAATGCCGCAGGCGATCCGGATCCGCAAAGCCGACACCAACGAGTACTACTACGTAAGCCTGCGCGCGTCGTCCGGACTGAGTGCGAGCCTTGCGAGCGCGTATCGCGAGGTGGTCACAATCCACCGCGCCACCGGCACGATGCCCTCGCCGACCGTGCTGCTCGCACGCCTGGCGGCCGGCCAGAGCTTCAGCGACGCGACGAACGGCGTGCAGATCACAGCGCAATCGATTTCCACCGGCACCGCTTCAGTAAACGTTCAGACGACAATCGCACAATGCGCGCGATCGACGCCTTCGGTGCAGACGAGTCCCGCCTCGCAGACCGGTGCACCGGGTTCGACGCTGCGCTACTCGGTGTCGATCACCAACCGCAACAGCACGAGTTGCGGCAACGGCACCTTCTCGCTTGCGCAGACGCTTCCTAGTGGCTTCTCGGGCTCCTTCGCGAGCGCGTCGGTCACGCTCGCCCCGGGCGCATCTACGACCCTCGACTGGTCGACCTCCTCGAGCACGCAGACGGCCGACGGTGTCTATCCGATGCAGGTACGCGCTGCCGAGTCGGGCGGAAGCGCCGGATCGGCGGCGGCAAGCTACGTCGTCTACGCCGATGCCTCTGCGCCCACCGTCAGCGTGACGTGGCCAACGGAGGGAGCGACGATCGCGAGCACGCCGACGTCGCTGTCGGCCGCGGCATACGACGCCAACGGCATCTCGCGCGTGGACTTCCTCGTCAACGGCAAGTCGGTGGGCAGCGCGAGTACGGCGCCGTACCAGGTGCGCTGGAACGCGAAGAAGAGCAAAGGCGCGAACACGTTGACGGTGCGCGCGACCGACACCGCTGGCAACGCGGCCGAAAGCTCGGTGCGCTTTATGGTGAGGTAGGTACGGTGAAGTAAGCCCCGGCGGTACACTCGCTTCGATGGAAGCGAACCGCACCGCCGCCCCCGAAGCCGCGCAGCGCATCGATCTCGATGCGCTGCGCGATTCCTTTTCCGGCCGCTTGATCATCGATCCGGCCGACCTCGAAGCGTTCACTACCGACTGGCGCCGGCGGTATTTCGGCCGCGCGCTCGCCGTGGCACAACCCGATTCGGTCGAAGGCGTCGCCGCGATCGTTCGCTGGTGCGCCGAACGTCGCGTAGCCGTCGTGCCGCAGGGCGGCAATACCGGGCTGTCGGGAGGTGCAACGCCCGACGAATCGGGTCGATCGATCGTGCTGTCGCTGGCGAGGCTCGCCAAGGTCCGCGCGGTCGACCCAATCAACAACTCGATCACAGTGGAGGCGGGCTGTACGCTCGCGCAGGTACACGATGCTGCGCGGGAGGCAGGACGGCTCTTTCCGCTGAGCCTGCCTTCCGAAGGCACCTGCACGATCGGCGGCAACCTTGCCACGAACGCCGGCGGCGCGGCAGTGCTGCGCTATGGCAACGCGCGCGAGCTGTGCCTGGGCCTGGAAGTCGTCACGGCCGAAGGCCACGTATGGAACGGCCTTCGCGGCCTGCGCAAGGACAACACCGGCTACGACCTGCGCGACCTCTTCATCGGCTCGGAAGGAACGCTCGGCGTAATCACCGCCGCGACGATGAAGCTCTATCCGCTGCCGGCAGCGCAGATCACGACGATGGCCGCCCTAAAGGACCCGCACGCGGCGCTGCGCCTGCTCGAACTCGCGCAGTCGATGCTCGGCTCGACGCTGACCGCGTTCGAGTTGATCTCGAACCTGTGCATCGAACTGGTGATGCAACACTTCCCCGACCATCGGCGCCCCTTCGCCGAGGCGGCGCCCTACTACGTGCTGCTCGAGACGAGCGACAGCGAGAGCGAAGCGCATGCGAACGCACAGTTCGAGGCGCTGATGGAGCGCGCGATCGATGCGGGCATCGTGCTCGACGCGGTCGTCGCCACCTCCGGCGCCCAGAGCCGCGCGTTGTGGGAGCTGCGCGAACTGATTTCCGAAGCGCAAGCGCTGGCCGGCAAGAACGTGAAGCACGACGTCTCGGTGCCGATCTCGTCGATCGGCGATTTCGTCGAACAGACGAACGACGCGATGCAGCGGGCCTTTCCCGGCATCCGGATGGTCGTCTTCGGCCACCTGGGCGACGGCAACCTGCACTACAACGTGTCGCCTCCGGTCGATCGCTCGGGACGCGAGCACGAGGACGAGTTCCTCGCTCTGCAGCCGGCGATGAACCGGCTCGTGCACGATGCGGTCGTTTCGTTCCGCGGCTCGATCTCGGCCGAGCACGGCCTGGGGCAACTGCGCCGCGACGAATCGGCGCGCTACAAGTCGGACGTGGAGATGGCGCTGATGCGCCAGGTGAAGCGGGCGCTCGACCCACAGGAGATCATGAACCCGGGAAAGGTGCTGCCGCCGGAATAGCCGGACGGCCGCCGCACCGATGGTCGGGGGCCAGTCACCAGCGCCGCACGCGCCCCGTGTCCAGGTGCACGAAGTCCGGGCGCGCGTAGTAGCCGACACCGCCGGCCTGCATCGACAACGCCGCCCGATGCAGCACCGGGAGCTGCACGCCCTGCATCCGGATGTCGATCGCACGTCCTTCGAGGTGCAGGCTCTTCGTGGCTACGCCGTTGCTTCGCGCAGCGAGCAGCGCATTCGTTCGCGGCGAGCGGTAGCCCGAGATCACGTGGAAGGGCCGCTTGCCCACGTCGAGCAGTGAACGCAATTGCACGAGTTGATCGAGCAGCGCCCGATCGATCTCGTGCACGTCGCCGTTGCGGTGATCGCGCAGAACCCGATCGATCTCTGCGAGCGCGTCGTTCAGGTACCGCGGTCCTTCGCGATAGACGACGTCGAGCGCTTCGCCGGTGTGCGTGTTGACGAAGGCCAGGCGCGCGATCTCCGCGTGATCCGGGGGCACACGCACCGACGACCACGCCGGTTGCGTCGTAGCAGCGCCGAGGGCGAGCGCGACGCCACTTCGAACGAAATGCCTGCGGCGATGCCTGTGCGTCATCGTGTCATTACCTCCTGCGCCTGCGCGCCCGATTCGTCGGCAACGACGCCGGCCGCTGCGACGATGCCGACGTCGATCGCGTTGCCCGCTCGCTGCTTCAACGCTCTTTGCACCAGCGACCAGTCGATCGCGCTCTCGTCGATCGACTGCAATCGCGCCATCTCGCGCACGGTGTCGAGCGAGGCCGCCTCGCGCCGGTAGACGTCTGGATTCGCCTCGAACCAGATGCGCCCGTCCGCAGTGCGCGCGAGCAGCAGCGCCTGGTAGACGATTCGACCGCGGTCACCGACGCGAGTGGCTTCGAACAAGGCGGCGATGTCGTCCGGATGCAGCCGCACGCAGCCGTGCGATCGGAAACCATAGACGCTGGACGGCACATTCGTTCCGTGCAGCCCGATGCCCGGCAGGCTCGTGCCGATCCAGTGGCGACCGAGCGGATTCTCGGGACCCGGCGGCACCTGCTCGAGCACCGGCTTGCCTTCGCGCAGCATCTCGGCCTGGATCGACGGCGGAACGATCCACGCCTTGTCGGTCTGCCGGTTGATGATGGTGAAGTCCCCGGTCGGGGTCGCCCAGCCGGACTTGCCTACAGTGACCGGATACGCCGAGACCACGTACCCCGCATCGAAGCGGAACAGCATCCGCTGCGGGAGGTTGACCAGGATTTCACCGTCGAACGGCGGCGGCACGACGTGCCGCGAAACGATCGCGATCCGTTGGCCGATCGCCAGCCCCTTGCGCGGATCCAGGCCGTTGCGCTCGGCGATCTGCGAGACCGACACCCCGTACCGCGCGGCGAGCGTGCCCAGCCCCTCGCCACGCACGACGACATGCTCGATCGCCTGCTCGACGAGGGCGTCGAGCGGCACGAGCGCAACCGGATCGATGGACGGGAAGGCGGGAACGGCGGCGAACCCGGACGGAGGCTCATGCACCAGGCCGACGCGGGGACCGGGAACGGACAGTGCATCGGCGGTAGACGCCGACGCGGCGCCGCAAGGGATCGCCATCAGAAGCGATGTGGCGGCCAGGACTGCAGCGGTGACCTTCACAACCCCAGATACGCCTCGCGCACGCGCGGATCATCGAGCAGTTCGGACCCGCTGCCCTCGAGCACGATATTGCCGTTTTCCAGCACGTAGGCCCGGTCGGCGAGCTTCAGGGATGCGGCGACGTTCTGCTCGACGAGCAGGATCGTCATTCCCTGCGAATGCAGCGTGCGGATCGTCGCGAGCACTTCGGCGACGAGCGAAGGCGCAAGGCCCAGCGACGGCTCATCGAACATGATCAGGCGCGGCGCGCCCATCAGGCAGCGCGCGATCGCGAGCATCTGCTGCTCGCCACCCGACAGCGTCCCCGCCGCCTGCCCCGCGCGCTCCTTCAGCCGCGGGAACATCGTGAAGACTCGCTCGAGCGTCTCGCCCGCGTGCTTGCGCGCATGCGGCAACAGGCCGCCGACCTCGAGATTGTCGAGCACGCTCATCGACGGAAAGATCTGCCGACCCTCGGCGACCTGTCCGATGCCGAGGTCGCAAACCGTGGAACTGGGCAGCCCGGCGATCTCGCGTCCCTCGAAGCGGATCGATCCCGAGCGCGGTTTCAGAATTCCCGCGAGCGTCCGGATCAGCGAAGTCTTTCCCGCGCCATTGGCGCCGATCAGCGCGACGATCTGGTTCGATGCGACGTCCAGGCTCACACGATCGAGAGCCTGGGCATCGCCGTAGAACACGGACAGGTCGCGGATCTCGAGCATCGGGCCGCTCATAGCTCCGCGCTGCCGAGATAGCTCTCGAGCACGCGCGGGTCGGAAGTGACCTCGGCCGGCGTGCCCGACGAGATGATCACGCCGTGATGCAGCACGTAGACGCGTTGAGCAAGCGCCATTACCGCGCGCATCACGTGCTCGATCAGCAGGATCGTGACCCCGTGCTCGGCGTTCAGCCTTCGGAACGCCGCCACCATGTGATCTGTCTCCGTGGGACGCAGGCCGGCCATCACCTCGTCGAGCAGCAGCAGCCGAGGCTCGGTCGCAAGCGCGCGCGCAACCTCGAGCTTCTTGCGGTCGGGCAACGTCAACGCGGAAGCCGGACGGTCGCGCTGCCCCCACATCTCGAGCGCGCGCAGCGCGCCCTCGGCGCGACGGCTCGCGCGCCTGCGGTCGGTAGTGCCGCGAAAGCCGCCGACCATCACATTCTCGAGCACCGTCATGTCGGCGAAGGGCTTGACGATCTGGAAGGTGCGGCCGATGCCGACCGCGCACACCTGGTCGGCGCGCCAGCCGGCGATGTCCGAGCCCAGGAAGACGATGCTGCCTTCGTTCGGCGCCAATGCCCCAGCGATCAGGTTGAACAGCGTCGTCTTGCCCGCGCCGTTCGGCCCGATCAGCGCGACGATCTCGCCGCGCCGGACGACGAGCGACGCGTTGTCCACCGCGCGCAACGCCTGGAAGTTCTTCGAGACGCACTCGACCTGCAGCATCGGCGCGCCGTCAGTCATCGGCCGTCACCGAGCGGCGGAAACCGAGCCTTCGCGCGATCACCGGCCAGATCCCGTTCGGCATGAACATGATCGAGGCGCCCAGCGCCACGCCGTAGAGGATCTGCTTCACGCCGGGTATTTCATGGCCTGCGATCGACAGAGCCTGGTTGATCCCTTCGGAGAGCAGCGTGAGCAACGCGGCGCCGAGGATCGGCCCGAACAACGTTCCGATGCCGCCGATGATCGGTGCGAGGATGATCTCGATCGAGCGGCTGATGTGGAAGATCTGCTCGGGGAACAGGTTGTTGTAGTAGAACGCGAAGAAGACGCCGGCGAGCGCCGTCATCGCCGCAGAGATCTGCACCGCATACATCTTGTAGCGGAAGACGTTCACGCCGGCGGCGCGCGCCGCCTCCTCGTTGTCGCGAATCGCGCGGAAATAGAAGCCGAGCCGCCCGCGCAGCATTGCCCAACACAGCACGAAGCCGATCGTCGCCAGGGCGAGCGCGAGATAGTAGAAGAGGATCGGGGGCCCGCGCAGGTGGACGACGTCGACGTGCTCCTGCTGCGTCACGCGCAGGAAGAATCCCGCCGTGCCACCGACCCACCCGAAATGTTCGAAGCCGATGCGCGTGAACTCGGCGAAGGCGATCGTCAGCAGCGCGAAATAGGTGCCGCCGATTCCGAAGCGGAACGCCAGCCACCCGATGAACGACGCCATCACGACGCAGACGACGATCGCGGCGAGCATCCCCACCCACGGAACGATCGCGAAATGCTGGAACAGCGCCGCCGCCGTGTACGCCCCCAGCCCGACGAAGAGCGCGTGCCCGAGCGAAAGCTGCCCGGCGAAGCCCATCATCACGTTCCACGCCTGGCCCACATACGCGAAGTACAGGATCAGGATCGCCACCGAAAGCAGGTAGCGATCGAGCGCCAGCGGCAGCGCCAGCAGAACGACCAGCAGGACGAGAAGCGCGACGACGGACCGATTCATCACCGCTTCACCGCGCGCGGAACAGGCCCTGAGGCCGGAACGCGAGCACGAGGATGAGCAGCGCGAACGAGAACATGCTCTTGGCCGACGGCGTAATCAGCAGCCCGGCCACCGACTCGGAAACACCGATCAGTACGCCACCGGCGAGCGCGCCGACCATCGAACCCAGGCCGCCGATGATCACGATAACGAAGGCGAGCAGCGTGTAGGCCGGGCCCAGCCCCGGGGTCACATCGACGAGCATCGACAGCAGCGTGCCCGCGACGCCCACGCAGGCGGTGCCCAGCCCGAAAGTCAGCGCGTACAGGTGCTTGACGTTCAGCCCGACCACCTGCGCACCGAGCAGGTTGTCGGCACACGCGCGGATCGCCTTGCCGAAGGACGTGTAGCGGAAGATCGCGAACAGGATGGCGCAGGCGACGAGCGCCACGGCGGCGCAGATCAGGCGCACCTTGTCGATCAGCAGCGGTCCGAGTTCGTAGGAGTCAAGCGCATAGTCGACCTGCACGCTGCGCGCATCGGGGCCGAACGCAACGAGCAGCAGGTTGACGACGACGAGCGCGATCGCCAGCAGCAGGATGAACTGCGAGTGCTCGGGCCGATCGATGAACGGGTTGATCAGGCCGCGCTGCAACACGTAGCCGATGCCGAAGAACCCAAGCGCCATCGGCACGAGCATCCACAGAGGATCAAGTCCGGAGGCGGCGAAGGCGAAGACGGTCGCGTACATCGCCACCGCCATCAGTTCGCCATGCGCGAAGTTCACGATTCGCACGACGCCGTAGATGACGGACAGTCCGAGCGCCATCAGACCGTAGATCAACCCGGTGAGAAGACCGCTGACGACGATGTTGACGACGGCCTCGATGGGCAAGGGCAGTCTCCGGGGTAGGGATGCGCGGCTAGATGGGAACGGAGGATATCGAATCCGCGCGGCCACGCAAAACGGCAGGCGACTCACTTCTCGTGCGCGCGAGACGTCGCGTTGGAGCGCCGTCTCGAAGCGCTTCGTGGAGAGCCGCGAAGATACGTCCGTGCCAAATGCGGCGCGCCCCGCCGAAGGCGGGGCGCGTCAAGGATGCTTGGAGAGGCCGCAAAACCATCAACTACCGTGCCGAACCTCGCCGACGGACTCGCGTGGCCGCAAACGCAACCATTCCGATACCGAGAAGCGCAGCACTCGCCGGCGTTGGAACGTTGGCGCAACCGCCATTCGTGCAGGGATCCGGCGTGCATCCGTCATCCCTGCAAGGATCGGTCTCACACCCTTCGCCGGACAGGGTGCAAGAGTCAAAATGATGAGAAGTGTTGCCCGGCCCCGCCTGAACCTTGACAGGAGCCGACAGCAACGACCAGGCCGCAGCGCTGCTCGTTCTCGTAAGCGTCAGCCTGAAAGCGTCCGACTCACCCGGGAGCAGTCCGGTATTGCCGCCGCCTTGACAGTTCTGTCCGGTATACGTGCAGATGTCGACGGTAAATCCGTTGTAGTTGCCATTCGCCGGAGCCGCGAAGCCGATGAAGAAGGCCTCGCCTCCGTCCACGTTTGCGACGAAGTTTGTGGCTCCGACGCTTGGCGAGAAATCCAAGGCAAACCCGGCCAACCGTGAACCGGCGTAACTCGTCGAGTCGCTCTTCATCGTTAAGTCAGCGGTCAGGGATGTGCTATCGAGGCTCAGCACCTCGATCGTCAGCGAACCGGACCAACTGGCGGCGGCGTCGTTGTAGTCGAAAATATAGGTTCCTCCGCTTGAGAGCACGGCGGCCGAAACGGCGCCGGAAACTGCAAAAAGACCGGCAGCGGCCCAGCGGGTAAGTAGGTGCGACATCTCTTTGGCCTTTGAGTTGATCGATCGGAACGAAACGCGATGCAACTGAAGCAATTTCCGGGCCACAAATATTAACTTGTTGATCAAGAAGATGTTTTCGCTCATTTACTGATGAACACTGACTGCGAAGTCAAGTGAAGCGACGTGCGGTGTATCACAGCTGACCCGCCCGAAGCACGCTCCGAAGCCGCGATACCGTTCGGTAGACGACCCCGTTTGTCGCGCTGATGCGGCGCCATTCCAGCTGTCCGCCACCACGCCTGCAGCAAACGCGCGCAGCCTGTTCACCTGCCGAAACGTCCCTTCCGACATTTCCAGACGAGCGGTCCGCTATGCGGACGAGCGGCGCTGCTTGCCGCCATTTGCGCTGACTGGAACGCGTAAGCTATTTCGCAGTCGCACAGCGCGACAAACGTCACAAACAAGGGCAAACCGGGCGAAAGCCCGGGGCGCAAAGCCACCGGCCTACAGCGAGCCGTCGAGCCGACGATCGCCATGGCAGCGGGGCTGCCGGGAGGGACCGTCATCCCGTCCGGCCTCTCACATCACGGGAGGTCTCGATGCTCGTTCAGCGGATCGGTGCACAACGCGCCGGAAAATTTGCACTTTCGACCGCCTGCACGGCGGTGCTGCTCGCGCTGGGCGCGTGTAGCGGAAGCGGGTCCGACGACTCGACGTCGATGCAGACCACGACGAAGGACGCCGCCCTGGTCGAAGGCGTGGTCGTCGACGGCCCGATAGAAGGCGCGGTCGTGTTCCTCGACCTGAACCACAACCTCACGCACGACAGCGGCGAGCCGATCTCCGCTCCCACGGATGCAAGCGGATCGTTCACGCTGCAGTCGCTTCCACTCTCGAGCGAGCAACTCGAAACGGCGATGCTGGTCACGCACGTATCGCCAGCCGCGAAGGACGCCGACGATCGCGGAGCAACGCTCGAGGAGGCGGGCAAGAAGGGCTTCACACTGATGTCACCGGTGGCTGCATATCTGCAATCCGACGGAAGCGGTCAGCGCGTATCGCGAGCGGTCATCAGTCCGCTGACTACGTTGGTGTCCAGCGAGATGAGCTTCAACGGTCAGACGCTGGCAGAGGCGCGTGCGTCGGTGCAGGCGCGATTCGGGTTGCAGGACCGCGATCCGATGGCCGACTTCGTGGCGACCGGTGACCGCGCTCTCGCCAGCATGGCAAGGGTCACGGCGATAGCACTTGGCGAGACCGGACAGCGCACGGCGGCCTTTGCGCAGCAGGAAGACATGATGACGACGCGTGACCAATTGTCGGTCACGTTGCAGGCGGTGAAAGCCCAGTTGCCGTCGCTGGAAGCCGGATTCGCACTTTCGGCTGGCGCGACCCCGACGGTCAAATCCGTCGTTTCCGAGCTGACGACAAAGGACGCAACTGCGGCATTCGACCGGGCTTCGGCCGGCGAGAAACGCGTTACTCCCCTCGGCTTTCAGCGTCTGATCGTCGTATTCAACTCGAGCGTCGGCAACCCGGCGTCCGAGTCCAGCGCTGCGATGCGCGGGTCCAATGGCCGCGTGGACTTCGTATACTCAACCGCCGTGAAAGGCTTCGCGGTTACGTTGCCCGATCCTGCGGTGGACTCGTTCCTGGCGGCGATGCAGCGCAACCCGAACGTCGACTATGTCGAGGTCGATAAGCCGGTAACCGCCCACACACTGCAGACCGGAGCGACGTGGGGGCTGGATCGCAGCGATCAGCGCGACCTGCCGTTGAGTGGCAGCTTCAGCTATGGCTCGACCGGCGCGGGCGTCACTGCTTACGTGCTCGATACGGGTATTCGGGCTACCCATGTCGACTTCGGCAACCGAGTCGCTCCCGGCTACACCGCGATCAACGACGGCAACGGCACGAACGACTGCAACGGTCATGGCACCCACGTCGCCGGAACCATCGGCGGCTCGACCTGGGGCATGGCGAAGGCCGTGACGCTGGTGCCGGTCCGCGTGCTCGACTGCAGTTCGTGGGGCGCCTATAGCGGAATGATCGCCGGCATCGACTGGGTGCTCGCGAACCTCAAGGGGCGCGGGGTCATCAACATGTCCCTGGGCGGATCGGGCTCGCTGACGCTTGACTCGGCGGTAGCCAAGGCGGTATCGCGTGGCGTGCCGGTCGTGGTCGCCGCAATGAACAACAGCGCGAGTGCATGCAACTATTCGCCGGCCCGCGAGCCAACGGCCATCACGGTGGCGGCGACGACGAGTACCGACGCGCGCGCGAGTTACTCGAACTACGGCACCTGCGTAGACCTCTTCGCTCCCGGGAGCAGTATCAAGTCAGCATGGTATTCGTCGGACACGGCCACACAGTTGATGGCCGGAACCTCCATGGCCAGCCCCCACGTCGCCGGGCTAGCTGCCTTGCTGCTCGAATCGCGGCCGACCGCGAGCGCAACAGCCGTTGCTGATGCGATCAAGGCGGCCGCCACGGTGGGCAAGGTGACGAGCGCGGGCTCGGGATCTCCCAATCTCCTGCTTTATGCGGATGCCGCGTCGATCGTCAGCACGACTACTGACACGGGAACGACCACCTCGCCTACCAGCACGACAACCACCTCGCCCACGACCACGACGACCACTTCGCCGAGCATTTCCGTCTTCGTTGCCACGTTGACCGGCAGTTCCGCCTCATCCAAGAAGCAGTGGCGTGCAACCGTGACAATCGGCGTCAAGGATACAAGCGGCGCTTGGGTGCCAGGAGCGGTTGTAAACGGTAGCTTCTCGGTAGGCGGCTCATCGGTCAGCTGCACGACCGGGAGCAACGGCACGTGCAGCGTTGCGAGCGGCATGATCCACAACAAGTACGCGACGACGACGTATTCGGTGCGGGGCCTCAGCGGCACGAGCCTGACCTACGCGCCTGGCAGCAACGTGTCAAATTCGATTGTGATCAACAAGCCGTAGTGCGAGCATCGGCGCCGCGTTTATTGAGGCCGTCGTGCTCGGAATCGGGATAGGGGCGGTCAGGATACCTGACCGGTCCCTCTCACACCACCCGGCATGCGGGTCCGCACCGGGCGGTTCGAGTGGTTGAGGTCATAAGAGTCGGGCCACGCCGAGCCGGTCGAAGTAGGCAATAGGCATTGCTCGGTTCAACTGCATACGGCCGTTACGCCACCAGCACCGGCTGTTCGCGGCCACCTTGCGAGCGTCCCCCTCCGAGGCGCCCATCGCCTTCAACCCTCGGTACATCGTCTGTCCGCAGTCGTTCCGCCACCTCGGGGAGGCTTCGTCCACTCGAGCGGCGCGTCATCCAGCGGCGCGCTGACGGAAGATCTGCACCGCCTTCTTCGCCACCGCGCACTTGATCCGACCACCCGGGCTCCCCCAGAACTTGCGGCCGAACACCGACGCGACGGCCGTCTTGGCTTCGTTGGTCTTCAGACGAAGCCGGTCGTAGAGGCGACGTAATCCATCGAGCACCCGCTCGCCTGCCCGCTGACTGCGCACGTAGACGTTGCAATCGTCGACGTAGCGAACGAACCGATGGTCGCGCCGCTCCAACGCCCGTTGCTTCGTCACGCATCGCCCGAGCTGGGGCTTCACTCTCGCGCTGCACGCTGCGCCCCGGTTGCCCGGGCTTCTGACGCCTTGCACCTCCGAGCGACACGATCGATCGGCTCTCCCACTCGTTCGGGCCTTCGCCCCGTACCGACGACTACTACGGCCTCTGCTGACTTCTCGCTCCGGGTCATCCCCGTCGGCCTTTCAGCCGCAAGGCCAGATCTCCCCGGGTAAGAACGCACTCCTTCGCTGCGCAACCGCTGGATGTACGCCGCCTCGCCTTGATCACGAGAGCTTCGCGGTTTCTTGCCCGCTAGCCCTGCTTGGCAGCGCCTTGTATCCGGTTCTTGTACATCGGCTGGCAGCTTCGCTCCACGCTTCCTTCCCACGCTCGGTCACCGCAGTTGCGCTTCGCTTTGTTCGCTGTGCTCAACTTACGGCGGGACTTGCACCCGCGGGAGTGCGCCCGTGCCGGGCGCACAAGAAAAAGCCCGCTTCCGCGGGCTTTCTCGATCAGGGATGTCTGAAGCGTCAGGCCTTCCCGCGCCGGGCGAAACCGGCAGCCAACAGCCCCAAGCCGAGCAACGCGGCCGTGCCGGGAAGCGGAACCGGAGTTCCACCGCCGCCACCACCGCCATTCGGAACGCCCGGGCCAGTGACTGCAATCGCACCCGTTGCTCCATTACAGGATCCACTGACACAGATGACGTCGGCAGCGAACGACGCGCCGTCAGCATTCTCAACGCCGAAGTCGCCATACGTGGAGTTCAGAACTGTGAACGTCAGCGGATCCTGAATGAGGTTGCTCCCACCTTGCCCACCGCAAGCTTTGTTGTCGGTACAGTCAACCATGAAATCAAACTCGCCATATGGCGTATTCTCGCCAGGCGCAATCGCAATAGGAAACGCCGGACCGTCGGGGCCCGACCAGAATGCGATGTTCTGGATGTCGTCAACGACCGCGTCATTTATGTTAAGTGAAAAGATCGAGTGCGGACCACCCGTCAGCACGAAATCGAGATCCGATCGCAGGTTAACGGTCACATCGACATTCGACCCATTCTCGACCAGTGTAACAGTGCCGTAGGGCGCCGAACCGAATGCCGCAACCTCGGTCGCGTCGAATGTGTAAACAACGGAGGCTGAAGCGGCGGCGGCGGTCAACGCGAGCGCCCCTGCAAAAAGGCCTCGAGTAAGTGACATGAGTTTCATTTGCTGCTCCGCAGATAGCCTCTCAGGGTAAGAGATAACAAGCAGTTTCCGTGCCAGTGCAGAAAGTCCTTGATGTGCAAGCATTTGGGGGGGCTATTATTGGTCAGACGTAAAGCGAGCCGACAATTTTGCTCTACCGCTCGCCACGTCGGCGACAAGGAGATTTGAACTGGCGCCCGGCACCATCAAGCGGCTCGATCGAGCGCGAGGAGTCGGCGTCTAATTCTCTTACAATCAACAGCTTACACGTGATTTCGATCAAACGGGTCGCTCTCACGCGCCTTAGCTGAGCGTAAAATTCACCGACGAACTAATTCTGTTTGCCATCGCATACCCTGTTACGAATGTGTGCGCGGCGGATGGACGACTTGGGCGTGACACGGCCGCGTAGCCGAGCTGCCGGGGGGCCGAAACGAAAACGCCGCTGGTTGCGGCGTTTTGACGTGCCGCGGCTGTCTAGGAGGTCGTCTCAGGCCTTCCTCTCCTGCCACCCCGGCACCGGAAACACCGGCTTGGCCTGCGCCGCGTTCTGGGGCAGCACCACTTTCGGCTCGCCGTCCCGGTTCTGGATGCACGCCGACGCAATGTGCGTGTTCTGCCCCTTCGCGTCGAACTGGATCGGACCGCCGATCATCATGTGCTCGGCGATGTTCGTCTTGCGCAGGGCGTCGGCCAGTTGCGCGCCGTCGGCGGTGCCGGCGCGCTTGAACGCGTCGGCGGCGATCATCATCGCCTCGAAGGTAAAGCCGACGTTCAACGCGTGGAACATCAGCTTTTCCTGCGGGAACTGCTTGTTGAACTGCGCCTCGACGCGCTTGGTGAGTTCGGCCTTCGGGTTGTACCAGGGAACGTTCGAGATGCAGTAATCCGAGTACCGGTTGCCCAGCGCCTTGTAGAACTGCGCCTCGTACATGCCGGGCGATCCCGGGCTGAGCACCGCCTGCGGCGACCAGCGCTGTTTGACCAGTTCACGCACGAGCAGGATCGCGTCGTTCAGCCGGCTCACCAGCAGGATGAAGTCGGCATTGGTGGCCTTGGCCTTGGCGACTTCGACCGACAGGTCGCGCGCTTCGCGGTCGTAGGCGATCGTGTCGACGATCTTGAACGGCAGGTAGTCGAGCTTCGGCAAAATCGCGGCGATGCCCTTGGCCATCGACGTGCCGAAGGTGTCGTTCACGTGCATGAAGACCGCCGTGCGCGGCGCGCGCCCGGTGGCCTGGAACAGGTCACGCGTGAGCGCCAGGCCGTTGGTGATCAGCTCGCCTGCCGTGGTGAAGTTGCGGAACGTGTACTTGTAGCCCTGCTCGGTGATCTGCGGCGCCGCGGCGATGTTCACCACCAGCGGCACCTTGCGCTGCTCGGCCACCTGGGCGATGGCGGCGGTGGGTCCGGAGTCGAAAGCGCCCATCAGCACCTGCGCACCCTCGTCGATCAGCTTCTCGGCACGCGAGCGCGCGACGTCGACGTTCGACTCGATGTCGGCGTTCATCAGTTCGACGTCGACGCCGTACATCTCCTTCAGCAGCGCCGGCGAGATGTCGGCGCCGCGCTGGCACGACTGGCCGATGAAGGCGAGCGCGCCGGAGCGAGGCAGCAGCACGCCGACCTTCAGTTTCTTCGATTGTGCGCGGACGATCGCCGGCGCGGCGAGCGCACCCGCTCCGCTGACGACGGCTGCGCGGTTGAAATCACGACGCGTGAATCCGGTCATGCTCCTCTCCCTTCGTGGTGTTTGTCGGGTACGGCAGCCGGTCTGCCGAAATCGAAAGCCGGTTACCCTATCACGCCGACGGCGCCTGATCACGCAGAACGCGCTTCAGGATTTTCCCGGTCGCGCTCTTCGGCAGCTCCTGCACGATGTCCACGCGCGCCGGCACCTTGTAGGCGGCGATGTTGGCGCGGCACCAGGCGATGACGTCGTCGGGGCCGATCGCCTGGCCCTTCTTCGGCACGATCGCCGCAACCACCTGCTCGCCTTTCTCCGCGTGCGGAACGCCGTAGACGGCCACTTCCTGCACCTGCGGCAGCTTGTACAGGTACTGCTCGAGTTCGGCCGGCCACACCTTGAATCCGGAGACGTTGATCATGTCCTTGACGCGATCGACGATGTAGACGTAGCCGTCGGCGTCCATGCGGCCGATGTCGCCCGAGTGCAGCCAGCCGTCGCGCAGTGCCTGCGCCGTGTCTTCGGGGCGGTTCCAGTAGCCGAGCATCACGCCCGGGCCGCGGATGCAGATCTCGCCCCATTCGCCGTGCGGCAGCTCGCGGTCGTTCTCGTCGAGGATCTTCAGCGTGAAGCCCTCCACCGCGCGGCCCACCGAGCCGAAGCGGTGCTCGACCAGGTCGTTGTAGCAGGCGAACGGCGAGCATTCGGTCAGTCCGTATCCCTCGTATACGCGGCGGCCGAAGCGTTCGGTCCAGCGGCGCGAGATCTCCTCGGGCATCGTCGCCGCCGCCGACATCTCGTAGCGGATCGACGACAGGTCCCATTTCGACAGGTCCATCGCCAGCAGGCCGATGAAGATCGTCGGCACGCCGAAGAACAGCGTGTGGCGGTCGCGCTGGATCGCGTCGAGCACGACGTCGGGCACGAAGCGGCGGAACAGACAGACGGTGGCACCGGCGAGGATTGCCGCGTTCAGGATGTAGTTCTGCCCGTAGACATGAAAGAGCGGCAGGAACACGGACAGGCGATCGTCGTCGCGGTAGCCCGAGTATTTCGCCGCCGTGGCGACGTTGGTGGCGATGTTCGACTGCGACAGCGTCACCCCTTTCGGGAAACCGGTGGTCCCCGACGAATAGAGCAGCGCCGCCGGGTCTTCGGCGGCGCGCTCGACGGGAGCGAAGCGCTCGGGCTGGCCCGCGCACCACTGCGCCAGCGTGGGCGCTGCGCTGCTCGCCTCGCCCTCGCAGACGACGACGTTCTTCACCGCCGGGCACGATTCGCGCGGAACGAAGGGCACGAGCTCGGCAACGGTGAACACGAGCACCGAGCCCGAGTCGTTCAACAGGTATTCGACCTCGCCCGCGCGGAAGATCGCGTTGATCGACACCGGGATCGCGCCGATCTTCTGCGCGGCGTAGTACGCGGTCGCGTACTCCGGGATGTTCGGCAGGTACAGCGCGACGCGATCTCCGGCGCCGATGCCGTTGGCGCGCATCGCGTGCGCCAGGCGCGAGGCGTCGGCGTCGAGTTGCCCGTACGTGATCGTTCGGCCTTCGAAGAGGATCGCGGGCTTCGACGGCGCGCGCGCCGCCCATTGCTGCAGGCTCGAAGCGAGGTTCATCGTGAGTTCCGGAGCGACGGGGAAGTGCCCGTCTTATAGCACTTTCGCGACCGGCTCCGGGGAGCGCTCGGTGAAGCGCTCGGGGGCGTTCAGCGGCTCGCGCTGAAAGCCGGGCGACGGCGCGAACTGCCATCGTTTCCAGGCGCGCAGCACGGCGTTCGGATACTCGGCGCGGCCGAGGCTGCCGTTGTAGCGGCCGAGCGCGCGAAAGAGGTCGCCGCGTTCGATGTCGAGGTAGTGGCGCAGGATCGTGCAGCCGTAACGCAGGTTCGTTCGCTGGTCGAAGAGTTTCGCGGCGTCGGCATCGCCGATCAGCTTCGCCCAGAACGGCATCACCTGCATGTAACCGCGCGCGCCGGCGCTCGAGACCGCGTAGCGGCGGAAATTGCTTTCGACCTCGATCAGCCCGAGCACGAGCTGCGGGTCGAGACCGGCGCGCTGTGCCTCGTAGCGCACGGCGTGCAGGAACTCGATGCGCTGGCGGTACTCGGGCTTCCAGCGGCGCGGCAGGCGCGAGGCCATCGACGAGAGCCAGTCGACCTTCTCGGAGACGGACGCGAAATGCGGCTGTGGCGTTTCGTGGTCTTCGCGCACCGCGGCGGCGAGTGCCGAGCGCATCGAGTCGCTGAGCGCCTC
Organism: Pseudomonadota bacterium; assembly: GCA_023389055.1. Classification (GTDB taxonomy): domain Bacteria; phylum Pseudomonadota; class Gammaproteobacteria; order Burkholderiales; family Burkholderiaceae_E; genus Zeimonas. The sequence goes on along the minus strand of JAEWFA010000022.1, from coordinate 5,854 downwards.
GTACTGCTGCGAACCGGCTCGAGCGGGCCGCGACGCGATCAGCGCGGCGAACAGCGCGCAGGTGAGCAGCAGCAGGAACAGGACACGTTTCATTCGTCGGCGATTGAATCGCCGAGCGGCTCAGCCGGCAAGCGCTCGTCGGATGGCCGGCAGGGCATCGCCGACGGGAACCTGCTCGACCTGCATGTCGCGTCGCACGAGCACCTCGACCTTGCCCTCCTTGAGGCTCCTCTCGCCGACGGTGACGCGCACCGGAACGCCGATCAGTTCCCAGTCGGCGAACATCGCGCCGGGGCGCTCGTCGCGATCGTCCAGGAGCACGTCGATGCCTTCGGCGAGCAATTGCTCGTACAGCGCGTCGGCCGTGGCGCGCACGACGTCGGAGCGCGCGTAGCCGGGCGGCACGACGACGACCTCGAAGGGCGCGATCGGGCGCGGCCATGCGATGCCGCGTTCGTCGTGGTTCTGCTCGATCGCGGCGCCCAGCAGCCGCGTGATCCCGATGCCGTAGCAGCCCATCTCGAAGGGCCTGGACTGCCCGTCGGCGTCGACGAAGTGCGCGTTCATCGCCTTCGAGTAGCGCGTGCCGAGGAAGAACACGTGGCCGACCTCGATGCCGCGCTGGATCGCGAGCACGCCCTTGCCGTCGGGGGAAGGATCCCCCTCGCGTACGTTGCGGATGTCGGCGACCACCGGCTCCGGGAGGTCGCGCCCCCAGTTCACGCCGGTGTAGTGGAAGTCTTCCTCGTTCGCGCCGCAGACGAAGTCGTGCAGGTTCGCCACCGTGCGGTCGGCGACGATGTGCACGGGCTTGCGCGTGCCGATCGGGCCGAGGTAACCGGGCGGCGAGCCGAAATGCTCGACGATCTCGGCATCGGTGGCGAAGCGGAATCCTTCGAGGCCCTCGACCTTGCCGGCCTTCACCTCGTTCAACTCGTGGTCGCCGCGCACGAGCAGCAGCCAGATCTGCGTCCCGGAGGCGGGCGCGCGTGGAGCCTCATCCGGCACCGAGGCGACGCGCGCCTCGCCGTGGATGCGCGTGTCCGAGTGCGCGTCGACCGCGAGCACGATCGACTTCACCGTGCGCTCGAGCGGGATGCCGAGCAGCTCGGCGACGTCCTCGCAGCGCACCCGCGACGGCGTGGGCGTCTTCACCAGCGGCTCACCGGGCGTCTCGCGTCGCTCGACGAGCGGCAGCGCCTCGGCGAGTTCGATGTTGGCCGCGTAATCGGAATCGGGGCACCAGGCGATCGCGTCCTCACCGGTATCGGCGATCACCTGGAACTCGTGGCTCGCTGAGCCGCCGATCGCGCCGGTGTCGGCGGCGACCGCGCGAAAACGCAGCCCCATGCGCGAGAAGATCGCGCGATACGCGTCGAACATCGCGCGATAGCTCGCCAGCGCCGATTCGCGGTCGCGATCGAAGGAATACGCGTCCTTCATCGTGAACTCGCGCCCGCGCATCACGCCGAAACGCGGTCGGCGCTCGTCGCGGAACTTCGTCTGGATGTGATAGAAATTCGTCGGCAATTGCTTGTAGCTGCGCAACTCGTTGCGCGCGATGTCGGTGACGACCTCTTCCGAGGTGGGCTGCACGATGAAGTCGCGCTGGTGGCGATCCTTCACGCGCAGCAGTTCCGGCCCGTATTTATCCCACCGACCCGACTCGACCCACAATTCGGCCGGTTGGACGACCGGCATCAGCAGTTCGACCGCCCCCGCGCGGTTCATCTCGTCGCGCACGATCGCCTCGATCTTGCGGATGCTGCGCAGCCCCAGCGGCATGTACGTGTAGATGCCGCCGGCGACCTTGCGGATCATGCCCGCGCGCGTCATCAGCCGATGACTGACGATCTCGGCGTCGGCCGGCGCTTCCTTCTGCGTCGACAGGTGGAAACGAGAAGCTTTCATGGGGAATCCGGAAGCGCGCAACGCCATCGATGCGAGGCGTATTGCGCGGCAAACGCGTGGGGGCACTGGCTATAATCGAAGCGATTGTAAGAGATCGAGGGGTGCGGGCCATGTTGGACCGTGACGGCTATCGCCCCAACGTCGGGATCATCCTGGTCAACTCGAGGAACGCGGTTTTCTGGGGAAAGCGGATACGGGAGCACTCCTGGCAGTTTCCGCAAGGCGGCATCAAGCGCGGCGAGTCGCCCGAGCAGGCGATGCTGCGCGAACTGCACGAGGAAGTGGGCCTGCATCCGCACCACGTCCGCATCGTCGGACGCACGCGCGACTGGTTGCGCTACGACGTGCCCGAACATTGGGTGCGTCGGGAGTGGCGCGGCCACTATCGCGGCCAGAAGCAGATCTGGTTCCTGGTGCGACTGGTCGGGCGCGATAGCGACATCGATCTGCGTGCCTCGAGTCATCCGGAGTTCGACGCCTGGCGTTGGAACGACTATTGGGTGCCGCTCGAGGCGGTGATCGAGTTCAAGCGCAGCGTCTACGTGCAGGCGCTCAACGAACTCGCGCGGCTCGTGTTCGCCGACGCACGGCGCAACGGTGCACTGCACTTCGAACCCCCGGCGCGCGAGGCGACGCAGCCCGGCGAGGCGGGCCGCTACCTGCGCGGACGGCATCGCTCGCGCGCGCATCTCGCTGAGGCGCCGGCCGGCGACACCGAACGCGCGTCGCTGCTCGGCATGCCCGAGGCGGCGCTGCCGCGCGACGGCGATCGCTGAGCGGGGCGCCTGCGCTTTCGCTGCCAGCCGCACCGTCCCGCGAAACGAATGCAGCGCCGGTCCCGTCCGCATGCCGAACACCATCGAACCGAGCGCATAGGCTGGTTGCGCGCCGCGGTGCTCGGCGCCAACGACGGCATCGTCTCCACGGCGAGCCTGCTCACCGGCGTCGTCGCCGCCGGCGGCGGACGGCGCGAATGGATCATCGTCGCGCTGGCCGGGCTCGTCGGCGGCGCGATGTCGATGGCCGCCGGCGAATACGTTTCGGTGAGCTCGCAGCGCGACAGCGAGCGCGCCGATCTCGCGCTCGAACGGCACGAGATCGCGGCGCACCCGGCCAGCGAACTGAACGAGCTGGCGTCGATCTACAGGGCGCGCGGCGTCGAGCCGGCGCTGGCAACGGAAGTGGCCCGTCAACTGAGCGCGCACGACGCGCTGGCCGCGCACGCACGCGAGGAACTGGGCATCACGCACGAGACGATCGCACGGCCCGTGCAGGCGGCGCTCGCCTCGGCGGCGAGCTTCTCGCTGGGGGCAGGGCTGCCGCTGGCGGTGGTCGCGCTCGCGCCGATTGCGGCAATGATCGCGTGGATCTCGGGCACGTCGCTGGCGTTCCTGGTGACGCTCGGCGCGATCGCGGCGTACGCCGGCGGCGCGCCGGTCCTTCGCCCGTCGATCCGCGTCGGGTTCTGGGGCGCGGCGGCGATGGCGATCACGGCGATGATCGGAAAGATGTTCGGCACGGTGGTGTAGAACGATGAAATTCCGCGATTACTACGAGATCCTCGGCGTCGAGCGCAGTGCGACGCAGGACGAGATCAAGCGCGCCTACCGCAAGCTGGCGCGCAAGTACCACCCGGACGTCAGCAAGGAGCCCGACGCCGAGGTGCGTTTCAAGGAGTTGGGCGAAGCGAACGAGGTGCTGCGCGACCCGGAGAAGCGCGCCGCCTACGACCGCATGGGCGAGAACTGGCGCGCCGGCCAGGACTTCCAGCCGCCGCCGAACTGGGACGCCGGCTTCGAGTTCCGCGGAGCCGACTTCGACGGCCAGGCGGGCGACTACAGCGACTTCTTCGAGGCACTGTTCGGCTCGCGCATGCGCCAGGCACACGCACAACAGCGACGTGCGCAGTCGATGCCGCGCCAGGGGCAGGATCACCACGCCAAAGTGCTGATCGACCTCGAGGACGCGTACCGCGGCGCGCGGCGCTCGATCCGGTTGGCGATGCCGACCGTCGATGCGAGCGGGCACCTGGTCACGCAGGAGCGCGAGCTCGACGTCAACATCCCGCGCGGCATCCGCGCCGGACAGCATCTGCGGCTCGCCGGCCAGGGGGGACCGGGCATCGGCAACGGGCCGCCGGGCGATCTGTACCTCGAGATCGAGTTCCGCGAAAACCCTCGCTGGCGCGTCGACGGCCGCGACGTCTACGTCGATCTTCCGCTCGCGCCGTGGGAGGCCGCGCTCGGCGCGAGCGTGCCGGTGCGCACGCCGGAAGGCAGCGTCGAGTTGACGGTACCGGCGAACTCGCAGGCCGGTCGCAAGCTGCGGCTGCGCGGCAAGGGGATCCCGTCGCAGCCGCCGGGCGACCTCTACGCGGTCGTGTCGATCGCGCTGCCGCCCGCGGCCACCGACGCGCAGAAGGAGGCCTGGCGCACGATGGCAAAGGCTTTCGACTTCGACCCGAGAGCAGGAAGGTAGAACGCGATGAGCGACCAATCCCGCACCCCGGTCCAGGGGCCCGTCGTCGAGGAGCAGATCGAGTTCACGCTCGTCGAGTTGTCGCGCGCCGTCGGCGCCGACGAGGAACAGGTCACGGCGCTGATCGTCGAGGGAGTGATCGAGCCGATCGCTCCGTCCGATACGGGCGAAGCGCCGCGCGGCCGACGAACGATTCCCGCGTCGCTCCTGGCAGCGCGCGCACAATGGCGCTTCAGCGGCGCGGCGCTTCGCCGCGCGCGCCTGGCGACGAAGCTCGCGCGCGACCTCGAGGTCAATCCGCCGGGCGTTGCGCTCGCGCTCGACCTGATCGACGAGATCGACGCGTTGCGCGCGCGGCTGCATCGGCTCGGACGCTGAGAGAACGCGTCGACCGCGGCGGGTCGCCGCCGGAGGATCGTGACGTGAACCTGCTGGCCCGCCTGACGAAGAACCTCGCGCTCGCGATCCCGATCGCGATGCTGCTCGGCCTGGTCTACGGGCTCGTCGCGCCCTCCGCGTGGCTGCGCACGCTGATCGTCCCGCTGACGCTGCTGATGGTGTACCCGATGATGGTCGGGCTGCAGCCGCGCCAGCTGCTCGAAGGCGGGGACCTGCGCGCGCAATGGATGGCACAGGCGATCAACTTCGGCGTGATCCCCTTCGTCGCGTTTGCGATCGGGCGGCTCTGGTTCGCCGAGCAGCCGTACCTGGCGCTCGGCCTGCTGCTGGCGTCGCTGCTGCCGACCAGCGGCATGACGATCGCGTGGACCGGCTTCGCGCAGGGCAACGTGCCGGCCGCGATCAAGATGACCGTCGTCGGGCTCATCCTCGGTTCGCTCGCCACGCCCTTCTACCTGCAATGGTTGATGGGCGCCGTGGTGCCGGTCGATCTCGTCGCGGTGTTCCTGCAGATCGCGCTCGTCGTGCTGCTGCCGATGCTGCTCGGGCAGCTCACGCGCGAGTGGCTCGTGCGCCGCCACGGACGCGAGAGCTTCCGCAAGGATTGGGCGCCGCGCTTTCCGCCGCTGTCCACGCTGGGCGTGCTCGGGATCGTCTTCGTCGCGCTGGCGCTGAAAGGCGGCGATCTCGTCGCTCGGCCCGCGCTGCTCGTCGACGTGCTGGTGCCGCTGGTGGCGCTGTACGCATTCAACTACGCGCTGGGCATCTTCGTCGGGCGTGCCGTGCTGCCGCGCGGCGACGCGATCGCGCTCGTGTACGGCACCGTGATGCGAAACCTGTCGATCGCGCTGGCGCTGGCGATGAACGCATTCGGCGCCGGCGGCGTCGATGCCGCGCTGCTGATCGCCGTTGCGTACGTGGTGCAGGTGCAGTCGGCGGCGTGGTCGGTAAGGCTGGGCGCGGGGGTGTTCGGGGCGGTGGCGAGTTCGACCGGGCGATAAGGGCGCGTGCAAAGGCGCGGGCCGTCTGCCGCGGGCGCGCCGATGCGCAGCCCCCGCTTCGCGGG
>JAEWFA010000004.1 GCA_023389055.1 Pseudomonadota bacterium | reverse complement strand
TCGCAGCGCGCATCGCCGCGCGCACCGGGCGCCGCCGCTGCGGCCCCGCAGACGCCTGCCGCGAACGCACCAGCGGCGGAAGGAAACCGGATGTGCATCACCTCAGTCGCGAAGGTCGCGGCCGGTGAGCTTCAGGAACACGTCCTCGAGATTCGCCGGCCTCTGCAGCGTGTGCAACGCCGGCGCCGCGGCCGCCGCATCGATGCACGCCCGGCGCGCGCTGTCGACGTCGCTGCAATAGAGGAACGCCGTCTCGCCGACGAGCTCGACGCGTTCGGCGAATCGCGGCGCAGACTCGCGCGCCCATCGGTCGACGCCGTCGCCCGTCACCTCGATCACCTGCGGCTCGATCCTGTCGCGGATCAGCGCGCGCGGCGAATCGAGTGCGATCAGCGTGCCGTGATCGATGATCGCGATGCGGTCGCACAGCCGCTCGGCCTCCTCCATGAAGTGCGTCGTCAGCACGATCGTCTTGCCGCGCGCGATCAGCTGGCGCAGCCGCTCCCACATCAGGTGGCGCGCCTGCGGATCGAGCCCGGTGGTCGGCTCGTCCAGGAACAGTACTTCCGGATCGGCAACGAGCGCGCGCGCGAGCGTCAGTCGCCGGCGCATGCCGCCCGAAAGCTCGTCGATCCGTGCGTCGCGCTTGTTTGCCAGTCCGGCGAAATCGAGCAGTTCGTCGAGCCGCGTCGCGACGGCCGGGCGCGACAGGCCGAAATAGCGGCCGAAGACGAGCAGGTTCTCCGCGACGGTGAAATCGGGATCGAGCGAGTCGTTCTGCGGAACGACGCCCACGCGCGAGCGCGCCTCGCGCGCGCGCTCCGGGATCGGCATTCCGAGCAGTTCGATCGAGCCGGCGGTGGGCTCGACCAGGCCGAGCGCGGCCTTCAGCGTGGTGCTCTTGCCGGCGCCGTTCGGGCCCAGCAGCCCGAAGCATTCGCCGGCACGCACCGAGAAATCGAGGCCGGCGACCGCCTCGAAGCCGCCGAAGCGCTTGTGCAGCCCCCGGACGATGAGGACGTCGGCCAAGCGATGTCGGCGCGAGCCGCGCCGCTCAGCTGGCGTTGTCCTCGTCGGCCTCCACGGGCTCGGGTCGGTCGACGAGTTCGATCAGCGCCATCGGCGCGGCGTCGCCCACGCGATAGCCGAACTTCAGGATTCGCAGATAGCCGCCGTTGCGCGCGGCGTAGCGCGGGCCCAGTTCGTCGAACAGCTTCACCACCATCTCGCGGTCGCGCAGCCGGTCGAAAGCCAGGCGCCGGTTCGACAGCGAAGGCTTCTTGCCCAGCGTGATGATCGGCTCGACGACGCGGCGCAGTTCCTTCGCCTTCGGCAGCGTCGTCTTGATCAGCTCGTGGCGCAGCAGCGAGTTGCACATGTTGCGCAGCATCGCCTCGCGATGGCTGCTCGTTCGATTCAGTTTTCGCAGTCCGTGACCGTGACGCATGACGGTTCCTCGCGTTCTCGGCTTCGTTCGTGTTCGTCAGGGACGCTCGAGCCCGGCCGGCGGCCAGTTCTCGAGCTTCATGCCGAGCGTCAATCCGCGCGACGCCAGCACTTCCTTGATCTCGTTGAGCGACTTGCGCCCCAGGTTCGGCGTCTTCAGCAGCTCGTTCTCGGTGCGCTGGATCAGGTCGCCGATGTAGTAGATGTTCTCGGCCTTCAGGCAGTTGGCCGATCGCACCGTGAGCTCGAGGTCGTCGACCGGGCGCAGCAGCAGCGGATCGATCTGCGGACCGCGTGCGCCGCCGAGCACCGGCGCCTCGGCCATCGGCTCGGCGCCGCCCTCCAGCGCTGCGAACACCGACAGTTGCTCGACGAGGATGCGCGCCGACTGCCGAACCGCTTCTTCCGGCGCGATGACACCGTTCGTCTCCACGTCGACGACGAGCCGGTCGAGGTCGGTGCGCTGCTCGACGCGCGCGCTCTCGACCTGGTAGCTCACGCGACGCACCGGCGAGAACGATGCATCGAGTACGATCTTGCCGATCGTCTTGCTCTCGGCGGGGCTGCGCAGGTTGCCCGGCAGATAGCCGCGGCCGCGCTCGACCTTGATCGACATGTCGAGCTTGCCGCCGTCGGTGAGCGTGGCGACCACGTGCTCGGGGTTGATCACCTCGACGTCGTGCGGCACGTCGATGTCGCCGGCAGTGACCGGGCCGGGCGAGTCCTTGCGCAGCGTGAGGAAGACCTCGTCGCGATTGTGCAGGCGGAACGTGACGCCCTTCAGGTTCAGCAACAGGTCGACGACGTCCTCGCGCACTCCGTCGATCGTCGAGTACTCGTGCACGACACCCGAGATCTGCACCTCGGTAGGCGCGTAGCCGACCATCGAGGACAACAGCACGCGGCGAAGCGCATTGCCCAGCGTGTGTCCGTAGCCGCGCTCGAACGGCTCCATCACGACGCGGGCATGCGATGCACCGAGCTGCTCCACCTCGACGATGCGCGGCTTCAGCATGGCAGTCTGCATAAGGTTCCTCTCGATTAGCGCGAGTACAACTCGACGATCAGGCTCTCGTTGATGTCGCCGGCCAGGTCGCCGCGATCGGGCATCTGCTTGAAAACGCCTTCCATCTTGTTCTTGTCGACCGATACCCAACCGGGGAAGCCGGTCTGCTCCGCGAGGTTCAGCGCGTCCTGGATGCGCGCCTGCTTGCGCGCCTTCTCGATGACGGCGACCACGTCGTTGGGCCTGACCAGCATGGAAGGGACGTTCACCTTCTGGCCGTTCAGCGTGACCGAACGATGGCCGACCAGCTGGCGCGCCTCGGCGCGCGTGGAGCCGAAGCCCATCCGGTAGACGACGTTGTCCAGCCGCGACTCGAGCAGCTGCAGCAGGTTCTCGCCGGTGTTGCCCTTGCGCCGCTCGGCTTCCTCGAAATAGCGGCGGAACTGCCGCTCGAGGATGCCGTAGATGCGCTTGACCTTCTGCTTCTCGCGCAACTGCAGTCCGTAGTCGGAGGGTCGCGCACCCGACGTGCGCCCGTGCTGGCCGGGCTTGCTGTCGAGCTTGCACTTGCTGTCGAGCCCGCGCCGCGCGCTCTTCAGGAAGAGATCGGTGCCCTCGCGGCGCGAAAGCTTCGCCTTAGGTCCGGTGTAACGTGCCACTTGAAATTCCTCTCTATGCGCGAATCGCTTCGCGGTCAGTCCGTCTCTGGTGACCCGGCCCGTGAGGGCCTAACGGGTGACGGACGTGGCTTGAAAAAGGTGAAGGGTCAAGGGTGAAGGGTGAAGGGCAACTGCCCCGTCGGCGACGCTCACCTCGCTTCGGTTTTTCCCTTCACCCTTCACCCTTTACCATTCACCGCATCGTCAGATTCGGCGCTTCTTCGGCGGCCGACACCCGTTGTGCGGGATGGGCGTGACGTCCTGGATCTGCATGATCTTGATGCCGAGCGCGTTCAGCGCGCGCACCGACGATTCGCGTCCCGGACCCGGTCCGCGGATCAGCACCTCGAGGTTGCGGATGCCGCATTCCTGCGCCGCGCGACCGGCGGCCTCGGCAGCCACCTGCGCGGCGAACGGCGTCGACTTGCGCGAGCCCTTGAAGCCCGCGCCGCCCGACGACGCCCACGACAGCGTGTTGCCCTGCCGGTCGGTGATCGTGATGATCGTGTTGTTGAACGACGCGTGCACGTGCGCGATGCCGTCGGAGACGTTCTTGCGCGCCTTCTTGCGTGCCCGCGATGCGGCGGCCTGCTGCGCGGCCGATTGCGACCTGGTTGCCATGGACTGATCCCTTTATTTCTTCAACGCGACGCCGGCGCGACGCGGACCCTTGCGCGTGCGCGCGTTCGTGCGCGTGCGCTGGCCGCGCACCGGCAGCCCGCGGCGATGTCGGGTGCCGCGGTAGGCGCCGAGGTCCATCAGCCGCTTGATCGACATCGACACCTCGCGGCGCAGGTCGCCCTCGATCGTGAAGCGCCCGATCTGGTCGCGCAGCCGCTCGAGCTCGGCGTCGTTCAGGTCCTTGACCTTCTTTTCGAACGGAACGTTCGCCGCCGCGCAGATCTGGCGCGCGCGCGAACGGCCGATGCCGTAGATCGCGGTCAGTCCGATCTCCGTGTGCTGGCGATCGGGGATATTGATGCCGGCTATGCGTGCCATCGCTCTTCCTCTCTCAGCCCTGACGCTGCTTGTGCCGCGGGTCGGTGCAGATCACGCGCACCGTGCCCTTGCGCTTGATGATCTTGCAGTTGCGGCAGATCTTCTTCACCGAAGCCATCACTTTCATCGCTCACCTCGCAGTCTCATCGCGCGCGGAAGACGATCCGCGCCCTCGACAGGTCGTACGGCGTGAGTTCGACCGTGACCTTGTCCCCCGGCAGGATGCGGATGTAGTGCATGCGCATCTTTCCGGATATGTGCCCCAAAACCATGTGCCCGTTCTCGAGTCGGATGCGAAACGTTGCGTTGGGCAGGTTCTCGACGACCTCGCCCTGCATCTGGATGACGTCTTCCTTGCTCATCGGTGCGCGTCGCGCCTCGTCCGAGTCTTCCTCAGTGACGGAGACGCGCCATCCTACGCACCGACGCGTTTCGCACCGGACTTCTTCAACAGGCTCTCGTACTGATGCGACATCACGTATGCCTGCACCTGCGACATGAAATCCATCGTGACCACCACGATGATCAGCAGCGAGGTACCGCCAAAGTAGAACGGAACGTTCCACTCGAGCACGAGAAATTCGGGAAGCAGGCACACCGCGGTGACGTAGATCGCCCCCGCCAGCGTGAGCCGCATCAGGATTCGGTCGATGTAGCGCGCCGTCTGCTCGCCGGGGCGGATGCCCGGAACGAAGGCGCCGCTCTTCTTCAGGTTGTCCGCCGTTTCGCGGCTGTTGAACACCAACGCCGTGTAGAAGAAGCAGAAGAAGATGATCGCCAGCGCGTAGAGCAGGATGTAGACGGGCTGACCGGGCGAAAGCGTGGACGCGATGTCGCGCAGCCAGCGGATCGCGGGGTTCGACGGGTCCCCCGACGTGAACCACTGCGCGATCGTCGCCGGGAACAGGATGATCGACGACGCGAAGATCGGCGGGATCACCCCGGACATGTTCAGCTTCAGCGGCAGGTGCGAACTCTGCCCGCCGTAGACGCGGTTGCCGACCTGCCGCTTGGCGTAGTTGACGGTGATCTTGCGCTGCCCGCGCTCGACGAACACGACGAAGGCCGTGACGGCGACCACCAGCACGAGAATGATCAGCGCGATGAACGGTCCCATCGCGCCGGTTCGCACCAGCTCGCCCATCCCGCCGATGGCGCTCGGCAGCCCGGCGACGATCCCCGCGAAGATGATGATCGAGATTCCGTTGCCCAGGCCGCGCTCGGTGATCTGCTCGCCGAGCCACATCAGGAACATCGTCCCGGTGACGAGCGACACCACCGCCGTGAAGCGGAACATCGGGCCCGGATCGATGACCAGACCGGGCTGCGCCTCGATGGCGACGGCGATGCCGATTGCCTGGAAGGTCGCCAGCCCCAGCGTGAACCAGCGCGTGTACTTGGTGATCTCGCGCCGACCCGCTTCGCCTTCCTTCTTCTTCGCCTCGAGCGTGGGCACCACGACCGCGAGCAACTGCATGATGATCGATGCCGAGATGTACGGCATGATCCCCAGCGCGAACACGGTGAAGCGCGACAGCGCGCCGCCCGAGAACAGGTTGAACATCCCGAGGATGCCGCCCTGCTGCCCCTGGAACAGCTGCGAGAGCTGGGCCGGGTCGATGCCGGGCACGGGGATGTGCGCGCCGATCCGGTAGACGACGAGCGCGAGCAGCAGGAACCACAGCCTGCGCTTCAGGTCGCCGAACTTCCCCGACTTGATCAGCGATGCGGGATTCGTTGCCACTGTGCCTTGCTTCGTCGCGCCGTGAGCGATCAGGCGACCGAGCCGCCGGCGGCTTCGATCGCTTCCCTGGCGCCCTTGGTGGCCGCCACGCCGGTGAGGCTCAGCTTGCGCGTGAGCGTGCCCGAGCGGAAAACCTTCGCGCCGCGCGCCAGCTGCGGAACGACGCCTGCCGCCTTCAGCGTGAGCAGGTCGACCTCGGTGGCCTGCAGCCGCTCCAGGTCGGACAGGCGAACCTCGGCGACGTCGTCGCGAGACATCGACGTGAAGCCGCGCTTCGGCAGCCGGCGCTGCAACGGCATCTGGCCGCCTTCGAAACCGAGCTTGTGAAAGCCCCCCGAACGCGACTTCTGCCCCTTGTGGCCGCGACCGGCCGTCTTGCCCAGCCCCGAGCCGATGCCACGGCCGACGCGCTTGCCGGCGGGCCGGCTGCCCGCGGCCGGTTTCAGTTCGTTCAGTTTCATCCCTGCACCTTCACCAGGTACGAGACCTTGTCGATCATTCCGCGCACGGCCGGCGTGTCTTCCAGTTCGCGCGTCTGGTTCAGCTTCTTCAGGCCCAGCCCCAGCACCGTCGCCTTGTGCGATCCGCGCGTGCCGATCGGGCTGCGTACCAGCTTGACCTTCAGCGTCTTGGTACTCATCCGAAGATCTCCTCGACCGACTTCCCGCGCTTGGCGGCGATCTCGGCGGGCGTGTTCAGGTTGCGCAGCGCATCGAGCGTTGCGCGAACCATGTTGTAGGGATTCGACGAGCCGTGGCTCTTGGCGACGACGTTGGCCACGCCCATCACCTCGAAGATCGCGCGCATCGGACCGCCGGCGATGATGCCGGTGCCCTCGGGCGCCGGCTTGAGCATGACGACCGCCGCGCCGTGCCGCCCCATCACCTGGTGATGCAGCGTGCCGCCGCGCAGCGGGATCTTCACCAGCTTGCGACGCGCCTCGTCCATCGCCTTCTGCACGGCGACCGGCACCTCGCGCGCCTTGCCCTTGCCCATGCCGATGCGGCCGTCGCCGTCGCCGACGACGGTGAGTGCGGCGAAGCCGAGGATGCGGCCGCCCTTGACGACCTTCGTCACCCGGTTGACGGCGATCATCTTCTCGCGCAACCCGTCGTCGCGCTCCTCGCCCATCTTGCCGCCGATCTTGGCCTGGATCTTTGCCATATTCGAATCCTCAGAGCTGCAGGCCGGCTTCGCGCGCCGCCTCGGCGAGCGCCTTCACTCGCCCATGGAAGCGATAGCCGGCGCGGTCGAACGCGACCCGATCGATGCCCGCCGCAAGTGCCTTCTCCGCAATGCGCTTGCCGACGAGCGCGGCGGCGCCGGTGTTGCCGCCGCGGCCGTTCTGCGCGGCGAGCTGGCTACGCAACTCCTGCTCGAGCGTCGACGCGCTGACCAGCACCTTGCCGCCCGTCTCGTCGATGATGCTCGCGTAGATGTGCGTGTTCGTCCGGTGCACCGTGAGCCGGCGTGCGCGCAGCTCGCGGATCTTCAGCCGGGTCTGGCGCGCGCGACGCAGGCGCGGTTGTTTCTTGTCCATCGCTCGAATTCCGTCCGTTGCCGTCCGTGTTTCCGTCCGTTACTTCTTCTTGACTTCCTTGAGCACCACGCGCTCGTCGGCGTAGCGCACACCCTTGCCCTTGTAGGGCTCGGGTTCGCGGTAGCCGCGGATCTCGGCCGCCACCTGGCCGATCACCTGCTTGTCGGCGCCCTTGAGCACGATCTCGGTGGGCGTAGGCGTCTCCGCCTTCACGCCGGCCGGCAATGCGTGCACGATCGGGTGCGAGAAGCCCAGCGACAGGTTCAGCGCATTGCCCTGGACCTGCGCGCGAAATCCGGTCCCGACCAGCTGCAGGCGCCGCTCGAAGCCCTTCGAGACGCCCTGCACCATGTTCGCGAGCAACGCGCGGTAGGTACCGCTCATCGCATTCGCATCGGTGCTCGCGTCGGCGGGTTCGAGGACGATGTTCGTGCCGTCGCGCGCGATGCGCACCAGCGGCTTGACGCGCTGCTCGAGCGCGCCGAGCGGGCCCTTGACGGCGACGCGATCGGCTTCGATCGTGACGTCCACGCCGGCGGGCACCGGGATCGGGCTCTTTCCTACTCGGGACATTTCCGCTCCTTGCGCCTCAGGCGACGAAGCCGATGACTTCACCGCCCACGCCGTTGGCGCGCGCGTTACGGTCGGTCATGACGCCGCGCGACGTGGTGACGATCGCCACGCCCAGGCCGTTCATCACCTGCGGCAGCGCATCGCGCCCGCGGTACACGCGCAGTCCGGGACGCGAGACGCGCTCGAGCCGCTCGATGACCGGACGACCGGCGTAGTACTTCAGGCGCACCTCGAGCTGACTCTTCGCGCCGTCGGCCGTGACGGCGAAATCGTCGATGTAGCCCTCGGCCTTCAGCACCTGCGCGATCGCCACTTTCAGCCTGGACGACGGCATCGTTACCGTTTCCTTGTCGACGCGCTGCGCGTTGCGGATGCGCGTGAACATGTCGGCGACCGGATCGCTCATGCTCATGATGGATTCCTCGTTGCTCGCTCGTTGCCCGCTGGACCGGCCGCGCCGTTCACCAGCTCGCCTTCGTCAGGCCCGGCACCTCGCCGCGCATGGCCACTTCGCGCAGCTTGTTCCGGCCGAGGCCGAACTTGCGGAAGGTGCCGCGCGGACGTCCCGTGATCGCGCAGCGATTGCGCAGCCGCGTCGGGCTGGAATCGCGCGGAAGCGCCTGCAGCTTCAGGCGCGCCTGGTAGCGATCCTCTTCGCTCACCGACTGGTCGGCGATGATCGCCTCGAGCGCCTTGCGCCTGGCGGCAAACTTGCGAACGGTTGCCTGCCGCTTCAGGTCACGGTTGATCAGAGCGAGTTTTGCCACTGTTTCGTTTCCTTTCAGGCCCGGAACGGGAAGCGGAACGCCGCGAGGAGCGCCTTCGCCTCGTCGTCGGTCTTCGCGGTGGTGGTGATCGCGATGTCGAGCCCGCGCACCGCATCGACCTTGTCGTATTCGATCTCGGGGAAGATGATCTGTTCCTTCACGCCGAGGTTGTAGTTGCCGCGACCGTCGAAGGCCTTCGCCGAAACGCCGCGGAAGTCGCGCACGCGCGGCAGCGCGACCGTGATCAGTCGATCGAGGAATTCGTACATGCGCTGGCCGCGCAGCGTGACCATGCAGCCGATCGGGTAGCCGGCGCGGATCTTGAAGCCGGCGATGGCCTTCTTCGCCTTGGTGACGACGACCTTCTGGCCCGAGATCTTCGTAAGGTCGGCGCTCGCGTTGTCCAGCACCTTGCGGTCGGCCACGGCCTCGCCCACGCCCATGTTCAGCGTGATCTTGGTGACACGAGGCACTTGCATCGCCGACTGGTAGCCGAACTGCTTCATCAGCTCCGGCACCACCTTCTCGCGATACTGCTGCTGCAAACGGGCCCGCTGCGAATCGGCCATCACGCACCCACCATTTCACCGTTGGACTTGAACACCCGAACGCGACGCCCGTCCTCGAGCGTCTTCACGCCGACGCGGTCGCCCTTGCCGGCGACGGGGTTCCACAGCATCAGGTTCGACTGGTCGATCGGCATCGACTTGTCGACGATGCCGCCGGTCTGCCCTTTCATCGGGTTGGGCCGCACGTGCTTCTTCACCACGTTGATGCCCTCGACGACCAGGTGCGTGTCGTCGACGCGGGCGAGCACGGTGCCGCGCTTGCCCTTGTCGCGCCCGGCGATGACGACGACTTCGTCGCCCTTGCGGATCTTGCGCATTTCAGATCACCTCCGGTGCGAGCGAAACGATCTTCATGAAACGCTCGGTACGCAGCTCGCGAGTGACCGGGCCGAAGATGCGCGTGCCGATCGGCTCGAGCTTGGCATTCAGCAGCACCGCCGCATTTCCGTCGAAGCGGATCAGCGAGCCGTCCTGGCGGCGAACGCCCTTGGCGGTGCGCACGACGACGGCGTTGTAGATCTCGCCCTTCTTGACGCGCCCACGCGGCTGCGCTTCCTTCACGGAGACCTTGATGACGTCACCGATGCCGGCGTAGCGGCGTTTCGAGCCGCCCAGCACCTTGATACACATGACCGAACGCGCGCCGGTGTTGTCGGCGACGTCCAGCGTCGATTGCATCTGAATCATTTTTGCTTTCCCAACTTGATCCGCTGTGCGCTCCCGCCGGCGGCGGAAGCACGGGGCGCGGTCAGTCTTGGTCCCGTGGTTTGGGCGATCCGGGGGCGGCTCTGACGAACTGCCAGGAAAACCGGAAGCCCGCGATTATGGCAGGCTTGCGCGGGTTGCGCAAGCCGACGGCTTCCGGGGCGCGCTCAGACGCCCGGGGCGGAGCGAACCAGGCGCGTCACCGACCAGGACTTCGTGCGCGACATCGGACGGCCTTCCTGGATCTCGACCAGGTCGCCCTCGTTGTACGGCGCTTCGGTGTGCGCGTGGTACTTCGTGCTGCGCACGATGTACTTGCGATAGACGGGGTGCATCACGCGACGCTCGACGAGCACGGTGACCGTCTTCTGCATCTTGTTGCTCACCACGCGACCGAGCAGCGTCCGCTTGGTGCCCGTCGCGCCCGCGGGCGCCGTCGTTGCGGCAATGGCTTCGCTCGTCGTCATTTGCCCGATGCCTTCTCGTTCATGATCGTGCGCACCCGCGCGATGGCGCGGCGCGTCTTGCCCAGCTGGCTGGTGTTGTTCAACTGCTGCGTCGCGATCTGCATGCGCAGCGAAAAATGCGCGCGGAGCAGGTCGTCGAGCTCCTTCTTCAGCGCGGCGGAATCCAGCCCGCGCAATTCATTGGTGGTCATCGCGATGTCCTTCGATGAAAACGGTCAGGCGCCGACCATGCGGGCGACGAACACCGTGCCGATCGGCAGCTTCGCCGCCGCCAGCGCGAAGGCCTCGCGCGCGAGCGCCTCGTTCACGCCGTCCATCTCGTAGAGCACCTTGCCCGGCTGGATCTCGGCCACGTAGAACTCGGGGTTGCCCTTGCCGCTGCCCATGCGGACCTCGGCAGGCTTCTTCGAGACCGGTTTGTCGGGGAAGATGCGGATCCAGATGCGACCGCCGCGCTTGATGTGGCGCGTCATTGCGCGACGTGCCGCCTCGATCTGGCGCGCAGTGAGCCGGCCGCGGCCGGTGGCCTTCAGTCCGAACTCACCGAAGGCGACCGATGCGCCGCGCGTGGCCAGGCCCTTGTTGCGGCCCTTCTGTTCCTTCCGGTACTTGCGTCGAGCGGGTTGCAGCATCGCTCACTCCTGGTTCGGGCGCGAAGGCCCGCTGTCGCCCTTCTTCTCGCCGTCGCCCGCAACCGTGGCGCCGGCGACTTTGCGCACCCGCTTGGCCGGGGCCTTCGGCGCCTCGGCGGCGTCGGCGGTCTTCTCGGCGGTCTGCACCTCGGCCTCGCCCCGACGGCGAGGTCCGCGCGCACCGGGCCGTCCGGGCGGGCGGCGCCCGCGACGGTCGTCCTTGTCCGGCGCGAGCGCGGCTTCCTTCTCGCCGCCCAGCGGGGCCTCGTTGCGCCCCAGCGTGTCGCCCTTGTAGACCCAGACCTTCACGCCGATGATGCCGTAGGTGGTGCGCGCCTCGGAGGTGCCGTAATCGACGTCGGCACGCAGCGTGTGCAGCGGCACGCGACCCTCGCGATACCACTCGCGGCGCGCGATCTCGATGCCGTTCAGGCGCCCCGAGCTCATGATCTTGATGCCCTGCGCGCCCAGGCGCATGGCGTTCTGCATCGCGCGCTTCATCGCGCGGCGGAACATGATGCGTTTCTCGAGCTGCTGCGTGATCGAGTCGGCGATCAGCTGCGCGTCGATCTCGGGCTTGCGCACCTCTTCGATGTTCACGTGTACCGGCACGGCCATCAGCCGCTGCAGGTCGCCCTTGAGCATCTCGATGTCCTCGCCCTTCTTGCCGATGACGACACCGGGGCGCGCCGAGTAGATCGTGATTCGCGCGTTCTTGGCCGGACGCTCGATCAGCACGCGGCTGACCGACGCGGTGCGCAGCTTGCGGCGCAGGTACTCGCGCACCTTGATGTCGTCGTTCAGCGTCTGCGCGAACTGATCGCCCGTGGCGTACCAGCGCGACGACCAGTTTCGCGTGACCGGCAGCCGGAATCCCGTCGGGTGAATCTTCTGTCCCATCTCGTTCCCTCAGCAGCGCGTGCAGCTCATCTGCGTGCGCTCGTTTGTGCGTACGGCGGTCACTTGTCGGCGACGGTGACGAAAATGTGGCACGTCTGCTTCTCGATGCGCGCGCCGCGGCCCTTGGCACGGGCAGCGAAGCGGCGCAGCGACGCGCCCTTCTCGACGTGGATCGTCTTGACCTTCAACTCGTCGATGTCGGCGCCGTCGTTGTGCTCGGCGTTGGCGATCGCCGATTCGATCACCTTGCGCACGATCTTCGACGCCTTCTTCGGCGAGAAATGCAGGATGTTCAGCGCCTGCTCGACCGGCTTGCCGCGCACGAGGTCGGCCACCAGCCGGCCCTTCTGTGCCGACAGGTGCACACCCCTCAGGATGGCTCGCGTTTCCATTCGCAGTACCCCTTCTTGCCCAGGTTCGCGTCAGCGCCGGACCTGCGCCTTGCGGTCGGCGGCGTGGCCCTTGAAGGTGCGCGTCAGCGCGAACTCGCCGAGCTTGTGCCCGACCATGTTCTCGTTGATGTACACCGGGACGTGCTGCTTGCCGTTGTGCACGGCGATCGTCAGCCCGATGAACTCGGGGACGATCGTCGATCGGCGCGACCACGTACGGATCGGCTTCTTGTCCTTCGTCGCGAGCGCGGCGTCGACCTTCTTCATCAGGTGCCCGTCTACGAACGGGCCCTTCTTCACGGAACGTGCCATAAGGATCTCTCGTTACTTGCGGCCGCGACGCTGCACGATCATCGAATCGGTGCGCTTGTTCTTGCGCGTCTTGTAGCCCTTCGTCGGCACTCCCCACGGCGAAACCGGGTGGCGGTTGCCTCGCGTGCGTCCGCCGTGCGGGTGGTCGACCGGGTTCATCGTCTCGCCGCGAACGGTGGGACGGATGCCGCGCCAGCGGGTGGCGCCGGCCTTGCCGATCTGGCGCAGGCTGTGCTCCTCGTTGCCGACCTCGCCGATCGTCGCGCGGCACTCGATGTGCACCCGGCGGATCTCGCCCGAACGCAACCGCAGCGACGCATAGGCGCCTTCGCGCGCCAGCAGCCGCGCCGACGCGCCCGCCGAACGGGCGAGTTGCGCGCCCTTGCCGGGCATCATCTCGATGCAGTGGATCGACGCGCCGACCGGAATGTTGCGGATCGGCAGCGTGTTGCCCGGACGGATCGGGGCCTCGGCGCCGTTCATCAACTCCGCGCCGACCGCGACGCCGCGCGGCGCGAGGATGTACCGGCGCTCGCCGTCGGCATAGCACAGCAGCGCCAGATGCGCCGAACGGTTCGGGTCGTACTCGAGCCGCTCGACCTTCGCCGCGATGCCGTCCTTGTTGCGCCGGAAGTCGACGATGCGGTAATGCGCCTTGTGACCGCCGCCGCGATGGCGCGTGGTGATGCGCCCGAGGTTGTTGCGGCCCGATCCGCGCTTCTTGCTTTCGGTGAGCGCATCGACCGGGCGGCCCTTGTGCAGCCCGGGGTTGACGACCTTCACCATCGAGCGGCGGCCCGGCGAAGTGGGCTTGGTCTTTACGACAGCCATCACGCGGCCTCTGCGAAGTTGATTTCCTGGCCTTCCTTCAGGCTCACGTACGCCTTGCGGACGTTGCGGCGGCGCCCCTGGAAGCGGCCGAAGCGCCGGCTCTTGCCTTTCTGGTTCAGGACCTGCACCGACTCGACCTGCACCTTGAACAGCAACTCGACGGCGGCGCGGATCTCGTCCTTGGAGGCGTCCTGCAGCACGCGGAACGCGACCTGGTTGCGCTTCTCGGCGATCATCGTCGCCTTCTCGGAGACGATCGGCGCAACCAGCACCGTCATCAGACGTTCGGTGTTCATGCCAGCATCTCCTGCACGCGCGCCAGCGCCGGCCGCGTGATCAGCACTTTCGAGAAGTGGACCAGCGAAACGGGGTCGGCGTGCCGCGGCTCGAGCACGAGCACGTGCGGCAGGTTGCGCGAGGCCAGGTAGAGGTTCTCGTCGATGTTGTCGGTGATGACCAGCACCGAGTCGCCGTTCACGCCCAGGCCCATCGCCTTGATCTTGTCGGCCAGCAGCTTCGTCTTCGGCGCGTCGACGACGAGCCCGTCGATGACGGCGACGCGGCCTTCGCGCGAGAGCTGCGAAAGAATCGAGCAGATCGCGGCGCGATACATGCGCCGGTTCACCTTGTGCGTGTAGTTCTCGTCGGGCGAGTTCGGGAAGATCTTGCCGCCGCCACGCCACAGCGGGCTGGACGTCATGCCGGCACGCGCGCGGCCCGTTCCCTTCTGCCGCCACGGCTTCTTCGTGGAGTGGCGCACCTGCGAGCGGTCTTTCTGCGCGCGATTGGCGCTGCGCGCGTTGGAGCGGTACGCGGTGACGACCTGGTGGATCAACGGCTCGTTGAACTCACGCCCGAAGATCGTGTCGGGCGCCTCGACCTTCGAGGCGGCCTGGCCCTGTGCGTCGAGCACTTTCAGTTCCATTCGTGCGCTCCTCAGGCCTTGCCGGTCTTCGTGCCGCCGCCGGCCTTCTTGCCGAGGGCAGGCGTGCGCACCGCCGGCGTGACGACGACGTTGCCGTTGCGTGCACCGGGCACCGCGCCGCGCACGAGGAGCAGTCCGCGCTCCTCGTCGACGCGGGCGACCTCGAGGTTCTGCACCGTGCAGGCGACATCGCCGAGATGGCCCGACATGCGCTTGCCGGGGAACACGCGGCCCGGGTCCTGCGCCATGCCGATCGAGCCCGGCACGTTGTGCGAACGCGAGTTGCCGTGCGTGGCGCGACCCGACCCGAAGTTGTGACGCTTGATGGTTCCGGCGAAGCCCTTGCCGATCGACGTGCCGTGCACGTCGACCTTCTGGCCGGCGGAGAACATCCCTGCCTTCAGTTCGGCGCCCGGCTGCAATTCGCCCAGCGCCTCGGACGGAGCGACGAATTCACGGACGATGGAACCGGCTTCGACGCCGGCCTTCGCGAAGTGGCCGGCCTGCGCCTTCGTGACGCGACTGGCGCGACGCGTGCCGTAGGCAACCTGCACGGCGCTGTACCCGTCGTTGTCGACGGTCTTGATCTGGGTGACGCGATTGCCGGACACGTCGAGCACCGTCACCGGGATGGAGTCGCCCTCACCGGTGAAGATGCGCATCATGCCGACCTTGCGCCCCACAAGGCCAAGGCTCATTGTTCTCTCCGATCCCGGCTGCGATTGGCCAGGTGATGCGTGGGCGTCGCGTCAGTGCTGTGCCTGCCGCACCGCCCCGAAAAAAGACCGCGATTATAGCATGCGCGGCACAGCCGCGCTCAACCGCGCCAGCCTTCCGCCTGATGGACGTAGATCTTCACGTCGACGCCTGCAGGCAGGTCGAGCTTGGTCAGCGCGTCGATGGTCTTGTCGGTGGGATCGACGATGTCCATCAAGCGCTGGTGCGTGCGCATCTCGAACTGGTCGCGCGAAGTCTTGTTGACGTGCGGCGAGCGCAGCACGTCGTAGCGCTCGATGCGCGTGGGCAGCGGCACCGGGCCGCGAACGACGGCGCCCGTGCGCTTGGCCGTGTCGACGATTTCCGCCGCCGACTGGTCGATCAGCCGATAGTCGAACGCCTTCAGGCGGATACGGATCTTCTGGTTCGGCATTTTCTTTCCAAAGAGCGTGCCGCGCGAAGCGCGGCATTATTTTCCGAGTGAAGGGAGAAGGGTAAAGGGTGAAGGGGGCCGAGCCGGCTTCCGCCGCCGAGGCTTTTCCCCTTTACCCTTCACCCTTGACCCTTCACGTTCACTCGACCACCTTCGTCACCACGCCCGCGCCCACC